>JANMAT010000045.1:0-6073 GCA_031359995.1 Actinomycetes bacterium
CGGGGTGGCGTGGGGTCGACACGGGCCAGATCAACTCGCCGTCGGTGGTGACGACCACGAGCGTGGCGCCGGCGGTGCAGGCGCCGAAGAGCTCACCGTCGCCCTCGTAGCTGAACGACGGCGGCTCGGCGATGTCGAACGTGAGCGTGGTGGGCGTTCCCGCCGGCGCGCCGGCCGGCCAGATCGACAAGTAGGGAACGTGCACGACGCGCGGGCCCCGCTTGCGGAGGCGGGCGATCGACTGTGCGGCGCGGGTGAGCAGCCCGTCGGCCAGGATGGCGTTGAACCCGTCGCGGGTCGCCACGGTGGTGGCCGGCGTGGCCCGCCAGTGCACCGCGGTCGGCACCAGGCTGTCCCGGTCGCCGCTGAAGCGGTGCCGGAAGTCGCGCTGGTGGCGGGCCCAGTCGGCGGACGGTTCGTTCATAGGGTCGATCCTCGCCCGGATCAGCGCGCCGCTTCCAGCACGGCGAGGTCTCGCACCGCGTAGCGCAGGTGCCAGAACTCCTCCTCGAACACGGTGAACAGGCACTCGCGCACCGGGTTGGCGCCGTTCTCCATCACGTCGACCGAGCGGTCGAGGTCCGCCGCCGAGACCGATCCGAGGAACGCGTGGACGCGGGTCGACCGTTCGGCCCGCACGACGAGCGCCTCGACGAACGTCGGGGCCAGGTTCAGATCGAGACCGGGGAAGGGGACGTCGACCGAGCCCGAGTTCGGGCGCCCGATGGGGTGGAAGCCGACGCCGATCACCGGCGCGGTGAACCACTTGTCCATGGCGAACACGAGGTGGCGCATTGTGTCGACGAACGACCACTCGCCGCCGACCGACTCGAACACGGCCGCGTCGGGCAGGGCCCGGGCCCGGGCGATGGCGCCGGCCCACGCTTCGTCGAGGGCCGCCCACGTGGCCCGCATGTCGGCCGGGCTCGCGGGGCGGAGCATGGCCCGCAGCGGGTACCACGCGTCACGCTCGTTCACGTACGCGGTCACGTCGACGCCGTTGATGACGACCTTGTCGACCAGCGCGTCGACGTCGACGTCGACCAGCCAGGCGTGGCTGATGCGGGCGCCGGTGAGGTTCACGTCGCGGAAGCGGGCACCGCTCAGGTCGGCGCCCCAGAACACGGCGCCGGCGAGGTCGCCTTCGAACTCCTCAGGCATGGTGGTGCTCCCTTCGTCCCTCAGGTCCAGAAGCCGTCGTGCACGGCGGCGGCCTCGTCCTCGCCGCGGGGCCCCTCGATCGTCATCGCGGGCGCGGCGCGTGCACCGATCTCGGCGGCGGTGATGGCGAACCCGTAGTCGTCGGCACCCGGCCGCGGCACCATCCGGTTCAGGCGGTCCGCCGACAACCCGAACACCACGTGGCGGGCGCCGGCCCAGAACAGGGCGCCCACGCACATCGGGCACGGCTCGGTGGATGCCACCACGGTGCCGTCGCGCAACAACGCCAACCGACCCTGGCGCTCGAGGACGCGCACCAGCATCAGCTCGGCGTGGGCGGTCAGGTCGCCGTCGCTCCGGGTCCGGTTGTGGGCCTCGGCCACGACCTCGCCGTCGCGGAGCAGCAGGGCACCGAAGGGGTGGTCACCGGCGCGGCGGGAGGCCAGCGCGATGGCGAACGCCCGGCGGAGCGCGGCGTCGAGATCCATCGGGCGATGCTACGGGAGCGACGCCAGGCGTCGCTCCCGTAGCTCGCGTTCACACGAGGGCGGCGGCCTTCGGCGCGACGTCCTCGGGCGTGACCGTGGGGGCCAGTCGCTCGGCGACGTTGCCGTCGCGGTCGATCAGGAACTTCTCGAAGTTCCACTGGATGTCGGTGCCGCCGGTCTCACCGCGCAACCAAGCGTAGAGCTCGCATGCACCGTCCCCGTTCACCTCGATCTTCGAGAACATCGGGAACGTCACGCCGTAGTTGGACGTGGCGAACTCGAGGATCTCGGCATCGGTGCCGGGTTCCTGCGCACCGAACTGGTTGCACGGGAAGGCGAGGACGGCGAAGCCGCGGTCCTGGTACTCGTCATGAAGCGCACGCAGACCTGCGTACTGGGGGGTGAGCCCTCAACGGCTGGCGACGTTGACGAGGAGCAGGACCTTGCCGCGGAAGTCACCGAGAGCCACAGGCTCGCCGGCGATCGACGACATCGTGAGGTCGTAGAGATGGGACATGCCCGGACAGTACCCGCGGCGGCACCTCGACGCCCGAGGGCCGAACCAGCGGGCGCCGCGGCGGATCAGCGGTCGTAGGCCGCCTGCAGCGCGGCGGCGTCGAGCTTGTCCATCTGCAGCATGGCATCCATCGCCTGCTGGGCGCGCGTGCGGTCGGGCGAGCCGAGCAGGGTGCCGAGCACGGTGGGCACGATCTGCCACGACAGGCCGTAGCGGTCCTTCAGCCAGCCGCAGCGGCCCGGTTCGCCACCGCCGGCCGTCAGCCGGGCCCACAGGTCGTCGACCTCGGCCTGGGTGTCGACGCCGACGAACAGCGAGATCGACTCGGTGAAGCCGGCGTGCACCGGCCCGCCGTTGAGCAACATCAGCCGCTGCCCGCACAGCTCGATGGTGGCGGTGTAGACGGGCCCGGCATCGCCGACGTGGCGCACGTCGGCCGGCGCGGCGTCGGGGAAGATCGCCGTGTAGTAGGCGATCGGTTCGGCGAGATCGGTGTCGAACCACAGGAACGGAGTGATGGACGGCATGGTGGGGCCTCCTGGCCGGTCGGGCGTCGCCCCTGGATGTCGCTGGTGGCCAAGCGCGGAGTCGAACCGCTGAGTTGCCCGGAGGCAACTGCTCATCGCCGTACCCCGGTAGCCGGGTGCAACTCTGCCAGAGTCGCCGCCGTTTTCCTCCCGCCGTGCCTGTGCCTCTTGGCGCAGACGCGGGCGCCACGGCACCCGCGTTCAGAGGCCGATGTGGGCGGCCATCGCCGCGGCGGCGTCGTGGAAGAACGCGGCGTGGTCGTCGACGATGCCGCGCGTCTGGCCGAATAGTTCGAACGTGAGCAACCCGAACAGCTGCGTCCACGCCAGCAGCGCGGCGAACAGCACGGGCGCCGGCAAGGTGGTGCCGAGCAGACCAGCGAGCCGCTCGAGCTCGGGTGTCGTCACCGGCCCGGGTGCCAGCGTCGCGCCCGGCGCCACGGCGCCGGCGTCGTAGGCATCGCGCACCACCTGCACGAGGGCGATCGACACGCGTGTACCGGGCACCACGGTGTCGTCGGGCGCGGCGTAGCCCGGCACCGGTGAGCCGTAGAGCAGCGCGTACTCCTGCAGGTGGGCCGATGCCCACGTGCGCACCGCCTCGGCGCCGGCGACCCACCGCTGCGCCGCCGGTCGGCCCGCCGCCTCGGCGACGGCGGCGTCGGTCGCGTCGCCCAGGCTGTCGTAGGCGTCCACGATGAGCGCGGTCAGCAGGGCGTCGCGGTTGGCGAAGTAGCGGTACACGGCCGACGACACGAGGCCCAGGTCGCGGGCGACGGCTCGCAGCGACAGTCCGGCGGCGCCCTCCACCGCCAGGTGCTCGCGGGCCTTGTCGAGGATCGCGCTGCGGACCTCGGACCGGGCCCGGTCCCGGGCGGAGCGGAGGGGTGAGCTCATGGACCTCAGTCTGCCAGACATCGATCCGGTTGCAGATCAGTGATCTTGACGCCGGCATCCGCTCGTGCTTCACTGATCACAGAACAGAGCACCGATCTAGAATCGAGGAAGCGACGCCATGAACACCACCGACCGCCCCCGCTACGTCCGCCCCGACCGCTTCACCCGGCGGGTCTTCAACCCCTTGGTCGCCCGCCTCACCAAGCTCGGCTTCAGCGTCTGGGGGTCTCGTGTCCTCGAGGTGCGGGGTCGCGCGTCGGGCCGGCCCCGCACCACGCCGGTGAACGTCCTGACCGTCGATGGCGAGCGTTACCTGGTGGCGCCCCGGGGCGTGACCGAGTGGGTGCGCAACGCCCGGGTCGCCGGCACGGTGCGTCTGCACCTCGGTCGCCGGGTCGAGACGGTCGCCCTCACCGAGCTGGCCGACGAGGCCAAGCCCGAGCTGCTGCGGGCCTACCTGCGCCGTTGGAAGTGGGAGGTGGGTCAGTTCTTCGCCGGCGTCGGTCCCGACGCCTCCGACGGGCAGCTCCTCGCCATCGCGCCCGGCTACCCGGTGTTCCGTCTGAGCCCGCCGCCTGACCGCTAGCGTCCGCCCATGGGGATCGCAGAGGAACTGGGAACGCTCGACGCCACCGCCCAAGCCGATCTGGTGCGGTCGGGGCAGGTCACGGCGACCGAGCTGGTGGACGCCGCCGTCGCTGCCGCCGAGCGGGTGAACCCGACCATCAACGCCATCATCCACCCGCGCTACGCCGCGGCCCGCGGCGAGGCCGCCAGAGCCGGCGCGGCGCCGTTCGGCGGTGTCCCGATGGTAGTGAAGGACCTCGGGTGCGCCATCGGTGGGGAGCCGATGCACATGGGCAGCCGGGGCCTGAAGAACCTGGGCGTGCGCGCCCCACACGACTCGTTCCTCTACCGGCGCTTCCGGGCTGCCGGCTTCGTGGCCATCGGCCGCACCAACACGCCCGAGTGGGGTTCCACCATCACCACCGAGCCGGTCGCCTACGGCCCGTCGCGCAACCCCTGGAACACCGATCACTCCACCGGCGGCTCGTCGGGCGGGTCGGCTGCCGCGGTGGCCGCCGGCATCGTGGCCGTGGGTCATGCCAACGACGGCGGCGGCTCCATCCGGGTGCCGGCGAGCGAGTGCGGTCTCGTCGGTCTGAAGCCGACGCGTGGCCGGGTCAGCCAAGGACCCGACCTGGGTGAAGGCTGGGGTGGCTACACGATCGACGGCGTCGTGACGCGCAGCGTGCGCGACACCGCGGCGGTGCTCGACGCCATCGCCGGCTACGAGCCAGGCGACCCGCACCCGGCGCCGGCGTGGGCCCGCCCCCTGGCCGACGAGGTGGGCGCCGATCCCGGTGCGTTGCGCATCGGTGTGCTCGACCGGTCGCCCAACGTCGTGTCGCACCCCGACTGCGAAGCCGCCGTGGCCCGCGCCGCCACGCTGCTCACCGCGCTCGGCCACCACGTGGAGGCCGAGGCGCCGTCGGCGTTCTTCGACCCCGCCATGGTGCAGCACTTCGTGACGGTGCTGGCCGCCAACACGGCCAACGACACCCGCTGGCTCGAGTCGCTGCTCGGTCGGGCGGTCACCGGTGACGACCTGGAGCCCGACAACCTGGTGTCCGGCCAGATGGGCGCGGCGGTCACCGCAGCCGACTACATCGCGGCCATCAACGGCAACCACCTGTGGGCCCGTCGCCTGCTGTCATGGTGGCACCCCGCCGACGGCAGCCGCGGGTTCGATCTGCTGCTCACCCCCACCATCGCCGTCCCGCCACCCCCGATCGGTTTCCTCAGTGGACCCGAGGGCGGGGCGCGGGTCGCCGATGTGCTGCAGTTCACCGTGCAGCTGAACGTGAGCGGGCAACCGGCCATCAACCTGCCGTTGCACGTGTCGGCCGACGGCCTGCCGGTCGGGGTGCAACTGGTGGCGGCCCACGGACGTGAAGACGTGCTGGTGCGGGTCGCCGCCCAACTGGAAGACGCCGCGCCATGGGCGGCGCAGCGACCGCTGGTGCGCGCCTGACGCCCAAACGCCAGACGGGTACGACGACCCCCGTCTGATCGGCATGGGACGATGGACCCTAGACGTACCCGGGGCGGTTCCCGGCAGACTCAAATGTCATGGGGAGCGCTCGCGACAGCAACGGTCTGGTCGTCCTCGACCGGGACGCCTGCCTGCAGATGCTCGCCACGCGCCACGTCGCCAGCGTGGCCATCACCGACGGCGCGCTACCCCTGGTGCTGCCGGCCATGTACCTGCTGAAGGGTGACGAGATCTACGTGGCCGCCGACCGCAACGGCATCCTCGGACGTCGCCTGCCCGACAACATCGTGTCGCTGTGCGTACACGACATCGACGACTCGTTCGCGTCGGGATGGAACGTCACCGTGACCAGCCAGGCCCGCCTGGTCGATGGCGCGACGGCGCGCTGCCTCGACCGGTTGTTCCCCCTGTGGGGACGCTCGGGCGA
>JANMAT010000057.1:0-31252 GCA_031359995.1 Actinomycetes bacterium
GCCGGTCCTCGACCTGTGCGGCTTCGAGGCCGACGCCATGTTGATCGGCGTGATCTACCTCGGCTGGCCGTCGGGTACCGTCGAGACGCCCGCGCGACCCCCGGTCGAGGTCCAACACCTCGCCTGAACCGCTCAGCGGTAACCGGCCCGCACCGGCCCGAGGCCCTCGGCACCGGCGGCGGCGAGCACGGCCAGGCCCAGGTTGTCGTAGTTCGTGTCGACCACGTGCACGTGGCTCTGAGCCGTAAAGCGGTGCTGTCACCCTGTGTTGCCCTGTGTCACTTCATGCCATCTAGCAGGTCTTTCGCGATTTTGGAATGTCACCTGGTGGCTGTGGATAACGCCCTGTGTCACCTGGTCCGTTAGAAGTTCCGTTAGAAGTCCTGTCTGAGACGGCCATCTGCCTGCAACACACAGATAGCTATTCTGGACAGATAGAAGTACCGTTGCATCGTGAGCCGTCCACCAGTGCCAGCAGTCCGTCGACGACGAGTCGACGCGACCATCGCACAGCTGCGCGCGCTCCTTCCACCCGATTGGGCTGTCGGCGCGGTCGGGCAGGAAGGCGATGTCACGCTCCTTCGCATTGCCGATGCCGCCGGCACGGAGAGCGCACTCCCCTTGCTCACGACCGACCGGCTCGAGCCGAGGGAAGTCCGCGGGATGTGGCTCCCTTCCGACGAGTCGGCGCTCGTCTCGGTCGACTGGCTGAGCGAGCGTTCGCGCGATCTGCTGCGCGAGCGTCGCGCGAGTTACATCGATCGAACAGGCAACGTCGAGATCCGCCTCGGTCGCCCCGGCCTCTACATCCGCACCGACGGTGCCGCGCGTGACCCCGATCCGAAACCATCAAAGGCACCATCCCTTCGAGGGCCACGAGCGTGGGCGCTGCTACGAACCCTCGTCGAGGTTCGCCCGCCGTACACCGCTGGCGATCTCGCAGCCGCTCTCCGCCTCGATGACGGGTACGTCTCACGAATGCTGCAGGTGCTCGCCGACGAGCTCGTCATCGAACGCGTTCCTCGCGGACCGGTGACGTCCGCGGAGTGGGAACCGTTGCTACGCAAGATCACGGCGACGTATTCGCTGCTCGATGCCAACACCACTTCGACCTGGATCGCAGCCGCCGGACCCGACCGGCTGGTCAACGACCTTTCCGGACTCCGCATTGGGCGCTGGGCGGTCACCGGTTCGTTCGTCGCCTCGACGCTCTCACCGGTCGCTGCACCCGAGATGGCGGTCGTCTACACCGACGACGCCGAACGGCTCGCCAAGGCGGCCCGCCTGCTGCCGGCGAAGACCGGGGCGAACGTTGTCCTCGCCCAGCCATACGACCCGATCGTGTTCGAACGCGGCCAGGAGACCAACGGCGTGCGGTCGGTGTCGATCGCCCAAGCAGCGATCGACTGTCTGACCGGCCCGGGGCGCATGCCAGCGGAGGGCGAGGCGCTACTCGCCTGGATGCGCCGAAATGAACCGCGCTGGCGTGCGTCGGGCCTGACAGCGTGATGACATGAGCGACTTGCCCCGCATCGAGTACATCGAAGCGCGACGCGTGCTGCTCGACGTGCTGTCTGCGCTTCGCGCCCAGCTCGATGCTGTGGTGCTCGTCGGAGCACAGGCGGTGTACCTGCGCACGGCAGGCCGGCTTCCCACGTATCAACCGTTCACGACCGACGCTGACATCGTCGTCGATCCCGGCCGGCTGACCGACCGGCCCGCGCTCGGTGCCACGATGACCGCCGCTGGCTTCGTGCTCACTGACGAACCAGGGATCTGGGAGGCCAGGTTCAGCAGACCCGGCATCGACGACGACGTCGTCGTTCCCATCGACCTCATCGTTCCGATGGAGATCGCCGCCGGCCCCGGTCGACGGTCGGCTCGTCTCACCGGTGAGCATGGCAAGCACAGCGCCCGGAAGAGCGAAGGCCTCGAAGGCGCGCTCGTCGACCACGGCCCGGTCGAGATCACCGCGATCGACCCGGCTGACGAACGGTCGATCGTGATCAATGTCGCCGGCGAGGCGGCCATGCTGGTCGCCAAGCTGCACAAGCTGGGCGATCGACTCGAGAAGCCCGAGCGGCTCGATGCCAAGGACGCCGGTGACGTGTACCGGCTGTTCGATGTGGTCGCTCCTGACGACATGGCCACCCGGCTGAACCTTCTGCTCGACGATGAGCGATCCGCTGGGGCAACAGCGAAGGCCATCGCCTACGGCGACGTCCTCTTCGGCTCCGCATCAGGCACGGGAGTGAGGCTCGGCGTCGATGCCCTACGCACCACCATCCCCGAGGCGACTGCCGTGGCTGTGCTCACCGGCTACTGGCGTGAGCTCCGGGCGGGAAGGTAACGCCGGTTTCATCGATCACGTTCCGGGCGCGTGGCGCCGATACATCACCCGTGAGCCAGCTGATCGAGACGCGTTGGAAGCGGTACGGCAAGGACCGGGTGTACGTGAAGACCATCGAGGGGAACGACGTCGGTCACGTGGACCTCGTCGAGCGCACCGTCGTCACGAAGATTGCCGACTACGAAGCGGAGCTGAGGGATTGCCTCGCCCGCTGGACCACCGGAACGGAATCAGCACCCGAGGAAGCGGGGTCGGTGGCGCCAACTCCCCCTCCAGTTGAGGCCGAGGTCGAGGCCGCGCTGCCGGAGACGGAGCCGTCGACTTCGGTGGCGTGCGCCAGTGACGACGGCGGCCGCGACCTCGCGGCGAACGTCGCCGGAGCCGCCGCTCGGGCGAAACGCAACGAGGTGAACGCTCAGGCGCCGGTGCTGAACTTCGTCGCCCGCATGCTCGGTGTGAAGACCGACGAACGCGCATGGCGCGTCAGAGCCAAGGGGGAGGAGAAGGTCGCCGGGGAACTGGGAAAGCTCGGCCCCGGCTGGCGCGTGCTCCACGCGGTGGAAGTCGGCGCCAACGGCAGCGACATCGACCACATCGTCATCGGACCGGCCGGCGTGTTCACGCTCAACGCCAAGCGCCATCCGCGTGGCAAGGCGTGGGTCGGCGAACGCATGGTGATGGTGAACGGCCAGCGAACCGAGTACCTGCGGAACTCACGCTTCGAGGCGAAGCGTGCGTGTCGACTCCTGTCCGAGGCGTGCGGGCGGTCCGTCGACGTCACACCTTTGGTCGTGTTCGTCGATCTCGACGACTTCACCGTGAAGCAGATGCCGGCGGACGTGCACGTCACCACCCGGCGCCGGCTGATCGGATGGCTCCGGTCGCTGCCCGCTGCCATCGACAACGGCACGGTCGAGGAGATCTTCGACAAGGCCCGGCTCAGCAGCACCTGGAAGTGATATGCCTGGCGGCTAAGCCACGCTTACGCAACAAGCGTTACTTAGGTTCTCCGTTGCCAACGGTTGACTGCACTGCCTTTCAGCCCCAGAAGATGCACGTGGGGTCAGCGTCGATCTCGGCAAGCAGCGTCTCGACATTCGCACTCGGCGGGACAAGGTCGTAGGCGTGGAACTTGAGGTTCCGGTCGCGCCAGTAGATCTGCCATTCCCGGCGCGCCTTCGTGTAGCGCAGCCGGGCGATCGGGAAGCGTGTCCACTCGGGGCCGAAGTCGGCCCGCCACGGAGGCCGACATTCGAGGATCGTCACGGCACGGTCATCGACATCGATCGCGTTGCGGATCTGGTCACGGGCTCGGTCCGGCAGTCGGGCGTTGCGCGCATCGACCCACCGTCGGATGCGGGCAAGGTCAGTCTCGGGAAATGGCACGTCGCTCTCCGTCCTGTCCCTGCATGAACCCGATGATGGCGTTGTCGATCACCTTCGACTGGCTGGTCGCCATGACCCCGCCTCGTTCGAGTACAGCACCGATCGCTCCGGGGCATCGCCGACCGATCTCACAGAGGAGGGGGAACCACTCAAGGAACGCCTTCTCATCGCCACGGTTGACTGCCTTTTGCCCTGTGAAGAACCGAAAGGTGTACTGGCGATCGATGGGTGGGACCAGCTCGGGGAGTACGTGGTGAAGCGCCTTGGAACCCGCGACGATCCGGGTCTCCGATCGGCTCACCCGCAATGAGGCGATGCCGTGCCGCCGACCGCCGCCGGCGCCGACAGCCGGAACAGCCCGGCGTCGCGCAGCGCCGCCACCGCGGGGTCGGGCAGGTGCCGCAGGGTCTCGGCCTCGTCCTCGGTGGCCCGCAGGGTCGGCGAGATCTTCTCGATCGTCGTCGCCAGCGACCCGTCAAGCTCGAAGGCCGGCCACTCCAGGATGCTCGCCACCATGGCCGGCAATCTACCCGGGGTCGCCCCTTGCCTCGGGCGGGTCGGAATGCAAGCGTCTGCGCCATGCAACGTGTGCACACCGTCGACCTCGCCGCCTTCGACCGATCCAAGTACACCGCCCGGTACCTCTACCAGGGCGAGTCGTGCGTGATCATCACCGGCCTGGTGCCGGCCGGGAAGCCGGCCTACCAGCACCACCGTCACGAGCAGTGCGACCAGCTGTACTACATCGTGCAGGGCGAGATGCACGTGCAGTTGGGCGACACCGAGCACGTGGCCGGGCCGAACTCGATCGTGCACATCCCCAAGGGCCTGCCCCACCACAACTGGAACGAGGGCGACGTCGACGAGTTCCACCTCGAGGTGCTCGCGCCGGCGCCGCGACCCAACCTGCCCCTGGCCACACCCACCGGCGACACCGACCCGGCCGGGTTGGCGGCCACCGTGCGGGTCCTGGACGAGAGCAGCTTCGCCGAGAGCGCTCGGTTCCCCGGGTTCTCGCTCAACCACGTGCTGCAGAACCCGTCGCCGTCGGCCCACGCCGCCATGTACATCGGCATGGTGCAGCCCGGCTCGGGTGGGCCGGGCACCCACGTGCACGCCTTCGACCAGTTCTACTTCGTGCTCGCCGGCGAGCTCAGCGTCGAGGTCGGGCTCGAGCGCTTCACCGTGCAGCCGGGCTCGCTCGTGACGATCCCGGCCGGCGTGCCCCACCGCCAGTGGAACGACGGCACCTCGGTCGAACGCCACATCGCGCTGAACACGCCGACGCCCGAGGCGGGCAAGCCCCTCGACATCGGCGTCGACTTCGCCACCAACGGCGAGGTGATCTGAGCCGTGTCGACGAGGATCACCCAGAAGGACTTCCACGCCGTCCCCGATCTGCCCGACTGGCGGGCCATCCTCGGCCGGGTCGAAGCCACGTTCACGGCGGCGTCGTTCTCGGCCGGCACGGCCTTCGCCCACCGCGTAGCCGCCGCCGCCGACGCGCTCGACCACCATCCCGACATCGACGTGCGCTACCCGGGTCGGGTGCGGATCGTGCTCGTGACGCACGCGTCGAACGGTCTCACGAACCTCGACGTGGAACTGGCCCACACCATCTCGGCGTTGGCCACCGAGGACGGGCTGGCGAGCGAGCCACTGCTGGCGACGCGGGTCGAGATCGCCATCGACGCCCTCGACATCGACGCGGTGCGCCCGTTCTGGCAGGCGGTGCTGGCGTACCAGGAGGAGCCGGCTTCGACCCCCGGCGGGCAGGTACGGGCGCTCGTCGACCCCCTGCGGATCGGCCCCGCGGTCTGGTTCCAGCAGATGGATGCGGCCCGCCCCCAGCGCAACCGCATCCACATCGACGTCACCGTCGCCCACGACGAGGCCGAGTCCCGCGTGGCGGCGACGCTGGCCGCCGGGGGCCGCCTGCTCACCGACGAGTACGCCCGCGCGTTCTGGGTCCTCGCCGACCTCGAGGGCAACGAAGCCTGCATCTGCACCTGGCAGGACCGCGACTGACGCGGGCGCCCGCCGGGCGTGGCGTTCGATCTTTGCGGGCTTTGGGTCACCGGTGACGCAGAGCCCGCAAAGGTCAGGCGGTTTCCACGATGGAGTGCCGCTTCCACACGCATGAGGATGAAGTTCGATCCGGGCATCACCGATTGGGCCCGTGGCCACTTCCGGCGCGCCGGTCTGGCGTCGTGGGTCTTCCATGCCGTCGTCGAGGGGTACGAGGTGGACGTCGTGTTCGCCCTCGAGCGGTTGATCGTGGAAGTGGACGGTTGATCGTGGAAGTGGACGGCTGGGCCACGCACGGCGCGAGGAGGCGACTGTGGGAGGACGATCGTGCCAAGGATCTCTTCCGCGCGTCGAAGGGCTGGACGGTGCTGCGGCTCACCTGGCGCATGGTGAACGACCACCCCGACAAGGCCGTGTCCCAGCTGCGCGACGTGCTCGCCCTGCGGGCGCCGGTGCGCTGACGTTCAGCGCTCGCGTTCGGCGAGCTCGCGGAACTCGTCGGGGACGAGGGCCAGGTCGGACAGGGCAACGGTGGCGAAGCCGACGGCGTCGCGGCCGAAGCGTTGGCGCACCTTGTCGATCGACTGGTCGAGCGCCCAGCGGGCCGAGCCCGTCGCCGAGCCGGCGCGTGTGCCGGCCGCGTCGCCGGTGAGCTCGAGGGGGAGCTCGAGCTGCAGGGCGGCCCGGTCGACCAGGTTCGACACCGAGATGCCGAGCAGCGAGATCTCGGTCTCGGCCGGCTGATCGGCGATGGCCGCACCGACCAGGCCGGTGGCCACCTCGGTGAGCGTGAGGGTGGACGACACCGGGTCGCGCACCGTGATCGAGCGGGTCACCGACCGCATGCCGGCGAAGCGCACCCGCGCCGTGACCGTGCGGCCCGCACGCTGCTTGGCCCGTAAGCGGGTACCCACGCGGTCGGCCAGGTGGCCGAGCACCTGGGCCAGCAGCTCGGGCGTCGGCGCCCGTCGGCCGAGTGCGGACTGGGCACCCATGGACGACGCCCGGCGTCCGCCGTCGACCTTGCGGGAGTCCTCGCTGGCCGCCAGCGCCTCGAGCTTGGACCCGGCGGCGTGCCCGAGCAGGTGCTCCAACGAGTGGCCCGGCACCTGGGCCAGCTGCCCGATGGTGGTCACGCCCATGGTGGCCAGCCGCTCCTGGGTGACCGGCCCGACCCCCCACACCAGGCCGACCGGGAGCGGGTCCAGGAACTCGCGCTCGCGGTCGGGGTCGACCACCACCAGGCCGTCGGGCTTGGCCACCTGCGATGCGATCTTGGCCAGGTGCTTGGTGCGGGCCACGCCCACCGAGATGGGCAGGCCGATCTCCCGCAGCACCCGCTGCCGGATGGATGCGGCGATCGTGGCCGGCGAGCCGAACAGGTGCACGGCGCCGGCCACGTCGCAGAACGCCTCGTCGATGGAGATGCGCTCCACGTAGGGCGTGTGGTCCTCCAGCACGCCCATCACCAGGTCGGCGAGGCGCTGGTACTCCTTGAAGTGACCCGACACGAACCGCAGGTGTGGGCAGAGCTGCTTGGCCTTCCAGCCCGACATGCCGCCCGACACCCCGAAGCGCTTGGCCTCGTACGACGCCGCCAGCACCACGCCGCCGCCTACGGCGACGGGGATGCCACGCAACGACGGGTCGAGCAGCTGCTCGACCGACGCGTAGAACGCATCGAGATCGGCGTGCAGGATCGTTGCCCCACCGGTGCCCGCCCTGCTCGTCACCCCGGCCAGTCTAGGCGAACATGTGTTCGATTGCCAAGGGCCTACCGCACGGTGCCGGTGAAGACGGGCGACAGCAGGTGGCCGGCGTCATCGCACGGGACGAGCGACGTGGCCGCCGCGACGATGTCGTGGTCGACGATCGTGCTGTTCATCGTGAAGTCGCCGATGTACGGCGACGGGTACGTCGCGGTGAACGTGAGCGGATGGCGCGTCAGCACCGTCGCCGGCACGGTGCCGGCCACGGACGTGCCACGGATGTCGCGGAAGTCGAACACGAACGTGCCGGTGCCGTCACGCTTCAGGCGCAGCGACCATGTGCCATTGGCCGGCACCGGCGTGGGCACGCCGGGTTCGGTGAGCACTGCGGGGCCGCAGACGTCGGTCACCGTCGTCCACCCACCCCGGTAGGTGCGCGTCGACTGGTCGGCCGACGCCACGCCCCCGCCGACGCCAACAGCTCCGAAGGCCAGCACCGACACCGCCGCCGCGCTCTTCTTGCCGAACATGGTGACCTCCTCGGGTCGATGCGGACGCCCGCGCCCGCCCGCTCACCGTGCGCTCGCCCGCGCCGACGCGCCAGGGCACCACGACCCCGTCCGCGGTGCACCGCGACCCGCCGGGCGGTAGCGTCGCCGCCATGGGGGAACGTCTGGCCGGCAAGGTCGCCGTCGTGGTCGGTGGCGGGCAGACGCCCGGCGAGACCATCGGGAACGGTCGAGCGACGGCGATCACGTTCGCACGCGAGGGCGCCCGGGTGGTGGTGGTCGACCGTGACCTCGCCTCGGCCAACGAGACGGTCGCCATGATCGAACGCGAAGGCAACACCGCGGTCGGCCTGGCCGCCGACATCACCGACCGGGCCTCGTGCGCGTCCATCCCGGTCGCCGCCCTCGACACGTTCGGCTCCCTCGACGTGCTGCACAACAACGTCGGCATCGGTGGCGGCGACGGCCCGGCCACCAGGGTCGAGGAAGACGACTGGGACCGCATCTTCGACGTCAACCTGAAGGCGATGTGGCGCACGTGCAAGGCGGTGATCCCCGTGTTCCGCCAGCGCGGTGGCGGCGCCATCATCAACATCTCGTCGATCGCCTCGATCTGCTCGACGAACACCGCGGCGTACCAGATCTCCAAGGCGGGTGTGAACACGCTCACCCAGCACCTTGCCATGGGCGGCGCCCGCCACGGCATCCGCGCCAACGCCATCCTGCCCGGGCTCATGGACACGCCGATGGCCATCCAGGGCATCAGCCGGGCCCGTGGCGTGAGCACCGATCATCTGCGCGAGGAGCGTAACCGCGCCGTGCCGCTCGGCCAGCAGATGGGAAGCGCGTGGGACGTGGCCAACGCTGCACTGTTCCTCGCCAGCGACGACGCCCGCTTCATCACCGGTGTGCTGCTCCCGGTCGACGGCGGCCAGTCGATCCGCAAGGGCTGACGTGCGACGTCGCCCACTGCGGCCGGCATGAGAGCGCTGGTGCTCGGCACGGTCGTGGCCACGGTGGTGCTCGCCGGCGCGGCCCGGGCCGATGCCCACGACCCGATCATCTTCACGCCTGAACAGACGACGCCCGCCGCCGGCCCCCGACTCCCCGACGGCACGATCTCGTTCGCGCTCTACGGCACGGTGGCCGGTGGCACCGATTCGCGTGGCTTCCGGGCCCAGCTACGTGCAGGGCAGCGGCTGGAGCTCACGCTGCTCATCCCCGACCTCGCACCCGAGCGCGACCTCAGCGCCGCCGAGCTCCCCATCCTCATGGTCGCCGCGCCCGACGGCACCACCAGCGAGCGTCGCCCCGATCGCCGTGAGCGCTTCACCGAGTCGTTCTCGGGCACGAGCTACGTGCGCCTGCTCGAGGTGGCCGAACCCGTGGCGGCCACCGGCGAGTTCGCCATCACGGTCACGGGCACCACGGCGGCCCGGTTCACGGTGGCCATCGGCTCGATCGAGCGGTTCGGCACACCGGTCGAGGCCGTACCCAATCGCGACGAGGGTGTCGCCGGCGTGCGGCGTTGGTACGCGACAGCGCCCGTCGCCACTACGACGGCCGCGACTCCCTCGACCATCACGCTTCCGGGCCGCGACACGACCGCCCCGTCCACCGTTCGCGACCCGGAACCGAGCACGACGGCAGCAACAGCGACCACCGCGATGACGACGGCCCCGCCGACGATGGGCGGTGGGACCACGACCGCGACCACGGCCGCGCCGGTCACGGCGAGCACTCGCTCGTCGGTGCCCGCCGTGGCGATCGGCGTCGTCATCGGCATCGCCGCGGGTGGGATGCTGGCCCTGCGCACCCGCCGAGCCCGGAGGACCCGATCATGAGCTACGCCCGCCTGCAGGAACGCCTCGGCATCGGCGCGACCATCGTGATCGACGGCGGCACCGGTACCGACATCCAACGGCGCGGTGTGCCCATGGACGGGGCCAGCTGGTGCGCCCAGGCCAACCGCACCCATCCCGACGTGGTGCGGGCCGTGCACGCCGAGTATCTCGACGCCGGGGCCGAACTGCTCATCGCCAACACCTTCGCCACCAGCCCACTGCTGTTCGACGGGCTCGGTCGCATCGATGAGATGGTCCCCATCGACGCCGTGGCCGTGAACCTGGCCCGGCGGGCCGCCGCCGACCATGCCGAGCGCACGGGTGCACCGACCGCAGCGGTGGCCGGCTCGTTCTCCACGATGCGCCTCGTACCCGAGGGCACCGACCGCACCCGGGTCGACATGACCTGGACCGAGGCCGACGCCCGCGCCCTGATGGTCCGCAAGGCCGAGGGCCTCGCCGCCGCGGGCGTCGACCTGATCATCATGGAGATGATGCGCGACCGCGACTTCTCCGTGTGGGCCACCGAGGCGGCCATGGCCACCGGCTTGCCCGTATGGGTCGGCATCTCGGTGGAGGGCGCCGCCGGCGACGGGCCCCTGCACGGCTACAGCCGGCCCGACATGCCGCTGGCCGACATCGTGGCGCCGTTGGTGGCCGCCGGCCCCCAGGTGCTCGCCGTCATGCACACGAGCGTGAACCACACGGGCGAGGCGCTCGCTGAGGTGCGTCGCCACTGGACCGGGCCGCTCGGTGTGTACCCCGAGTCGGGCTACTTCACCATGCCCGACTGGCAGTTCGTCGACATCATCGAACCCGACGCGCTGGTCGCCCACACGCGCACCTGGCAGCACGACCACGGCGTCACGGTCATCGGGGGCTGCTGCGGGACCGATCCGGGCCACATCCGCGCCCTCGCCGCACTGCGGTGACCGTCGCCGCGACCAGCAACCCGGCCACCAGTGGCGGCCCGAACATCAACACCATGCCTCCGCCGATGTTCGCTCCGGTGACACCTGCCGTCAGGACGCGAGAGCCCAAGGCGACCACGAGGCCGGCCACCACGAGCAACCCGTCGATGACGGCGACAACACGCGGTAGCTCTCGCCGTCGGGCGGCACGGACCAGCACACCGAGCCCGGCGAGGGCCACGATCGCCGCCGCCACACCGACGGCACGGACATCACGCTCGGACCACGACGGTGGGTGCCAGAGGTGGTCGGCGTACGGCGGGGCCGTGCTCGATTGATCGCCCACGGCCGCGTAGGCGGCCGCGGGCAGCGCGAGCACCACCGCGACCGACGCGGCCACGATCGCCGGTGACGATCGCGCGGTGCCGGCTGGCCATCGGTCCATGGCTCCACCATGGACCGGCGAGGCCCGCAACACCATCCGGGAAGTCCCCTACCCCCGCCTGGGGTCAGGGCACGAGCACGAGCTTGCCGACGTGGCCGTCGGCGCCCATGGCAGCCTGGGCCGCTTCGGCCTCGGCCAGCGGGAACGCTTCGTGCACCAGCGGGCGCAGCGCGCCTGCGGCCACCGCGGCGGCCAGGTCGTGCCACGCCGCGTCGCGCACGGCCCGGCGTTCGTCGGCGTTGCGCGTTCGGAACGTGACACCGATGAGCGACACCCGCTTGCGGGCCAGTTCGTCGAGATCGAACGTGCCCATCCGACCACCGAGACGGCCGACCTGCACGATGCGGCCCAGGATGGCCGCCGCCTCGAGCGTGGCCTCCAGCACGTTGGCACCCACGTTGTCGATGGTGACGTCGACGCCGCGACCGTCGGTGCGGGCACGGGCCGCGGCGACGAGCTCGTCGGGCGCGACGGCGGCGAAGCGACCATCGCCGAGGTAGGCCGCGACCTGCTCGCGCTTGGCCGACGAGCGCGACGTGCCCAGCACGAGCGGGGCGCCCAGGTGCAGCGCCATCTGGGCGCCGACCACGCCCACACCCGACGTGACCGCGTGCACGAGCACCGACTCGCCCGACCGCCAACGGCCGTTGGTGACCAACGCGTCGTGCATGGTGAGCAGCGCCACCGGGAGCGCGCCGGCCTGTTCCCACGACAACGCGTGGGGCACGGGCATGGCCAGCGCCGCGCTCACCACGGCCAGCTCGGCGTAGCCGGGACCCTGGCTCATCACGCGATCGCCCACCGACCACCCGGTCACGCCCTCGCCGATGGCCACGACCTCGCCGGCCAGTTCGCCGCCGCCGATGAAAGGCCGCGGCGGCGCGGCCGTTCCCGTGGCCGAAGTGCTCACCACGTAGCGGCCGGCGCGGGCGATCAGGTCCGCACGGTTCAACCCCGCCGCCCGCACCTTCACCAGCAGCTGGCCCGGCCCGGCGACCGGGTCGGCCACCTCGACCACCCGCAGCGACTGCTCGGCCGGGTCGACCTGCACCGCGCGCACGGCGACCCCTCAGCCCTTCGCCGCGGCCCAGGTGGACCCGAACGTGAGGTTCACCTCGAGCGGCACCCGCAGCTCGGCGGCACCCCGCATGACCTCGACCGTCAGCTTGCCGACGGCCTCCTGCTCGGCTGGTGGCACCTCCACCAGCACCTCGTCGTGCACCTGCAGGATGACCCGGCTCTCGTAGCCACCGTCGAACAGGGCGGTGTCGAGGTGCACGAGGGCCACCTTGAAGATGTCGGCGGCCAGGCCCTGGATGCCGGCGTTCATGGCCTGGCGCTCGGCCGCCTGACGCATGCGGGAGTTGGGGTTCTGCAGGTCGGGGATGGGCCGGCGCCGGCCGAACAGCGTCTCGGTGTAGCCGCGCATGCGGGCCTCGCGCACCGTGGCGTCCATGTAGGCCTTCACGTTCGGAAACGCCGTGAAGTAGGCGGCCAGGATGACCGAAGCGTCCTCCACCGCGATGTTCAACCGCTGGGCCAGCCCGTACGACTCCATGCCGTAGGCCAGCCCGTACGAGACCATCTTGGCCTTCGAGCGTTGGTCGACGGTGACGGTGCCCGGCTCCACCGAGAACACGCGCGCCGCCGTCTCGGTGTGGATGTCGCGGCCCGACGTGAACGACTCGATCAGGCCCGGGTCCTCGGCCAGATGGGCGATGCAGCGCAGCTCGATCTGGTTGTAGTCGGCGATGAGCATGACGTGGCCGTCGGTGGGAACGAACGCCTTGCGGAACTGGCGGCCTTCGTCGCTGCGCACCGGGATGTTGTGCAGGTTCGGCTGGTCGGACGACAGCCGGCCCGTACGGGCCACGGTCTGGTTGAACGTGGCGTGGATGCGCCCGTCGGGCGCGACCTCGCTCAGCAGCCCTTCGCCGTAGGTGGAGCGCAGCTTCTCGTACTCGCGGTAGGCCAGCAGCGGGTCGATGAACTCGGGCCACTGGTCGCGCAGCTTCTCCAGCGACTGGGCGTCGGTGGAGAAGCCGGTCTTGGTCTTCTTCACCGGAGCGAGGTTGCGCTCGGTGAACAGGATCTCGCGCAGCTGCGGGGTGGAGTTCAGGTTGAACTCGCGCCCGGCCACCTGGTGCACCTCGGCCTGCAGGCGCACGCACTCGGCGGTGAAGTGGTCGTTGAGGGCCCGCAGCTCCTGCACGTCAACCCCGACGCCCACGTGCTCCATGTGGGCCAGCACCCGCACGAGCGGGTTCTCGATCTCGTCGTAGAGCGCTCGCATGCCCTGGGCGTCGAGGGCGTGGAGCAGCACGGGCGACAGATGGGCCACGGCCAAGGCGTGCCGGCACGCCTGCTGGGCTTGGTCGACGGCGACCTCGCCGAAGTCGAGCTGGCCGCTGGGCGCGCCGGCGACCGGCAGGGTGTCGCCGGTGTACTTCACCAGCAGTTCGCCCAGCGCGTACTGGGTCTCGGCCGGGTCGATCAGGTACGCGGCGATGGCGGTGTCGAGCTCGAGCGCGGCGAGGTCGACGCCGCTGGCCAGCAGCGAGCGCATCAGCTCCTTGGCGTGATGGGTGTGGATGCCGCGCCCGTCGGTGAGCGCGGCCCGCACGCTCGCGTCGGCCAGCAACCGCCCGGGGATCCACGCCACCTCGGCGGCGGCCGCGTCCTGCACCACGGCGATGCCGAGCAGCTCGCTGCGCCCCGGTGCACCGGCCCACGACGGCGCCAGGTCGAGGACGGCGGGCGTGGTGAGCGCGGTGGTCGCCTCGGCCGGCGACTCGCACATGGTCATCTCGGCTTCGAGCACGCGTCCCGAGGCGATCTTGCCGGCCGCCTCCACGCCGGCACCCTCGAGGGCCTCGCGCAGGCGGTCGAACAGCGAGCGGAACTCGAGGAACTCGAACAGGCGCTTCACCTCGGCCTGGTCGGGGCTGACCCTTGCGGTATCGAGGTCGACCTCGATCGGCGCGTCGTGGTGCAGCACCATCAGCTCGAAGTTCTTGCGGGCCCGCGCCTCGTGCTCGCGCAGCGACTCGCGCAGCTTGGGCGTCTGGGCGTCGACGTTGGCGAAGATGCCGTCGAGGCCGCCATAGGTGGTGATCAGCTTGGCCGCGGTCTTCTCACCTACGCCGGGCACGCCGGGCAGGTTGTCGGACGTGTCACCCCGCAGCGCGGCGTACTGCGGATAGAGCGCCGGCGTGACGCCGGTCTTTTCGAGGATGCCGGCCTCGTCGTAGAGCGCGTAGTCGCTGACACCACGCCGGTTGTAGAGCACCTTCACCAACGGGTCGCACACGAGCTGGTAGCTGTCGCGGTCGCCGGTGACGATGATGACCTGGTCGCCCCGTTCGGTGGCCTTGGTGACGAGCGTGGCGATGAGGTCGTCGGCCTCCCACCCGGCCAGGTCGAGCGAGATGATGCCGAGGGCGGTGGTGACCTCGCGCACCAGCCCCATCTGCTGGCGCAGGATGTCGGGGGCCTCGTCGCGCTGGGCCTTGTAGGTGGGCTCGGCGATGTGGCGGAACGTGGGCTCGGGCCGGTCGAAGGCCACCACCACCCCGTCGGGGCGGTGATCCTTCAGCAGGTTGATGAGCATCGACGTGAACCCGTACACCGCGTTCGTGACCTGCCCGGAGGCGGTCACCATGTCGGTGGGCAGGGCGAAGAACGCCCGGTAGGTGAGCGAGTTCCCGTCGACGAGCATCAGTTTGGCCATCGCCTCCGACCCTACCGGGGCGGGCCACGGCAGGCCGTTGGCGGGCACGGTCACCCGCGCCGGCCGGTCCTCAACCTTCGACGATCTCCTGGGCCACGTCGCGCATCTTGCGGCGCTCGCTCATGGCCCGGCGCTGGATGTGGGAGAAGGCCTCGGCCTCCTTCATGCCGTCACGGTCCATGAGCACGCCCTTGGCCCGGTCGATCACCTTGCGCGCCTCCAGCTGGGCCTCGAGTCCGGCGACCTCGGCCGACAACGCCGACAGCTCGTTGTGGCGGGCGATGGCCAGCTCGATGGCCGGCACGAGCTCGCTCTTCTGGAACGGATTCACCAGATAGGCCAGCGCGCCGGCGTCACGGGCCTGCTCGATCACATCGCGCTGGCTGAACGCGGTGAGGATCAGCACGCCGCAGATGCGCTCGGTGGTGATCTCCTTGGCCACGGTGAGCCCGTCCATCCCCGGCATCTTGATGTCGAGGATGGCGATGTCGGGACGGAGCTGGCGCACGAGGTCGACGGCCTGGTCGCCGCGGCCGGTCTCGCCGACCACCTCGTAGCCCTCTTCCTCCAGGGTCTCGCGCAGGTCGAGTCGGATGATGGCCTCGTCCTCGGCGATGACGACACGAATGGGCATGCGGGGCCAGACCTCCTACGACCTGCTGTGAATCGCCGGCTCGGCCGACGGGCCCCATTCAAGCACCCGCGCCGTCCTGCCGCCGAGGACAACCTGCTCAGACCCGGTCCGCGGACGGCGGCGACCGGCGTCAGGAACCGGTCAAACGGTCGAGCAGTTCGTCTTGGCGGGCCTCGAGTCGGCGGATCGAGTCGAGGAGCTCGCCTCGGCGCCGGGCCCACGCGTCGGCGTGGCGCTGTGACTCGCGGAACTCGTGGTCGGCGATCGGCGTCTCGGACATGAGGGCCCGCAGTCGGTTGTCCTCGGCCTCGTCGGTGAACTGGCCGCCCTGCTCGTCGGTGACGGCCAGCTCCTCGCGCAGGGCTCGCAGGCGCGTGGTGACCTCGCGCAGACGACGTTCGACCAGGAAGCGGGGCACCCCGTGAGTGTAGGAACGCGACACCGGTCCGGGCGTGCACCGTGGCCGGTACCACGTCACACGAGGAGTGCTCGACGGCGCGCCCGCCGCCTGCGATCCTGCTGGCCATGACCGACGCATGGGGCATCGTGGACGGCTACTGGGACACGCGGGGCACCTGGCACCCCACGGCCGAGACCACCAGGCGGGCCCTGCTCGATGCCATGGACGCCACCGGCGACGCCCCACCGTCGCCCCCGCCGATGTGGTTCGTGGGGGCGGGCGACGGCGGCCAGCTCTGGAACCGCTGCTCGGTGGTGCTCGAGGACGGCACGACGCGGCCCGACCTGGACGCCCTCCCCGTCGACCTGCCCCTCGGCTACCACGTGCTCGAGCCGTCCGACGGGGCACCGACGACCCAGCTCGTGGTCACGCCCCGGCGGGTGCCGCTCCCCGAGCGCGCGTGGGGCTTCAGCGCCCAGCTCTACGCCGTGCGCTCGGCGGCCAGCTGGGGCATCGGCGATCTGGGCGACCTGGCCACGCTGACCCGGTGGCAGGCCGGCCTCGGCGCCGGCGCGCTGCTCATCAACCCGCTGCACGCCGCGGCGCCCACCCTGCCCCAGGAGCCGAGCCCGTACTACGCCACGAGCCGGCGCTTCCGCCACGTGCTCGCCATCCACGTGCCCGGGGCACCGGGTGCCGACGCCCTCGACGCCGACGAGCGAGCGGCCCTGGACGCCGCCGGTCGGGCGTTGAACGCCACGCCCCGCATCGATCGCGACGCCGTCGCCCGGGTGAAGATGCCGGCGCTGGCCAAGGTGTTCGAGCGTTTCCGCGATGCCGCCCCCGCGGTGGAGCTGGCCGCGTTCGCCCGCTGGCGGGCCGAGCAGGGGCCCGATCTGGAGCTGTTCGCCGTGTTCTCCACCCTGGCCGAGCGCTTCGGCCCGGCCTGGACGCGCTGGCCGGCCGAGGTGCAACGCCCTGACACCGACGCGGTGCGCCGCGTCCGCGGGACCGATGCCCGCCGTGTGGAGTTCCACGCGTGGTGCCAGTGGGTGCTCGACCGCCAGCTCGGCGCGGCCGCCTCCCACGGCGTCGGGCTCATCGGCGACCTCGCCGTCGGGTTCAACTCGGCCGGCTTCGACGCCTGGATCGACCAGGACCTGTTGGCACTGGGGTGCCGTATCGGTGCTCCGCCCGACACGTTCAACACCAACGGCCAGGACTGGGGGTTGCCGCCGTACACGCCGTGGAAGCTGCGGGCCGCGTGCTACCGGCCGTTCATCGCCGCGGTGCGGGCCAACCTGCGCCACCTGCGCGGGCTGCGCATCGACCACGTGATGGGTCTGTTCCGTCTGTACTGGATCCCCGAGGGCGTCGGGGCCAGGGAGGGCACCTACGTGCGCTACCCGGCCGGCGACCTGCTCGACCTGCTGGCGCTCGAGGCAACCCGCGCCGGTGCGTTCGTGGTCGGTGAGGACCTGGGCACGGTGGAGGACGAGGTACGGGCCGAGCTGCAGGATCGCCGGCTGCTGTCGTGTCGCGTGCTGTGGTTCGAGGAACCCCCGCCCGACGAGTGGCCAGAGCAGGCCATGGCCACCATCACCACCCACGACCTGCCGACGGTGGCCGGCGTGTGGAGCGGCGCCGACGAGGCCGCCCGTCTCGCCGCCGGACTGGACGAGGACCCGGGCGCCAACGACTGGTTCCGCTCCCGCCTCACCCAGGCCACCGGGCTCGACGAGTCGTCGCCGGTCGACGCCGTCATCACCGCTGCCCACGCCGCGCTGGCCGGGTCGCCCGCGCTGGTGCGCCTGGCCACCCTCGACGACGCGTGTGGTGCGCCCGAGCGGCCCAACCTGCCGGGCACCCTCGACGAGCACCCGAACTGGCGCCTGCCGCTGCCCCGCACGCTCGAGGAGATCCTCGCCGATCCGCTCGTGCAGGCGGTGGCGCTGGGCCTCGGCCTCGATCGCCTCGATCGCCTCGCCGCCGAGCCGACCCCCACGCCCCCGGCGGACGCCGTCGCCGATCGGGACGGGGCCTGACCGGCCCGGTACCGTCGGGTGCGTGCTCATCGAAGGACTGCCCCTCTGGCTGGCCCAGACGAACTGCTGGCTCCTGGCGCCGGGCGGTCCCGGGGGCGAGTGCGTGCTCATCGACGCGCCGCCCGACCCGGCCCGCATCATCGAGCGGCTCGAGCACCACGGGCTGAAGCTCGTGGCCCTGTTCAACACCCACGGTCACGTCGACCACGTGGGTGGCGTGGGCACGCTCGTGCACTCGCTCCCCGAGGGTCCCTCGGTCGAGGTGCGCATCCACGACGCCGACCGGCACATGCTGCTCGACCCCAAGGGCACCTCGGGCTCGTTCGGTTCGTACCTGGAGGGGCTCGACCTGCGCCCGCCCGAGCTCATCTACGGCATGGACGACGGCGAGCAGGTCCGCGGCGCCGGCATGACCTTCACGTGCCTGCACACGCCGGGCCACACCCGCGGGTCGATGTGCTTCACGCTCGAGGTCGAGGGTGAAACGCCCGTGCTGTTCTCGGGCGATCACCTCTTCGCCGGCTCCATCGGACGCACCGACATGCCCGGCGGCAGCTACGACCTGCTCATGGCGTCGATGGCCACCAAGATCCTGCCGTTGCCCGACGACACCCGGGTGCTGCCCGGCCACGGCCAGACCACCACGGTCGGCTGGGAGCGACGCACCAACCCGTTCCTCGTCGAGCTGCAGCACGACCTCTGAGCGGCGGGTTCACGCGGGCAGCGGGGCGACGCCGAAGTCGACCGTGAACCGCTTGCACCAGATGACGACGCTGCGGAACGACGCGAGGTCGACGCCATCGGGGATCTCGTAGTTCTGGCTGCCCTTGTTGCCCTTCAGCGTGCCCAGGCTCACGGCGCCGTCGGCGTAGCCGTCAGGGTCGGGTGACAGCACGACCTTCACGTCGGGACCGTTCGACGTGTCCAGGTCCTCGATGCGCAACACCCGGACGCCGTCGTCGCGCGTGAGCACCTGCACGGTGCCCGAGGTGGCGTGGGCCTTCCCCGTGAACGTGGCGATCACCGGCGCCGCCACCACGATCGGCGCGGTCGTCGCTGGCGCGACCGTCGTCGGTGGCGCGACCGTCGTCGGTGGCGCGACCGTCGTCGGGACCGCGCTGGTCGACGGCGTGGGGCCGACCGCGGGCACGGTCGTCACCGCCGCGGCCGCGCCGGTCGTCGCGACGGCCTGCCTGGGCGGGGCGGCCTCGTCGACGGTGTCGTCCAGCACGGCCTTCCACGGTTGGAACGCGGCCAGGGCGATGACGAGGACGATCACCGACAGCGCGCCCGTGGGGAGGAGCCAACGTCGTCTCATGGCACCATCGTCTACCCGACCGCCCCATCTGTGACACGGAGCACCGCAACGTTTCGGGATCGTTCAGCACCCGCCCGGTACCCTCGCGTCCATGACCCCCGGAGCGCTTGTGCGGCGCGTGCTGCCGACGCGCGTCGAGCGGCTGGTGGCCGACGCCTACCGCGACGTGTTCGTCGACCTCGACGAACTGGCGCGCACCATCGGCTCGCTCGGCGTGTTCAGCCGCGCCGTCGAGGTGGGCTGTGGCGAAGGCGCGCTGGCCAGCCGGCTCAGCCGCACCACCGACGCCCAGCTCCTGGGCATCGACATCGCCGCCGACCCGGGTCGCAACTACACGGGTGCGCCCGGTCGGGCCAGCTTCCGCCAGACCCGCGTGGAGGAGCTCGTCGGCGCCGGCCACACGGCTGACCTCGTGGTCCTGTCCGACGTGGTCCACCACGTGCCGACCGACGAGCGGGTCGCGTTCCTCCGGTCATGCCGCGCGCTGCTCACCGCCGGCGGTCTCATCGTGGTCAAGGAGTGGGAGCGCCGTCCCGGCATCGCCCACGCCCTGGCCTACGGCTCGGACCGCTACGTCAGCGGCGACCGCAACGTGGGCTTCCTGACCCGGGCCCAGCTGGTGGCCCTTGTGCACCTGGCCGCCCCCGATCTGGTGGCGGTGTGCGAGACCCGCGTCCCGCCGCGCCGCAACAACCTGCTCCTCGGCCTGCGCGCCCCCGCCTGAGCCGGACGCCGGTCAGCGGCAGCCGACGGCGATGGCCACGGCGGCGCAGACGGCGTGCATCGTCTCGGGGCGGGCCCGACCGACCGGTCGAACGAGGCGCGCCCGATCGACGAGTTGCAGGTTGTCGAGGTTGGCGACCGACGCGATCCGCACGCCGTCGGCGGGACCGACCGGAACCTCGGTCGACACGCCCCGCACCGTCGAGGTCACCGGTGCGACCAGCACCGAGTGCAGGTAGCGACCGAGCGGGTCGCGGGTCAGCACGATGACGGGGCGACGCTTGTCGAGGTCGGCCAACCACACCTGACCTCGCCGGGGTTCAGCCGGCGTCGTCGGCATAGAGCCCATCCCAGTCGGTGTCGTCGGCCAGCGCGCTCCAGGTGGGCGGCACGAGCGCCACGGCGATCTCGACATCGGTGACCGGTGTCGCGCGGTACGCATGGACGTCGTGACGCAGCCGCTCGAGCCGGATGACCTCGCCCAGGGCGAGGTCGATGGCCTCGGAGACCGACGCAGCCCCCGTGAGCGAGCGCACCTGTTCGACCTTCGCCCGGTCGACCGTGATGGTGGCCTTCTCTTTCGCCATACCGTGGATACTACCGGTCATACCACCGAGCCGACAGGCCGGGACCACGGAGGGTGCCCCAGATGGGATTCGAACCCATACCGTGCGGATTTTGAGGCCGCTGCCTCTGCCATTGGGCTACTGGGGCGCGGCCGGCAGCGTAGCCAACGCGACCGCCCGTGCAACGGGCCCGTTACCGCCCGGTAGTTCCGCGCCACCCTTCAGAGCCGCGTAACGTAGTGGCCACGCCCCCGTCACCACCCGGGACGCGTCTCAGGAGGACCGACCACCGCAATGCTCGCCTTCACGTTCCCCGGCCAGGGCTCCCAGCGACCCGGCATGGGGCGACCCTGGGTCGACCACGACAGCTGGGAACTGGTGGAAGAAGCGTCCTCGGTGGCCGAGCGCGATGTGGCTCGCCTGCTGCTCGACGCCGACGCCGACGAGCTCCGTGACACCCGCAACGCCCAGCTGACCACGTTCGTGTCCAGCCTCATGGTCCTCGACGCCGTCGAGCGTCTCGGTGTCGAGCCGGCATACTGCGCCGGCCACAGCCTGGGGGAGTACACCGCCCTCACGGCGTCGGGTGCCCTCGCGTTCGACGAGGGTGTGCGCCTGGTGTGCGAGCGGGCCGAGGCCATGCACGACGCCGGCCTCGAGAACCCCGGCACCATGGCCGCGGTGCTCGGGCTCGACGATGACCAGGTCGAGATCGCCTGCCGCCTGGCCGACAGCGACGTCTGGGTCGCCAACTTCAACGCACCCGGTCAGGTCGTGATCGCCGGCTCACCCGAGGGCGTCGCCGCCGCCGGTGCCCGGGCCAAGGAGCTCGGCGCCAAGAAGGTCATGCCGCTGCAGGTCTCGGGCGCGTTCCACACCCCGTTCATGGCCCCGGCGCGCGACCGTTTGCGCAAAGCCATCGCTTCGGCCGACCCGCGCGACACCGAGGTGCCGATCGTCTCGAACGTCGACGCCCTGCCCCACGACAACGGCTCCGAATGGACCGCCCTGCTGTCGGCCCAGCTGTCGTCGCCCGTGCGCTGGAAGCACTGCCTGCTGCAGCTCGACGAGCTCGGGGTCATCGACTACGTCGAGCTCGGCCCCGGCGCCGTGCTCACCGGCATGGCCAAGCGCACCCTCGACGGCGCCCGCACGATCTCGGTGGCCACGCCCGACGAGCTCGACAAGTTGCTCGAGTTCCTGGACGGCGGACGCACCCTGGTCGCGGCGTCGCTCGAAGGTGAGCACCTGTTCGCCACCGAGCGCCTCGTCGTGTCGCCCGCCGCCGGCGTGTTCACGCCGGCCGGCATGACCGACGGCGCCCACATCGGGGTCGGCGACGTGCTCGGCACCGTGGCGGGCCAGGAGGTCCGCTCACCGTTCACCGGCGTGCTCCAGTCGTACATCGCTGTCGACGGCGAGCGCATCACCGCGCGCCAGCCGGTGGCCTGGCTCAGGACGGTCTGATCATGCCCGCCATACCCTCGACCACCCGTGGCGCTCGCATCACCGGGTGGGGTGCCGCCCTGCCCGACAAGATCGTCACCAACGACGACCTGCGCGCGTCCGGTCTGGACACCACCGACGACTGGATCCGCGACCGCACGGGCATCGTGCACCGCCACGTCGGCGGCAGCACCGCCAGCCTGTCGATCGAGTCGGGACGCAAGGCGCTCGAGATGTCGGGCGTCGACCCGGCCGAGATCGACCTGCTCGTGTTGGCCACCACCACGCCCGACCAGCACGTGCCGGCCACGTCATCGCACGTGCAGACCGAGCTGGGGCTGCGCTGCGGCGCGTTCGACGTGAACGCGGCGTGCTCGGGCTTCGCGTACGGCCTGGTCACGGCGCACGGATTCATCGCCATGGGCGCCCGGAAGGCGTTGGTGATCGGCACCGACACGCTGTCGCGCATCACCGACTGGACCGACCGCAACACGGCCATCCTGTTCGCCGACGGGTCGGGCGCCGTCGTGCTCGAGGCCACCGAAGGGCCCGGGCAGCTGCTCGGCTGGGACCTCGACGCCGACGGCTCGGCCCGCAACCTGCTGTATGCCGACATCGGCGGCTACATCCACATGGATGGCAAAGAGGTGTTCCGTCGGGCCGTGCGCATCATGGTCGACTCGGCCACGAAGTCGATGAAGCATGCCGGCATCACCTCCGACCAGCTCGCACTGGTGGTGCCCCACCAGGCCAACATGCGCATCATCGAGGCGGCGTGCAGCCGCATCGGCGTGGGCATGGACCGCACCGCCACCGTTCTGCACCGCACGGGCAACACGTCGTCGGCGTCGATCCCGCTGGCGCTCGTCGATTCGCTCGACACCGGCCGCGTGAAGGACGGCGATCTCGTGCTCCTCGTCGGTTTCGGCGCCGGCATGACGGCCGCATCGGCCGTGTTGCGGTGGGGCGCCCGTTGAGCCGGGTCGTGCTCGTCACCGGCGGCTCGCGCGGCATCGGGCTGGCCGTTGCCGAGCGCTTCGCCGCCCAGGGCGACAAGGTCGCGGTCACGTACCACTCGTCGCCGCCGCCCGAGGGCTTCCTGGCCGTGAAGTGCGACGTGACCTCGGCGGCCGAGATCGACGCCGCCTTCGCCGAGGTCGAGGCCCAGCTCGGGCCGGTCGAAGTGCTGGTGTCGAATGCCGGCATCACCAAAGACAAGCTGCTCATGACCATGGCCGAGGACGACTTCACCTCGGTGGTCGACACCAACCTCACCGCCGCCTACCGCGTGGCCAAGCGCGCCGTACGGGCGATGATGAAGGCCCGCACCGGGCGCATCGTGCTCGTGTCGTCGGTGGTGGGGATGTCGGGCCAGGCCGGTCAGGCCAACTACGCGGCGTCGAAGGCCGGACTGGTCGGCTTCGCCCGGTCGCTGGCGCGTGAGCTCGGCAGCCGCAACATCACCGTGAACGTCGTCGCACCCGGGCCGGTCGAGACCGACATGACCGCCGTGCTGTCCGCCGACCTGAAGGCGAAGTTCATGGAGCAGGTGCCCCTCGGCCGTTTCGCCTCACCCGCCGAGGTGGCGGGCGTGGTCAGCTTCCTCGCCTCGCCCGATGCCGCCTACATCACCGGGGCCGTGATCCCGGTCGACGGCGGGCTCGGCATGGGCCACTGACGCCCACTCTGCGTGCGGGGCACGGTTCCCGCACGCCGCCGCGCGAGACTGCGTGCAGCTGATCCCGTTCAGCCCGAATCGAACACCACCAACAAGGAGAACCACCGTGGACGAAGCTCAGTTCGCCCGCTTCCGGAAGTGCGCCGTTGACGTGCTCAGCGTCGACGAGTCGAAGGTGGTGCCCGAGGCCCGCTTCGCCGAAGACCTCGACGCCGACAGCCTCGACCTGGTCGAGCTCGTCATGGCCCTCGAAGAGGAGTTCGGCGTCTCGGTGCCCGAGGAGGAGCTCGAAGGCGTCGCCACGGTCGCGCAGGCCTACGACCTCGTCACCTCGAAGCTCTGATCCCTGTCCGCCTCGGGCCGGCCGTGGCGCGTGCCGCGGCCGGAGCCCATCGCCACCGAGTCATCGAGGAGGTACACCATGGACGGCCGTGACGGTCGCCGCGTGGTCATCACCGGCTACGGGGTCGTCGCCCCGTGCGGGTTGGGCAAGGATTCGTTCTGGTCGGGCCTGCTCGGCCCCGGGGTCACCGGCGGCACCAAGACCGTCGTCGCCGACTGGGACCCCTTGCCCTACTTCGCCAACCCGAAGGAAGCGCGTCGTGCCGACCGCTTCCAGCAGTTCGCCATGGCCGCTGCGGCCGAGGCCTTCGATCATGCCGGCCCCACCGGCGTCGACCCCGGCCGCTTCGGCGTGGTGCTCGGCACCGGCGTCGGCGGGCTGGAGACGCTGGAGGAGCAGATCGCCATCCGGATCGAGAAGGGCGAGCGACGCGTGTCGCCGTTCCTCGTCCCGATGATGATGGCCAACTCCGCCGGTGCGTCGATCTCCATGCGCTACGGCCTGCATGGCCCGTGCGAGACCGTGGTCACCGCCTGCGCCGCGTCCACCCACGCCATCGGCTACGCCGCCCGCCTCATCGTCTGGGGCCGCTGCGATGCCGTCGTCACCGGTGGCAGCGAAGCGGCGGCCACGCCGACGTCGTTGGCCGGCTTCGGCAACATGACCGCGCTGTCGAGCAGCGGTCGTTCCATGCCGTTCGACGCCGACCGCGACGGCTTCGTGATGGGTGAAGGCGCGGGCGTGTTCGTGCTCGAGGAGCTCAGCGTGGCGCTGGCGCGCGGTGCCACGATCTACGGCGAGATCCTGGGTGCCGCGTCGAACGCCGACGCCCACCACATCACCGCGCCGTCGCCCGGTGGCACCGGTGCGGTGGCGTGCATGGAGATGGCCCTGGCCGACGCCGGCCTGCGGGCCGACGACATCCGCCAGATCAACGCCCACGGCACCTCGACCCCGCTCAACGACGCCGCCGAGGCCGAAGCGGTCACCAAGGTGTTCGGCACGCCCGGCCCGCCCATGACCTCCACCAAGGGCGTCACCGGCCACGCGCTGGGCGCCGCCGGCGCGCTGGAGGCGGCCGCCGTGCTGCTGTCGATGGAGAAGCGCCTCATCCCGCCCACCGCCGGAACCACCACGGTCGATCCGGCCATGGCCTGTGACATCGTGCTCGGCGCCCCACGTGCGTGGGAGCCCGGACCGACCATCTCGAACAACTTCGGCTTCGGTGGCCACAACGGCTCGGTCATCATCGGCCCGCCCGTCTGACGCCGGGCTCACGGCCGCCGTCCACGTCGTGGTGAAGGCGGTGCCCCAGGGCACCGTCGTCACCTACGGCGAGGTCGCGCTCGAGGCCGGGTACCCGGGCGCGGCCCGCGCCGTCGGCCACGTGATGGCCGGCTCCAACGGCCTGCCCTGGTGGCGCGTGGTCGCCTCGAACGGCCGCCTCGTGCCCGGCCACGAGGCCGAGCACGCCCGCCGGCTGAAGGCCGAGGGCGTCGCCCTCACCCCGAGCGGCAAGGTGAAGATGACCCGGCGCCCCTGACGGCGACGGTCAGGCGTCGACCAGGACGAACATGAGCTCGCATTCGCAGGCGACCTTGCCGCCGAGCGAGGCGGTGCCCTTGCCCTTGCCGGCGCGGGCCGACATGCGGCCCAGTTCGACCGCCAGCTCCAGGGTGTCGCCGGGGACGACCTGGCGACGGAACCGGGCACCGTCGAGCCCGCCGAACAGGGGCAGCTTGCCGGCGAACCGTTCGTCGGTCAGCACTGCGATCGCACCGAGCTGGGCGATCGCCTCGGCCATGAGCACGCCGGGCAGCGTGGGCCGACCGGGGAAGTGCCCGGGGAAGAACCACTCGTCGCCGCTCAGGCGCCACCGGCCCTTGGCCGACTCGCCGGGCACGAGCTCGGTGACCTCGTCCACGAACAGGAACGGCGGCCGGTGGGGCAGCACGTCGACGGGCCGGGGCAACGCTGCGTTCACGAGCCGGCCCGCGCTTCCAGCAGCTTCACCGGCGTGTCCTTGGGGCTGATCTTGTACCAGGCATGGGCGATCTTGCCGGCCGTGTCGACCAGGAACGCCGAGCGCTCGATGCCCATGTAGACCTTGCCGTAGTTCTTCTTCTCCTTCCACACGTCGAAAGCCTCGGCCACGGTGTGTTCGGGATCGGAGAGCAACGTGAAACCCAGCGAGTACTTCGTGTCGAACTTGGCCAACGACGCCGGCTTGTCGGGGCTGATGCCCAGGATCACCGCGTCACCCACCTGCCCGGCGATGTCGCGCAGACCACACGCCTGCGTGGTGCACCCGGGCGTGTCGGCCTTCGGGTAGAAGTACACGAGCACGGGGCGCCCCGCGAACTGGGCCAGCGTCACGGTGTCGCCGTGCTGGTCGGTGAGGCTGAACGCGGGCGCGCGGTCCGTGGGTGCGAGCATGACCGAACGCTAACTCAGGGCGCGGGCCTGCGCGTGAGCCCGTGGCCGTAGAAGCCGCCCTTGGGCCGGGCGTGGGCGTGGTAGTGCTCGGGGATGGCGCGCATGTTGTCGTCGACGTAGTGCTCGTACTCGAAGCGGGTGGCCACCACGTGGGCGAGGCGCTCGTGCAGGCGGGCCTTCACGTCGGCGGGCGGGGCGTTGTCGTGCTGCTTCCACACGACCATCGGCACGTAGCAGGCCTCGCACTCGGCGATCCAGCACTCGTCGTCCTCGTGGAACCACTCGCTCATGCGGGCGGCCTCGCACAGCTCGCACACGCGCTCCGTCCCCATGTGCGCCATCGTGCCACAGGCCTCGGCCGTAGCATCGCCCCATGGCCCGCATCGAAACCATCACCGCGTTGGAAGCCCTGTACCCCGAGCCATCGGAACGGGTGCGCACGAAGAAGCGCCTTCGGCTCGACGACGGCCTGCGCGCCGTCCTGCAGGCGTCGCCGTTCGTGCTGCTGGCCACGGCCGACGACGCCGGCCGCTGCGACGTGTCGCCGCGCGGCGGGCCGGCCGGGTTCGTGAAGGTGATCGATGACCACCGCATCGCCGTGCCCGACCTGAACGGCAACCACCTGATCGACTCGCTGCGCAACATCGTCGGCAACGGCCACGCCGCGCTGCTCGTGCTGGTGCCCGGCGAGCAGGAGACCATGCGCGTGGACGGTCGGGCCCACCTGAGCACCGATGACGACGTGCTCGCCCTGTTCACCGACGAACTGCGCCGGCCCACGCTGGCCGTCGTCATCGAGATCGACCAGGTCTTCACCCACTGCGCCAAGGCGTTCCGCCGCGGCAAGGTGTGGGATCCGACGGCGTGGGCCACGTTCGACCCGCCGCTCGTGCTCGGCGCCCGGTACGGCCAGCTCGGCCTCGACGTGAGCTTCGCCGCCTACTCGGCCGACAACTCCCACAAGCTCGACGCTGACATCGCTCAGGACCGCCCGGGCTGATCGGGTTGATCGGCGGCGCGCCCGGCCGCGGCCGCCGCTTCGAACACCTCGGCGGCGGCCAGGTGGAAGCCCACCGGTTGGTCGGCCGTGGCGAACGTGGCAGCGATCTCGCGCATCTCCGCCACCCACCGCCAGCCCTTCGTGTCGGCCGACTGGCGTGCCACCCGGGCCCGGCCGTCAACGTCGGGCTGCGAGCGGGCCCACTCGGCCCGCAGCACATCTTCCACGCCCTCGTGGCGGGCCGTCTCGATGATGGCGAGCAGCAGGGCCAGGGTGCCCTTCGACCACGCCGCGTACGTCATCTTCAACGCCGACGCCGCGCCCGGCCCACCGGCCACGAGCACCGTGTCCAGCAGCGAGCCGGTGAACAGCTCGGCCACCGGCGCCGCGTCGTGGCCCGACAGGAACAGGCGGGCGACGCCGGGGCTCGTGGGCGGCGGGCCCACGATGCCGCCGTCCACGAAGGTGCCGCCGGCGGCGACCACGGCCTCGCCGATGTGGCGGGCCGTGGCCGGCGCGATGGCATTGGCGTCCACGTAGCAGCCGCGGAACCCGGCCGCGAGCACGGCATCAGCCTGCTGGCGCGCCGCGTAGGGCGGGCACACCGAGACGATCACGCCACAGCGCGGCACCAGCGCGCCGAGACCACCCACGTCGCTGAGACCGGCGGCGCCGGCCCGTTCGTGCGTCGCGGCGCTGCGCCCCGTGCCCGACCATGCCACCGGCCGGCCGGCGGCCCGCAGGCAGGCGCCCACCGCCGCGCCCATCTCGCCCGGGTGCACCAGTCCGATCATCGCGTCGTCGATCATCACGCGACATTGGCACAGTGAGCGAGCGGACCGTCGTGGGGCGCACCCCGCGCCGAGGGCGTCCGGTGGACGAAAGGCACCGGGCCCCCGTGTGGGGCGGCACCACCTCACCGTGCTCCTCACCGCCGTCGTCACAGTCGCGCTCGCGGTGGTCACCATCGCGAAACCCGCCGCCTGACGTCTCAAGGTTCCGGCAAGGACGGTCGTCGCCCGACCGACCCCGCCTAGCGTGACACCCCGGAGGTAGGTCATGCGGGGTTGGAGGACGGCGCTGCTGCTCGTGACGGCCACGGGGCTCGGGTTGGCGGCCGGCGTGTCGGGGGCCGACCGCAGCGTGGGCGCGGCCAGCGCGGCGACCGCAGTGGGCCGCGACGGGTTGCCCGAAGGCTTCCCCACCGACCTGGCCCTCCCCGTGGGGACCAAGCAGGACGCCTACCGCATCGAGCTCGACCGGCGCACGCTCTACCGCGTCACGTACAGGGTGGCCGACGGCGAGGCCAACCTGTCGGCCATGGCCGACTCCCTCACGAAGAACGGTTGGGACGCCAAGCACAGCGGACCCTTCGCCAACGGCGGCCGGGCCGTGCTCGCCCACCGCAGTGGGCGCGAGCTGACGGTCACCGTGGCGCCCATCCCCGGCAGCACCGCCTCGACGTACACGATGGTCGACATCGAACCCTGAACGCGAACACGGGGCGGGTGGTCGCCCCCACCCGCCCCGGTGCCTACGATCGGCGAAGGTCCAACCGAGCGGTCAGAGCTTCAGATCGGCAGGCAGGATCACGGCGTCGATCACGTGGATCACACCGTTGCTCGCGGCGATGTCGGTCTTGGTGACGTTGGCCTTGTCGATGGTGACCTTGCCGGCGTCGACGGCGATGGTGGCCTCGCTGCCCTCGACCGTCTTGACCTTGCCCGCCTTGACGTCGGCGGCCATGACCTTGCCCGCCACCACGTGGTAGGTGAGCACCTGCTTGAGGGCGTCGATGTTGGCACCCAGCTTGTCGAGCGTCGCCTTGTCGACCTTGGCGAAGGCCTCGTCGGTCGGGGCGAACACCGTGAACGGACCGGCACCCTTCAGGGGGTCGACGAGGCCGGCCTTGGTGAGCAGAGCAGCCAGGGTCTTGAAGCTGCCGGCGGCGACGGCGGTGTCGACGATGTCCTTGGCGGCGGTGGGGGCGGCCGCCGTGGTCGCCGCCGCGGCGGCGGTCGTGGTGGGGGCGTCGGCCTTGGTGCTGCTGCTGCCACAGGCGCTGATGAGCAGGGTGGCGGACGTGAGGGCGGCAAGGGTCAGGGCGCGTGCGCGCATGGGTCTCTCCTCGGTTGGGGTGAGGGCCGACCCGGTGGGGCGGCCCGGGTGATCAACGGGGTGTCGCTGTCACCGCTTCTACGGAGCGGCCGGGGAGCGTGGATGAGCGATCGCACCAACGGTCGCCATGAACGACGTCACACCTTCACGACATGGTGTCGAGGGCGGCCCGCACCTCGGCGACGTAGGCACCGACCGCGTCGGGGCCGCCCGCCATGAGGCGCCGGACGACGGACGCACCCATGATGACCCCGTCGGCCACGCGGGCTGCTTCCACCGCCTGCTCGGCGTTGGAGACGCCGACGCCGATGAGCACCGGGCGGTCGGTGACCTTCTTCAGCCGCGCCGCCAGCGCGACCGCGGTGGATGCCAGCGTGTCGCGCTCCCCGGTCACACCGAGCAGGCCCACCGCGTACACGAAACCGCGGGCCCGTTCGCACACGCGTGGCAGCCGCTCGTCGGGGGCGGTGGGCGCGGCGAGCAGCACGGTCTCGATGCCGGCGGCATCGGCCGCCTCGCACCACGGCCCCGCTTCCTCGAGCGGCAGGTCGGGCAGGATGCAGCCCGAGATGCCGGCCCGCTTCAACGACGCGGCGAAGCGTTCGTGGCCGGCGTGGAACGCGAGGTTGTAGTACGTCATGACCACGAGGGGCACCTGCACGTCGAGCGTCGCCGCTTCGTCGAGCACGCTGGTGGGTGTGGCGCCGGCGTCGAGGGCGCGCTGCGACGCCGCCTGGATGACGGGACCGTCCATCACCGGGTCGGAGAACGGGATGCCGATCTCGACCGCGTCGGCGCCGGCGGCCACCGCGGCTTGCACCGCGTGGGTCCAACCGTCCAGCCCACCGGTGATGTAGGGCACCAGCAGCTTGCGTCCGGCGGCGCGCTTGGCCCGCAGGGTCGCTTCGAGGTTCATCACAGCCGGTCCTTCAGCACGGTCATCATCTGGCCGACGTCCTTGTCGCCGCGGCCCGACAGGTTCAACAGCACGGTCTTGCCGGCCAGCGATGGCGCCGCCCGCACGACCCACGCCAGTGCGTGGGCCGGCTCGAGGGCGGGGATGATGCCCTCGGAGCGCGACAGCAGCTGGAACGCATCGACGACCTCGGCGTCGGTGACCGCCTCGTACCGGGCCCGGCCGATGGCGTGCAGGTGGCTGTGCTCGGGACCGACACCGGGGTAGTCGAGGCCGGCCGAGATCGAGTGGGCCTCTTCGACCTGCCCGTGCTCGTCCTGCATCAGGTAGCTCTTCATGCCATGCACCACGCCGGGCACACCACGCCCCACGGCGGCGCCGCCGGCCGGTTCGACGCCGACGAGGTCGGCGTTCGTGTCGACGAAGCCCGAGAAGATGCCGATGGCGTTGGACCCCCCGCCCACGCAGGCCACGACGACGTCGGGGTCGGCACCGAGCAGGGCCCGGCACTGGGCGTTGGCCTCCTCACCGATCACCCGGTGGAACTGACGCACCAGCCACGGGTACGGGTGCGGGCCCATGACCGAACCGAGGCAGTAGTGCGTCGTCTCGACGGAGGCAACCCAATCACGCATCGCCTCGTTGACCGCATCTTTCAGCGTGCGGCTGCCGCTCTGCACTGCCTCGACTTCCGAGCCGAGCAGCTTCATGCGGAAC
>JANMAT010000065.1:0-2093 GCA_031359995.1 Actinomycetes bacterium
GCGAAGGACCTGAACAAGGCGCTTGCCACCGGCGTGCACGACTTCTGGTTGAGCTACACGCTCTGGCAGTTCGTGGGCGACAAGAAGATCCAGAACCTCGGTGGCGCCCCGACGGCGCCCGACGGCACCAAGGCCGCCACCACCATGGGGCGGGCCATGAACTGGATGGTCACCACCTGGGTCAAGTGACCCACTGACCGAACGGGGCGGAGGTGGCTCACCGGCCGCCTCCGCCCGCTCGGTCCGTCCGACTGGCAGTCCTCTCCGAGGAGATCTCGAAGCACATGTTCCGTTTCCTCCGCTCCCGCTTCTACCGTGCCCTCCTCGTGCTGCTGGTGGGCAGTTTGTTCGCCTACATGCTCCTGCGCCTGCTGCCGGGCGACCCGACGCTGGTGAAGCTCGGCGCCAACGGCACCAAGGAAGCGCGCGAGGCGCTCCTGCGCCAGTGGAAGCTCGACGGGCCCTGGTACTCGGGGTACCTGCGCTGGCTGGGGGGCGCCGTCCACGGCGACCTCGGCAAGAGCTTCGCCAACAACACACCGATCACCAGCCGCCTGCGCCAGACGCTCATCCCGAGCTTCCAGCTCATGATCTACGCCCAGGTCGTGGCCCTCACCATCGCGGTGATGCTCGGCGTCCTGCAGGCATACCTGCGCGGCACCCGCTTCGACAAGGTCATGAACGGTGTCACGTCGGTGCTCATCTCGGCCCCACCGTTCGTGCTCGGCCTCTGGCTCCAGATCTGGCTGGCCCGCAAGGGCGGCTTCTTCAAAGCCACGGGCTACGTGCCGTTCTCACAGGATCTCTGGCAGCACTTCAAGCTGATGATCCTGCCCGCGGTCACCCTGGCCGCCGGGCCGCTCGCCACCTACGCCCGCCTGCTGCGAACCGACATGATCGCCACGCTTCAGGAGGACTACATCCTGATGGCGAAGTCCAAGGGACTGCGCCCCAGCTACCTGCTGTTCCGCCACGGCCTGAAGCCATCGCTGTTCTCTCTGATCACTTCGGCCGGCCTGAACATCGGTGCGCTCATCGGTGGCGCGGTCGCGGTGGAGAGCACGTTCGCCATTCCCGGTCTCGGCCGCCTCATCGTCGGCAGCATCCTCGAGCGCGAGTACCTGCAGGTGCAGGCCGGCTTCCTGGTCGTGGTGCTCATCTTCGTGGTGTCCAACCTGGCGGTCGAACTGCTGTACGGCGTGCTCGATCCCCGCATCCGTCACGCCCGCACGATCGGCTAGGAGCACTGACCCATGGCGACCACCGCTCCCTCTCTCACCACCACTGCCGCCGCTGCGAGCTCCGAGGCAAAGGCGAACCGCGTGCCGCGCCGGTTCCCCCCGGTGCTGCTGTACCTCGCGGTCTTCTGGATCACCCTGGTGGTTCTGATGGCGGTCTTCGCCGACTGGCTGCCCTTCATCAAGCACGATCCGATCAACGACCGGACGGCGGCGATCTCGCGCATGAAGCCGTTCCACGCCAAGGCGTGGTTCGGCGGTGACCAGAACGGCCGGGACATCTTCTCCTACACCGTCTACGGCGCCCGGGCGTCGTTGCTGATCGGTCTAGCGACGTCGTTCTTCGGCATCCTCTTCGGCGGGTTCTTCGGCCTGTTGGCCGGCTACCTGAAGGGCAAGTGGGACACAGTCATCTCCGGTGTCGCCGACATGCTGCTCGCCTTCCCCGCGCTCATCCTGCTCATCGGCATCACCAGCTTCTGGGGCCGTGAGGTCTACAAGATCGTCATCGCGCTGACCCTGCTGTCGCTGGCCCCGCTGACCCGCCTGGTGCGGGCCAATACCTTGGTCTACGCCGAGCGCGAGTTCGTGCAGGCGGCCAGGGCCCTCGGCGCGAAGCCGGGGCGCATCGTCTTCCGCGAGATCCTGCCCAACGTGCTGCCGGTGATGCTGTCCTTCAGCTTCCTAGCAATCGCCATCATCATCGTGATCGAGGGCACGCTCTCCTTCCTCGGCGTCGGCCTCAAAGCCAACATCCCGTCGTGGGGCACGATGATCACCCAGGGTCGCGTCGACCTGCGCCGCAATCCGCACATCGTCATGATGCCGTCGCTCGTGCTCGTGACCACGGTGCTC
>JANMAT010000084.1:0-15773 GCA_031359995.1 Actinomycetes bacterium
GCTAGGCGCGTCGGCGGCCCGGGCGCTCGCCCAGGGCCACGCCGAGGCGGCGGACGCCCTCGGCGATGTCGATCGTGTCCACGCCGGCCAGCGAGACCCGCAGGTAGGCACCGTCCGGCTCGGCGCAGAACCAGGGTCGCCCGGCGCTCACCAGCACGCCGGCGTCGCGGGCCCGTCCGGCCACGTCGACATCGTCGAGGCCGTCGGCCAATCGGAGCCACAGCAGGAACCCGCCCGCGGGGCGGTGCGCGAGCTCGGCGCGCCGGAGGTCGGCCACGGCCCGCTGGGCCACGTCCCGACGGGCATCGAGCACCTTGCGCAGGGCCACCAGGTGCCGCGTCCAGCCCGGCGCCGTGACCACGCCGAGGGCGGTCTCCTGCAGCACGGCCGACACGAAGAAGTCGTCCACCAATCGGGCGTTGCGCAGCCGGGCCATGGCCGGTCCGCGGGCGACGACGCCGGCGATGCGCAGCGCGGGCGCGGTCGCCTTCGAGAGCGAGCGGACGTGGACGACGTGACCATCACGGTCGTCGTGCAGCAAGGCTGGCGGGCCACCGGGAGCGACGAAGTCGCGGGCGAAGTCGTCCTCCACCACGAACGCTCCGTGCCGGCGGGCCAACTCGAGCACGTCCGTGCGTCGCTCGGCGCTGAGCGTGCTGCCGACCGGGTTGGCCAGGCGCGGCTGCACGTACACGACCGTGGCCCCGGAGGTCGTGAGGGCGGTCTCGAGCAGGTCGGTGCGGATGCCGTCGGCGTCCACCGGTACCGGCACCGGTCGGAGCCCGGCGAGGCGGGCCGCCTCGATGGCGCCGACGTAGGTGGGCGACTCCAGCACGATCGGGTCGCCGGGCGCGGCCAGGCTGCGGAAGGCGGCCGACAGCGCGGCCTGCCCGCCGGCCACCACGAGCACGTCATCGGCCCTCACGCCCGGCGCGGCGTCGGCCGCGAACCAGGCGCGCAGGGCCTCGATGCCCTGGGCCGGGCTGCGTCCCCACGCTCCGGGTCGCCGAGCGGCGCGGCCGGCCGCCGCGGCGAGCAGGGTCACCGGCCACAGCCCGGCGTCGGGGTAGCCGGTGGCCAGCGAGATGGTGCCCGGTGCCGCCGTGGCCACGAGATCGCCCATGCCCTCGCCCGGCAGCGGCCGCGCCCCCAACGCCACGCTCTGCCAGCTCACGTCGGCGGTCGGCGCGTTGGTGCGTTCGGCCACGAAGGTGCCGTGGCCGGGCCGGGCGTGCACCAGCCCTTCCTGCTCGAGTCGCGTGACCACCCGCTGCACGGTCACCGGGCTGGCCCGGTGTCGCCGGGTGAGCTCGCGGACGCTGGGGAGCCGGGTGCCCGCCGGCTGGCGGCGGATCAGCTCCCGTAGCTCCCCTTCGATGGTGTTACGCTCCGATGTGACCACGACCGATAACGTTACTCAGTCGGCGCCGGAAGCGATGGGGCCGCCCCGCACCGGCGGCCTGGCCCTCGCCGCCCTGGGCGTGCTGGCGTTCAGCTTCAGCTTGCCGATGACGAAGATCGCCGTGCGGGGACTCGACCCGTTCGTGGCGGCCATCGGACGCGCCGCGGTCGCGTCGGTACCGGCCGGGCTCGTGCTGTGGTGGCGGCGGGCGGCGCGCCCAACGGCCGCACAGGCGCGGCGCCTGCTCGCCGTGGTGCTGGGCGTGGTCGTGGGGTTCCCGTTGCTCACGGCATACGCGCTGCACCACACGGCCAGCGCCCACGGCGCCGTGGTCATCGGCCTGCTCCCGCTGACCACCGCCGGCTTCGCCGTGGTGCGCGCCGGTGAGCGCCCGTCGGTGGCCTACTGGCTCTGCAGTCTGGTCGGTCTGGCCGCCGTCGTGGCGTACTCGCTGCACTCGGGTGGCGGGTCGTTGCACGCCGCCGACGCGCTGCTGCTCGGAGCGGTGCTCGCCGCGGGGCTGGGGTACACCGACGGAGCGATGCTCGCCCGCACGATGGGCGGCCCGCTGGTGATCTGCTGGGCGCTGGTGCTGGCGGCGCCGGTCGCGTGGGCGGCCACGGTGGCCATGGCCGCCCGCACCGGCGGTGTGCACGCCAGCGGGGGCCAGTGGGCGGCGTTCGCGTACACGGCGCTGTTCTCGATGTTCCTCGGCTTCTTCGCCTGGTACGCCGGGCTGGCCCGGGCCGGCATCGCCCGGGCCGGACAGCTCCAGCTCGCCCAGCCGGCGCTCTCGGTGGTGTGGGGTTGGCCGTTGCTGGGGGAGCGCCTCACCGCGTCGGCACTGGCGACGGCCACGGTCGTGTTCGCCGCCGTCGCCGTCGGTCGGCGCGCCGCCGTGCGCTGAATCGGCCGGGCCGGGGCGCCACGGGGTCACGTGATCTCGGTGCCGTCGGCTGATCGCCGCGCGGGCCGATCGACCACCTGGTCAGCGGGCGCGGAACGTGACGGGCAGGTGCCAGCAGGTGTGCATCTCGCCGAGGCGCAATGAGCGCAACGACGGCGTCGCACCGTCGGCGAGGTGCAGGTCGCCGAGCGCGTCGAGCAGCACGTTGGTGGCGGTGACCGCGGTGTCGCGCGCGAGGGCGTAGCGCGAGCGGGGGCGGTCCTCGGGCACCGCGGGATGCCTGGACGGCCGGCCGGTGCCGAACGAGATGCCGGTCGGCAGGCCGTCGGCCCGGTAGTGGCCACGGGGCTCGCGGGCGCAGAGGTCGCGGCGGTCGACGATGAACTCGTCGGGGTCGCTGAACACGCGCGGGTCGCGATTGGCGGCGGCGGCCGACAGGACCAGCAGCGCGCCTTGCGGTACCAGCCGCCCGAACCGTTCGACCTCGTGGCGCGTGAAGCAGCGGGCCGTGATGACGGGCGGCGAGTGGCGCACGGCCTCGAGCCATGCCAGTTTGACGAAGCGCCGCTCGCCGCGCACCTGCTCGAGCGCGGCGGGCCGCGTCAACAGCAGGAACCACAGGTTGGCCAACGTGCCGTGCAACGTCTCGTGGTCGCTCTCCAGCAAGGCGACGACCACATCGGCGGCGGTGACCGGGCCGTCCTCGAGCGTCAGGCCCGCCATCACGGAGAGCAGGTCGTCGGCCGGCACCGCCCGCCGGGCGAGCAGCAGCGGTTCCACGTACGCGACCAGGTCGTGGAACGCGGCGATGCCGTCGCGCTGGGCGCGCGGCTCCCACTGCCATCCGCGCTGCAGCCGCCACCACCGTTCGGCGAACACGGGCACGTCGTCGTCGGGCAGGTCGAGGACGCGGGCCCACAACTCGATCGGGTACCGGGCGGCCAGTTCCAGCGCGAGGTCGACCGACGCGTCGGCGGCGAAGCCGGCGATGATCGCCTCGGCCACGGGCACGGCGTGGGCGTCGGTGCGCGCCGCGATGCAGGTGAGGACCTCGAGGTGCCCGCCCAGGTCGCGCCCGACGTCGTGCAATCCGTAGGACCAGGTCTTCGGACGCGTTGCGTAGTTCGCATCGTCCTGGAAGACCGAGGTGACATCGTCGTAGCGCGTGATCCAAAAGGCGTTGCCGGGCCAATCGCGATAGCACGGGTAGTCTTCGCGCAGGACGCCGACGAGCGGGTACGGGTCGTCGAGGTACTCGTTCGAGGTGAGTTGGCGGGGACGGATCTTGGCGGTCGACTCCCCGACGCGCATCCGCTGGTACACCTCATAGGTGCGGAACCCCCGCCCGCGTGCGGCGGGATCGGATGACATCTACGCCAGCTCCACGTCGAGCCACAGGGCGCGGATGGCACCGAGCCCGATCGGGGCGAGGCGCTCACCGTCGATGTCCCTGGGCATGCGGTCGACCGCGATGCGCACGTCGCGCAGGTGGCCGAGCAGCAGCCGCGAACCCGTCACCGTCTCCTGGTGCGAGATCCACGCACCGGGGCACAGGTGGGGCCCCACGCCGAAGGCCATGTGGCTGGTCTTCCCGTCGGCCCGGTAGCCGCTGCGTAGCAGTTTGCCGGAGTACAGGTCGGGGCGGTGGATGTCGAAGCGCTCGGGTGCGGCGAAGACGCGGTCGTCATGGTTGGCCGACACGTCGACCATGTGGGTCAGCGAACCGGCGGGGATCTTCACACCGTGCAGTTCGATGTCGAACGTGGTCTGCCGGGGCTGACCGCCGATGGAGGTCGAGTGGCGCAGCGTCTCGTGGAAGGCGGCGTCCCACAGTGCGTCGTCGGCTCGTACGTCGGCGAACTGGGACGGGTGCTGGAGCAGCAGGTACCACATGTTCAGGATGGCACCGCGGGTGGTCTCACCGCCGCCGCCGACGATGAGCGCGATGTTGGAGGTGATCTCCTCGGTCGAGAGCCAGTCACCGTCGACCTTGGTGGCACACAGCTCGGAGATGATGTCGCGTCCGAGCACCTTGTCGGCGTCGTCGTACAGATACGTGGGGCGGACGCGCCGCTCCTCGACGAGATCGCTCACGTAGTCCTCGAGGCTCTGGCGGGCTTCGAGGCCCTGGTGCGCGGTCTCGGAGCCACCGAGCCCGTTCATCATCGAGTAGTACCAGTAGAAGAACTTGTCGCGCGCCTCGTCGGGGAATCCGAGCACCTGGCACACGACGCGGATCGGGAACTCGTTGGCGAACGCCTGGCCGAGCTCGACGACGGCCCGCCCGGTGGCTGCGTCGTACTCGACGGCCTCGCCGCCGGCGCCGTTCTTCCAACCCTCGATCATCTCGGCGGCGAGCCGCCGGATGGCCGGCACGCGCTTCTCGAGGGCCTGACCCACCAGGTGCCGTCCGTAGAGGTTCCGCCGCCGGCGGTGCTCGATGCCGCTCAGCTCGAGCTGGGTGTTGCCCAGCACGCCGTTCGAGCTGCCCTTCGGGATCGTGTTGAACCCCTCGTCGTCGAGGTAGCAGGCGGTGATGTCGTCGTAGCGCGTCAGGTAGTAGCAGTTGTGCAGCTTGTCGACGTACACCGGGTAGTGGTCGCGCAGGATCCGGTAGTACGGATACGGGTTCCTCACGAACTCCGGCGCATCGAAGATGCGGGGATCGAACATGGGCGTGCCGTCGGGCGCGTGTCCCATGTCGACCGCGGTGCCGACCGGCATGAACGGGAAGTCCTTGCGGGCACCCGGCTCACCTGCCTCGATGCCGAGCACCCGATCGAGCACCGCGTGGAACGGGCAGGCGGCAACCATCTGAACCCCCAATGATCGGTCGTCGACGACTATAACGAGGGTGGTTCCACTCCGACTCGTCGAGGAGCACCTGTGGCCTCCGTGTACGTCATCACCGATCCCTGCATCGACGTGAAGGACCGGTCCTGCATCGAGGTGTGCCCGGTCGACTGCATCCACGGCGACGACGAGGACCGCGTCTGCTACATCGACCCCGTGGCCTGCATCGGGTGCGATCTCTGCCGCACGGCCTGTCCCGTGGGCGCGATCTTCACCGCGGACGAGATCCCGGCCGCCGGGCGGGAGTGGGTGGACCTGAACATCCGCTGGTTCGCCGATCCGCTGGCCGTGCGGGCCCGCGTCGACGAGCTGGCGACCTGATCGACCACCGCCGGTGGGTAGGCGCGCTGGCCGCGTCGGGGCGGCATCCCTACACTGCCCGGCAGGAACCAGGGGAGGACCGACATGGCGGTGACCGAGGCGTCCAGCGCACTCAGTGGAACGGCGCTCGAGCGGGTGGCGGGCCTGCGCGACGCGATCCTGAAGGGGGGCGACGAGGCCCAGGAGCTGCGGCGCCTGCCCCAGGACTGCGTCGACCAGCTCATCGACGCCGGCATGTTCCGCTTCACCCTGCCCACCGAGCTCGGAGGGGAGAACGCCACCGTGGGCGAGACCATGGCGGTGCTCGAGGCGATCGCCGCCATCGACGCGTCGGTCGCGTGGAACGTGATGCTCGGCTCCGAGATCAACGCCATGGCTGCCGGCGGCATGGACCCCGATGTCGCCCGCGAGGTGTACGTGGACAACCCGCGCGTGGTCATGTGTGGCGGCGGTGGCCCCGGCACGCAGCCGAGCCGGGCCGTGCGCCAGGCCGACGGCGGCTACCGCGTGTGGGGGCAGGCCACGTTCATCAGCGGCTGCCACAACGCCGACTGGTGCTTCATCGCCGCGCCGGCCTTCGACGGCGACGACCTGATGCGCACACCCGAGGGCCAGCCCGTGGTGCGCATGAACTTCCTGCACCGCAGCGAGTTCACCATCCTCGACACGTGGGACGTGGCCGGCCTGCGCGGTTCGGGCAGCCATGACGTGCTGGCCGACGGCGCGGTCGTACCGGCCAAGTTCGCCGACGTGACCCTGGTGCAGTTCCCGGCCCGCTACGAGAACCCGGTGTACCGCATCCCCGTGCCGCTGCGCCTCGCCTACAACAAGGCGGCTGTGGCCATCGGTGTGGCCAAGGGCGCGCTGCGGGAGCTCGCCACCCTCGCCGCGACCAAGACGCCGTTCAGCACCACGCAGCTGCTGCGCGACCGACCGGTGGCCCAGCAGCGCATGGGCGAGGCCACCGCGGCGTACCGCGCCGCCCGCGCCTACCTGTTCGAGGCCATGGCCGAGGTCGAGGACGAGCTGCGCAACGGTCGCGATCTGCCGTCGGCCGCCGTGACGCAGAACGCCCGCCTCGCCTGCACCCACGCCGCCAACGCCTGCATGGGCGTGGTCGACCTGGTGCACAACACCGGTGGCACCACGGCCATGCGCATGCACTCGCCGCTCGAGCGCAAGCTGCGCGACGCCCACGGGTGCGCGACGCATCGTTGGGTCGCCCACCCGCTGTACGGCGAGATCGGCAAGATCTACCTGGGGCACGAGCCGTCGGTGGAGTTCGACGGCTCCGGCGCGTCGGCGCCCCGCCCCCGCTGATCAGGCGGCGTTGATCAGGTCGGGCTCAGCCCGCTGCGGAAGCGCCGCAGCCGCAGGCTGTTGGTCACCACGAACACGCTCGACGCCGCCATGGCCAGCCCGGCGATGACCGGGTTGAGCAGTCCGAGCGCGGCCAGGGGGATGGCGGCGATGTTGTAGGCGAACGCCCAGAACAGGTTGCCCTTGATCGTGGCCAGCGTGCGGCGCGACAGGGCGAGCGCGTCGCTGGCCACCCGCAGGTCGCCCGACACGATGGTGAGGTCGGCCGCTTCGATGGCCACGTCGGTGCCGGTGCCCATGGCGATGCCGAGGTCGGCCTGCGCCAAGGCGGCGGCGTCGTTCACGCCGTCGCCCACCATGGCCACCACGTGACCGGCGTCCTGCAGGCGGCGGACCTCGGCGACCTTGCCCTCGGGCAGCACGCCGGCGATGACCGCCTCGGGCGCGATGCCCACGGCCGCCGCCACCTGGCGGGCGGTGGCCTCGTTGTCGCCGGTGAGCAGCACAGGGCGCAGCCCGGCGGCGATGAGGCGGGCCACCGCGTCGGTGCTGGTGGGCTTGAGCTGATCGGCGAGGGCGAGCAGGCCGCGCACCCGACCGTCCCAGCCGACGGCGACGACCGTGCGGCCCGAGGCTTCGGCGTCGGCCAGTGCGGTGGTGAGCGCGTCGTCGAGGTGCAGGCCCCAGTCGGCCAGCAGCGAGGGCCGGCCGGCCACGACGGCGCGCCCGCCGACCACGCCTTCCACACCGAGCCCGGCCCGGGCCCGGAACGACTCGACGGCCGGGAGCGGGCCCAGCTCGTCGGTGGCCGCCGCCGCGATGGCGCGGGCGATGGGGTGCTCGGCCGCCGCTTCGAGCGCCCCGGCCGTGCGCAGCAGGTCGCCGCGGTCGACCCCGTCGGCGGGGACGACGGCGGCCAGGGCCATCTGACCGGTGGTGATCGTGCCGGTCTTGTCGAGCACGATCGTGTCGATGCGACGCGTCTGCTCGAGCACCTCGGGCCCGCGGATCAGGATGCCGAGCTGGGCGCCGCGCCCGGTGCCCACCAGCAGCGCGGTGGGGGTGGCCAGGCCGAGCGCGCACGGGCACGCCACCACCAGCACGGCGATGCCCGCGGTGAAGGCGGCCACGGTGGGGTGCCCGGTGGCGAGCCACGCCGCGAACGTGAGCGCGGCCAGCGCCAGCACCACGGGCACGAACACCGACGAGATGCGGTCGGCCAGGCGCTGGATGGGTGCCTTGCCCGACTGGGCCTGCTCCACGAGCCGGCCGATGCGGGCCAGCGCCGTGTCCTGCCCGACGCGGGTGGCCCGCACCACCAGGCGGCCGCCGGCGTTCACCGTGGCCCCGATGACGCGGTCGCCCGGTCCGACGTCGACCGGGACCGGTTCGCCGGTGACCAGCGACGTGTCGACGGCCGACGTGCCGTCCTCCACCATGCCGTCCGTGGCGATCTTCTCGCCGGGGCGGACCACGAAGCGGTCGCCGACGACGAGTTGAGCGATGGGGACGCGCCGCTCGCGCCCGTCGGCGTCGAGCAGGCCGGCGTCCTTGGCGCCCAGTTCGGCCAGGGCCGCCAGCGCCGCGCCGGCGCGGCGCTTCGCTCTCGCCTCGAGGTAGCGGCCGGTGAGCAGGAACACCACCACGGCCGAGGCGACCTCCAGGTACAGGTGCTCGCCGGCCACGCCCGAGCGCTCGGGCCGCCACGACCACGGCATGGTGTAGGCGGTCATGCCGTCGGCGCCCATCATCACCTGGCCGGCGGCGCCCCAGAACAGCGCCCACACCGACCAGCCGAACGCGGCCAGCACACCGAGCGACACGAGGGTGTCCATGGTGGCGGCGCCGTGGCGGGCGTTGGTGAACGCGGCGCGATGGAACGGCCAGCCGCCCCACAGCGCCACCGGCGCGGCCAGCGCGAACGCCAGCCACTGCCAGTTGCGGAACTGGAGCGGCGGGATCATGGACAGCACCAGCACCGGCGCGGCGAGCACGGCCGACACCAGCAGCCGGTGACGCAGGGCCTGCTGATGGGCGGCGTGGGCGTCGACGACCGCGGAGGTGGCGGTGGTCGGCGCGTCGGCCGGGGCGGGAGGGGGCGGCACGGTGGCGCCGTAGCCGACCGCTTCCACGGCGGCGACGAGTGCCGCGGGGGATTGGCGGGCGGGGTCGAAGGTGACCGCGGCGCGCTCGGTCGCGTAGTTCACCGACGCGGTCACGCCGTCGAGCTTGTTGAGCTTGCGCTCGATGCGCTGGGCACACGCCGCGCAGGTCATGCCGGTGAGGTCGAGGGTGATCTCGGCGGGGGATGGTTCGATCGTGCTGATGTCGGTCATGGCGACGCCTCAGGTCCGCAGCAGGCGCTTGATGGCCTCGGTGGCCTCGGTGACCTTCCGGTCGGCGTCGCCCTCGGCGGCCCCGGCCACGCAGTGGCGGACGTGCTCGTCGAGGAGGGTCACGGCCACCCCCTGCAGGGCCTTGGTGGTCGCCGCCACCTGGGTGAGCACGTCGATGCAGTAGGTGTCCTGATCGACGAGGCGGTGCAGGCCCCGGACCTGGCCCTCGATGCGACGGAGCCGGGCCAGGACCTGGTCCTTGTGGGCGTGGTAGCCGGGCTGTTCCATGCCTCCATGATACCCCCAGGGGGTAGCTTTCGCCCAGGGACGTTCGTCACCACCACCGGCGGGGAACCGAACCTTGCCCGTCCGTTGGCCGGCGTCGGCATCGGCCCGTCGGCGGGGTTCCTAGGGTGGGTCCATGCGCGCACGTCCATCGATGGGCCTGGCTGTGTCGGCTGCCCTGGGGTTGCTCGCCGCCGCCGCGCCCGTCGCCACCGCGGCGGTGAGCAACGCGGTCACGCCGGGCCCGCTGCGGGTCGACGTCACGTTCCAGAGCATCGGCCTGTACTGGCCCATCAGCGACGACGCCAACCGCAACAGCTCGCTGACCCTCGAGTACCGCAAGGTCGGCGAGAGCGCGTGGCGCGCCGGCGCGCCGGCCATGAAGGCCGAACCCACCACCATCGTCGACGGTGCCCCCCTGGGGCTGCACCACCTGGCCGCCAGCGCGCTGCTGGTGGACCCGGGCACCGCCTACGAGGTGCGGGGCACGATCGCCGACGCCGACGGCGGCGGCACCACGCAGGTTCTCACCGCGACCACCCGGACCGAACCACGGGCCAGTGCCAGCGGTCGCCACCGCGCCGTCGTGCCCGGCGCCGGTGGCGGCGACGGCACCGCCGGCAACCCGTTCCGTGGCCTGCAGACGGCGGCCACTGCCGCCGTGCCGGGCGACATCTTCGACGTGGCCGCCGGCACCTACGCACCGTTCGCGGTGACGGCGAGCGGCACCGCCGCCGACCCCATCGTGTTCCGGGGTGTCGAAGGCGGTGGCTCGGTGGTCGACGGCGCCAACACCGACCGCGGCGTGGTCACCATCGGCTCCATCGCCACCAGCGGCGCCCACGTGATCGTCGAGAGCCTCACGATCCAGAACGGGCACTGGGGCATCGACGCCGACTCCACCCACGACATCACCATCCGCGGCAACGTCATCCGCGACGTCGACTTCGGCATCGTGAACCGCCGCGACAGCGGGGTCGAGCACGACCAGACGATCGTCGACAACCGCGTGGTGGGGCGCATGGTCTGGCCGGGCACGGGGATCCCCGAGGAGCAGGGCATGGAGCTGCGCGGCGACGGCAACGTCGTCGGCTACAACACCGTCGACCACTTCGGCGACTGCATCTCGCTGCAGCCGGGCACGGGCACCTCGTACGGCAACGACGTGGTGGGCAACGACGTGAGCTTCTGCGTCGACGACGGCATCCAGACCGACTTCCAGGTGGCCAACGTGCGCGTGTGGCGCAACCGGGCCACCAACACCCGCATGGGCGTGTCGATCCAGCCGCTGAGGGGCGGGCCCGCCTACATCTTCCGCAACGAGCTCCTCAACATGGAGTCGAACCCGATCAAGATGAACAACAACCCGTCGGGCTTCGTCGTGTTCCACAACACGTCGGTGAAGACCGGTCCGGGCCTGTACGACCCGGCCGAGGTGTGGCGCAACGCCATCTTCCGCAACAACCTCATGCTCGGCACCGGGTACGCGTTCGAGTTCACGACCGTCGCCGACGAGGGGTTCCGCGACTTCGACTTCGACGCGTGGGGTTCCGCGCGCGCCGGTACCGTCGGCGACCCGTGGTTCAAGTGGGACGGCGTGCGCTACGCGGCACTGGCCGATCTGCAGGGCGCCGGTGTGGAGACCCACGGCGTGGCCGCCGGCTTCGCCGACGTGGTCGACGCATCGCTGCCGGCGTCGTGGGATCAGGCGGTGGCGCCGGGCAGCCGCGACCTGCGCCTGGCCCCCGGTGCGCCCGAGGTGAATCGGGGCGCGGTGCTGGCCAACGGCAACGAGGGCTTCGTGACCGACGGCCAGCCCGACATGGGCGCCTTCGAGGCGGGCCAGGGCCCACCGGCCTACGGCCCCCGCACGGGCAACGCCGTGACCCCGCCCGCCGGTGCGCCGGCGCGGTTCGTGTCGTTCGGGCCCGTCCGCCAGTTCGACACCCGCCGCGGTGACCAGGGCGGGCGCCATCCCGGCGGCCGGGCCACGCGCGTCTACACGTTGCCCAGCGTGCCGGTCGGTGCCACCGCGGTGACGATGAACGTGACCGCGGTCGACCCCGCCGCCGGTGGCTACCTGAGCGTGTTCCCGTGCAAAGGGGCGGTGCCCGCCACCAGCTCGCTGAACTACCAACCCGACCGCGGCGCCACGCCGAACCAGGTGACCGTGGCCGTCTCGGGCGGGCAGGTGTGCGTGCTCTCGCAACAGGACGTCGATCTGGTGATCGACGTGGCCGGCTGGTGGCTGCCCGCCGGCGATTCCGAGTTCGGGGCCGACCAGCAGCGGCTCTGGGACACCCGCACCCAGGGCGGCGGCGCCGCCGGCAGCGTGCTCGTGCTCGACCTGGCCACGCTGTCGGCCGGGCGTCCCGACGTGACGGGCGTGTCGGTGAACCTGACCACCACCGACAGCACCGGCGCCGGGTTCCTCACCGGCTACGACTGCGACACCGCGCGGCCGCTGGCCTCGAACGTGAACTTCACGCGCGGCATCACCACGGCCAACCACGCCACGCTCGCGCTGCGCTCGAGCTCGCGCCGCCTGTGCGTGTACGCGTCCAACGCCACCGACATCGTCGTCGACCTGACCGGCTGGTGGGTCACCGGCAGCGGCCAGCGGACGCTGCGCACGCTGGCCGTGCCCGACCGCAGCCTCGACACCCGCGAGCCCGGGGCCCGCACCGGTCGGTTGGTGCCGGGCGGGACGGTGACGATCCACCCGCCGCTCGCCCGCACGCTGTTCGTCAACGTGACCGCCGACGCGGCGATCGGACCCGGCTACATCGCGGTGTTCCCGTGCTCGGTCGGGTGGCAGGGCACCTCGACGGTGAACTTCCGCCCCGGCGTGCCGGTGGCCAACGCCGCGCTGGTCGACGCCACCAGCGGCGTGTGTGCCCGTTCGAACACGTCGGTGGAGCTGATCTTCGACGTGTTCGGCGAGGCGACCGGCGCCTGAGCGGTGGCCCCTACCTGAGGCCGAACTGGGCCCGGCCGATCTCGCTCAGGTCGCCGACCGTGGCTCGGTTCGTCCAGTCGGTCTCGTAGTGCTCCTCGGGGAAGTCGAACGGGCTGGCCCCCCGCTCGAAGCTGTCGAGGCACGCCCGGGCGTAGGCCGCGTTCTTCTCGCACCACGGTGCCACCGGGATGTACATCACGTTGTTCCAGCGCTCCACGTTGGCGGCCGGCTCCACCGAGTGGATGATGTCGCCGTGCCACCACACGGTGTCGCCCGGCGCCACTGCCGGGATCGGCGTGAGGGCGGGCAGGAGCACCTCGTGGTACTCGGGCACCGCGGCGATGGAGCGGCTGGCGGTGGCGCCGCACAGCTCGTCGTCGGGCACGTCGTCGGCCAGCGGCCGCAGCAGCATGTAGGCCATGGCCGCGGGGATCGGCACCACGTGCAGCACCCCGTCGGACGGCTCGACGTCGTTGAGCGCCGTCCAGCCCTGGAAGGTGCGGAACGCGGAGCACATGACCTTGGCCGGGTACTCGTGCACCTCGGTGCGATGGGCGGCGTCCCACGGGTCGTACTCGCGCCAGTCACCGTCGAAAACGGCGCGGTACACCTGCTGGTAGGCCGGGAGCAGCCAACGCTCGATCTTGCCCGAGTCGGCGTGCGGTGACAGGCCGCGGGCGGCCTCGGCCGGCGGGCGGCGCCGGACGCGGTCGGGGTAGGCCGAGTCACGGTCAGGATCGAACCATCGCCGACCGTGCGATTCGAACGCCCAGAAGCGGTTCAGGAAGCTCTGCACCGCGGCCATGCTCGGGTGCTGGCGGGCCTGCACCTGCGGCCGCGACCAGTAGATCGGGAAGATCGACGGACGCCCGTGCTTCAGGCCGCCGAAGATCTCCTCGTCGACGCGCCGGAACTTGGCGTCGAAGTCGTTCACGTCGACGTAGGCGGCCAGCTCACGGTCCCACGCTTCGGCCTGAGCGCGGGGGAACGTGCCCCGCACGACAGCGCAGCCGCGCCGGCGGATGGCGGCCACGGTGGCGGCCGGCACCGTAGCGGCGGCGACGTCGGCGAAGGCGACCACGGGCCAGACCTCGCCGCCGGCGGCGCGGGCGGCCACGATGGCACCGACCTCGGCCCGCATGCCCGCCTCCACGTCGGCCAATGCACCAGCCACGTCGCCCAGACGGGCCCGCAGCTCGGCCTTCACCGCCCGGATGGCGGCAGGGATGTCATCGGGGAGCGTGCTGGTGGTGACCGGGGCCATGTGCCAAGTCTGGCGCACTGTGCCCACCCGCGGCCGCCGCGGGTAGGGTCGCCGGCGTCGTGCGGGGGTGCGCGACGAGACCATGGGGAGCACGACATGAGCACGTCCGCCGAAGCCGTCGGCATGAGCAGCGCACGCCTGGCCCGCATCGATCCGGTGATGCAGGCCCAGGTGGACGCGGGCACGTTCGCCGGCATCAGCGTCCGCATCATCCGCCACGGCCAGATCGCGTTCGCGGCCCAGTACGGTCACCGGGACAGGGAAGCAGGGCAGCCGATGACGGAAGACACGATCTTCCGCATCTACTCGATGACCAAGCCGATCGTGAGCACCGCGCTCATGCTCCTGCTCGAAGAGGGTCGCTTCCGTCTCATCGATCCGGTCGCCAAGTACATCCCGGCTTTCGCTGCGGTGAAGGTGCAGCAGGCCGACGGCAGCCTCGTCGACCCGGTGCGGCCCATGCAGATCCGCGACGTTCTCTCGCACACGTCGGGTCTCACGTACGACTTCCTCGAGGACTTCGCGGTCGCCGACCTGTACCGCGAGCACCGCATCATGAACGACGCCACCCGCACCCTCGAGCAGTGCATCGACGAGCTGGCCACCCTGCCGCTGGCGTTCCAGCCGGGCTCGCAATGGCACTACAGCGTCGGCATCGACGTGGCCGCCCGCCTGATCGAGGTCATCTCGGGCCAGCCCCTCGGCCCGTTCCTGCAGGAGCGCATCTTCGGCCCCCTCGGCATGACCGACACCGCGTTCGGGGTGCCCGCCGGAAAGCTCGAGCGACTCTCGGGCATGTACGGCCTGCCCGACATCATCGCCCCCGGCCAGAAGTTCAGCGCGCTCTTCGCCGCCTGGATGACCGGGTTCAACCAGCGCATCGACGTGTCCTCCACGTACCCGACCGACACCCCCGACGTGTTCGTGCGCGGCGGGCTCGGTCTGTTCTCGACCATCGGCGACTACGCCCGCTTCGCCCAGATGCTCGTGAACGGTGGGGAGCTCGACGGCACGCGCCTGCTCAGCCGGACCACGCTCCAGCTGATGCACAGCAACCACCTGGCACCCGAGCTGCTGCCCTACACCCTGGGCGGTGTGCCCAACCCCGGGTGGGGCTTCGGCCTCGGGTCGCGGGTCCTGCTCGACCCGGTGGCCAGCGGTGGCGTCGGATCGGTGGGCGAGTACGGGTGGGCCGGTGCGGCCAAGACCTACTACTGGGTGGACCCGGTCGAGGACCTGGTCGGGTTGCTGTTCACGCAGCACATGGTGGCGTTCGAACAGGTCGAGCTCGATCTGCGCTCGCTCGCCTACCAGGCCATCGTCGACTGACGTAGCGTGCCCGGGCATGGCCCGGGCACGGTTCACCTTCACCGCCGAGGTGTGGGAATGGGAGGACAAGGGCGCGTGGCACTTCGTCAGCCTCCCCGAGGAGATCGCCGATGAGATCGAGGACCGCTACGGCGGCTCGGCCGGGGGGTTCGGCTCCGTGCGGGTCGAGGTGGTCATCGGCACGTCGCGATGGAAGACGTCGCTCTTCCCCGACTCGAAGCGGGCCACCTACGTGCTGCCCGTGAAGAAGCCGGTGCGCACCGCTGAGAAACTGGAGGCCGGCACGTCTGCATCGGTGGAGATCACCGTCCTGCAGGGAGAACCGTGAGAGACCTGGATCGCGCCGAGCTCGTCGAGACGCTCGACTTCTACCGCGCCGTCGTCGTCGGCAAGCTGGCCGGCCTGAGCCGCGAGCAGTCCACCGCACAGGTGCTGCCCAGCGGCACCACGCTGCTGGGCATCGTGGCGCACCTCACGCTGGTCGAGGACGAGTGGTTCCGCCACTGCTTCCTCGGCGAGCCGGCGCTCGAGTGGGACATCGACGCTTCGTTCCGCGTGCCCGACACCGCCCGCCTGGACGACGTGCTCGGCGGCTACGCGCGAGCGTGCGACCGCTCCCGCGTCATCGTGGCTGCGGCGTCGTCGCTCGGCGCGCCCACGAGCGCGCCGCACTGGTACTTCGGTGTCACGTCGTTGCGCTACGTGCTCTGGCACATGACCAAGGAGACGGCCCGCCACGCCGGTCATGCCGACGTGCTGCGCGAGCTCACCGACGGCGCCACCGGCTTCGTCTGAGC
>JANMAT010000111.1:0-35629 GCA_031359995.1 Actinomycetes bacterium
CCGGTGACGACGACGAAGTCCCACGGCTGCGAGTTGAACGCCGACGGCGCCCGCCGGCCGGCGTCGAGGATGCGGTCGACGACGGCGTCATCGATGGTGCGGTCGTCGTAGTCGCGGATGTTGCGGCGGGAGCGGTAGGCGTCCCCGGTGTCCATCGGATGCTCCTGTGGTGGTGGTGACGGAGTGGTTCAGCGGCCGAGTGCGTCGAGCAACAGTTTGGCCACGTCGGCGCCGGAGAAGTTCTGCTGGCCCGTCAGCAGGTTGCCGTCGCGCACGGCGAACGGCTTGAACAGCCCGGCCTGGATGTCGTTGGCGCCCAACTCGTGCAGCGCGTCCTCGATGCGCCACGGCATCACGTGCTGGTCCCGGGCCAGCGCCCCCATGTCCCCGATCGGTGTCGTCTACCGGCTCACTCGGCTCGCGGCGGCCTGGAACAACGAGATCGACCGCGTCTTCGCCCGCGCCACGATCACCAACACGGATTTCGCCGTCCTGGCTAACCTGCGGCGGGCCGGCCCGCCGTTCCAGCTCTCGCAACGCCAGCTCATGACCGCCTTGCGCCTGACATCGGGCACCGTCAGCATCCGCATCGACAAGTTGGTCGAACGCGGCCTGGTGGAGCGCCAGGCCGACCCCGCCGACGCCCGGGCGTCACGCGTGACGCTCACCGACGCCGGCAGTGAGATGTTCGATGCCGTCGCCCCCGACCACCTCGCCAACGAGGCCCAGCTCGTGGCCGCGCTGTCTCCCGACGAGCAGGCGTTGCTCGGACGCCTGCTCAAGGCCCTGCTGGTCGAGATCGAACAGCCCGTGGCCGAGCGACCCGACCATCGGCTGGGCCTCACCGTCGCGCCCGCCACGATCGGTCAGCAACGGCGGGCCGCGGTGGGGTTGCCGGCGCAACCCGGCCTGCTCGTCGAGGCGGTCGCCGCCAACGGGGCCGCGGCGCACGCCGGCGTCCACGTCGGCGACTTCCTGGTCGCCAGTGGCGCCACGCCGCTGCGGTCGCTCACCTGTCTCGAGCGGTCGCTGGCGGCGCACCCCGGTTCGGTGCCGCTGACCCTGCACCGCAACGGGCGTCGCCACGACGTCACCATCGCCGCGACCTGACCCCGCCGGTCGGGCCGCCTCGGGCGGTTCCGAGCCCGCGTCGAGCGGCGACGGCCGCTGCTTTGACGCGCGTCGTGACCCCGAGCCTGGCGAGGATGCGCGACGAGTGATGCTCGGCCGGCTAACGGCTGGCCGGCGACCGGTGGCGGCTGTCGCCGCCGTGGCCGGCCGCCAGCAAGACCGAAGTCGGATCGAGGCGCGTCGAGATGTCCGGTGACGAGCGCCCAGGTTTCGTCGGGTCGGTGAACGAGGTCGTTTACGGGCCGGCGGCGGCCATCACGGCGAGGAGCGCAGCGCGTTCGGGGCCGAGCTCGGGGGCCGGCGGGCGCTGGTCCCTGGCGGCGTGGGCGGCCATGGCGGCGCCGATCACCTTGGCGTCGGCGATCAGCGCGTCGGGGTGGTCGAGCATGTTGAACGAACGGAAGAAGGCCCGGAACACGTCGGGATCGGCGCGGGTCGCCGGGATGAGGCCGTTGAAGATGAAGTCGCGCGTGGCCACGGCCATGGCGTCGGGCTCGGTGCCGTCGTGCAAGGCCTGGTGCAGCTTGATCCGGTCGGCGTCCTGGCGCAGCGACAGGGCGTAGTGCGGCTCCATCTCGGTGCGCACGGCGTGGTCCATGGCACGGGCGAGCGCCAGCCGATCGCGACCGTGGGTGACGAGGGCCTCGGACAGTGCCTCGGCGGCGATGCCGGCCAGCGAGCAACCCTTGCCGTACCAGGGGTTGGTGGCCAGCGCGGCGTCGCCGATGACCACGAGCCCGGGGGCCACAGGCTGGTCGTCGATCACGAAGCGGCGGATGCGGTTGCGCAGCCCGGCCATCGACTCGACCCCGGTGATCGGATCGGCGAGGCCGTCGGCCGTCCACGGCTCGAGCGGCGTCAGCGTGCGGATGGCCGCCTCCCAGGCGTCGGCGTCACGCATGGCCATCAGCTCGCGGTCCACCGTCGGCACGCCGAAGGTGATCGAGAACGTCCGGTTGTCGCCATAGAACCCCGCGAAGGCGACGTAGCCGAGGTCGCCGCCGGCGCCGTCCTTGGTGAGCAGCGGCAGTTCCTGCCCGTCGCGGAGTCGGTAGAAGCGTGACAGGTAGATGATGCCGGCGTCGCTCTGCTCCTCGACCGGCTGCACCGGCCCGCCGAGCGCGGCGATCCATTCGAGCACCGGCGAGTTGCGGCCCCCGCCGACCACGACGAGGTCGGCGGTGACCGTGGTGCCGTCGGCGAGCCGAAGGCCCCGCACCATCGGGCTGGCGGGGGTGGCGGCAGCGTCGGCGGCATCGGCGAGGAGGCCGACCACGCCCACCCCGCCGCGCCACACGACGTTGGGCTGGGCGGTGACCGCGTTGCGTAACACCCACTCGATGGTCAGCCGCCGGCAGCACAGCAGCACCAGGTCTTCGTCGCCAGGGCGGGGGGCGCGATCGGTGATGTCGGGCGGCAGGATCCGCTCGACCGAGAGCTCGGTGGCACCCTGGGCCAGCAGCGCGTCGAGCACGTCGGGCGCCCGCTCCCGCAGGATGCGGCGCAGACGGGCCAACAGTGCGTGCGACTGGCGGGCGTGGGCCGCACCCTTGCGGTCCCACCCGTCGAAGGCCTCGTCGGCGGTCTCGGGCAGATCGGTGTCGTCGCGCTCGTAGACGGTGACGCGGTGGCCGTCGCGCGACAGCAGCAGCGCAGCCAACAGGCCGGCCATGCCGCCGCCGACGACGGCGATGTCCTGCGGATCGTCCGCCCGGTGGGTCCGGGCGGTGCTCGTACCGGTCATGACGTGGGCTCCCCGCGCTACGCAGGCCGGCGCGGTCCCGTCGGCCGGCTTCGACGAGGCCTGACGGTAGCGGCTGCACTCCCGGTCCGACACCCCGGCCGCACACCCCGGCCGGACGACGTCGTTCAGGCCCGGACGATCGGGAAGGCACAACGGGTGCGGGGAACGCGTGACCGAGCAGCGGCAACCGGTGGCGAGGGCCGGGTCGATCAGACGGTCTCGAACCCGGTGATGACCCCGGCGAAGTTGCGGATCTTGCCGCTGGGCGCGTCGCGCGCGGTGAGGGCGAAGGCGCCCACCGACAGCACGGTGATGGCGCCGTCGGCGTCGCGCACGGTGACGTCACGGGAGTCGATCGTGCCCAGCACGGCGGTGATCGGCCCGGTGCGACCGGTGACGAGGGCGCAACGCACACCCTTGCTGCCGCGGCCCTGCATCGGCAGGTCGCCCATGGCCACCCGCTTGGCGGTGCCCTTGGCCTGCACGACCAGCAGGCGGTCGTCGTGCTCGGCGGGGTGGGCGGCGCCCACCACGGCATCGCCCGCGACCAACTTGATGCCGCGCACGCCCGATGCGGACCGGCCCATGGGGCGCACGTCGTCGGGCGAGAATCGCACCGCCTGTCCGGTCCGCGACACGAGGGTCACCGGGCGTGCCGGCTCGAAGGCGAGGACCGCCGCCAGGCGGGCGCCGGGCGCCATCTTCACCAGGGAGATGCCGCCTTTGCGGTCGCCACCGGCGAGGTCGTCACCCTCGATCCGCTTGATCTGGCCGTCGGACACCACCAGCAGCAGGTCGGTGGGGAAGGTGCGGTCGGCCCACCAGCCGAGGATGCGGTCGGCGGGGTCGAGCCCGGCGAACACGTTGACCGCGGCTGTGGGCCGGTCGGTGGGGATGGTGGCGGCGAGGGCCCGGTGGAGCTGGCCGCTGGCGGTGACCACCACGAGGTGCTGGGCGGTCGACGTGTCGAACGAGCGCAGCGGTTCGAGCTTGGGCTTGGCCTTCGAGCCCGTGCGCTGGGCCTGCACGTACCCGGCCGCGTCGACCAGCACGGTGACGGGCTCGTCGAGCACCATGGCCGCCTTCGACACGCGTTGCACGGCCTCGGTGGTGATGGTGGTGACCCGCGGGGCGACACCGTCGAACTGGGGGATCACCTCCTCGAGCTCGGTGCCCACCTGGCGTCGCAGGGCGGCGGGCGAGGCCAGCAGGCGCTGCAGCTTGGCCGCCTCCTTCTCGAGGTCGCGCGTCTCACTCTTGAACTCGATCACGGCATCTTCGGTGAGCTGACCGAGGTTCAGGTCGAGCACGGCGTTGGCCTGGCCCTCGTCGATGGCGAACTCGGTCATGAGGGCGGGGCGGGCCACGGCTCGCGACGTGGAGGTGCGCACGATCTGGATGGTGCGGTCGATGTCGATGAGCACCGCGAGGAAGCCGCGCAGGCGGTGCAACCGGTCATCGATCTTGGCCAGGCGGTTCTGCGACCGGCGCACGACCACCCGGACGCGGTGGTCGGTCCACGCCTGCAGGCACGTGCGCAGGTTGTACAGGCGCACCGAGCCGTGCTCGTCCAGGAAGTGCATCTGCACCTTGTTGGTGACCTGCAGGTTCGTCCAGCGCAGCAGGGCCGGGATGATCTGCTCGGCGGCCACACCGGAGGTGAGGCCCACCGTGATGCGGGTGGCGCCGTCGGAGGATTCGTCGTTGTAGTCGACGATGCCGGCCAGGTTGCCCTCGTCGATGGCCTCGCCGACGGCGGCGATGAACTTCTCGGTGGAGCCGGTGGTGGTGTCGGCATAGGGCAGCGACGTGACGACCAGCTGCTGGCGGCCCCGGCCCAGATCTTCCACGGTCCACGCGCCCCGCACCACCACGCGGCCCACGCCGGCGCGGTAGATGTCGGTCATCTCGTCGCCGTTGGTGATGGTGCACTCCTGCGGGAACGACGGCCCGGGCAGGAAGGTCATGAGGTCGTCGACCGACGCCCTGGGGTTGGCGATCAGGTGCAGCGTGGCGGCGCACACCTCGCGCGGGTCGTGGGGCGGCAGGTACGACGACAGACCCACGGCGATGCCGTTGGCCCCGTTGACGAGCAGGTGGGGAAAGGCGGCGGGTAGGACGACCGGCTCCTCGGTGGACCCCTCGTAGTTCTCGACCATGGGCACCGTGGCCAGATCGATGTCGTCGAGCAGGAGCACGCCGGCGAAGCCCAGGCGCGTCTCGGTGTAGCGGGCGGCGGCCGCCGAGAAGTCGGGGCTGCCGTAGTTGCCGTGGAAGTCGAGCAGCGGCACCAGGTTGGCGAAGGGCTGGGCCAGGCGGGTGAGCGCGTCGGCGATGGACTGGTCGCCGTGGGGGTGGAACAGGGCCATGGTGTCGCCCACCACGCGGGCCGTCTTCACGAAGGGCCGGTCGGGGAACAGCCGCTGCACGTGCATGTCCCACAGGATGCGGCGGTGCACCGGCTTGAGCCCGTCGGCCGCTGACGGCACGGCGCGGTCCTCGATCACCTGCTGGCCGTAGGCGAAGTAGTCCTTGTCGAGCTGCTCCACCGCGGGGAGCTCGACGATGACCTCGGTGAAGTCGGCCGCGGCCACCACGCGGGCAGGCTTGCGGCCTTTGGTCGCGGCCATCAGTCGTTCCCGGCCGCGTCGGGCGTGCCGGCGACGGTGAGCGTTTCACCGGTGCGCTCCAGGAACCAGGCCTTGCGGCCCTCGGACTTCGGTCCGAACAGTCGCTCGGTCAGCTTGGCCAGCCCGGCCGGGTCGTCCACGACGACGCGGCCGATGGTGCGCCCGGAGCCGATGACCAGCCGTAGCTCCTGGTGGTCCATCTCGCCCAGCCCCTTCATGCGGCTCACATGGGCCTTGTGGTCGGGGTGTTCCACCCGGTACGCCGCCAGCGCGGCGTCGTCGGCCAGGTAGAGACGCTCGCCGCGCAGCATGGTGGACCACAGCGGCGGCATGGCGTAGAACAGTCGCCCCGACTCGATGAAGCCGGGGCACCACGTGTAGAGGAACGCCTCGATCAGCGAGCGGATGTGCAGACCGTCGTTGTCGGCGTCGGCCACGCAGACGATGCGGTCGTAGCGGAACCGGTCGAGGTCGAAGTCGTCGCCGATGCCGCAGCCCATGGAGAGGATGAGGTCGGCCAGCGACTTCACGACCCGGTCGACGGTCTCCTTGTAGGTGTTGAGCGGCTTGCCCCGCAGCGGCAGGATGGCCTGGAACGACGGGTCGCGCGCGTCCAGTGCGGTGCCGCCGGCGCTGTCGCCCTCGACCAGGAGCAGCTCCTTGGGTCGGTCGGTCTTGCCGGTGCAGTCGCGCAGCTTGGGCGGTAGCCCGTTGCGCGACTTCGAGCCCTTCGACAGCAGGGCCCGGGCCGCCTGCTGCTCGGCGTTCGACTTGGTGCGCGAGCGCATGGCCGAGATGGCCAGGTCGGCGACCCGCTTGGCGTCGGCGGGGTTCTCCTCCAGCCAGCGGCTCATGATCGGCAGCACGATGGAGCGGGCGCGGGCACCGGCCTCGGTGTTCATGAGCTTCGACTTCGAGTTCCCGGCGAACTGCGGGCCCGGGATCATGATCGACACCACCGTCATGGCGGCGCCGAAGATGTCGCGGGTGGTGGGTACCTGCTCCTTGTCCTTGAGCAGGCCCCGGTCGGTGACGAAGCGCTGGACCGCATCGGTGATGGCGGTGCGGAAGCCCGAGATGTGCATGCCGCCCTCGGGCGTGGACACGCCGTTGGCGTAGCCGATGGACGTGTCGCGGCCGTCGACCGTCCACGCCATGGCGGCGTGCACGGTGGTGTCGTCGACCTCGCCGATGAAGCTGAGCACGGGCGACACCGCATCGGACTCGGACGTGAGCTCGGCCACCAGGTCGGCCACGCCGCCCTGCGAGCACCACTCGGTGATCTGCGGGTTCGCCGGGTCGCGCTCGTCGCGCAGTTCGAAGGCCAGGCCCGGGTGCACGAAGCTCTTGTGGCGGAACCGCTCGCCGATCAGGCGGTTGGACCACTGCGCTTTGGTGAACGGCACGCCGTGCTCGTCGCTGAACAGCGACAGGTCGGGCCAGAACCGGATGATGGTGCCGGTGACGCCCTTCGTCTTGCACGGGCCGACGTCGCGCAGGCCCTCGGCGGCCTGGCCCGGCGTGAGCGAGCCGTCGCGGCCCTTCACCAGGCGCAGCGACAAGGCGTGACGGCGACCGTTGCGCCACACCTCGGCGTCGAGCCGGGTGGACAGGCCGGTGACCACGGAGGCGCCCACGCCGTGGAGGCCGCCCGACACCTTGTAGGACCCGCTGTCGAACTTGCCGCCGGCGTTCGTCTCGGTGAGGACCACCTCGAGCGCCGACCGGCCGGCGTGGGGACCGTCCCTGAAGGGGTCGACCGGGATGCCCCGGCCGGCGTCGCGCACTTCGACCGAGCCGTCGGGGTGGAGCACCACGACGATGCGGTCGCCGTGGCCGCCCATGGCTTCGTCGACCGAGTTGTCAACGATCTCCCAGATCAGGTGGTGCAGGCCGGCCACGCCCATGCCGGCCGAGCCGAGGTACATGAGCGGGCGGTGCCGCACGTGCGCGAGGCCGCTGAGCGCTTGGATGGACGAGGCGTCGTAGGCGGTAGCGCGGGACATGCGATTCCTCGGACGGGGGTTCGGCAGGGGGCGGGGCGGGGTCGCCGGCAATCGTGATCCACCGGTGTGACAGAGATACCGCCGGCCAGAGTTGAACACAACCGGCCCTCGGCGACGTGGCAAGCCGATCCGTCGGAGCTGTCTCCCATGACCACGACGACGTACGCTGCCCGGCACCAGATGCCGGCCCGACCGGTGGACGACGAGCTCGTGGGGGTCGCGATGTCGAAGGAAGGGCTGGCGTCGGCTGCTCGCAGCGTCGCCGAGGTGAAGTCGGTCATCATCAGCCTCACCGACGAGGAGTGGGCGGCGCCGAGCGGGTGCTCCGGGTGGACCGTGAAGGACCTGGTCGCCCACATGTCGTCGAACTTCAAGGAGATCGTCGAGCCGTCGCCGCCCCCCGCCGAGCCCATCGACCTGCCCGCCGAGCGGATGATGGACCTGCTGGTGGAGCCGCGCAAGCCGTGGTCGAACCAGGAGATCTGCGACGAGTACCTGGCCTACTGCGACGGTGCCGTCGCCGCCCTGGGCGCCCTGCAGGACGAGCCGCTGGCCTCCACGGTCGTGCCGTTGGCCGACCTCGGCCAGTACCCCATGAACCAGCTGGCCGACGCGTTCGCGTTCGACCACTACTGCCACCTGCGCATCGATCTGCTGAGCCCGCGCGGGCCGATCGTCCGTGACGCGTCGGCGCCCGACGACGCCCTGGTCGGCCCGGCGGTCGGTTGGATGCTCACCGGCCTGCCCCAGATGCAGCCCGGGCTCGAGCAGCGCCTCACCGGCACGATCCGGCTCGTGCTCACCGGGCCGGGCGGCGGAAGCTGGATCGTCGCCCGTGATGGCGACGCCATCGCCATCACGGTGGGCGACCGCCCTGCCGACGCCACCGTCACGTCGAGCGCCCACGACTTCGTGCTGTGGGGAACCACGCGCACCGCCTGGCGTGACGCCACCACGGTGACGGGCGACCAGCGCCTCGTCGAGTCGTTCCTCGACGCGCTCAACATCGTCTGATCGGCGCTCGCCCGCCCTCAGGGCAGGCGGTGGATGACGAGGGGCATGGTGGCACGGCAGCCGGCCTCGTGCAGCAGGGCGCCGCCCACGGTGAGGGCCCAGCCGGTGCGCATGGTCATGGCACACAGCAGCACCGGGCCCGGCGGCACCGGGGCGCCGGGCCCGAGGGTGATGGCCCGTTCCAGGTGGGCCACCACCGGTGCGCTCGAGGTGTCGGTGGGAGGGGCGTCGCCCGTCCACGTGAACAGGTCGAGCAGGGGCAGCTTGCCCACCGCGGCCACGTGCTCGGCCAGCGCCCGGTTGGCGTTCATCTCGACCGACGCCGCCGGCGCGGCTGCGACCGCGACGGGCCGCTCGGCCCACACCTTGCGCCACCGGCCCAGGGTGCGCACGGCGCCGTCGAGCAACGCGGGCGTGATGGTGCCGTAGGCGCTCAGGCGCAGTGCGGCCAGCTCTTCGCTCCAGCCGGCGTCATCGGCGAAGGCCACGGCTCGCCCCTCGGTGATGCCGCGGATCTTGCTACGCCGGCTCACCCCCGACGGCCACAGCTTGCGGGGCTCGATGACGGTGTCGACGCCTTGCAGGTGAGCGCGGGCGGCCTGCAGCCGTCCGTCGCTGGGGCGTGTGCCCGGCGCCGGGAGCTCGCCCGTGCAGACCGAGCACCGCCCGCACGGCGCCGGGTCGGGATCGTCGAGCGCCTGCTGCAGGTAGGCCATGAGGCAGCCGTCGCCGTGGGCGTAGCGGCGCATCAGATCGGCCTCGCCGCGACGCGTGGCCGCCAGCGTGCGCCACTTGTCGTGGTCGTGCACGTAGGGCGCGCCGGTGGCAGCCCACCGGGAGCCGTCCTTGGTGACCACGCCGGCGACGGCGAGGATCTTCAGCAACGTCTCCAGCCGCCCTCGCCGCACACCGGTGAGCGATTCGAGCTCCACCAGGGTGCGGGCCCCGCTGTCGAGGCGGCGCAGCACGTTGGCGGCGTCGTCGGGGTCGGGGATGGACGCGGTGGCGAAGTACTCCCAGATGCGCTCGTCGGCGTGGGCCGGCAGCAGCACGGCGTCGGCGCGCGCCACGGCCCGGCCGGCCCGGCCGATCTGCTGGTAGTAGGCGACGGGAGTGGCCGGCGAGCCGACGTGCAGGCAGAAGCCGAGGTCGGGCTTGTCGTAGCCCATGCCCAGCGCGGACGTGGCGACGACGGCCTTCACGAGGTTGGCCCGCAGCCGCTCCTCGATGTCGACGCGGGCGTCGCCGTCGAGCTGGCCGGTGTAGGCCGCCACCTCGTGCCCGCACGACTGCAGGAAGCCGGCCAGCCGGTCGGCCTCGGCCACGGTGAGCACGTACACGATGCCCGAGCCGGGCAGCTCGTCGAGGGCGTCAGCCACCCAGGCGTAGCGCTCCAGCGGTGACAGTGCGGGCACCACCGACAGCCGCAGCGACGTGCGGGCCAGCGTGCCGCGGAACGTGACGGTGCCCCGGCCGAGCTGGGCCTCCACGTCGGCGGTGACGCGCTGGTTGGCGGTGGCCGTGGTGGCCAGCACCGACGCCGTGGGCGTCGACAGCAGGGCGCGGGCGAGGCGCTGGTAGTCGGGTCGGAAGTCGAAGCCCCAGTCGCTGATGCAGTGGGCCTCGTCGATGACGACGAGGCCGACCCGGGCCATGAGCTCGTCGAGGCGCGCCGCGAAGCGGGGGTTGCCCAGGCGCTCGGGCGACACCAGCAGCACGTCGAGCTCGTCGTGGTCGAGGGCGGCGAAGATCGGGTCCCACTCGTCCAGGTTCGTGCTGTTCACGGTGGCGGCCCGCAACCCGGCGCGGGTGGCCGCGCTGACCTGGTCGCGCATGAGGGCCAGCAGCGGCGACACGACCAGCGTGGGGCCGGCGCCGGCGGCCCGCAACGCGCTGGTGGCCGCCCAGTACACCGCCGACTTCCCCCAGCCGGTGGCCTGCACGACCAGCACGCGCGCCGCGGGCTGCACGATCGCCGCCACGGCCTCGACCTGGTCGGGTCGGGGGACGGCACCCGGCCCGGCCAGCCGGCCGAGCACGAGCTCCAGGTGCGCAATGGCCGTAGGGGAGTTCACCGCCGCAGCCTCCCACGACGGTGCGCGACGGTTCCGGCGTACGCGGCGCCGTCCCACCCCATTGCACCGGCGGCCGCGACAGTCGCGACTGTCGACTGCCCACTGGTACAGGCCGCCACCTGTACGAGTACTAGCACTACGACCCGTGGCCGTCAGGTATTCCGGGCCATCAGGGTTGGCACTTGTGCACGGGCGATGAACGATACGAACCCTGACCGAAGGAATCCTCACCATGAAGTCCGTCAAGATCCTCCTCGCGACGATGATCGCCGCAGCCAGCTCTCTCTTCCTGATCCCCGCCACCGCGAGCTTCGCCGGCGGTGGCGGCGGCACCGTTGCCGGCCCGTGCGGCACCATCACGTCGATCTCGGCGTCGGCCGTGACCCTGTCGGGTGGCACGACCAGCCCACTGCAGATCCGCGGCAACGTGGCCAACTGCTCGATCTACCTCCAGAACTACTGGATCGACTTCGACGAGCCGACGAACACCAACACCACGTGCAAGGCGGCGTTCTCGCTGTTCAACGCACTGCTGCTCAGCTCGGGTTCGTCGCAGGGCTTCTCGACCTCCACGAACGTGGGCGGGGCCAGTGCCAGCGGGTGCGCAGGTGTCCACACGGTGCGCGCCGTGCTGCGCAGCCGCATCGACGGCCGCGTCCTGCACACGACCTACGTGAACTACAGCGTGGTGCAGAAGTAGCGATCGCTGCGGTCGGTCGTCGCCGCTCAGCGCGGCACGGCGTACCAGTGCTCGGAGATGCCGAAGCCGGTGCGTCCCTCGGTCTCGAAGCGGGCCAGGCCTTCGTTCACGAACGTCACGCCGTCACGGCGCGGGATCTTCGTCGGGCAGATCGACAGCACCGTGCCGTCGACCACGATCGACGCACCGCTGCTGTCGGTGGCCCGCAGTTGCACCGTCTCGTGCAGCAACGGGTTCGTGGGGTCGAACACGGTGGTCATGGTGATGTCGGTGAGGTCGAGCGTCTCGCCGTCGCGCTGGATCCAGCCCTTGCCCCGGAAGGCGCCGTCGGCCGTCTTGCCGCACGCACCGCCGAGGGCGAGGTCGGCGCCGAAGTTCATCGAGAACCAGTTGAGGAAGCAGCCCGACTCCACCGCGGCCGGTCCGGCCGCCTTGGCCTGGGAACCGCTCGGCGCCTGCCACGTGCGCGGCCCCCACGACTTGTCGCGCACGCCGAACGCGTTCACGTCCCAGTGCTGGTCGCCCAGCGTGATGCGCCCGGTGAACCGGCCGGTCTGCTCGAAGTGCCCCTGCGAGCCGCCCACGGCGTAGTGCGGCCCGGCGATGGCTTCGAACGCGATCGACATCTCCAGCGCCGTCGGCCGCATCCAGGCTTCGGGCCGGTCCCTGGTGGCGGCCAGCATCACCGTAGGGTCGACCATGTCCTGGGCCTCGCCCGAGTACACGATGTCCCACCGCTGGAACGCTTCGCCGCGGCGCAGCGTGAGGTTGCCGACGGCGGGGTCGGCCGGCCCGAGCGTGGCCACCACCTCGGGCGTCAGGTCGGTGCGGCGACCGTAGGTGAACGCCACCCGCCCGCCGGGCAGGTACACGGCGTGCAGTGCGTCGGCCCAGCCGTCGTTGGGGCGGAAGCCCATGCGGGTGAACGCACCGACCCCAGTGGTCGGGTCGATGAAGTTGAAGTAGTAGCTCTCGCTCCAGGCGGCGTGGTCGCCCACGGGATGGAACAACTCGTCGGCGGGATCGGCGGTGGTCACGGGTGCCTTCCTACCTGCCCCAGTCATAGCTTGGCCAGCACCTCGCGGCCGACGTCCTCGAGCGCTTCGTACTGCTTGTCGAGCGAGGGGAGCAACATCACCTCGGTCAGGCCGGCGGCGTCCATCGCTTCGAGCTGCTCGATGATCTCGGCGCCGCTACCCACCAGGCAGGACGCTTGGATGCGCGCGGGCGTCACGAACTTGCGCTCGGCCGGGTCGAGCCAGGTGCAGTGGCCCACGTGGATGCGGCTGTGGCGCTGGCGCTCGGGCGTCTGCTCCACGAGGGCCACGTACTCCTCCCAGTCGTTCGCCAGGTGACCGGGCACCGGCCCGCCGTAGTTGCGGACGTTGTCGTAGGCGTAGTGGAAGCCCCCGATCACCAGCGAGCCGAGCGTGTCGATGACGCGGTCCGAGCGCAGGTCTTCGCCGTAGCGCAACACGCACGCCGCGGTGAGCGAGCACGTGGGGAAGTCGCTCGGGTCGACCTTGCGGCCCACCTCGTCGGCGCCGGCGACCACGTTGGCCCAGATGTGCTGGAAGAACGACGGCGAGTTGGGGATGGAGGTCACCAGGCCGTCGCCGTACTTGCCCGCCATGGCCTGGGCCCGGGGGCCGAAGCCGCTGATGTAGATCGGGATGTGGTGGTCGAGGTCGAGGTAGCCGAGCTCGGCCATCTCGAACTTGATCTCGGTGGTGCGGCCGCGGGAGGTGAACTCGGTGGGCTTGCCGTCGAGCAGCGATCGCACGACCCGCACGTAGTCCTCGAACGCGGCCAGGGTCATCGGCTTGTGGCCCATGAGCCGCCACGCCGTGTTCCCGTTCCCGATCGAAAGGAACGTGCGCCCGGGGGCCAACCGGTTGATGGTGCCGATGGACGCCGCGGTGACCGGCGCGATGCGGGTGCCCACCACCGACACGCCCGTGCCCAGGCGCATGGCGGAGGTGCGCGTGGCCGCCAGCGCCAGGCAGGCGTAGGCGTCCGACCAGATCATCTGGCTGTCGGCGAACCAGGCGGCGCGGTAACCGAGCTCCTCGGCCCGCACCACGTAGTCGATGTCGTCGATCTTCGACGCGACGCACAGTGAGACGTCCATGGCGGGTCCCCCGATCAGCCAGGGTCCAGCCTGCCACACTGCCCGCCCTCTCCTTCGATCGCTTTGTTTGCGCGGGCCCGCCGCTGGCGCGGCCCGACGCAATCAGTCTCCGTTGTGGGAGGGTCCCCGGTCGCGGGTGCGTGCACTGGTTGCGCGGCCCGGCGCCGACGCGTGCTTCGCGCAAACAGAGCGAGCAAGGGAGCCAGGAGACCCGGTCGGTCGGGGGAGGGTCAACCGACCAGGATGTGGATGGCGGCCTCGACCGACGCGGTGCCCGACAGGTCGAGCAGCTGGTTCGTGACGCCGTCGCGGAACACGTTGTCCTTCGAGTTGTACGTCGGGTTGTTCATGCTCGCCGAGTAGGCGCTGTGGGCCTTGTAGATGGCGTCGGACTCAGTGTCGTCGAAGGCGAACTGCGACGTCAGCAGCCGCTTGGTCAGCGTCTTGTCGGTGAACACGGCGAAGTGGACGTGCGTGGCCCGGCCCTGGTAGCGGCCCGGCATGATCGAGGTGAACGACACCGTGCCGTCGGCATCGGCCACGCCGACCGCCCGCAGGAACGAACGGGCGGCGAAGTCGCCGCCGTTCATGCCCCCGCTGTACTGCGAGTAGTGCCCGGTGGCGTTGCAGTGCCACACGTACACGGCGGCGCCCGCGTAGGCGCTCCTGTCGGCCTTCTTGCCGATGGTGACGCTCAGGGTCATCGGGTACCCGTCCTGCTTGTTGGAGCCGTCCAGGTCGGTGGTCATGTCGGTACGGAAGGCGGTCGCCTTGTCGAGCACGTTGGCCGTGCCACCGGCGCCGTTGGCGTTGGAGCCGTCGGCGGGGAACGGACCACCCGTCTCGGTGGGCGGCGTCAGCCACTCGATGGCGGTGGCGGCGGCGGTGGCGACCGAGCTGGACGCGGCGGCCGTCGTCGTGGCGGTGCTGGCGGCCGTGGTGGCGCTCGAGCCGGCGGTGGTGGCGCTCGTGCCGACGGCTGAGGTCGACGAGCCGCCCGCCGTCGCGGTCGACGAGCTCGCCGAGGTGGCCGATCCCGAGCTGGACGAGCTGCCACAGGCGGCCAGCAGGACGGCGCCGAGGCCGCCGGTGATCGCGCCGAGCGCTCGCCGCCGCGTCAGGCGGACGGTGGGGAGGAACTCGTGGTCATGGTCGTCGTCGTGGAGGGTTTCCGTGTTCACGGCTGGGGTCCTTTGCTCGGATGTGCACCAGGTTCTCGCGCGACCCTGGGAGTTTCCTCAGGGGGCCCTCAGCAACCCCGTGGACTTCCCCGGAGGCGAACTGGGGCCCCGGAGCGCCGCCCGCTACCGTGAACCCGGGGTACCGGGGGCGACGGGCACCGGGGACCAACGGGGGAGGACCAGCATGACCGAGACGCTCACGGGCACCGATCGTTCGGCCGGGATCAGCGTGGCCGAGCTGCTGGCCGACGACAGCCACCCGGTCACCGACGTCTTCCGGACCGAGTCACCCCTGCCGCCCGGCAACACCCGCGTGCCCGCCCGCGTCTACTACGACCAGGCCTGGCACGACCGCGAGGTGAGCGAGTTGTGGAGCCGGGTGTGGCAGCTCGCCTGCCTGGAGGACGAGATCCCCAACGTGGGCGACTACCACGTCTACGAGATCGCCCACCTGTCGTTCCTCATCGTGCGCACGGCACCGGGCGAGATCAAGGCGTACCGCAACGCCTGCCTGCACCGCGGCCGCAAGCTGCGCACGTGCGAGGGGCGCGGCGCCAAGAACCTGCGCTGCGCCTTTCACGGGTGGTCCTGGAACCTGGACGGCTCGCTCAAGGAGATCCCGTGCCAGTGGGACTTCCCCGAGGTCGACGAGGCCGACTACGGCCTGCCCGAAGCCAAGGTGGGCACGTGGCAGGGGTTCGTGTTCATCAACCCCGACCGTGACGCGGCGCCGCTGGAACAGCACCTGCACGGCCTGGCCGAGCACTTCACGCACCTGCCGTTCACGCACCGCTACAAGGCGGCCCACGTGGCCAAGATCATGGCGTGCAACTGGAAGGCGTGTCAGGAAGCCTTCATGGAGGCGTACCACACGGTCGCCACCCACCCCACGCTGATGCCGAACCTGGGCGACGCCAACACCCGCTACGACGCCTTCGGGAACTTCACCCGGGCCGTGTCGCCCCACGGGGTGGAGAGCCCGCACCTGGCCAACATGCCGCACTACGACCGGCTGGCCGACGGCCGGCACTACGCCCGCTGGCAGCACCCGATGAACGGCCACATCTACGAGCGGCTGGCCCACGACCGCGTGCAGGTCACCGATCTCGACGGTCACGTGAGCCTGTTCGATCAGGACGGCACGTGGATCGAGGGCCTCCAGACCCAGGCCGACCCGCACCTGTGCAAGTGGATCGGTGGCGACAACCTGCCGGGCATGGACGACGTGCCCCTCATGGTGCCCGACCCGCCGGCCGACGTGGACACGCCGGCCCGTCTGCGGGCGTGGGTGGCCGAGCGCAAGCGCAAGGTGCTGCGCGAGCAGCACGGCGACCTCATCGACCTCGACGCCGTGTCCGACGCCGAGATGATCGACGCCATCTACTACTCGGTGTTCCCCAACTGGTCGCCGTGGGGCTGCTTCAACGAGCTCTTCTACCGGTTCCGCCCGAACGGCGACGACCCGAACACCTGCATCTTCGAGGTCATGCGCTTCGTGCCCGCGCCCGACCCGAGCAAACGACCGCGCCCGGCCAAGGTCACGCACCTGGGCATCGACGACGACTGGACGTTGGCGCCCGAGCTCGGGGCCACGGTGAAGATCTTCCAGCAGGACTCGCTGAACCTGCCCCACGTGCAGACCGGCCTGAAGGCGCAGGAGCAGCAGGAGGTCATCCTGGCCAGCTACAACGAGACCAAGCTGCGCCACTTCTACCAGCACCTCTTCCAGTGGGTGCCCCTGGAAAAGTAGGGCCGCAGACTCTGCGAGACTGCTGGCTGCGGCTGCGCTTGGGGAAGGGCGCCGCACTCCATCAACGTTTCGAAGGGGGAACGTATGAAGCTCGGCATGTTCACCATGCCCAGTCATCCGCCGGAGCGGAGCCTGAAGGACGGGCACGACTGGGACCTGCAGAACATCATCTGGGCCGACGGGCTCGGCTACGAGGAGTTCTGGGTCGGCGAGCACCACGCCATGGTGTGGGAACCGCACCCCGCACCCGATCTGCTCGTGGTGGAGGGCTTCCGCCAGACGAAGAACATCCGCATCGGCACCGGCGGGTTCTGCCTGCCGTACCACCACCCGGTCGAGCTGGCGAACCGCGTCGCCATGCTCGACCACATCTCGGGCGGGCGCCTGAACTTCGGCTTCGCCGCGTCGGGATCGCCGACCGACTGGGAGATGTTCGGCGTCGACGGCATGAACGGCGAGAACCGCGAGATGACCCGCGAGTCCATCGACATCATCATGAACATGTGGACGCAGAAGCCGGGCTGGTCCTACGAGGGCAAGTACTGGAAGGCGGCCATCCCGCACGAGATGGCGCCGCTGCTCAAGCAGCACATCTTCCCGTTCCAGCAGCCGCACCCGCCGATCGGCGTGGCCGGGCTGTCGTCACCGTCGCCCACGCTGGAGATCGCCGGCGAGCGGGGCTGGATCCCGATGAGCCTCAACCTGAACCCGGGCTACTGCAAGAGCCACTGGGACTCCTACGCCGCCGGGGCCCAGCGCGCCGGCAAACCGGTGCACCGGGGCGAGTGGCGCATGGTGCGCGAGATCTTCGTGGCCGACACCGACGAGGAGGCGTGGGCCCACTCGGTCGACGGGATGATGGGCCGGATGATGCGGGAGTACTTCCTGCCCCTGCTCGAGGCGTTCGGGTTCACCGACTACCTGAAGGAGGACCCCACCACCCCGACCGAACAGATCGACGTGGAGTACTGCGCCCGGAACAACTGGCTCATCGGCTCACCCCAGACGGTGGCCGACAAGATCGAGAAGGTCTACGCCGAGGTCGGTGGCTTCGGCCACCTGCTGCTGTTCGGCTTCGACTACATCGACGACGAGGCGGCCTGGAAGCACTCCATGGAGCTCATGGCCCACGAGGTCATGCCCCGCCTGGCCCACCTGACCGGCGAATAGCCGATCCACGCCCCGTTGGAGACGTCCCGCCGTCTCCAACGGGCGTTGGTTCAGCCGGACAGTCGTACGAGGGCGGTGCCGAGCACGCCGGTGGCGCCCGTGGCCTCGCTGATGATCGTGCAGTCGATCTCGATGGTGCCGTCGTCGTTGATGCCGGTGACGGCGCCCTTCACCACCACCGCGGTGCCCACCACCATCGGCGTGCGGAACACCGTGTCGATGCGCACCACGTGGCTGCCGGGTGCCCACCGGTGGATCATGGCCGCCAGGTGGCCCTGGCTCATGATGCCGGGGATGAGCGCGCCGGGCAGACCCTCGCGCCTGGCCGCCTCGTGGTCGGTGAAGCGGGGCATGTTCATCTCGGCGGCGATCACGAACCGCCGCACGGTCTCGAGCGACACGTCGGGCCGCTCCTCGGGCAGTTCGTCGCCCAGTTCCACGTCTTCGATGCGCATCGTCATGTGCTCCGGATCATCCGCCAGTCGACCTCGGCCACCAAGCGCTTCTCGCTGTCGTAGAAGCTCATGCGGTTCACGATGAACACCATGGTGCCCGAGCGGCCCGTCTTTTCGTAGACGTCGCCGATCTGCACGGTGGCGTGCAGATGGTCGCCGGCCCGCATGGGTCGGTGCCACTCGACGGCCTTGCCGCCGTCGATGCCGCGCTCGCCCAGGTTCGGGAAGTCGTCGGGCAGCATGCGGGCGGCGTTGATGTGGGTGGGGTAGGCGGTGGACGCCTGGAAGTCGGGGTGCTCGGGGTCGATGAACCGCGGGTCGGTCTCGCCCGCGGTGATGGCCCACTCGAGCATGCGGTGCTGGTCGACGACGAGGTCGATCTCCTGGAAGACCCGACCGACCCACTCGTCGCGTACCGCTCGGATGTCTACGTCCGCCATGTGCGTGCCTCGAACCTTCCGCCCCGCAGGCCCGTGACCAGACCGTCGATGCTCGTGATGTCGTCCTGGAACTCGGTGGCGCACAGGCCGATGCGGCTCACGATGTGCGAGTCGCTGCCGCCGATTCCCTTGTAGCCGAACCGGGCCGCCTCCTGCACGGACAGGTCGTCCTCACCCGGGATGCTGCCACCGTTGAAGACTTCGACCACCTCGACCCCGGCCACCGGGCCCTTGCGCTCGTAGTGGGAGAACATGCCCACGTTGCGCCGGCCCGGATGGCAGGGCGCGGCGAAGGCGCCGCAGCGGTCGGCCGCCTCGATCACCGCGGTCAGCGGGTTGTCGATGCGGGCGAAGTCGAACGCGTGGGTCAGGTCGTCGTTCACGCCGAACACGAGCACGTGGCCGTAGTCGGTCTCGACCTCGCTGGCCTTCAGGATGAGCAACCCGTACTCGTCCTCCAGGGCGCGGTAGTCGCTCTCGGCGTCCCACTGGCGGTGCTCGGTCAGCACGAAGCCGTCGAGCGGCAGCTCCTTCTTCCTGATCCACTGGCAGTAGTTGGCCACCTTGGCGCGGCCGTCGTCGGAGCGCACCGAGTGGGTGTGGAGGTCGAGGATCATGCGGGCCGGAAGCGCGGCACCGCGAACGCCTCGCCGTCGTCTCGTTCCGTGGTGGCGAAGTCGGCCACCACCGCCTGGCCGATGCGCACCTCGGTCGGGTCGCAGCCGACGATGTTGGTCAGCACGCGCGGCCCTTCCGCGAGCTCGACGTAGGCGAGCACGTAGGGCAGGTGGTCGCTGAACGGCGGCACCATGTTCTGATGGGTCACGGTGAACGTGTGCACGATGCCCCGACCCGACGCGACGAAGTGCTCGATCGTGCTCGTGAGGCACTTGGCGCACAACCCGCGGGGCTTGTGCTGGACGATGCCGCACGCCGTGCAGCGCTGCAGCACGAGCTCGCCCCGGCCGGCGCCCTCCCACCAGCCGCGGGTCTCCCACGAGGCGAACGGCGCGGGATGGGTCATGTCGCTCATCACTCCACCCCCAGGATCAACGTGGCGCCGCTGTGGGCCACGCCGAGCGTGCCACCGGTGCCGTGCACGCAGGCGAGGCGGGCACCGCCCACCTGGCGGGCGTCGCACTCGGCCCGCAACTGCTTCACCGCTTCGATCACCAGGAAGATGCCGCGCATGCCCGGGTGGTTGGACGACAGGCCGCCGCCGTCGGGGTTCACCGGCAGCGCGCCGCCCAGGCGGATGCGACCGTCGCTCACGAACGCGCCGCCCTCGCCGATGCCGCAGAACCCCAGGTTCTCCAGCGTGGCCAGCACGGTGATGGTGAACGAGTCGTAGATCATGCAGAGGTCGATGTCGTCGTGGGCCACCCCGGCCATGGCGAAGGCCCGGGCCCCGGCCTGGCGGGCCGCCGTCTTCATCAGGTCGGGCGTGCCGATCTCCTGGTGGGCCACCGCCTCGCCACAACCGAGCAGCAGCACCGGCTTCTTGGGCAGGTCGCGGGCACGGGCGGCCGAGGTGACCACCACCGCGCCACCCCCATCGCTGATGATGCAGCAGTCGAGCAGGTGCAACGGGTCGGAGATCATGCGGCTGGCCAGCACGTCGTCGACGGTGATGGGCGTGCGCATCTTGGCCGCCGGGTTCAGCGAGGCGTGGTGGCGCATGGTGACGGCGATCTCGGCCAGTTGCTCGGCGGTGGTGCCGTAGCGCTGCTTGTGCAGCTGGGCCACCAGCGCGTAGCTGCCCACGGTGGTCAGGCCGTAGGGCGACTGGAACGAGGCCAGCGGGTCGCGCCGCTCGCCGCCCATGCCGGTGCCGATGGCCATGGAGTTCGAGGCCGCGGTGGAGCCGTACAGCACCAGGGCGACCTCGCACAGGCCGGCGTGGATCGCCGCGGCAGCGTGGGCCACGTGGGCCACGAACGACGACCCGCCGATGTTGGTGCCATCCAGGTAGGTGGGTTTCAGGTCGAGGTACTCGGCCAGGTCGACGATGCCCATGCCGCTCATCGTCATGCTGGCGGCGAACAGCGCGTCGACATCGCCGATGGTCAGCCCGGCGTCGTCGAGGGCGCCCTTGGCGCTCTCGGCCATGATCTGGAACTCGGTCTTGTCCGGTGCCCAGCGGGTGGGGTGCTCGTGCACGCCGGCGATGGCGATCTGCCCCGACAGGCTCATGCCGGCCTCCCCTCGGCGACGCCGACCACGATGGTGGCCAGCCCGGCCGGCTGCTCGAACACGCCGCGCCGACCGGCGCCGGCCAGGGTGGTCACCCGGCCGTTCGCCACGGCGGCGGCCAACGCCTCGGCGGCGGCGTGACCCTCGGCCGGTTCGTGCTCGCCGACCACCACGGTCACCGGCGCGGTGACCGCGCCGACCCGCTCGGTGCCGGGCCACGCCGCCAGCGCCCGCAGGTCGCCCAGCGTGGCGCGCGGATCGGTCTTCATCCACTCGCCGAAGGCCTGCATGAAGATCTCGCGCGGCGTGTCGGGCGCGTAGCCCGTGTTGTCGAACTGGCGGCGGGCCCGCCCGGCGGTGATGAGGCGAACCTGCTCGATGGCGTCGGCGCTCGGGGCGGGCGTGGCCGAGGCCCCGCCACACAGCACCAGCGCCGCCGGCCACGACGGCCAGGTGGCCGCCGCTTCCAGCGCCACGGCGGCACCGAGACCGTCGCCCAAGAGCACCGGCGCGACGAGCTCGAGCCGGTCGGCCAGCTCCTTGGCGTAGGCCGCCATCTCGGTGATCGAGCCGAAGCTGTCGAGGCCGCCGGAACGGCCGTGGGCGGGCAGGTCGACGGCGATCGGGCGGTGGCGCTCGGCCAGCGCGTCGAGCACGCCGGCGAAGGCGTTGCCGTTGAGGGCGACATCGTGCAGGCAGAGCACGGTCGATCCGGACGCCGGCGCCGGCGGTCGGCCGGGCAGCGTGGTCGGGCCTCGGTGGTGGACGAACGCCGCCACCGACCCCACGGTGAAGTACTTCACGGCCACGCGAGGACCGTAACGAAGGTCACATCATGGGAGCCAATCGCCGGCGGTGAGGGACGCCTCGTGGTTGTGTGCGCGAACGCACACGACGACGGCGCGAACGCGAACGCGGCCAGGTGCGGTTCGCGCAACGACGGCCGCTCGGCGCTCCGTCATGATGGCGGTGTCGCCGAGCGAGGGGTTCGGCCACCGAGGGGATCTTGGGGGTCTCGTGATGTATCGCACCATCGTTGTCGGCACCGATTGCTCGCCCACCGCCGACGCCGCTGTCGTCAAGGCCGCCAGCCTGGCCCGCTCCGTCGGGGCCACGCTGCACGTGGTCAGCGCCTACAGCGAGCCGGTGGGCACGTTGGTGGCGGCGGCATCGGGTGCGGTGCTGCCCACGTCCGACTGGTCGGCGTCGGCGGTGCAAGATCGCCGGGCGCGGGTGGAAGCGACCGGTGAGCGGCTCCGGGCGGAAGGAACCGAGGTGGTGACCCGGGTCGAGCAGGGCGACCCGGCCACCACGCTCATCGCGATCTCCGAGGAGGTCGCGGCGGATCTGATCGTGGTGGGCGACCGCGGTCTGAAGGGCATCCGCGGCCTCCTCGGTTCGATCCCCAACACGGTCACGCACCGTGCCGGGATCGACGTTCTGGTGGTGCACACGACCTGAGGGCGACGGGCGTGGGCACCTGAGGGCGCAGGTGCCGGGCACGACCGATGTCGTCACCCCCGCAGGGGCCACTAAGGTCCCCGCGGTGGTGGCGACAAAGGCGACGGTGGGCGCAGGACGACCCGATTGGCGTTCACTCGGCGAGCTCGCCGGGTTGGACGAGCGGGTGCTCCGGGCGAGCTGCGTCCGCCGCCGCTACGACCGCGGCCAGGTCATCTTCCACGAAGGTGACCCCGCAGGATCACTGCATCTCCTCGACAAGGGGCGCGTCGCCATCCGGCTGACGACACCCGTTGGCGAGGTCGGAACGCTGGACGTGCTGCAGGTGGGCGACACGTTCGGCGAACAGGCTCTGGTGGACGGCGTGGGCGAGCGCACGGCCACCGTGACGGCGATCGAGCGCGTGGAGACCCTCGCGCTCGATCGTTCGTCTTTTGACCGCCTCCGCGAGCAGCACCCGGGCGTCGACAGGTTCCTGCTGATGGTCGTGGCCGCCCGCCTGCAGTTCACGTCTCGCCAACTGCTGGACGCGCTCTACCTGCCGGCCGAGCTGCGCGTCATGCGCTGCGTGGCCCGCATGCACGGCATGTTCTGCGTCGAGCGGGGCGACACGATCCCGCTCACGCAGGCCGAGATCGCGTCCATGGCCGGCGTCACGCGATCCACCGCGAACCGCGTGCTCAAGCACGCGCAGATCGACGGCGTGCTCAGCGTGGGCCGCGCCCAGATCGACGTGCTGGACGCCCCCATGCTGCGCCGCCAGGCCGGCCTGCGCGACTGACGCTCAGCCCAGCTGGGCCAGCATCCAGTCGGTGACGACGGCCAGGACCTCGGCGTTGTTGCGCTCGAACATCGAGCCGTGGCTGTTGCCCCGCACGCCGCGCTCGGCCAGGTCGAGGTGGACGGCGTCGCAGCCGGCCTGCACGAGGAACTCGACCAACGGTCCGTCGGTGAAGCGGAACACCGAGGCCTCGCCCGACACCACGGCGATCGGCACCTGCGAAAGGTTCGCCAGCCGGTGCACGCGCTCGCCCTGCCGCGTCACGGGCGGTCCGCCCGGAGCGGTGGGCTCCTGCTGCACCAGGTCGAGCTCGGTCGGCGACGACACGGGCGGGTCGAACGCCACGGGCACGGCGGCCACGCCCCATTGCAGCGTGTCGGGGCCGAACATCGTGGCGAACGCCGGGCCCACCGGCTCGAGCTGCACGAGGGCGACCACCTTGTCGGGCCGGGCATCGGTGACGAGGAAGCCCGCCGGGCCCCCGAGCGAGTTGCTGACCACGAACGCCGGGCCGACGCGGTCGAGCAGCGCGGCGAGCCGGTCACGCTCGAGGGTCTGGCGGTCGACGGCGTCGGCCGCGAACGGGCCGCCCGACGCCAGGAACTGCAGCAGCGCGGGGTCGGTGGGGTCGGTGGGGTCGCCGGGCCACTGGGTGTGCGCGCCGGCGAACGGCGGCGCGTCGGCCCCGGCCGAGGCGGGCACGAAGATGCTCGTCAGCACCGGCACGGGCAGGGGCGGCCCCATCGGGCCGAGGGCGTCGGGGATGTGGGGCGAGCGGCCGTGCCCGGGGCGGTCGACGACGTAGACGGCCCAGCCCTGCTGCACGAGCAGCGTGGCCCAACCGGGCCGACCGTCGGGTGTGCTCAGGTAGTCGAGGCCCTGACCGCCGCCGCCGTGCACGAGCACGATCGGGTACGGCTTGGTGATCTCGGCCGGTGCCTCCCAGTACACGTACATCGGCCCGCGGTCCTCGGCGCCGACCCAGAAGTGGCCGACGCGTGAGTTGACCACCGGCGCGTCGGCGTACGGCGCGGCGGGTGTGGCGTTGGTGAAGCGGGCCATCGTTCGTTCTCCGGATCGGAACCGGGCGTCATCGTCGCGCAGGCGCGACCCCGCTCCGAATCGCCGGCCCGAGCCGTCAGTCGGGCTCGTCGGCCACGCGGCGCAGCACGTCGGCGTGACACGGGTCCGACGGCGGGCACCAGCACGCCAGGTCGTGACCGGCCAGCTCCCGGCGCACGTCGGCCACGGTGACGCGCAGCTCTCCGTCGCGCAGCGCCCGCTCGAAGCGGGTGACGCACTCGTTGCGGTCGCCGTCGAGCCCGATTTGGAACGGGTTCGACCAGCGTGATGGGCGCGACACCACGATCGTGCCCTCGGGGATGCGCCACCCCTTGGTGCGGCGCAGCTGCACACGCTCGGTCATGGCGCCATCATCCTCCGTGCGGGGGTGTTGGGACACTCCCCGCGTGGGTACCGGGCGTGGACTGCATGAACTCCTCTGCGCAGCCCAGGTGTGGGCCATAGCCGTGCTGGCCATCCTGATCTCGATCGGCGTGCACGGCGTGTCGTCCACCAAGGCGCTCGAGGTGGTCGACCGGCTGCGACGGCAGGAGGCCCGCCGGGCTCGCCGCGCGGCGGCATTGGCCGCACGGCAGTTCGACATCGGCGGCGCGGGCCACACCTTGCGGCGGGCGGACGCGTCGGGCAGGCCCACGCCGGCCGACGAGGGCGCACTGTAGGAACAGGCAGCGCCGGCGTCAACAGCTGAGGACGGGTCGTACGGACCTCGCTCGCTAACCTCGCGCGACCGAGCAAGAGGGGGGTCGAGCGATGGAGCTCGCAGCGGGGAAGGTCGCCGTCGTCACCGGCGCGGCCAGCGGCATCGGTCGGGCATTGGTCGAGCGGTTCGCGAGCGCCGGTCTCCACGTGGCGCTGGCCGACGTCGACGACGCCGGTCTCGCCGAGGTGGCCGACGCGGCACGGGCCCGCGGTGTCGACGCGCTGACCGTGCGCACCGACGTGAGCAGTGCAGACAGCGTCGAAGCCTTGGCCGCAGCGACGTACGAGCGCTTCGGCCGGGCCGATGTCGTGTGCAACAACGCGGGTGTCGCGTCGTCGGCCGACCCGTGGTTCGGCCCGCTGTCCACCTGGGAGTGGGTGCTCGGCGTGAACCTGTGGGGTGTGGTCCACGGGGTGCGCACCTTCCTCCCGCGCATGATCGCCCAGGGCGGCGGCCACATCGTGAACACGGCCTCGATCGCCGGCCTGCATCCCGGCTTTGGCCCGTCCTACGACGCCAGCAAGCACGCGGTGGTCGCGCTCACCGAGGACCTGTACGTGTCGATGACCACGGCCGGGCTGCCCATCGGCGTGAGCGTGCTGTGCCCTGGTTGGGTGCGCACGAAGATCATGGACGCCGACCGGAACTGGCCGAGCGAGCTCGGCCAGCGACCGGCTGACGCCTTCGGCACCGAGGTCGTGCGCAAGCACGTGGTGCGGGCCATCGACGAGGGCATCACGCCCGCCGCGGTGGCCGATCTGGTGGCCGATGCCGTGGGTCGGAACCGCTTCTGGGTCTTCCCGCACCCCGACTTCGTCGAGCTGGCGGTGCGGCGGTGGCACGGCATCGCCGAGGGACGCGACCCGGAGCTCATGGTCGACACGCCGGGGCTGCCGCCGGCAGCGCAGATCATGGCCGAGGTCGCCGCGCTGCTGACGCCGCCCGCCGCGTCGTGATGCCGTCGTGACGCGGGGGCGAGTGCTGCTCGTGCGTCACGCCCGCACCGCGGGCAACGCCGAGAACAAGCGCATGGGGCGCGACGACGTGCCCCTCGACGACGTCGGGCTGGCCCAGGCCACCGACCTCGCCCACGCGCTGCGCCACGAACGCATCGACGTGATCCACAGCAGCCCGCTGCAACGGGCGCGGCAGACGGCGGCGCCGTTGGCCGCACCGCTCGGGCTCGCGGTGGTCGAGGTGGCCGAGCTGCTGGAGATGGACTTCGGGCCCGCCGCGGTCGACGACGCCGCCGGCACCAAGCTGAAGGTGAAGACGAAGCATCGGCATGACCCCCTGCCCGGCGGCGAGAGCATGTTCGACGTGTGGGAGCGCTGCGGCGCCTACGTCGAACGCATCGTCGGGCCGCTCGCCGCGGGTGCTTCGGTGCTGGCCGTGGGCCACTACCGCCTGAACCAGTTGCTGGCCGGTCGGCTGCTCGGCCTCGACTTCGACACCGCCGTCGACGAGCCGGTCATGCGCCCTGAGAACGCGTCGGCGTACGCGCTCGTGCCGTCCATCGGTGCGTGCTCGTGGCTCTGGGAGCCCTGACGGTTCGACTCAGGGGCAGGGGTGCGCGTCGGTCGCCGCGGTGAACCGGAGCGCCGCCAGCGTGGCCTGGTAGAGCGCCATCGGTTCGTCGCCTGCAGCCGGGTCGTGCTCGGCCACCACGACGAGCGGGTGGCCGGGGCGGAACACCATCACGCTCCACGACCGCCAAGCGGTACCGCCGTGCATCACCGTGCCCCGCACCTCCCATGCGTCGACCGTGTCGACGGTGACCGACGCGGAGGAGACCACCGTGACGCCTTGGGCGACCATGGTGGCCCGGGCGACGTCGCGCCGGGCATCGTCGGTCGTGGCCGGTTCGGCGTAGCAGCCGTATGAGATGGCGATGCTCGGCTCGGTCGCGCTCGGTCGTTCGCCGGGGCCGAGGTCGGCATAGCGCGGGCTGCTCTCGTGCAGGCGCAGGGTAGAGTCGGTCAGCGTCCAGCCCCGGTCGATCGGGGCGAGCTCATCGCCGATCGTGGCCTGCTCCACGCTCGTCGAGAGTGCCCGCAGCGCATCGCCCTGCCCGTCGCGGCTGTCGATGCGGAGCCGCACGGTGCGCACGCCCACGAGCACGCGATACTCGCGCACGACCACGCCGGGGTTCACCGTGTCGGCATCGGCGTCGATCCGCACGGCGTCGTGACCGCCGACGGAGAGGCGCTGCACCGCGTGACCCTGGCCGCGCTCGCGGCCGACGCCGTCGGCGAACACCCGGGCCGGTTCGGCGTCGCTGCTGGCCGTCCGCCACGCCACGAACATCGAGGTGTCGCCGCAGGCGATCGTGGTGACGCACACCAGCGACTGGCCGATCTCGTCGATGGCGAAGCCGTCGGGAACCACGAGCCGTACCCCGGTACCGGGGACAGCCCGGCCCGCGGGCGCCGCGGTGGTGACGGGTGCGGTGCTCTCGACCGTCGCCGTGCCCGGCGCGCCGGTACGGCACGCCGCGAGCGAAGCGATGGCGACGATGGCGAGGCACCGAGCGGTCCGCATGATCGGCAGACTACGGTGCCAGCGGCCGCCGGCTCGGCCGGAGCGCTACGTCAGCCGGTGACGGGGTGGTACTGGGCGACGAGCTCGCCGTGGCGCGACCAACGGCCGACCGTGGCGTCCCAGCCGGCGGTGAACAGGTCGCCGTTGGTGACCGCCACCGCGGGCACGCCCGGCTTGCCGTGCAGGCGCAGCACGCGCCACGCCCAGCCGCCCTCGGCCGTGTGGTCCCACGCCACCGCCGTGCCGTCGTAAGAGCCCGACACGATCCGCTCGCCGTCGGCGCTGATGGCGATGCCCTTCACCGATTTGTGGTGCACGCGTGGCAGCCGCTCCACCAGCGCGCCGGTGCGCACGTCCCAGCGGCGCACGTGCAGGTCGCGCGAGGCCGAAACGACGATGCCGGCGCCGGCGCCGTCGGCCACCGCCACCGCGTTCACCAGCACCATCTCGTCGCCCTCGGCGCGCCACCGCTCGTCACGGTCGCGCCAGGCCGACAGGGTGCCGTCGGAGGAGCCGGCCACCAGGGTGCCGCCGTCGTTCGTGGACCACGCCAGCGACTTGATGGGCGAGTGGTGCGCGGCCCAGTCGTCGAGCGGCTCGCCGTCGGCGCTCCACCTGCGGATGTGGCCGTCGTAGCCGGCCGTGTACACGTACCAGCCGTCGGTGCTGAAGACCGCCGAGTTGATGGGCCCGCCGCGCCCGACCACGACCCGGCGCGACTTGTCCGTCGCCAGGTCGGTGAGGCGCAGCACGCCGCGGTAGTCGGCACTGGCCACCGTGCGCCGGTCGGGCGACACGGCCACCGTGTTCACGATCGACTCGTGCATCGTGACGACGCGCCCTTCGAGCACGTCGACCACGGCGCCGTCGTCGCGACCGATGAGCACGCGGCCGTCGGCCACGGTGAGGGCGTTGATGCCGAACGTCGGCGGCACCGGGCGGGCGTCGAGCGGGGGGTGGAACACCGGCGCGGCACCGAAGCTGCCGATGACGACGCGGTCACCGGCTACGCACGCGGCGCGCTCCCACTGGATCGGCAGCTGGTACTCGTCGACCACGGTCCAGGTCTGGGTGCAGTAGCTGCGCATGGTCGCGTCGTAGGCGCCCACCAGCAGGCGCGAGCCGTCTTCGCTGAAGCGCACGAACCGCACGGCGGCGGTGGCGTCCTTCAGCTCGAGCACGACCGTGCCCGTGTGCGGGCTCCACAGGCGGCAGACGTCGTCGTCGCAGCCGGTGGCGATGACCGTGCCGTCGGGCGACCAGTCGATCGTCTCGGGGTCGCCGGGATGCTCGAGCGTGTGCACGAGGCGGCCGGTGGCGATCTCCCAGATGCGGGCGGTGCGGTCCTCGGCGGCGGTGGCCACGCGCGTGCCGTCGGGCGACACGGCGGCGCCGAACACGCCCGAGCCGTGGCGGGCCAGCTCGCGGCTGGTCCACGCCACACCGTCGCGCTCCCACACGCGCACGGTGGGGTCCACGTGGTCCATGGTGCAGACCAGCCCGGCGCCGCCGGGCAACCACCTCACCACGTTCACGTCGTCACCATGGGGCCCGAGCGCGGCGGTGCGGGCGCCGGTGGTGGCGTCGAGCACGAATGCGTACGCGTCGGCGGCGGCGACGGCGACCATGGTGCCGGTGGCGTCGATGCGGACCTCGTTCACGAGGTCGTCGAAACCCGTGGTCCACAGCTCGGTGCCGTCACGCCAGGCGACCACCTTGCCGTCGTAGCCGCCGGTCACGAGCAGGCCCGTGGCGGCGTGGTGGTCGACACAGGTGATGGGTGATGCGTGCGGCACGGTCAGCTCTCCTGAGAAGTGGGATCGAGTCCGAGCTGGCGACGAACATCGGTCATGAACGCAGCGGCGAAGCGGGGCAGGCGGCCGTACACGAAGCCGGCACGGGACTCGGCGAACGTGGGCGACGGCCACCGTTCGATCCAGGTGCCCATGGCGGCCACGGTCGCCGCGTCGAGGCCGAGGTCGCGCCCGAGCAACCTCGGGTCGGCGAGGACGATCTTGAAGAAGAAGTGCACGAGCACGCGGTCCACCGTGGCGACGGCGACGGCGTCGGCGACCGACGGCGCCACGTCCACCGGCGCACCGTCGGCGTGCACGCGACGGAACGCGCCCTCGTAGGCCTCGCCGGTGAGGTAGGCGTGCACGTCGGCCAGCAGGCGCCGGCCGCGGTCGCGCACGGTCGCCGCGCACTCGTCGATGGTGAAGCCGGCCAGACGCAGGCGCACGCCGAGGTCCCAGTCCTCGCCGGCCAGGTTCACCTCGCCCTGCGGGCCGAGCGCGGTCGGCTGCAGGTACGGGCCGGCGGTGAGGTACGCGCTGGTGCGCACCGCGTGGTTCACGCCGTTCAGGTTGGTGACGCCGACCGCGGCCTCGGCCCGACCGGCGGCGCGCCCGAACGCGCCCGAGGCGCGCGCCGCGTTCGGTAGGCCGACGAACAGGTGGCCCTGCTCCTCGCCGCCGTTGAGGGCACCGATCGCCTCGTCGCCATCGACTTCGGCCAGGCGAGCCGCCCACGTCACCACGAAGTCGTCGGGCAGCTCCACGTCGCAGTCGGTCGTGAGCAGCCAGTCGGGCGGGGCGCCGTGGCTCAGCACGGTCACCGACGACGCCGCCGCAGTGCGCGCTGCGCCGGGCGCGCCGAACCTTGTGCGCAGCACCCGCAGCGCCGGCGAGCGCGACGCCGCCGCTTCCAGGATGGCGCCGGTGGCATCGGTGCTGGCGTCGTCGACGGCCACGATCTGCCAGCCGGGATGATCCTCCACCTGGGGGAGCAGCGAGCCCAGCAGGGGCGGCAGGTGCTCAGCCTCGTCGTGACACGGAAGGAGGATCGCGACGCTCAGCCCACCCCCCACCGGGGCGGGTCGGCTCACTCCGGTTCGGCGGCGAGCCGCGTGTCGTCGTGGTCGACCCAGAACTCGCCCTTGGCCGCGTTGGCGATCTCGATGGCGACGGCGGCGCCGCTGCCCGCACAGGCCACGGCCTGCGACGGCCAGCCGGCGACGACACCCGCGGCCCACACGCCGGGCACCGAGGTGGCGCCCCACTTGTCGGTGCGGATGTTGACCTTCACGAACGGCTGGCGGGCCGGGTCGGTCTCCAGCGGCAGCGACGGCAGCTTCACCGTGCCCTGGCCGGTGGCGAGCACGACGTAGCGGGCGCTCACGGTGGAGCCGTCGCCCGCGGTCACGGTGAACCGCTCGCCCGGCGCGATGTCGCTGATCTTGTCGGCCACGGTGGTGACGCCGGCGTCGGCGCACTTGGCGCGCAGCAACGCCAGCAGCTCCCGGCCTTCCAGCTCGGCGACGCCGGGCAGGTTGTGCAGGCGGGCCCGCTTCAGGATGGAACGGTCCTGGTCGTAGATCTCGACCGACAGGCCGGCCCGGGCGAGGAAGTGGGCGGCGGTCAGACCGGCGGCTCCACCGCCGACGATGGCGACGTCGATGTCACGGCTCATGGTGCAGGGATCCTTTGGGGCGAGAAGCTTGCCGGGATGATAGTTGCGTCGGCAAGGAAATCACCGAGTCGTGCGTCACGCGCGGCGGAGGGGTCGCGTCAGGTCGGGGCGACCGTCTCGGCCAGCCGGAACCCCATGGCGTAGTGGGCCGAGTGGTACCAGCCGTGGCGGCGGGCGCACCGGGCCAGGTCGCCGTGGCGGGCGAAGCTGCCGCCGCGGGCCACCCGGTACTGCCCGCCGTAGGTGGCGGTCAGGTCGTCGGCGATCACCGTGGCGCCGGGGTAGGCCACGTAGTCGTCGGCCACGTACTCCTCCACGTTGCCGGCCAGATCGAGCACGCCGAACGGGGACGCGCCGTCAGGGTAGGCACCCACCGGCGTGGTGGTGAGCGGGCCGGTCTCGGCGGTGTTGGCCCGGTCGGGATCCCACCCGTCGCCCCACGGGTACTGGCGGCCGTCGCCACCGGTGGCGGCGTACTCCCACTCGGCCTCGGTGGGCAGGCGGAACGGGCGTCCCGTGCGCTCGCTCAACCAGGCGCAGTAGCGATCGGCTTCGGCAGGCGACACGGTGTACACGGGCTGGTTGGCGGCGCCGAGGGGGAACGTACCGTGGCCCCACCCGCTCGGACGTTCCACCGGCGCGACGTCGAGCACGTAGGCCAGGAACTCCTCGTTGGTCACGGGGTAGCAACCGATGCCGAAGGCGTCCACCAGCACCGTGTGGCGGGGCGTCTCCTTCAGGATCCAGTCGCGCTCCACGCCGAGGAAGTTCCACTCGGCCACCACCCGATCGACCTCGTCGACGTCGATGCCCACGAGCGAGGCGCCGGCGGGAATGTCGATCATGGCGGGCGCCAGGGGGTGGATGCGGGGGTCGCCGATCATGGCCAGGCGCAGGCCGGCGGCGTGGCGGCGGGCCAGGGGAGCGGTGGGGCGTTCCAGCATGGCCACGAGCTCGCCGGCGCTGGCCGTGTCGAGGGCGGAGATGGCGGTGCGCAGGGCCAACAGGTGCAGGCCCGAGCGAGCCAGGTCGGCCTCGGGCTCGGCCGGATCGGTGGTGGCCACCGTGTGGGCAGCGCGGACGGGAGCGGTCACACCGTCGAGTGTACGGACGAGGCCCCTGCCAGACTCGGGACGTGACCGCCACACCTCTGCCCCTGCGCTCGATCCTGGAGCTCCCGCCGGAGATGTCGGGGGCCCTGACCTTCCACCTCCCGCTGGAGGTGTTCGCCCTGCAGGACGCCGGCGCCAGCGACGAGGTCATCGACGATCGCATCTGCCACGGCTTGGCCGAGGCGTACCGCAGCGGCCTGGTCGACCCGCCCCTGTACCGCTGGGCGGTGGAGCACCACCGGCCCGTCGCCGCCGGCCTGCTGTCGTCGTCGCTGGCCGAGCGCGTCGCCGCGTTCCGTTCGGTGGTCTCGGTGGGCGAGGGCCTGGTGGGCGCGGCGTTCCACGGGCTCATCCGCACGGGGTACGGTGCTCTGCGGCGTGACGCCGATGAGCTGGCGCGCGGCTTGGCCTACCTGCGGACGCGACGCCAGGTGCTGCAGGGCCCCGCCGGCCCGACCGATCCGGCCACGGTGGGGGTGGCCGCCATGCCGCCGCCAGCGGTCATGGACGGCACCACGGTGTTCGACCAGCTGTCGATGGCCGCCGGTGCCGGTGGCGACGACGAGCTGACCGACACCGGCCGCCCGCTGCCGGCGATCGCCGCGCTGGCCGCCCGCGCCGCCGACCTCATCCGCCACGACGCCGGCTCGTTCGTGTCGGTGCACGCCATGACCGGCCTGCACGGCCTGGCCGAGGTGCACGCGCTGGTCACCGGCGCGGCGCCGGCCGACGACCTGGACGCGTCGGTGCTCTCGTCGTGGTGGCGGGCCTACGCCATCGGGTTGCGGGCGTGCTCGCTCGTCGTGTCGGCCACGCCCTACGTGGGCCGCACCGACTGCGCGCCGGTGTTCACCGACACGCCGACGTTCATGGCCGCCGCCATCGAGTCGGGCGATACCCACAGCGTGAAGTTGGCGGTGGCCATGCGCCGCCTGGTCGGCTTCGGCGTGCTGGACGAGGCGACCACGTGGGAGCTGGGCGCCCTCAAGCTCGGCGTCGACGAGTGCGCGCTGTGACGGCGACCGTGCCCGCTCACCAGCGGTCGTAGCGGCGCACGTCGGCCACGGGCCGGCGACGGGCCGGGTGGAACTCGCCCGTGGTGTGGGCCACGGCGATCACGCCGGCCATGACCACGTCGTCGGGAAGGCCCAGCACGGCCCGCACCTCGGCGTCGTACTCGAGCAGGCTCGTGACCAGGCAGGTGCCCAGGCCGCGGCTGCGGCAGGCCAACTGGAAGCTCCACGCCGCCGGGAACACCGAGCCCCACACGCTCGGCTCCACGTAGGCGCGCTGCGGCGACGTGCGGTGCCAGGGCGAGAGCTGCACGCACGGCACCACCAGCACGGGCACCTCGCCCAGGTGGTCCCACAGCGTGCGTGACGACATCATCGCCGGTGATGTCTCGTCGAGCCGTGGGTCGGCGGCGCGCAGGCCGGCCAGGTGCTCGGCCGAGCTCCTGGCGTACACCGCGCCGAGCCGGGTCCGTTGGTCGGCGTCGGTCACGACGATCCACCGCCAAGGTTCGGTGCCCGAGCCGTTCGGCGCCTGCAGGGCGATCTCCAGGCACTCGTCGATCAGCTCGGGCGCGACCGGGCGGTCGAGCTGCAGCCGGCGCCGCACGGAGCGCGTGGTGGTGAGCAGCCGGTCGACCGTGGCCAGGTCGAACGGTGGTGCGTCGTGGTGGGGTTCCGGTCCGCCCGTCGTCATGGCTCCATGGTGACGGGTGACCCACCACGGCCCCAAGCCGGCTCCCCCGGGATTCTGAGGATGCATGGAGGATTCGGCCCGACCATGGATCCATGACCCTCCTCGATGCCACTCCCTCGATCGACGTCGAGCTCGACGAGCCCGACGCCCCTCTCCCGTCCGCGTCGCCGTCGCGCCTGCGGTCCTACCTCCAACCACCCGGTTCGCCCCCCTGGTACCGGCCGACGTTCCTGGCCCTGCTGCTCACCACCGCGGTCGGCTATCTGTGGTCGCTGGGCGCGTCGGGGTGGGCCAACGCCTTCTACTCGGCCGCCGTGCAGGCCGGCGCCAACAGCTGGAAGGCCATGCTGTTCGGCAGCTTCGACGCCTCGAACGCCATCACGGTCGACAAGCCGCCCGCGGCGTTGTGGATCCCGGAGCTGTTGGCCCGCGTGATCGGCGTGAACTCGTGGTCGGTGCTGGTGCCCGAGGCGCTTGATGGGCGTGGCCACCGTGGCCCTCGTGGTGGTGATGGTCAGGCGGTGGTTCAGCAGCGGCGCCGCCCTGTTCGCCGGCGTCGTGATGGCGTGCACGCCCGTGGCCGCGTTGATGTTCCGTTTCAACAACCCCGACGCGCTGCTCGTGCTGATGCTCACCGCCGCCGCCTACGCGGTGGTGCGGGCGCTCGAGGACGGGCGCACCCGCTGGATGGTGCTGGCCGGCTCGCTCGTGGGGTTCGGCTTCCTGGCCAAGATGATGCAGGCGTTCGTGGTGATCCCGGCGCTGGCCCTGGTGTACCTGGTGGCCGGGCCGCCACCGCTCGGCCGGCGCATCAGGCAGATCGTGGCCATGGGCGTGGCGACCATCGTCGCCGGTGGCTGGTGGGTGGCCCTCGTGGAGCTGTGGCCGTCGGGCAGCCGCCCGTACATCGGTGGCTCGCAGCACAACAGCGTGCTCGAGCTGAGGTTCGGCTACAACGGCCTCGGTCGCCTCACGGGCAACGAGACCGGTTCGGTCGGCGGCGGCGCCGCCACCACGACCAGCCGTTGGGGTGCCACCGGCTTCCTGCGCCTGTTCAACCGTGACTACGGCGGCCAGATCTCGTGGCTGCTGCCCGCTTCGCTCGTGGCGCTGGTGGCCGGGCTCGTGTGGACGGCCCGCCGGCCCCGCACCGACCGCACCCGGGCCGCCCTCATCCTGTGGGGCGCCACGCTGCTGCTCACCGGGCTCACCATCAGCCTCAGCCAGGGCATCATCCACACGTACTACACAGTGGCGCTGGCGCCGGCCGTGGGCGCTGCTCGACCGCAGCCCGTCGTGGCTGCCGTGGCTGCGCCCGCTCGTGGTCGTGACCGGCGCGGTGGCGTCGCTGCTCATCGTCGTCGGTGGCCGGCGCAAGGCGTTGGCCATGGCGGCGGCCGGCATCGCCGGCGTGACCCTCTTGTCGGGCCCGGTGGCCTACAGCCTGAACACGATCAGCACGCCCCATACGGGTTCGCTGCCCACGGCCGGTCCGCGGGTGTCGAGCGGCTTCGGTCCCGGCGCGGGCAACGGTGGCGCCGGTGGTCCCGGTGGGACTGCTGGTGGGTTCCCCGGCGGCACCGGCACGGGCACGGCGGCGAACCGTCAGCCCCCCACCGGTACGGGCGCGGGGCAGCCTACGGGCGGCTTCGGCGGCACGAACGGTCCCGGCGGCGGTGGAGCGGGTGGCCTGTTGAACGCATCCACGCCGAGTGCCGCACTGGTGACGACGCTGCAGGCCGACGCCGGCACCTATGACTGGATCGTGGCGACCGTGGGCGCCAACTCGGCGGCCGGCTACCAGTTGGCCACGGGCGACGCGGTGCTCGCCATCGGCGGCTTCAACGGCAGCGACGACGCGCCCACCCTCGCCCAGTTCAAGGTCCTCGTAGCCAACGGTCGCATCCACTACTTCATCGGTGGCGGCGGCTTCGGGGGCCAGTCGGGTGGCTCGAACGCCGGGACCGAGATCGCCAGCTGGGTCGAGGCGAACTTCACGACGACGACGGTCGCCAGCACTACCCTGTTCGACCTGACGCAGCCGACGGCGAACTGATCGGCTCGGTCGCGGGGGGGGCCCCGGGGGGGGGCCCGGGGCCCCCCCCCCCCGGGGGGGGGCGGGGCCCCCCCCCCCCCCCCCGCCCCCGGGGGGG
>JANMAT010000112.1:0-113326 GCA_031359995.1 Actinomycetes bacterium
CTTCTTGGTGGCCTCGGCCGAGTCGATGGTGACCTGGTCGTCGGTGGCGTCACGGTGCTCGATGCCGAGATCGAAGTACTTCAGGTCGATGTCGAGGTACGGCAGGATCAGCTTGTCCTTGATGAACTGCCAGATGATGCGGGTCATCTCGTCGCCGTCCATCTCGACGACGGGGTTGGCGACCTTGATCTTGGCCATGGCTGAGCTCCTCGACTGACGACTTGTATTCGACTTGTCACCGTAGCCGACGGCGCCCAGCGCTCACCAAGGTGGCAGGGGGTCGCTCATCGCGGTGGGGTGGTCCGCGCTCTCAGGACACGAACGTTCCCCGGAGGTGGCTCATGGCCCTGCAGCACGGCGTCCTGCGCGGACGACCAGGGGGCGGCACCCTCGCGCTGGTGGACGGTGCGGGCGCGCCGCGCGACGCCGCCGTGTTCACCGCAACCGACGCCGGACCCGAAGGGCGCTACGTGCAGCTGCACCCGTAGGGCGTTCGTCAGCGGGCGCCCTGGGCGTCGTCGATCTTGATGACGGTGCCGGTGACGAACTCCGACGACGGCGCCACCAGGTAGAGCAGCGTCGAGTCCATCTGCGCCGGGTCGCCGATGCGCTTGCGGGGCATGCCCTTGGTGATGTCGCCCATGCGCTCGATCATGCCGTCCATCATCTCGGAGCTGAACGCACCGGGGGCGATGCCATTGACGTTGATGTCGAAACGGGCCCACTCGACGGCCAGGGCCTCGGTCATGCGGTTGATGGCCGCCTTGGTGATCGAGTAGAGCGCAGCGCCCTGCCCCGAGTAGCTGAAGGCACCCATCGACGAGATGTTCACCATGCGCCCCGGCGTCTTGGCGTCGATGAGCCGGCGGGCCACCTCACACGCCAGCAGGTACGGGCCCCGCAGGTTCGTGTCGAGCACGGCGTCGATGAGCTCGGTGGTCATCTTCGTGGCCCGCTGGGCGTCGGGGATGCCGGCGTTGTTGATCAGGATGGTGACGGTGCCGAAGGCGGCCTCGGCGGCGTCGACCGCGGCCACGATGCTGGCGGCGTCGGTCACGTCCATCTGCACGGGCGCGCACACGCCACCGTCGGACTTGATGAGCGCGGCGAGCTCCTCGAGCCGCTCGTAGCGACGGCCGCATGCCACCACCTTGGCGCCCGCCGCGGCCAGGGTGCGGGCGAAGCGCCACCCGAGCCCGGACGTGGCACCGGTGACGAGGGCGACCTGACCGGTCAGGTCGTGCGAGGCGTTCGGGAGTGGATACGTGTCGGCCATCCGCGGTTTCTAGCCCAAGTGCCGAGTGTCACGAAACCTGCGTCGGGACCCTCGGGACCACCCGAATGGCCAGTTGCGGCCCGACGCCGGGGCGGCGCCGTGCGCTGGGTCGTTCGGGAGCGCCCCGGAACGCCGACGCGGTCCAGCACGGGAGCGGCCCCTCGAGTTGGATCGTTCCGGAGCATCCACGTGCGCCGACGCGGCCCAGCACTCGGGCGACTCGACGGGCGGGTTACGCGGCGGCGGGTTCGGCGGGCACCGGCACGCGGGCCGGGATGGCCCGGTACCGGCGCACGGCGTCGATGGCCAGCACCACCAGCGCGAGCCACACCAACACGAAGCCGACGAGACGGGCGGGGGGCACGTCCTCGTGGAACACCAGCACGCCGCACAGGAACTGCCCCACCGGCGTGAAGTACTGGAGCAGCCCGATCCACGTGAGCGGAATGCGGCGCGCCGCGATGCCGAACAGCACCAGGGGCACCGCAGTGACCGGACCGGTGGCCATCAGCAGCAGCGTGTTGGCCGGGCCGTGGGCGCCGAAGACGATGCCCCCACCGAAGGCCACCGCGCCCACGAACCCGACCAGCGTGAGCGGCAGCAGCACTGCGCTCTCGGCCGCCATCGACGCGAACGGGTCGTCGAGCACGATGGTCTTCTTCAAGTAGCCGTACGTGCCGAACGTGGCCGCCAGGGCCAGGGCGATCCACGGCACCCGGCCGTAGCCGATGGTGAGCACGACGACGGCAATGGCACCGAGCAGCACCGCGGCGCGCTGGGCCGGTCGCAACCGCTCCTTCAACACGAGCACGCCGATGCCCACCGACACGAGCGGCGTCACGAAGTACCCGAGGGCGGCGTCGACCACGTGGCCGGCGTTCACCGCGGCCACGTACACGAGCCAGTTGGTGGCCAGCAGCACGGCGGCCAGGGCGATGCGGGCGGCCCGGCGACGATCGGCGCGCAGGGTGGCGATGCCGCCGGCCCGGCGCTTCCACACCAGCACGATCGACACCGTGAGGAACGACCACACGATGCGGTGGCCGAGGATCTCGACGGCGCCCGTGCCGTGAAGCTGGTGGAAGAACAGCGGGAACAGGCCCCAGGTCGTGTAGGCGATGGCGCCGGCCAGCACTCCCCGACGTTCGTCCACGACGCCCGACGCTACCGGCGCCTCCCCCACCGGCCAAGGCCGTGCGCCAAGCGTCACCGTCCTACGATGCCGACGGCACCGCCGCACGTCGCACCGTGCGCGGGACGTGACGGTGAGGAGGGTGGACGTGGCCGGTCGGTCGACACGGAAGATGCCGGCGGTGGCCGCCTTCGCCGCCGCCGTCCTCGTGGCCGCCTGCTCGGGCGGGCACGACTCCACCGTCACGTCGACCTCGGTCGGCACCGGCCCCGCGACCACCACGGCATCGCCGACCACCCCGACCCCGGCGACCGGAACCGGCGCAACCTCACCGGCCGACGACACCGAGCCCACCACCCAGGGCCAGGCCGGCCTGTTGGTGAACGAGGCGCTCGACCGCCGCGTCACCGCCGCGCTCCCCGCGCTCGTCACCGACGGCCCGCTCACCAACGCGGCCAAGGAACTGGCCCGCCGCTACATCGCCGGCAGCGACACGAACGCCATCTTCGGGGGGCTCGACGAGGTCCTCTCGCCCCGCGACGGTCGGGTGCTGTCGATGTGGATCTGGTGCAACGATCCGACGCCGACGAACCGCTGTGGCGGCACCTTGGGCGAGCTCACCGACTACGTCGGCCGCGGCTCGAAGGCGGCCACCACCCTCGGCCGGGCCGAGGCGGTGCAGGGCACGCGCTGGGTCGCCGTGGTGCTGGCCGGGGCCGAGACGCCCGACGAGATCGGCCTGCGCACCTTCGCCGACACCTTCGCCGCCACGATCAGCGCCGCCCGCACGAGCGACGAGGCCCTCGACGCCCCCGAACGCCTCGGCGATCTCGACACCCTGGCCGGCGACCTCACCAACGCCTGGACCGCCGGCAACGACCTCCCCGACACCGACCCGACCCTCGCCGAGCGCCTCGGCTGCAGCGACATGGTGTGGGCCTACTGGGGCCACGGTGCGCTGAACCAACCGACCACCAGCGAGGTGCTGAACCGCTCCCTCGACGACGGGTCCGGGCCCTGGGGGCGGCTGCGCGTCACCGGTCGATTGCAGTACGGCGTAGCCAGCGGCCCGTTCCACCACACCCTCTGGTCAGCCGTGCTGTTCTGCGTCCGTCCGACGCTGCGCTGAGCCGCCCGTCGATCCGGGCGCGCGCCCGTGGGCGCCCTACGATCGGCGGCCATGGACTTCGACTGGACGCCAGAGCAGCGCGAGCTGCGCGAACGGGCCCGGGCGGTGGCGGCCGAGGGTGTCGCGCGCTACGGCCGCCACAGCGACTGCTGGATGAACGGCTATTCGCGCGAGTTCTCCAAGGAGCTCGCCGCTCACGGATTCATCGGCATGACGTGGCCGAAAGCGGTCGGGGGTGGCGGTCGCCCGCCCATCGACCGTCTCATCGTCGCCGAGGAGATGATCTCGGCCGGTGCGCCCATCGCCGCCACGTGGTTCGCCGACCGCCAGATGGGCCCGTCGATGATCGCCTACGGCACCGAGGAGCACAAGGCCCGCTACCTGCCCGAGATGCTGCGGGGCGAGGTCACGTGGTGCATCGGCATGAGCGAACCCGAGGCCGGCAGCGACCTCGCCTCGCTCAAGACCCGCGCCGAGCGCGACGGCGACGTGTGGGTGATCAACGGCCAGAAGATCTGGACGAGCTTCGGTGCCCACGCCGACTACTGCTACCTGATCTGCCGCACGTCGACCGACGGCCCCAAGCACCAGGGCATCTCGGAGATCATCGTCCCCATGGACACGCCGGGCATCGAGGTCCGCACCATCCAGGACATGACCACAAACCGCCACTTCTGCGAGGTCTTCTACACCGACGTGCGCGTCCCGGTGGAGAACCTGGTGGGCATCCAGGGCAACAGCTTCAAGCAGACCATGCGCCAGCTCGAGCACGAGCGCGGCGGCATCGACCGGCTGCTGTCGAACCACTTCGCCTACTGCCGCGCCGTCGAGCGGGCCGACAAGACCGACCCGCGCGTCCGCCAGGAGATCGCCTCGTTGGAGATCGGGTACCGCCTGGGTCGCATGCTCGTGGCCAGGGAGGTGCTCGGCCAGGCTCTGCCCGGATTCTCGGCCGCCACCAAGTGCTTCTGCACCGAGCACGAGCAGCGTGTCGCCGAGTTCGTCGACCGAGCGCTGGGCGCCGACGCCCTCGTGTGGAACGACCTCACCCAGGGCCAGCTGTACGGGCCCGGCTACACGATCATGGGCGGCACCTCGAACGTGATGCGCAACATCCTGGGCGAGCGCGTGCTCGGCCTGCCCCGCGAGCCCAGCGTCAACTGACGCCGGGCCACGGCCCGGTCACAACGCCCGCACGTGGCCCAGCTCGCCGGCGCCCTCGGGCTCCAGGCGGCCGCGCCCGTCGAGCACGACCGCGCCCGTCGTGCCGATGAGCACCGGGTTCAGATCGAGCGCGGCCAGCTCCCACGCAGCGTCGGCCAGCGCGCCCAGGCGCACGAAGAGATCGGCGGCCACGACCGTGCTGACCCCGGCGCCGGCCAGGGCCCGCGCCGCTCGGCTGGCGGTGACGGCCTCGGTGGCCGCCTGTTCGTCGAGCGGCAGCGCCGCGGGCGCGCCGTCGGCGATGGCGTCGGCATACAGCCCACCGAGGCCGAAGTGGAGCATGGGGCCGTAGCGACCGTCGGTCGACAGGAGGAAGCGCGTCTCCACCCCGGGCGGGGCCATGGCCTGCACCACCGCGGCGCGCAACCCGCCCGACTGGGCCGCCATGCGCCCCCACACGGCCTGCAGCTCGGTGTCGTCCTGCACGTCGAGGGCGATGCCCCCGGCCTCGCTGCGGCCGCGCAGGGGCGGGTCGACGGCCCGCAACGCCACCGGGTAGCCGAGCGCCCCGGCGGCGGTGACGGCGTCGTCGGCCGAGGTCACGTGGCGGCTCGGGGCGCCCACGATGCCGGCGGCGTCGAGCAGCTCGCACAGGGCGTCGCCGGCGATCGTGCAGCCCTCGGGCGACGCGGCGAGCAGCCGCTCGACCACGGCCCGCACCGCGGCGGCGTCGAAGCCGTCGGGCGGTTCCACGTCGTGGTGCCCACGCGCCCGCCACTGGGCCAGCCGCCAGGCGCCGCCCAGCGCCCGCACGGCGGGTTCGGGGAAGCTGTAGGCCGGCACGTTCCCACCGGTGGTGAGCAGACCGTCGGGCAGGCCGAGCACCACCGCGGCGACCGGCTGGGCGAGCCCCGCCTGCTCCACCGCCGCACCCACGTCGAGCTCGTCACCCGGGTACGGGGGCGCGAACACCACCACCACGGCGTGCACGTCGGCGGCACCGCTCACCGCGGCGAGCACGGCGGCGTAGTCGGCCGCGCCGGCGAGGTGGCCGAGATCGACCACGCCTCCGCTGATGCGGGCGGCGGGACACGCGGCCCGGACTCGGTCGACGGTGTCGTCGGTCAACGCCGCCGGCACCAGACCGGCGTCGGCGGCGGCGTCGAGGGCGAGCAAAGCCGGGCTGGCCGAGTCCGTGACCACGAGCAGCGATGGACCGGCGGGCAACGGCTGGGTGGCCAACAACCGGCCCGTGTCGATGAGCTGCGACGCGTCGTCGACCCGTACCACACCGGCGCGGCGGTAGAGCGCCTCGGCCGCCTCGTCGCCGCCGCGTCGGTGCGCCTTCACACCGACGATCGGGATCTTCTGCGCCACCCGCCGGGCGACCCGCACGAACCGGCGGGGGTTGCCGACCGTCTCGGTGTAGAGCAGCACGACCTTCGTGTGGGGTTGGTCGTAGCAGTAGTTCAACAGGTCGTTGGCGCTCACGTCGGCCTTGTCGCCCAGCGACACGAACGTCGAGATGCCGAGCCCGCGCCGGTACGCCAGCTCCACCAGCGCGGCGCCCAGGGGACCCGACTGCACCGACAGCGCGGCCGGCCCGGCGCGCACGGGCAGCGGGGCGAAGGTGGCCACCAACGGCGTGCCGCCGATGCCGCCGGTCGACACGATGCCCAGGCTGGCCGGGCCGATCAGGCGCATGCCGTGCCCGCGGGCCACCGCCGCGAGCTCGCGGGCCTGGCTCTCGAGCCCGGCCGACACCACCACTGCGCCGCGCACCCCGCGACTCGCGCACGCACCGAGCACGGCCGCCACCTGCGCGGCGGGCACGGCGATGACCGCCAGGTCGATGTCTCCGACGACGTCGTCGAGCGACGGCACCGCCGACACGCCGGCCACCGACGACCGGTCGGGGTGCACCACGTGGATGGCGCCGCCGAAGCCGCCGACCACCAGGTTGCGCACCACCGCGCCACCGAGTGAACCGTCGCGGTCGGACGCGCCGATCACCACGACCGAGCGGGGTTGCACGAGCCGGGCGATGGAGCGGCTCTCGGCGCGCTGCTCGCGCGCTTCCATCGTCTCCAGGTAGGCCGGCGTCGCTTCGATGGGGAACTCGAGCTCGACGACACCGGCATCGAACGCACGCCGCACCTCGAACCCGGTCGACTTGAACACGTTGAGCATGGCCCGGTTGTCGGGCAGCACCGAGGCGGTGAACGAGATGATGCCGTGGGTGCGGGCGATGGCGGCCAGGTGCTCGAGCAGCACGGTGGCCATGCCCCGGCCGTGGTGCGCATCGGCCACCAGGAAAGCGACCTCGGCCTCGTCACGACCGGGCCAGCGGTCGTACCGGGCCACCGCGACCAGGTCGTCACCCAGCACCGCGACCAGCGCCACCCGATCGACCTGATCCACATGGGTGAACCGATGGACCTCGGCCTCGGTCAGTCGGGGTTTGGCCGAGAAGAAGCGGTAGTAGATGCTCTGCGACGACAGGCCCTGGTGGAACGCGACCAGGCGTTCACCGTCGTCCGGGCGGATCGCCCGGAGCAGCACGGTGCCTCCATCGGCCAGCACCACATCGGCCGTCCAACCCTCGGAACTCCACGGGGCGCCGGTCATGCCCGCACGGTACTCATCCCCACCACCCCCTGTGATGTGCCATCGGTCCCGACCTCACGACCAGAGCTCCCGATTCGCAACAGGTCCTCAAGAGCAACGGCCCTCGCTCAACGGTTCGTCTGGGAAGCCGACTGATCGCTCGTGCACGGACGCACAGCGGAGTCAGGCTTGGAGCCACCCTTGGGGTACGAGAGCTCGGGACGAGGCGCGCCCACCCACCAGGGCCCACCGGGCCCCATGGACGAAGACGCCATGGCCATGGTCGGCCACGAGCTGCGAGCACCGCTCGGCGGCATCATCGGGCTCGCCGCGATGCTGCTCGACACGCCGCTCGACTCGTCGCAGCGGGCCTCGGTGCACACCATCCGCACCGCGGCCGAGCACCTCGCCGCCGTCGTGGAACGCTTCGCGCCGCACCGTGTGGGCTCGTCGTCGAGCCACACCGGTTCGCTCACGCCGTTCGATCCCGCCGTGCTGGCCACCACCGTGGCCCGACTGCTCGAACCTCAAGCGGCGGCCAAGGGCCTCACCCTGGGTGTGGTCGGCCATCGCAACCTGCCGACGCTGGTGACCGGCGATCCGGTCGCCTTGCGTCAAGTCCTCGTCAACCTCGTCACCAATGCGATCCGCGCCACGGTGCACGGCTCGATCACGGTGCGGGTGCGACCAGAGCACGGCGACGACACGCTCCGGTTCGAGGTGAGCGACACCGGCAGTGGCCTGACACCCGCGTTCGTCGCCGCCCTCGAAGGCGGGCCCCGGCAATCGGCCGGCTACGGCCTGCGCATCAGCCGGGAGTTGATCGACGCCCTGGGCGGCACGTTGCAAGCGACCGGCAACACCGCCGGCGGCACCAACGTGTGGTGCACCGTGTCGTGCCCGACGATGACGCCGATGACCACGACCGATCGGGCCCCCCGCCACACCGCCCGCGTCCTGGTGGCCCAGGACGACGAGGTCAATGCCCAGGTCGCCGTGGCCCTGCTCGATCGCCTGAACTACGCCGTCGACGTGGTGGCCAGCGGCACGGATGCGCTGCGGGCCTGGGGCACCCGGCCCTACGACCTGCTGCTGGTGGACCAGCACCTGCCCGACCTCGACGGTCTGCAGGTGGCCCGCTGCGTGCGCGAGCTCGAGCGGGCCGAAGGACGCCGCATCACGATCATCGGTCTCACCGCTGGCAACCAACCGGTGGACCGCGAGCGGTGCCTCGTGGCCGGCATGGATGCCACGCTACCCAAGCCGATCGACCTGCAGGCACTGATGACGATGCTGGCCCGCTTCACTGCGGCCCCCACCGACCATCTCGCCGTTGCCGGCCTGCTCGGCCACCCGACACGGCCGACGGCCTGACCGCGCCGCGGTCGCGCCTGCCCTAAGGTGCCGGGCATGCGCTACACCCATCTGGGGCGCACCGGTCTGGCCGTGTCCCGTCTGTGCCTCGGCACCATGACGTTCGGCTTCCAGTGCGACGAAGACAGCTCGCGTGCCATCCTCGACAAGGCGGCCGAGGGGGGCATCACCTTCATCGACACCGCTGATGTGTACCCCCTCGGCGACTTCACCATCGCCGGGCGCACGGAGGAGATCATCGGTGCGTGGATGGCGGGTCGTCGCGACCGCTTCATCCTCGCCACGAAGTGCCACTACCCCACCGGTCCGGATCGATGGGATGCCGGCAACGGCCGCAAGAACATCATGCGCGCCGTCGAAGCGAGCCTGCGGCGGCTGCGCACCGACCACATCGATCTGTACCAGTTGCACGCGTGGGACCCCCACGCGCCCATCGACGAGTCCCTGCGGGCCATGGACGACCTCGTGCGCCAGGGCAAGGTGCGCTACCTCGGCTGCTCCAACTTCCTCGCCTACCAACTGGCCCGCAGCCTCGGCCGGTCCGAGGTCCTCGGCACCGAGCGGTTCGACTGCGTGCAACCCCGCTACAACCTGCTGTTCCGCGAGAACGAGCGCGAGCTGCTGCCACTGTGCGAGGAAGAGGGCATCGGCGTGATCCCGTACAACCCGATCGCCGGTGGTCTGCTGTCGGGCAAGCACAACGCGGCCGAACCCACACCGGGCACGCGCTTCACCCTGGGCGACTCGGCCGGGCGCTACCAGGACCGCTACTGGCACGAGCGCGAGTTCGCCACGGTCGACGAACTGCGGCCGATCGCCGCCGATGCCGGCATGACACTGGCCGAGATGGCCATCAGCTGGGTGCTGGCCTCGAAGGTCGTCACTGCGCCGATCATCGGTGCCAGCCGACCCGACCAGCTCGACGACGCACTGCGGGCCGCGGCCACCGACATGGAGCCCGAGTTGAAGCATCGGCTCGACGGGCTCACCGCCGAGTACCGTCGGGGCGATGCCGGACGCTGACGACGCGGTCGTGACCCGGGCGGCGTCCCCCGACCCCGCTGACGAACCCGAGCAGTCCCTCGCCGGAGGGATGGCCAACGTCGGCAGGGTCGTGCGCGTGGGCGACACCGTGCGCCGGCCGCCGAGCGAGTTCTCGGCCGCCGGCCACGCCCTGCTCGACCACCTCGAGGCCGTCGGTTTCCAAGGCGCGCCCCGGCTGCTCGGCGTCGACCAGAAGGGTCGCAGCATCCTCACCTACGTCGAGGGCGAGGTGGGCATCCCGCCGTATCCGGGGTGGGTCGCCAACGCCGAGCTGCTCGTGAGCGTGGCCGAACTGCAGCGTCGCTACCACGACGCCGTCGCCTCCTTCACACCACCGGCCGACGCCGTGTGGAACGACGCGCTGGCGGCACACGCCGGCCCCATCGTGGGTCACAACGACCTGTGCGTCGAGAACGTTGTGGCGCGCGACGGGCGCGCCGTGGCCTTCATCGACTTCGACTTCGCCGCACCGGTCGATCCGCTGTGGGACGTGGCCATCGCCCTGCGCCACTGGGTGCCCGTGCGCGATCCCGTCGACCTCGACGAGGCCCGCTGCGACGTGGACCAGGCGGCCCGCTTCCACGCCTACTGCGACGTGTACGGCGTCCCCACCGCCGACCGGCCCCGCATCGTCGAGTTCGGCCTCGCCTTCCTCGACCAGGCCTACGCGTCGATGAAGGCACGCGCCGATGCCGGCCTGCCCGGCTACGTGGAGGCGTGGAAGGCGGGCTACGCCGCCCAGAACCGCCGATCGCACGCGTGGCTGGCCACCAACGCCACGGTGCTCACGACCTGACGCGTCGAGGAACGGGCGCGCTCAGCGCGCCGGCGCCATGGCCCGCACCCGCGCCAGCAGCTGCTGGAAGTCGAGCCGGGCGTGCAGTGGGCTCAGCCCCACGTCGCGGGCGAGGCGATCGGCGTCGGGCTCGTCCTGCACCGCGCGCGAGAGCCAGGCCATGGCCGCGTCACCCTCGCCCCGCGCGGCCAGACCGGCGGCGGCCCGGTACAGCACTTCGGCCTCGGCATCGGACGCGTAGAGCGCGCCGGCGTAGCGCACCAGGGTGTGGGCATCGCTCTGATGTCCGAGCACGGTCAGCAGATCGTGGCTGCGGCGCCGGTCACCGATGGGCAACGGCTCGGGCAGCAGCGTCACCAGGCCGCGCAGCTCGGGCTGGTGGGGATCGGGGGCGACCCAGCGGCCGGGTTCCACCACGTCGGCCAGCCGCACCCGCGCCCCGGCCTGATCGCCCTGGCGGAGATTCGTCCACGCCTGCAGCCACGGCGACGCCGACCACCCGCGCGGGAACGTGCCGGCCTGGCCGGTGAGCCAGCCCTCGCGCTCGGCAGCGGCGGCGGCGGCGTTGATCCGCTGGGCCGGCGCCAACGCCTCGGAACCCGGTCGCGGGTCGGCCACGTCGACCCATCGCGTCGCCGCGTCCTCGGCCCGCAGGCCGTTCAGCAGCTGCATGCTGGCCATGGCGGTGAACAGCGGCAGCAGGAACAGGCCGTCGACCAGCACGCCGGGGAACGCCGTGATGGCGCCGAGCAGGGCGGCGCCGAGCGGTTCGTCGAACCCGCCCCTGATGTAGCGAGTGGCATGGTCGCGCAGACCGCCGAACAGCGCGTTCGACCCGGCACGCGAGGCGAACGAGGCGAGGAACAGCAGCACCGACAGACCCAGCGAGAACGTGGCCATGATGCGCAGGGAGCGCTTCTCACCGATGGTGCGCTCGAGCAGCTTCTGCACGACGTGCCCACCGTCGAGCGGCCACAGGGGCAGCAGGTTCAGCATGGCGATCACCACGCCGGCCCACGCCACGCCGAGCCACAGCTGAGCGAAGATCAACCGGGTCGAGTCGCTCGTGCTGCTCGTGAAGCCGACGTGCACGATCACGAGCGTGGCCAGGCCGAGCACGAGCTCGATGCCGGGGCCGGCCAGGCTGATGATGATGCGCTCGGCTCGCGTCAGCGGACGGCTCGACGTGAACGCAGCCCAGCCCATGAACATGTTGAGACGGATCTCGACAGCGCAGCCGTAGTGCCGGGCGGTCACGGCGTGGCCCAGCTCGTGGATGAGGGTGAACACGGCGATGGCCCCGGCGGCGAACGCACCCGAGCGGCCACCGCCCGACCAGCTGTAGATGAACAGCATGAAGACCAGGAACCAGCCGTCGACGGTGACGGGGATGCCGAGGGCGCGGAACCGGAACATGACGGGCTCACGCTACCGGCCACCGACCGATGGTCATCGGTCACCCCGTCGGCCGGCGGAAGCGTGGACCATCCCCCGGCACGGCCCGGCCCCTACAGTCACCCTTGCTGTGCGCGTCCTCGTGGTCCACGCCCATCCCGATCCCGACAGCTTCGCGGGCGCCCTCGCCAAGGCCGCCCTGGCCGGCCTGCGCAACGGCGGCCACGACACCCGCCTCATCGACCTGTACGCCGAAGACTTCCAGCCCGTCATGAGCCAGGCCGACCGCGTCGCCTACGACACGGAGGCCGGATTCGTCGACCCGGCGGTGGGCGTCCACGCCGAGCACGTGGCGTGGGCCGAGGCGATGGTGTTCGTCTACCCCACCTGGTGGTCGGGCATGCCCGCGGTGATGAAGGGCTGGCTCGAACGCGTGCTCGTGCCGGGCGTGGCCTTCCGACTGGACGAGAAGACCCGCAAGGTCACCCCGGCGCTGCACCACATCCGCCACGTGGCCGGCGTGAGCACCTACGGCTCGCCCCGCCCGTACGTGACCGTGCTGACCGACGGCGGTCGGCGCACGGTGACGCGGGCCTTGCGCATGGTGTGCGGAGCCCGGTGCCGGAGCACGTGGCTGGCGCTCTACGGCGTGGACCGGCGCACCGACGCCGAGCGCCGGGCGTTCCTCGCCCGCGTCATGCGCGAGCTGGCGGCCATCCGATGAAGGTCCTCGTCGTCAGCGCCCACCCGGTAACGGGCAGCTTCACCAACCACCTGCGCGACCGCGCCGTGGCCGTGCTGCGCCGGCGCGGCCACGACGTGCAGGTGACCGACCTGTACGTGGAGGGCTTCGAGGCACGCCTCAGCCGGGCCGAGTGGCAGGGCCACCGCGACGACGCGAGCGGCAAGACCGACGTGGCGCCCTACGCCCAACAGCTCCTGTGGGCCGAGGCGCTCGTGCTCGTCTACCCCACCTGGTGGTCGGGCATGCCCGCCATCATGAAGGGCTGGGTCGACCGCGTGTGGATCGAAGGCGTCGCCTACACGCTGCCCGCCGGTCGCTCGCGCGTGCGGGCGAACCTGCGCAACATCCGGCGCGTCACGGTGATCTCGCCCCACGGCTCGTCGAAGTGGGTCAACGTGCTGGAGGGCGAGACGGGCAAGCACATGGTCGGTCGGGCCCTGCGCGTGCTGCTGCACCCCCGGGCCCGCACCCGGTGGCTGGCGATCTACGACATGGACCGGGCCGACCCGGTGCGCCTGGCCCGGTTCACGACCCGCGTCGAACGGGCCATGGCCCGCCTGGGCTCGTAGCCGACCGTCAGCCCGCCGCCACGGCCACGGCGATGGCCGCCGCCACCTGGGCGTTGTGCTCGGCCAGGGCCAGGTTGGCCGGCACGCTGCGGCCCGCGGTCGCCTCGGCGATGCGCCCGAGCACGAACGGCGTGACCGCGGCGCCGCGGATGCCGGCGGCACCGCACTCGACCAGGGCCTGGGCCAGCACGCCGTCGAGCATGGCCGCATCGAGCTCGGCCGCCTCGGGGATGGGCGCGGTCACCAGCACGCCGGTGTCGGGGCGGGCCCGGTGGGCCAGCACCGCGGCGACCTCGGCCGCGCCCTCGACCCGGTGGGGCACCGGCAGACCCGACGAGCGCGTGTAGAACGCCGGCAGCCAGTCGTGGCGCCAACCGAGCACCGGTACGCCGTAGGTCTCCAGGTACTCGAGCGTGCGGGCCAGGTCCAGGAAGGCCTTGGCGCCGGCGCACACGCACACGACCGGCCGGTGGGCCAGGGCGTCCAGGTCGGCCGACATGTCGCCCGTGAGCTCGGCGCCGCGGTGCACGCCACCGATGCCGCCGGTGGCGAACACCGAGATGCCGGCGGTGTGGGCCAGGGCCAGCGACGCCGACACCGTGGTGGCGCCGTAGTCCCATCGCTGGGCACAGGCGACGGCCAGGTCGCGCTCGGCCACCTTGCGGGCCGGTCCCAGGATCCGCTCGTGCTCGGCCTCGGCCAGACCCACGCGGCACACGCCGTCGAGCACCGCGGTCACCGCCGGCACCGCCCCACCGTCGCGCACGGCGGCCAGGCAGCGCGCCAGCGCCTCGGCGTTGGCCGGCGACGGCAGGCCGAGGTTCGAGAAGATGGTCGACTCCAGCGCGACCACCGGGCGACCGGCGCCGAGGGCATCGGCGATGTCAGGAGCGAGTTCCAGGGGAAGGGGCACGGGGGTCGTTTCTACAGCGCGGCGCCCGGATTCCCAAGCACCCGCCCGGCGACCGAGCTGCCCACCGTGGCGGCCGTCACCGCGTCAGCCCCGTCGAGGGTGGCGGTCAGGAACCCGGCGGCGAAGGCGTCGCCGGCACCGGTGGTGTCGCGCACCTCGGTCACCGGCGGCACCGGTACCTCGGCCACCAGCGTGGCCCCCCGCCACAGCCGCACCGGATCGGCGCCCTGCTTCACCACGGTGAGCCCGGCCGCGGGACCCGCGTGGTGACCCACCCGCAGCCGCGCGGCCTCGTCCTCGTTGGCCAGCAGCACGTCGGGCACGACGGCGCCGAGCCAGGCGCCGAACCGCTCCACACCGTACCCGGTGAGCCCGCCCACCGACGACGCGTCCACGCTCACCGGCACGCCGAGCCGGCGGGCCCGGGCCACCAGGCTCCGGGTCGTGGTGCCGAGCGGTTCGCCCATGAGCGAGTAGGCCGGTACGTGCAGCCAGCGCACGCCGTCGAGCCAGCTTCCGGGGCCGTCGGTGAGCTCGGTGCACGCGCCCCGGTCGGGCAGCATCGTGCGCTCACCGTCGGGGGCCACCAGCACCACGATCGTGCCTGTGCGACCCCGGTGCTGCACGCACGGGTCCACGCCTGCGGCCGCCAGCTCGCCCACCAGCACGGCGCCGATGGCGTCATCGCCGACGCAGCCGATGAACCGAGTCGCCGAGCCGAGTGCGGCGGCGAACACGGCCACGTTGGCGGCGCTGCCACCGCGGCGCCGCTCGATGCGGGCCGCGGTGTCGGTGCCGCGCCGGGGCGCAGCGACCGGCCACACCACGATGTCCTCGACGAGATCTCCCACCACCGCCAGCACGGCGGTAGTAGAGCACGCGATCAGATCAGGTCGCCCGCCAAGGCCGCCGGCTGTGACGACACGGGCACACCGCCCCGGGTCTCCTCGGTGAGCACGAGCTTCACCAGCGTGCCTTGGCGCACCACGAACGGCGCCACGTCGAACTGGCGGCCGAGCACGCCGAGCGAGATGACCTGCTGACCGGCCGGGCCCTGCACCACGCCCCACAGCTGGTACGTGTGATCGGGGTCGAGCACCACCAGCGCCCTGCCGTCGAGGTAGCCGGTGCCGTCGACGGCCACGTAGGCGTGGGCCGTCTGGCGGCCGTCGGTCGAGAGCAGATCGGCCCGACGGGTCGTGCTGTCCTGCTGCAGGTTCTCGATCGCCCTCTCCAGCCCCACGCCATGGGCCCGGGCGTCGTCGAGCTGCCGGGTCACGTCGACCACGCGCCACGACAGCAGAGCCACCACGATGGCGGCGGCGGCACCGATCACGCCGGTCCACGACCGGCGGGTCCGGCGTTCCGACCGGGGAGCGAGCGCCGGCGCGCTGACCGGCGGGGCTGGCACCGGACCGGCGGTGACCCGGGCGGGCATCGGCATGACCTTGGCCAGCTCGGGTCCCGGCTCGGGTGCGGGCGCCCGGTCGTCGAGCGCTTCGGCGATGCGGTCCCACAGGCCTTCGGGTGCGGGCGCACCGGTGTACGACAGCATGGTCGCCACCTCGCGGTGCTGCTCCACCTCGGCGCGGGCCCGGGGGTTGTGGGCGAGGTACTCCTCTACCCGCTGACGCTCCTGGGCGTCGACGGCGTCGAGCGCATACGCACCCAACAGCTCGTCCAGGTCATCGCGTCCGGGGGTCATCGCTCGCCTCCAGTCGTGATGCCAGCAGCAACGAGCTCGCCGCGCAAGCGCTTCAACCCACTTCGTATCCGACTCTTCACAGTGCCTTCCGGCTCTTCGAGCTTGCGGGCCACCTCGCGGTACGTGAGCCCGCTGAAGTAGGCCAGCTCGATGGCCTCGCGTTCACCCTCGGGCAGGGCGGCCAGCGACGAGCGCACCCGCTCGGCCGTGGCCATGTCCCAGACCTCGAGCTCCATGTCGTAGCCGGCCTCGGCCGTGCCCCGCGCCTCGCGCTCCTCGCGTTGGCGACGGGCGCCCTCGCTGCGGAGCATGTCGACGGCCCGACCGTGCGTCTGGGCCAGCAGGAAGCTGCGCAACGAACCGCGGGCCGGGTCGTAGCGATCGGGCTGGTTCCACAGGCGCAGGAACACCTCCTGCACCACTTCCTCGGCCAGGTTCTCCACCATCAGCAGACGGCGTGCCAACCCGTAGACGGCGCCCGCGTGGCGACGGTACGCCTCGGCCAGCGCCTCCTGCCGGTAGCGGGCGATGCCGACGGCCAGGGCGGCGTCGGAGTAGTCGCTCAGGTCGTCTTTCACGAACCGTATTCGTAGCCGTCGCCCGCCTGGATGGTGTGACCGTGCTCAGTTTCCGTTCTGGCTGCGAACCGGGTGACGACCTCGACGTGGGGCGTGTGCGGGAACAGGTCGAGCACGACCGAACCGGCGTGGCCGTAGCCGTGCCCGGCCAGCAGGGCGGCGTCGCGCGCCAGACTCACCGCGTCGCAGCTGACCAGTACGAACGTGGGCGCGGCGGTAGCGGTGAGCACGCTGGCCGCCACCTTGCCCAGCCCGCTGCGCGACGGGTCGGCGATCACGACCTCCACCGGGCGCGGCACCCACTTCTCGACCGGTGCCTGCACGACCACGCCGGCGCCGCGCAGGTTCTGGCGGGCGTCGGCGCACGACGACGCCGAGCCCTCCAGCACCACGACGTCACCGTCGGCCCCCACCGTGGCGGCGAACAGCCCGACGCCGCCGTAGGCATCGACCACCGAAGCCGGACGGGTGCCGATGGCCGCGGCCACCTGATCGACCAGCGCTTCGGCCCCGTCGCGGCGGGTCTGGAAGAACGACCCCATCGACACCCGCAACCAGGCCCCGCGGATGTCCTCGTGGACCGCCACGTGGTCGCCCACGGCCACGTCGTCGGGCAGGCCCGCCAACGTGGGCACGGGGGCGCCGTCCTCCCCCGCCAGCGGGGCGCCGCGCTGGCCGGAGCCGACGCCCAGCCGCAGGACCACCTCGGCGTCGGCCGCGCCGGTGCCCTCGACCCGCAGCGGGGCCAGCAGCTCGTCGAGCTGCGGGTGCGCCACCAGGCAGTGCTCCACCGGCACCACGTCGTGGCGGGCGCGGGCCCGGAACCCGACGCGGCCGTCGGGCGTGACGGCCAGGCGAAGCGTGGTGCGGAACCCGGTGTCGGGCAAGGGTGCCGCCAGCCCCACCATCGGGTCCACGAGCCTGCCGGTACGCACGAGCGACTCCAGGACGATGGCGTGCTTCAGCTCGCGCTGGGTGTCGGCGGCGACGTGCTGCCAGCTGCAGCCCCCGCACCCGGCGGCCACGTACGGGCACGGCGGCTCGACCCGCCCCGGGTGGGCGTCGAGCACCTCGAGCAGCTCGGCCCGGCCGAAGTCGCGCTTGGCCGACGTGAGCCGCACCCGCACCCGTTCGCCGGGCAGGGCACCGGGCACGAACACGACCCGGCCGTCGTCACCGCGGGCCAGGCCGTCGCCCCCGGCGACGACCTTGTCGATGCGCACCTCGGCGGTGATCGTGTCCGGCATCCCGCCAGCCTATGGGCCCCGCCCGGCGGCCACCGCCTGCCCCCGCGGCGCGGGCGCGGCGTGGGGCAGGCGCGTGGGGCAGGCGCGTCGCCACCCGACTGTCTTACGCTCGGCGCCGTGAGCCGTCCCATCCTCATCGTGCCGTCCGTGCTGCCCGTCGACCTGGCCCGTCTCGGCGACGAGATCGCCGCCCTGGAAGCGGCCGGCGTCGACCGGATCCAGTGGGACGTGATGGATGGCCAGTTCGTGCCCAACCTCACGTTCGGGCCCGACACGATCGCCGCGGCCCGCCCGCACACCAGTCTGCCGTTCGAGGCCCACCTGATGACGCTCACGCCCGAGGTGCTGGCCGCCCGCTACATCGAGGCCGGCTGCGACCGCCTGATCATCCACGCCGAGTCGGTGGTGCACCTGCACCGCACCCTCGGCTTCGTGCGCTCGCTGGGCGCCAAGGCGTGCGTCGCTCTCAACCCGTCGACCCCGGCGGTGGCGGTGGCCCACGTGCTCGACCTGGTCGACATGGTGCTGGTGATGACCGTGAACCCCGGCTTCGGCGGCCAGGCCTACATCGCCACCATGGCCCCGAAGATCGCCGAGGTGCGGACCATGATCGACGCCGGTGGCCACGACGTGGACATCGAGGTCGACGGCGGCATCGGCCCCGACACGGTCGGCTCGGCCGCCGCCGCCGGCGCCAACGTGCTGGTGGCGGGCAGCGCGCTGTTCCGCGACCCGGCCGGGTTGGCCCACGCCGTGAGCGACCTGCGGGCCAGGGCCGAGGCGGCGCGCCGCGCCTGACGGCACCCCCCTGGCCCCGATCGCCCCTCTCCGTCACAGGGGGTTCCTACGATGGGGCCCCATGGCTCTGCGCACCGTCACCCCCGCACCCGGCGCCGCGGCCATCGCCGCAGTGGCCGCCGCCGTGCGTGCCACCCAACAGGGTGATGGTCTGCGGGCCGTGCACGTGGTGGTGCGGGCCGAGGACAGCGCGGTGCTGGTGCGCCGGGCCCTCGCCCGTCGCCTCGGTGGCCTCGCCGCGGTCGAGGTCCTGCCGCTCGACCGTCTCGCCCGCGGTGTGCTGGCCGCCGCCGGCGTCGAACGGGTCGGCGCCGCGCCCCGACCCGTGCTGGCGGCGGCCCTACGGCGAGCCGCCCTGGCCGCCGGCGGGCCACTCGGTGCGTCGGCCGACCAGCAGTTCACCCTCGACGCGCTGGTGGCCTCGTACCAGGAGCTCACCAGCCTGGGCGAGACCGGGCTCGGCGTGGCCCGGGCCCGCGGTGGGTTCGGTGGTGCCGTGGCCGACGTGGTGCACGGCGCCCGCCGGCGCCTGGTCGACCACGGCTGGGTGGACGACGCCGCCCTGCTGACCCGCGCCGGGGCCCGGGCGGGGTCGGCGCCCACCACCCCGGTGGTGGTGCTGTGGGCAGAAGCGCCCACGCCGGTCGAACGGGCCGCTCTGCACGCCCTGGCCGAGCACCGCGATGTCACCGTCGTCGACACGAGCACCGGTGTCGCACCGGGGCCGGCCGCGCTCGCCGTGCGGGCCGTCAGCGACCCCGACGAGGAGGTGCGCGACGCGCTGCGCGCCATCGACGCCGCCCTGGCCGCGGGCGTACCGGCCGAGCACGTGGGCCTGGCGTGGACGTCGGAGTCGTACCGGCGCACCGTGGCCGAGCAGCTGGGGGCCAGCGGCCTGCCGTGGCACGGGCCCGGGGCCGGCACCCTGTTGGAGACGGCGCCCGGCCGGGCCGCCCTCACCGCGGTCGAAGAACCGGGTGACGGCCCGCCCCCCGCCGATTGGCGGGACCTGGCCAGCCGCGTCGCCGCCGCCACGGTGGAGGCCGCGCCCGATGACCCCAGCACCCCAGCGGTCGTGCGCCTGGTGAGCCAGCTCGGTGCCCTCGACCTGCTGGGGCCGCTGCCGTCGGCCGCCACCGTGGCCAGCGCCGTTCGGGCCGAGCTGGCCGCCGTGCTCCCCCGCCACGGCACTGTCGGGCGCGGCGTCACCGTCGGCTCGCTGCGCCGCGTGGCTGACGGCGCCCCGTGGTCGGTGGTGGTGGTCGTGGGCCTGGCCGAAGGGTTGGCACCGGCCGGCGCCGGTGGGGCGTCGTTGCTGTCCGACACCGATCGCGACGCCCTCGGTCTGCCCACCACCGCCGAGCAGGACGCCTGCCAGCATCGGCGCCTCCTGGCCGCCATCGGTGGCGCCGGCGCGGCCACGCTCAGCTGGCCCCAGGCCGACCTGCGCCGCACCACCCGCCGCAGCCGGTCGCGGTGGGTCGACCAACTGGTCGAGGAGGGCCGGGTCACCGAGCAGGCGCTGGCACCGTCGTCGTGGGGAGCGGTGGCGCGCCGCACCACGTCGGCCACCGCCGCCGACCACCGCCTGCGGGGGGCCATGGCCGAACCGGCGCGCCTCGCCGACACCGACGGCGTGTTCGCCGCCGGTCTGCGGGCCCTCACCGCCCGCCACGTGGCCGCCCTCACCGCGTTCGACGGCGACCTGTCCGGCGAGGACCTGGCGCCGCTGCGCCTGGGCGACCGGCCGGTCGCCCCCACGCAGCTCGAGCAGGCCGCCACCTGCGGGCGGTCGTACTTCACGCGCGTCGTGCTCGGGGTGGGCGACCACCGCGTCGGCGACGAGCTCGCCGGGCCCGACCCGGGCACGAACGGCTCCCTCGTGCACGAGGTGCTCGATCGGGCCATCAAGCACGAGCGCACGCTCGGCCGGCCCCTCACGCGCGCCGAGGTCGTCACCCAGTTCGACGCGGCCATGGCGGCCATGCCCGAGCTGCTGGCCCAGCTGCTGCACATGCCGGTGCTGCTGCGCGAGAACCACCATCGCACCTACCTGGCGCGTGTGTGGCAGGCCCTCGACACCGACGTCGCCCACCGGGCCGCCACCGGACGCGTACCCATCGACGAAGAGGTCCGCTTCGGCCGCAACGGTGACGTCCAGGTGACGCTGCCGTCGGGCCGTCGCCTGGCGGTGAAGGGCGTCATCGATCGCGTCGACCGCTTCCCCGATGGTCGCCTCGCGCTGGTCGACTACAAGACGGGCCCGCCTGCCACCGGGGTGAAGGCCGATCCGCTCGGCGGCGGGGCCCGGCTGCAGCTCGCCATCTACGCGGTGGCGGCGCAGCAGCACTTCGACGCGCCGATCGCCACCGTCGAGTACCGGTACGTGCGCGACGGCAACCGCCGGGTGGACGAGCTGTCGGCCGCCGCCCACACCGAGCTGCTCGGCCCGGTCGTGGAGGCCATCGTCGACACTATCGAGCGGGGCGTGTTCGTGCCGGGCGCGCACCACACCACACAGCCGGGCCGGCCCACCTGCTACGTGTGCGACCCGCACGGCCTGCTCGCCCGCGTCCACGCCCGGCGCACGCGCACGCTGGAACGGGCCGGCCTCGTCGTGATCGGTCGCGACGATGACTGAGCCGGCGCTGGAGCCGCCGAGCGACCAGGCGGCGCGCGACACCGCGGTGCAGGTCCTGGACCACAACGTGTTCGTGGAAGCGGGCGCCGGGTCGGGCAAGACCACGCTGCTCGTCGCCCGCGTCGTGGCGCTGGTGGCCGACGGCACACCGATCGAGCAGATCGCCGCCATCACGTTCACCGAACGGGCTGCGCTCGAGCTTCGCGACCGGCTGCGCACCGCCTTCACCGCACGTGCCCGCGCCGATGGCGCCGACGGCCGGTGGCGCGATGCGGTCACCGGGCTCGACGCGGCCGCCATCGGCACCATCCACGCCTTCGCCCAACGCATCCTCGCCGACCACTGGCGCCCCGCCGGGCTGCCGCCCCGCTTCACCGTGGCCGACGACGCCGCGTCGGCCCTCGCGTTCGAGCAGCGCTGGCGGGCGCTGGCCGCCCGGTTGTTCCGCGCCCCCGAAGGTCCCGGCGACGAGCTGGCCCGCGCCGTGCGCCTGGCCCTGGCCGCCCGCGTCAGCACCGCCCACGTGCGCCAGCTGGTCAAGGCGCTCGATGAGTCGTGGGACCTCGCCGGCGAGCACCTGCAGGGCCCCGCCGCGCCCGTGCCGCCGCTGCCGTTGGAACCCATCCTCGCCGAGCTCGACACGCTGGTGGTGCTGGCCGACGCCAGCCGAGCGCCCGACGACCTGCTGGCCCGCCACCTGGCCGGGCTCGGTCGTCTGCGAGAGGCGTTGCGCACCCAACCAGACGACGCCGGCCAGCTCGCCGTGCTGGTGGACGCCAAGGTCGCGTTCCGCAACGGGCGCGCCAACAACTGGTCGCACGTGCCCGGCGGCAAGGACGAGATCCACGCCCGCCTCGACCGGCTCCACGGCGAGCTCATCGCCCTGCGCGACCGGGTGCAGCACGCCTGCCTGCAGCAGCTGGCGGTGGCGGTGGCCACCGAGGTCGCGGCGGCATCACGCCGTCGCCGCCGCATCGGCCAACTCGAGTTCCACGACCTGCTCGTCATGACGCGCGACCTGCTGCGCGATCCGCGTCACGGCCCCACGGTACGGGCCGGCCTGCACGAGCGCTTCCGCCAGCTGCTGCTCGACGAGTTCCAGGACACCGATCCCATCCAGCTCGAGATCGCCGTGCTCATCGCCGCCGACCCGGCGGCACCGCCCGATCCGTTGCCTCTGCCCGAGCCGGGCCGCGTGTTCTTCGTGGGCGATCCCAAGCAGTCGATCTACCGCTTCCGGCGGGCCGACATCAGCACGTACCTCGGCGCCCGGGCCACCTACGGCGAACCCACCGTCGCACTGAACGTGAACTTCCGCTCGACCCGGGGAGTCATCGAGTGGGTGAACCGCGTCTTTCGACGGTTGGTGCAGGAGCGTGACGGCAGCCAGGCCGCGTACCGGCCCCTGAAGGCGGTCCGCGCCAGCCTGGCCGGGCCGGCGGTGGTCACCATCGGCGACGAGCACCCCGACGATCCCGACGCCGACGAGCTGCGCGCTCGTGAAGCGGCCGACGTGGCCGTGGTGCTGTCGTCGGCGATCGGTTCGTGGCACGTGCGCGACGATCACGGCGGCAGCCGCCCGGCGCGCGCCAGCGACGTGGCCATCCTGATCCCCACCCGCACCGTGCTCCCGGCGCTGGAGGACGCGCTGCACGAGCTGGGCGTGCCGGTGCGCGTCGAGGCCGGCTCGCTGCTGTTCGGCGGTGACGAGATCGCCGAGGTCCTCACCCTGGTGCGCGCCGTGGTGCACCCCGACGACGAGCTGTCGGTGCTGGCCGCTCTGCGCACCACGCTGCTCGGCGTGTCCGAGGTCGACCTGTACCGCCACCGCGTGCCGGAGCGACGCGATTTCGACCCGCGGCTCCCCCACGACCCCGAGGGTTCACCGGTCGACCATGCGCTGGCCGATCTGGGCCGCTGGCACGCGCTCGCCGCGTACGCCAGCCCGTCGGCTGTGCTCGGTGCCCTCCTCGCCGACCGGCGGGGCTGGGAGCTGGCCGCCGGGCACGCCCGCGGCCGCGACGCGCTGCGCCGCCTGCGCGTGCTGGTGGAGGCGGCGCGCGGCTTCGCCGACGACTCGGCCGGCACGCTGGCCGACTGGCTGGCGTGGATCGACCGCCAGCGCTCCGACGGCGCCCGCTGGTCGGAGCCGCTCGTGCCCGAGCCCGACGACGACGCCGTGCGCATCCTCACGATCCACGCGGCCAAGGGCCTGGAGTTCCCGATCGTGGTGGTCACCGGCCTCACCGGTCGTCCCGGCGGTCGGCCCACGTCCACCAAGGTGCTGTGGCCCCGCCAGCCCGGACCGCCGGAGATCAAGCTGGCCACGGGGCTCACGTCGGCCTCCTACGACGATGCCGCCGACCTCGACGCCCAGCTCGACGACGACGAACGCGTCCGCCTCCTCTACGTGGCGTGCACCCGCGCCCAGGACCACTTGGTGGTGTCGCAGCACCGCACCACCACCGGTTCGGGCACCCGCACGCTGGCCGCGCTGCTCGCCGGCGCCAACCCCGAGGGCACCGGCGCCGAGGCCTTCGCCCAGCAGGGGCTGCCGTTCGGCCTGACCCCACCGCCGCCGGTGACACCCCTGGCCACACCTCCGCCGGCACACCCGCCCACCCTGCCGCCGGTGGTGTCGGCGACCACGCTGGTGGGGCTGCTGACCGGCGAACCGCTCGACGACGCCGGCGCCGGCGCGTCGCGGGCCACGGTCGTCGACCCCTCTGGCAACGGCAACGTCGACCTCGACGACGACGACGGCGACGTCGATCCGGTGCTCGATCGCGCCGGCACGCCGTCGGGCTCGGCGTTCGGGCGGGCGGTCCACGCCGTGCTCGAGCGCGTCACCCTCGCCGGCGCCGACACGGTCGTGCCGGCCGACCTGGCCGACGACGCGGCACGCGCCGAGGGGCTGGCCGACGACGCCCACCACGTGGCGGCCGCCGCGCTGGCCGCCGCGCGCGTGCAGGTCGTGGCCGCCGCGGCGCACCTGCCCCACTGGCGCGAGCTGTACGTGGCCGTGCCCATCGGCGAGCTCCTGGTCGAGGGCTACATCGACCTGCTCGTGCGCATGCCCGAGGGCCTCGTGGTCGTCGACTACAAGACCGACGCCCACCCGCCGACCGACGGCGGGGTGCACCCGAAGCACCGGCTGCAACTGGCGGTGTACGCCCACGCGGTGGCCCACGCCACCGGCGAACCGGTGGTGGCGGCCTACGCCGTGTACGTGCGCGACGAGACCAACGCCCAGCGCGGCGTGCCCGACCTGGCGGCGGCGGTGGCCGAGATCACGGTCCCGCCGGCGGCACGGGCCCGCCCCTGACCAGGCGCACCACCAAGCGGGCGGTGAGCAGGAACAGCCGCTTCAGCAGCACGAGGGCCAGCAGCGCTCCCAACACCGCGCCCAAGGGCAGCAGGAACGCGCGGACGATCCTGCCACTCGTGCCCGACAGGCCGCGGAACACGCCGGTGTCGATCTTGGTGCCGTTGGCCAGCGTCGTGTACACGGGGTCCTTGGCCACGCAGCGCGGGTCGTCGCCGCGCCGTGACCGCACCTTCGACAGGTACAGCTGGGCGTCGGGGTCGAGGGCGGCGTTCACCAGGTAGCGTTCGTCGACCTTGAAGAACCGGGCGTCGCGCACGAAGGTGACGGCCACGGCCTCGCCGCTGATGGGCGGCCCCTCGCGCACCTCGTCCACGCGGAACGTCACGCGGTCGTCGGCCTTCACCGTGGCCGTGCCCACGAACACCAGTGCCTTCGGCGCGACCGGATCGCACCGCTCGGCGGCGATGGTGGTCGACGTCGTGGTCGGCACCGGCACCGCCACCGTCGTGGTGGTCGGGGCGCCGTCGGGCGGTGCCGCGTCGGACGCCACGGTCGTGGTCTCCTCGGCCGCCGGCCGCGCCGCCGCGGCGGCCATGGCCGCACCGGGCCACGACGGGCCGGGCCACGACGGGCCGGGCCACGACGGGCTCAAGGCGACCAGTGCCAGTGCACCGCCCGCGACGATCCGCCGCGCCAGGCCCACCTGCCCCATGGTCGCTCGGTCAGCGCCCCGTGAAGTGCGGCGGGCGCTTCTCGATGAACGCCTTGATCGCCTCGGGGGTGTCCTGGGTGCCGAAGTTGACCGTCTGGGCCCAGCCCTCGTCCTCGAGGGCCTGCTCCAGCGTGACCTCGAAGGAGTTGGTGAGGAGGCGCTTGGTCTGCATCAGGGCGATGGGCGGGCCGGCGGCCAGCTTGCGGGCCCAGTCGTCGACGAAGGCGTCGATGTCGCCGGCGGGCACCACCCGGTTCACCAGTCCCATCGCCTCGGCCTCTTTGGCCGAGATGATGTCGGCGAACAGGGCGAGCTCCTTGGCCTTGTGCATGCCGACGAGGCGGGGCAGCAGCCACGTGCCGCCGAAGTCCACCGACAGGCCACGCTTGGCGAAGATCAGCGAGAAGCGGGCCTCGTCGGAAGCGACGATCAGGTCGCAGCCGAGGGCCATGGTGCAACCGGCGCCGGCGGCGATGCCGGGCACCTTGGCGATGACGGGCTGCGGGATGCGCTGCAGGGCCAGGGCCACGTCGCCCACGCGGCGCATGGCGTGGAGCTGGTGGCGGGGGCGCTCGGCCGGCCCACCCGACAGGTCGGCCCCCGAGCAGAACGCGCCGCCGGCGCCGGTGAGCACGACGCAGCGGTCGTCGTCGCGGCTGGCGATGTCCTTGAACGTCTCGAGCAGCTCGTCCCACATGGGTCCGTTGATGGCGTTCTTCTTGGCCGGCCGGTTCAGGGTGATCGTGACGACACCCTGCTGCTCCCCCGTGCCCCGTTCGACGGTGATGGTCTCCACGGCGTCGACCCTACCGGTCGGGGCTGTCCCGACCCGAGCCACCTCACCACGCGCGGCGCGCCGACCACGACCCCACGGTGCCACGATCCTGAAGTTCGGACCCGGACTGGCGGCGCCGGTGCCGAAGTCCCGGGCATGCCGCCACCGGTGGTGAAGAATGAACGCATGGGGTTCAATGCGCAGCGGACGTACCATCATCGGGGCCTGGCCGACGTCGTCTTCGCGGTGTGCGGCATATCCGCCTGCCTCGCCCTGGTCGTCTGGGCCTTCCTCGGCTGAGCGCCGCGAGGCCGATGCGACCGCGCCGGCGCCTGCGAGCCGGGCGCCAGCGAGACGGTCAGAACGCTGCTTCGAGCACCGTGAGCTTGCCGGCGAGCACGCTGGCCACGTCGAAGCGGATGTCGCGCCGCCCGTCGGCCGGGTGAGCGGCCAGCCAGGCCACCCCGAGGCGTCGCAACCGGCGCTGCTTGTCGGCGGTGACCGCGGCGAAGCCGTCGCCATAGGCGACCGACGCCCGCGCCTTCACCTCGCAGAACACGACGAGCCCGGCGGCACCGAGCACCAGGTCGAGCTCGCCGGCGCGGCCGTGGCGCCAGTTGCGGTCGAGCACGGCGTAACCGTGGGACCGGTACCAGCGCGCCGCCAGCTCCTCGCCGTAGGCACCGTGGGCTTGGCGGGCGGCGGCCACGGGCGACCTACGGGGCCAGCTCCTCGTTGGGGAGCTCCTCCACGTTGACGTCCTTGAACGTCACCACGCGGACCGACGGCACGAAGCGCGTGCGCCGGTACATGTCCCACACCCAGGCATCGGTCAGACGTACCTCGACCATCGGTCGGGTCCCCTCACCGAGCACGGTGAGCTGCACGTCGTTGGCGAGGTAGAAGCGCCGTTCCGTCTCGACCGCGTAGCGGAACATCCGGGTGACGTCGGCGTACTCCTGGGCGAGCTGGAGCTCGCGATCGGCCTCGAAGTTCTCGAGGTCCTCCGTGCTCACCGCGGGTCAGTTCTCCCGCTTTTCCTTGATCTTGGCCGCCTTGCCGACGCGATCGCGCAGGTAGTACAGCTTCGCCCGGCGGACATCGCCGCGGGAGACCACTTCGAGCTTGGCGATGATGGGCGAGTGGAGCGGGAAGGTGCGCTCCACGCCCACCTGGAAGCTCACCTTGCGGACCTTGAAGGTCTCCTGCAGGCCGGAGCCGCTCTTGCCGATGACGGCGCCCTGGAAGATCTGCACGCGCTCACGGTTGCCTTCGACCACGCGCACGTGGACCTTCACCTGATCGCCAGGACCGAAGTCGGGGATGTCGGTGCGGAGGCTGGTCTGGTCGACGAGATCGGTCGGCTTCATGGCGCGTCAGGCTCCTGGAGCGTTTGCGGGAACGAGGAAGGATAGGCCACTGGGTCCTCCTCGGCCAACATGGTCCGGTCGGAATCGGTGAACGTCACGTCCTTGAGCAGGTCGGGACGGTCGCGCCGGGTGCGCAGCAGAGCCTGGGCCCGGCGCCACCGGGCGATGCGGGCGTGGTCGCCCGACCGCAGCACGGCCGGCACCTCCCACCCGCGGAACTCGGCCGGGCGGGTGTACTGGGGGTGTTCGAGCAGTCCGTCGAGGCCGAAGCTCTCCTCGCCGGCCGAGGCGTCGTTGCCCATGACACCGGGCAGCAGCCGGGTGACGGCCTCGATCACCAGGCAGGCGGCCACCTCGCCGCCGCCGAGCACGATGTCGCCGACCGACAGTTCGCCGTCGACCAGGTGCTCGCGCACGCGATGGTCGACGCCCTCGTAGCGGCCGCAGAGCAGGGAGAACCCGGGGAGCGCGGCCAGGTCGCGGACCAGGGCCTGGTCGACGCGGCGGCCACCGGGGCCGAGCAGGAACAGGGGTCGGGGCGGCTGCTCGGTCTCGACCGCGGCGAAGATCGGCTCGGGCTTCATGACCATGCCGGCTCCCCCGCCGAAGGGGGCGTCGTCGACGGTGCGGTGCACGTCGTGGGTGTGGGCCCGCAGGTCGTGGCAGCGCAGTTCGAGAAGCCCACCGTGGCGGGCCCGGCCGAGCAGGCTCTCGGCACAGAACGTGTCGACCAGGTCGGGGAAGATCGTGAAGACATCGATGCGCATGCGGGCGCCGAGCCTACGCCAGGGCTCTCCGTCGTGACCGATGACACGATACGAGACGGTTGCGTATTGAAAGTCGGCGGGGCATCATGCCGATGACCCCAGAAATCAATACGACCCCGTTTCGTATCCACTCAGGAGCTTACCCCCATGGCCCACGCAAACGTCGACGTCGCCGACCACGTCCATCGGCGTCGGTGGTGGGCGCTGGCCGTGCTGAGCATGTCGCTCGTCATGATCGTGATGGACAACACGATCCTGAACGTCGCCCTCCCCCACCTGTCCGAGAGCCTGCAGGCCACCACCAGCCAGCTCCAGTGGATCGTGGACGCCTACACGATCGTGTTCGCCGGCCTGCTGCTGACCCTGGGCGCCTTCGGCGACCGCGTGGGGCGCCGCAGGGCCCTCGTCGGCGGGCTCGTGGTGTTCGCCACCGGCTCGTTCGCCGCCACCTTCGCCACCACGGCCACGTGGCTCATCGTGACCCGCGGCCTGATGGGCGTGGGCGGTGCGCTGATCATGCCGTCGACGCTGTCGATCCTGGCCAACGTGTTCCGTGACCCTCGCGAGCGGGCCAAGGCCATCTCGGTGTGGTCGGCCGCCTCGGGCGTGGGCATCGTGATCGGCCCCCTGTTGGGCGGCTTCCTGCTGAACCACTTCGCCTGGTCGTCGGTGTTCTGGGTGAACGTGCCGGTGGCGCTCCTGATGCTGGGCGCCACGCTGCTCATCGTCCCCGAGTCGAAGGCGGCCGATGCGCCCCGCACCGACGTGCCCGGCGTGCTGCTGTCGACCGGCGGCATCGTCGCCATGCTGTGGGGCATCATCCAGGCTCCCGAGCACGGCTGGACGAACCCGTCGATCCTCGCCGCCTTCGCCACATCGATCGCCGCCATCGCCGGTTTCGTGGCGTGGGAGCTGCACACCCCGAAGCCGATGCTCGACGTGCGCTTCTTCCGCAACGCCCGCTTCTCGGCCGCCAACGGCGCCGTCACCCTGGCCATGTTCGGCATGTTCGGCTCGCTGTTCCTGCTGTCGCAGTTCCTGCAGTTCGTGCAGGGCCACGACGCGCTGCAGGCCGGTCTGCGCATGACGCCGTTCGCCGTCGGCATCGCCGCCGGTGCCCCGCTCGGCAACCTGCTCGACCGTCGCATCGGCACGAAGTACACCGTCACGCTCGGCCTTGCCGTGACCGCCATCGGCCTGTACTCGTTCACCGGGCTGCAGAGCTCGTCGTCGTTCGCGCCACTGCTGATCTCGATCCTGATCATGTCGATCGGCATGGGCACCGTGTTCGGTCCGGCCACCGAGTCGGTCATGGGCTCGCTACCGCCCGAACGGGCCGGCGTGGGCTCGGCCATCAACGACACGACCCGGGAGCTCGGTGGCGCCCTCGGCGTGGCCGTGATCGGTTCGGCCATGTCGTCGGTCTACGGCCACCAGGTCGTGTCGGCCCTGGCCGGGGCGGCGCTGCCCGGCCCGGCCCGCGAGGCCGTGCAGCGGTCGCTGGCCGGCGGCCTCGGCGTGGCCCGCCAGATCGGTGGCGACCTGGGCGCGCAGATCGCCTCGGTCACCCGGGAGGCCTTCGTGAGCGGCATGCACCGCGGGGTGATCATCGGGTCGGTCGCCGTGCTGGTGGGCGCCATCTCGGCGCTGGTGTTCCTGCCCGCCCGGGCCCATGCCGCCGCCGAGGTGCGCGTCATCACCCCCGGGTCGGCGATGAGCGAGACTGGCAGCGATGAACGCCCCGTCGGCCTCACGGCCTGACACCACCGAGACCGAAGTGCGTCGACCCGGGCGTCCCCGTGACGCCCGGGTCGACCGCGCCGTCGTCGAGGCGGCGCTGTACGAGCTGATCGAGAACGGCTACGCCGGCTTGTCGATGGACAAGGTCGCCACCCGCGCCGGCGTGAGCAAGGCCTCGATCTACCGACGGTGGGCGTCTCGAGAGGACCTCATCCTCCACGCCTGGCGATCGATGGGGCCGCACAAGGACCACACGATCGACACCGGCAGCCTCCGGGGCGATCTCTACGCCATGGTCGACCAGTACGCCTGCGATCTGGACGACCAGATGAAGTCGCTGCTGCCCCAGCTCGTGGCGGCGGTGCACCAGAGCGCCCGGCTCAAGGAGCTCTTCGGCCTCTTCGTGCACGAACAGCTCGACCCGATGCGGCGCATCTACCAACGGGCACAGGAGCGGGGCGAGGTGCGGGCCGACGTGAACGTCGACATCGCCCACAAGCTCGTGAGCGGCACGGTGTTCTTCAGCCTCCTGATGGAAGGCGAGCTGCTGGCGCCCGACGACCTGCGCACGTCGGTCGACCTGGTGCTCGGCGGCATCCTCGACCCCACGTACACGCCGGGGTCGTGAGCGCACCGGCCGACGTGGTCGCCGCCGCCCGGCGGTGGTGTGTGCCGGGTCGGCGCCACGTGCTCGGCATCACCGGACCTCCGGGCGCCGGCAAGTCGACCCTGGCCGCGCTGGTGGTGCAGGCGCTCGAACCGGCCGCGGTGATCGTGGCGATGGACGGCTTCCACCTGGCCCATGCCGAGCTGGAGCGGCTGGGGCGGGCCGACCGCAAGGGCGCGCCCGACACCTTCGACGCCGCCGGTTTCGTGGCCCTGCTGAAGCGGCTGCGGGCCGGCGGGCCCGACACCGTGTACGCGCCGGCGTTCCGCCGCGAGATCGAGGAGCCGGTGGCCGGGGCCGTCGCCGTGGCCCCTCACGTGCCGCTCGTGGTGGTGGAGGGCAACTACCTGCTCGGCACCGACGGGGCGTGGGCGGCGGTGCGGCCGCTGCTCGACGAGGTCTGGTACGTGGCCCCGCCCGACGAGCTGCGCGTCGAACGGCTCGTGGCCCGCCACGTCGTCTTCGGCCGATCCCCGGCCGCCGCTCGGGAGTGGGTGCTGCGCTCCGACGAGGCCAACGCCGCGGTGGTGGCCGCCACCCGTCAACGCGCCGACCGCATCGTCACCTACGTCGACGGAACCACGCCGACCCTGAGCGACGTCGAACGCCCGTGAAGCCCGCCGCCGCCCTGCTCCCCCTGCTCGCCCTGGTGATGGCCGCCTGCGGGGCGAACGCCCCGACCGGGTCGCCGGACCCGACGGGGTCGAGCGCCTCGACCGGATCCACGGGTTCGACCGGCTCGACCGCACCCGAAGTCACGGCGCCCCGGTCGGTTCCCGCCGCCGGCCAGGAGGCCGCCGCGGTGACCGCGGTGAACGGGCTCGGCCTCGACCTGCTGCGGGCCGGGCTCGGCACCGCGAAGGGCAACGTGGCCGTGTCGCCCTGGAGCATCGCCACCGCGCTGGGCATGCTGCACACCGGCGCGCGCGGCACCACCGCGGCCCAGCTCGACGCCGTGCTGCACCACACCGACGCCGCCGCGCTGCACGCCGGCATGAACGCGCTCGACCTGCTGCTGGCCGAGCGCAACGGCACGTTCCCCTGGGGCGCGGGCGAACAGCGCTCCATCGAGCTGTCGGCGGCCAACCGGGCCTTCACGCAGCAGGGCTTCCCGTTCGAGCCGGCGTTCCTGCAGACCCTCGCCGCCGACTACGGCTCGACGATCGGCGAGGTCGACTACGAGCGGGCGACCGGGAAGGCCCGCGCCACGATCAACGGCTGGGTGAACGAGCGCACGAAGCAGCGCATCCGCGAGCTGATCCCCGACGGCGTGCTCGATGCGATGACGCGGCTGGTGCTGGTGAACGCGGTGTACCTGCGGGCCGATTGGCAGGTGCCGTTCGCCAAGGAGTCCACGAAGCCGGCGACGTTCCACGCAGCGGGCGGCGACGTGACCGCGCCGTTCATGGCCGGCGCCGAGCGGTGGGGCTGGGCCGAGGGCGACGGGTGGCAGGCGGTGGAGCTGCCCTACGTGGACGGCAAGCTGGCCATGACGATCGTGGTGCCCGCCGCCGGCCGCTTCGACGAGGTCACCGGCCACCTCGACGGGGCCATGCTGGCGAAGCTGGCCGCGGTGAGCAACGACGGCGAGGTCACGCTGCGACTCCCCCGCTTCGACATCGCCAAGGCCACCGACCTGGGCGCCGCCCTGCAGGCGCTGGGCGTCATCGACGCCTTCGACCCGAACGCGGCCGACCTCAGCGGCATCACCACCGCCGAGCGGTTGTACGTGAGCGCCGCCCTGCACCAGGCGAACATCACCGTCGACGAGCAGGGCACCGTGGCCGCCGCGGCCACCGTCATCGTCGTGAGCGAAACGTCGGCCGCCGTCGAGCTCCACGAGCTCACGGTCGACCGGCCGTTCCTGTTCCTGCTGCGCGACCGTCCCACCGGCACGCTGCTGTTCGCCGGCCAGGTGACGAACCCGGCCGCCAAGGCCTGACCGTCACCCGACGCCGCAGGCCTTGCGCAGCATGGCGATGAGCTGGGGGCGCACCGACTCGTCGGGCACCAGGTCGACCACCACCGTGGTGCCCGCACCGACGGCCAGTTCGATGGGCCACAGGTAGGCCTGCTTGCTCTCGGCGAAGGCGTGGCCGTCGCAGCGGGTCGTGGTGCCCAGCACGACGGGCAACGCGGCATCGGTGGCATCGCCGGCCAACGTGAGCAGCGGGCCCGATGGCGGCCGCACCACGGGGCCGATGGCGAACAGCACACTGCCGTTGAACGCGGTGATGGCCACCGGCGTGGTGGTGTGGTTGCGGTGCAGCCGCACCGTGCCCGCCAGCGCGGCACGGCCCGGGGCGTCGACCGTGTCGGTCCACACCCCGTCGACCGACAGCGTGGCGATGTACCGCACGCTCTGACGGCGGCAGTCGGGCCCGTGCACCCCGGCCAGCACCCCGCGCGTGTCAGTCACGGGGATGCGCAGCTGGCGCGCCGTACCGTCGTCGGCGGTGGCGGTGGCCAGCGCGACCGCCGCGCCGGCAGGTCGCGGTTCGTCGAGCCGGGGCGGGTCGGAGCACACCGCGTCGCCCACCGGCACCGGCAGGTCGAGCGTCTGCCCGGGTGTGAGCCGTTCGGTGCGGGGACCGGGGCCGGCGTCGACCAGGCCGGCCCACGACAGGCGCAGAGCGCTCAGCAGCACGCGCTGGTCGGACCGGTTGGTGACCTCGATCTGCACGGTGTGGCTCACCACGTCCTCGCGGTAGCGCTGCAAGGTGGCCGAGAAGCCTTCGGGCGACGCGGCCAGGCTCGGCTCGGTGACCTCGATGACGCGCTCGGCCACGGTGGTGTTCGTCGGGCCGGGGGACGCCGTCGAGGTCGACGCTGGTGCCGTCGTCGCCGTCGTGCCCGACGACGCGCACCCGGCCAGCGCGAGCACCAGCACGACGGCTCGGCTACGGCGCACGGCCGACCTCCTTCCGACGGGCCCGGTAGGCCCGGGCCTTGGCCCGCGCCCCGCAGGCGGCCGGCGAGCACCACGCGCTCGACGCGTTCTTCGACCGGTCGTAGGTGACCCACCGGCAGTGCCGGTTGGCGCACACCTTCAGCCGAGGCCACGTGCCGGCCCCGTGGGCGTCGTGCACGACCGCCGCCACCCAACCGACGAACCCGTCGACGCCGCCGTCGCGACCGTCGAGCGCCGTGCCGTGATCGGTCACCCGCACCCGCAGCCCGACTCCGGCCACCAGCGCCGCGAACGGCTCGGCCCCGGCCCCGTCGATCAGGTCGCGCAGGGCCTCGCGAACCCGCCGTAGGTGGGCGGCGTCGGTGGCGGTGCACGGGGCGAACGGCGGGTGGCCCTCGCGCCCCAGCCAGGCCGCCAGTTCGGCGCCGTCAGCCAGGTGGTCGGCCCCCGACTCGAGGTTGGTGGTGTTCACGAAGCGGCGCAGTCGCTCCAGCTCACCGTCGGCGGTGCGCCCCGGCGGCCAACTGCCGTCGGGCAGCACCCTGCCGCGGGCCTCGGTGGGATGACCGGAACCACTCATGCGTCACCACCGTAGCGCGTTCGCTGGTGATGGTCGCCTCAGGAGCCCGCCGCTCAGCCCGGCAGCGGCGGGGGCGGGGGCGGCGGGGGCGGGACCGCCGGCGCGGGTGACGGCGGCGCCGACCAATCGAACGGCGGCGGCGGGAGGTCGACCGGCGCGCCGACGGGCTCTGGGCAGTGACAGCGTTGCTGCAGAACGCTTTCGCTGCCCAGAGCAGCCGGGCCGGCGGGCCGGTCGGGCGGGCCGGTCGGGTCAGGCCAGCGGCCCGGCGGCCCGGCCGGCAGGGGCGGTGGGACGGCGGTCTTCGGCAGAGCCGACCAGTCGAACGGCAGGAGCGGCGGCGGCGGGACGGTCGCGCCACCAGCCAGCGGGGCGGCCGGGGAGGGCGTACGCCGCATCGGCGGCGGCCAGCTCGGCCTCGGGGTGCCGGCCCCGCAGGCCGGTGCGCTGGGCACACGAGCGGGGTGCGGCCACGCGGGCCCGGGCCGCCGCCAGGGTGCCGATGCCGGCCTGCTCACGCTCGAGGTGCGTGCGCATGGCACCCAGCTCTTCGACCGTCTCGGCCCGCTCGTAGGCGGCCTCGTCGGTGGCGGCAGGGTTGACCCCGGCGGCGGTGGCCGTGGTGGCCAGTTCGTCGCGTGCCCTCAGCACCGCGGTGGCCGCTTCCATGACCGGGGTGGCCTTCACGAAGCGCCACGCGTTCATGGCGCCGATGACCCCCTCGGGCACGGCCCACTCACCGCCGGCCGTCCTCAGTGCGGCGTAGGCGGTCCGGGCGGAGGCGCGCTCGGCCGCCTGCTCCTTGGGCACGACGTAGGTGCGGAAGATCTCGTCGGCCTCCTTCGCCCCGCCGGCCTCGTCGAGCAGGTCGAGCAGGCGCTTCCAGTCGTCGGGGCCGTCGAAGGTGCGGGCGTCGTCGCCGGGCGCCCGGTAGGCGGCGACGTCGCGCGCGGCCCCATCGATCACACGGTCCAGACCGTCCATGCCGATCTCGGTGGTGAGCCGGCGCATCACGTGGAACGACGCGTTGTAACCCCAGTGCTCGCTGTCGTCGTCGCTGGTGCGCGAGCGCGGCGCCGACCACGACTCGAGCGCCACGGCGTTGCTGCTGTCGAGGTGCACGACCTCGGGGTCGTCCAGCTTGCCCCCGAGCTCGGCCAGCGCCCGGGCCGAGAGCTCCTCGGCCAGTCCCTCGTTGATCCAGCGGGCGTCGAACAGGTCGCGGTTGAACCAGGCGTGCGACAGCTCGTGGAGCAGCGTGCGGTCGTCCAGGTCTTCGCCGACCTCGATCTTGTTCTGGAGCGGCAGGAACCAGCCGGCGTAGACGTACAGGTACGGGGTGGACGCCTCGACGATCGAGAGGCGCTTCTCGAGCGCGGGCAGGCCGTCCGTGAGGTTCTTCTCCACGAACGCGGACCACTCGGCGTCGCCCGGCCACGCCGCCACGCTGACCTTGCGGTCGCCGACGTCCACGTCGTGCACGTCGAGGGCGGCGTCGTTGCGGGCCGAGACGGCCACGTATCACGCGTCGGGCGAGCTGATGGCGGACGCGGTGTACACGTGCCTGTCGCCCACCACCGCGGAGGCCACGTCGTTGCCGAGCGTGTCCACGTCGAAGCCCTGCGGCACGATCACGCGCACCGACACCTGGCCCGGATCGCCCTCGCCGTAGGCGGTGAACGAGGCATAGGCCGGGTTGACCCGCGCGAGACTCTTGGAGCGGGGCGCGTCACCGGGCATCTCGTAGGTCACCGTGATGACCCGCTGCTGCCCGGAGAACAGGTTGGGGAACGTCACCACGGCCTTGGTGAACCGCTCGTTGAACGAGCTGAGGGCCACGCCGAGCGCGGTGCCGTTGCGCTCGGCCACCACGGCCGCGGACGATGAGAGCACCGCCAGCGTGAGAGCGCTGAAGTAGAGGCGGTTGATCGTGGTGCCGACGCGCTGATCGGTGGTCACGTTCTGAAGCGTGATCTCCTCGGTCACCCGCACGACGGTGCTGTCGGGCAGGTACTCGAAGGTGTTGTCGCTGGCGACGGTCAGACCGTCGTCGGCCCACGCCCCGGCCGCGGTGCCCCACCGCCTCGCGCCGTGCCACCCGCGACACGACAGGGGCCGAGCTTATGGGTGATGTCGGTGACCGGTGGCCGATGTCGGCCGGCTGAGGTCGTCGACCAGCAGCGACGCGGCCAGGTCGAGGGCGGCCACGTCGCCGATGACGATGGCCGCGGGCGCCTCGACCGCGGCGCCGGCGAGCCCGGCCAGCGTGGTGCGCAGGCTGCGTTGGGCGCCGGTGGTGGCAGACATCACGACGGCGACGGGCGTGGCCGGCGACCGGCCACCGGCGATCAGGCGCCGGGCGATGGCGCCTCGCTCGGCCACGCCCATGAGCACCACGATGGTGCCGCCCACGGCGGCGAGGGCCTCGAAGTTGGTGGAGCCGCCCTCGGCCCGGTGCCCCGTGACGACCGTGACGGCGTCGGCCACGTGACGATGCGTGACGGGGATGCCGGCCGCGGCCGCAGCGGCGAACGCGCTGCTGATGCCGGGCACGACCTCCCACGGCACGCCGGCGGCATTGAGCGCCTCGGCCTCCTCGCCACCGCGCCCGAACACGAACGGGTCGCCGCCCTTCAGCCGCACCACCTCGAGCCCGCTGCGGCCGAGCTCGACGAGCAGTGCGCTGATCTCCTGCTGCGTGCGCGAGCCGCCGGGCCGCTTGCCGACGTCGATGCGGGCCACGTGGGCGGGCACGAGCGACAGCACGGGTTCGGCCAACCGGTCGTGCACGACCACGTCGGCCAGGGCGAGCAGGCGGGCGGCGCGCACGGTGAGCAGCTCGGGATCGCCGGGACCGGCACCGACGAGGTGGACGGTCACGCCGTCACGCCGGCGTACATGCGCATCCAGCGGTCGACGCGTTCGGGGCGTTCGGCCGGCGTCGGCGCGTCGTCGGCCAGGAGCTCGTCGACCAGCGGGCGCCAGGCCAGACCCTCGGTGGTGCCGCCCTCGGCGCGGATGGCGGCGCGGGCCCGGGCCAGGTCGTCGGCCAGGGCGCCGAGGTCGTCGGGTAGAGCGGCGGCGCAACGGTCGCGCACGGCCTGGGCCAGCGTGGGGCTGGCACCGCTGGTGGTCACGGCGATGACCACATGGCCATCGCGGTGCACGGCGGGCAGTGCGAAACTGCACCGGTCGGGGTCGTCGACGCTGCACGCCCACACCCCACGGTCCTCGGCGTCGTCGAACACGGCCTGGTTCACCGCCCGGTCGTCCGTCGCCGCGAACACCAGGTGTGCGCCACGCCCGTCACGAGCGCGGTAGCGGCGCCGCTTCACCCGCACCTCGACGGGCATGTCGGGGTGCACCTGGGGGGCCACGACCGTCACCTGTGCGCCCCGCTCCAGCAGCCCCCGCGCCTTGCCCACCGCGACCTTGCCGCCGCCGACCACCAGCACGCGCCGGCCGGTGAGCCGCAGCACCACGGGGTAGGCGTCGTCGAAGGTCGACACGGTCGGGGTCGCGGTCACGTCAGTCCTCCACCAGGCCGGCCGCCACCGTAGCGTTGGTGCGCTCGTCCACCAGGATGAAGCTGCCCGTGCGGCGGTTGCTGCGGTAGTCGTCGACCACCACCGGCGACGCGGTGACGAGGCGGACGCGGCCGAGGTCGTTCATCTCCAGCACGTCGGTGCCGCCGTGGTCGAGCGTGGCCACGTCGAGGCGGTGCTCGATGGCCTCGACCCGCGCCGGCACGGTGCGGGTGGTGTGCTTGAGCAGCAGGCGGTCGCCCACCCGCAACGGCTGGTCGCTGAACCAGCACAGGGTGGCCGCCAGCGCGGTGACGATGCGGGGCTGCTCGTCGAGATCGGCGATGAGGTCGCCTCTCGCCACGTCGAGCTCGTCGGCGAGCTGCACGCGCACTGCGGTGCCCGTGCCTTCGACGCCGGCGATCGTGGTGATCCGACCGCTCGGTAGCACCACCACCTCCTGGCCCACCGTCGGTTCGCCGCCGGCGAGCGCACCCGCGTACCAGCGGCGGTCACCACTGCCCACACGGGGACGGATGACGAGCTGCACCGGGATGCGCAGCGGGCTCTCCAGCGAAGGCTGCGGGATGGGCAGCGTCTCGAGCAGGCCGAGCAGCGGCGGCCCGTCGTACCACGGTGTGTTGATCGAGGGGTCGACCACGTTGTCGCCGTGCAGCGCCGAGATGGGCACCAGGTGCACGTCGGCGACGCCAAGTTGGGTGGCCATGGCCCGCACCTCGTCAGCGATCTCATCGAAGCGCTCGGCCGACCAGCCGACCAGATCTAGCTTGTTCACCGCGAGCACGAGGTGGTGCACGCCGAGCAACGCGGCGACGGCGGCATGGCGACGGGTCTGCTCGCGCACGCCGTGGCGGGCGTCGACGAGCAGCACGGCCACGTCGGAGGTGGACGCACCGGTGACCATGTTGCGCGTGTACTGCACGTGCCCCGGCGTGTCGGCCACGATGAAGGCCCGCCGGGGCGTGGCGAAGTAGCGGTAGGCGACGTCGATGGTGATGCCCTGCTCGCGCTCGGCCCGCAGTCCGTCGGTCACGAGTGACAGGTCGAGACCCTCTCCGCCACGGCGGGCGGTGGAGGCGGCGACCGCTTCCACCGCATCTTCCTGGAGGAGCTTGGCATCGTGCAGCAGGCGCCCGATGAGGGTGCTCTTGCCGTCGTCCACCGAGCCGGTGGTGGCCAGGCGCAGCAGCTCCATCAGAAGTAGCCCTCGCGCTTGCGGTCTTCCATGGCCGCCTCCGAGAACTTGTCGTCGGCCCGGGTGGCGCCGCGCTCGGTGAGACGGGCGGTGACGACCTCGTCGATGACCTCGTCGACGGTGACGGCGGTGGAGCGCACCGCGCCGGTGCAGCTCATGTCGCCCACGGTGCGGTAGCGCACCATCTCGACGAAGGGCTCTTCGTTCGCTCGCGCCGGCGTGAACGGACCGGTGGCCAGCAGCATGCCGTCGCGAGCGACGACCTCGCGCTGGTGGGCGAAGTACATGGCCGGCACCCTCACGCCGTCGGCGCCGATGTACTGCCAGATGTCGAGCTCGGTCCAGTCGCTCAGCGGGAAGGCCCGCAGGTGCTCACCGGGACGCACGCGAGCGTTGTAGATCTGCCACAGCTCGGGGCGCTGGTTGCGAGGGTCCCACTGCCCGAAGACGTCGCGGAACGACAGCACGCGCTCCTTGGCCCGGGCCTTGTCTTCGTCCCGGCGGGCCCCGCCGAAGGCGGCGTCGAACTTCCGCGCCGCGATGGCGTCGAGCAGCGTGACCGACTGGAGCCGGTTGCGGCTGGTGAACTCGCCCGGGTCGGCGACGCGACCCTGGTCGATGGAGTCCTGCACGCGAGCGACGATGAGCTCGACGCCGGCGGCCTCGGCCCGCTCGCGCACGAACGAGTCGACCTCGGGGAACTCGTGACCGGTGGCGATCTGCATCACCGGGAACGGCACGCGCCCGGGGGCGAAGGCCTTCTCGGCCAGGTGCAGGAGCACGGCCGAGTCCTTGCCGCCGGAGAACAGCAGCACGGGGCGCTCGCACTCGGCTGCCACCTCGCGGAGCACGAAGATGGCGTGGGCCTCGAGGGCGGCGAGGTGGGCGTCGAGATCGCGCCTGGCTTCCGTGTGGATCGCGTTGTCGGTCAGCGTCATAGGGGTTGTCGTCTCCTCAGACGTGCAGACCGCACTCGGTCTTGTCGTGGCCGGACCAGCGTCCGGCGCGGGGGTCTTCGCCGGGGGCGATCCGCCGGGTGCAGGGCGCGCAGCCGATGGACGGGTAGCCCTGCTGCAGCAGCGGGTTCAACGGCACGTCGTGGTCGCCGGCGTAGGACGCCACGTCCTCGTCGGTCCACGAGGCGATCGGGTTGATCTTGACCAGGCCGCGCTTGTCGCGCTGGACCACGGGGATGGCCGTGCGGCTGTCGGCGTCCACCCGGCGCATGCCGGTGACCCACGCCTTGCGGCCGGCCAGGGCCGCTTCCAGCGGCAGCACCTTGCGGTTGTGGCAGCACTGGTCGGGCGCCGTCTTCCACTGCTCGGCGATCAGGTCGCCCGGCTCGGGCCGCATGGTGCGCAGCCGGATCGGGTAGCGGCGCTCCACCTCGGCGGTGGTGGCCAGCGTCTCGGGGAAGTGGGCGCCGGTCTCGAGGAACACGACCTGCACGTTCGGGATGGCCTTGGCGGCCAGGTCGACGAGCACCACGTCGAGGGTCATGGCGGCGGCGACGACCAGGTCGTCGCCGAACGTGTCGCCGGCCCACGCCAGCAGCTGACCGGGCGGGGCGTGCTCGAAGCGTTCCGCCAGCACAGCGAGGTCGTCGTCGGTGAACAGGGCAGTCTCCTCCACGTCGGTGGCGTGCTCGGCAATCCCGGCGACGCCTGCTCGGCAGGTGTCAACGCCCCACAGTAGGCGACATTCCCGATCTAGACAATCAGGATTGTGGTGAATCGGGTCGGGCGGCGGTCGCACCGGGCCCGTATGCTCCGGCCCGCATGGGGCTCACCACCGCGCGCGTCGTCGACACCCACACCGAGGGGATGCCCACCCGGGTGGTGCTGGCGGGCGTCGACCGGCCGACCGGCACCACCGTGGCCGAGGTGGCCGACGCGTTCGCCGCCGCCCACGACGACCTGCGGGGCGCGCTGGTGTGCGAGCCCCGTGGCCACGCCGCCATGTACGCGGCGTTCGTGCTGCCACCGCTCGACCCGGCGAACCACGCCCTGGTGCTCTACGCCGAGGCGGCCGGCTTCCTGCCCGGCTGTGGCCACGCCACCATCGGCGTGGCGACCACGCTGGTGAACGAGGGGCTCGTCGAGGTCACCGAGCCCGAGACGGTGGTGCGGGTCGAGACCCGGTCGGGCCTGGTGGAGGCGCGCGTCGCCGTGACCTCCGGGCGGGCCACCCACGTCGCCGTGCGCATGGTGCCGTCGTTCGTGCTGCGCTCGGGACTCGAGCTCGATGGCGGGCTCACGGTCGACGTGTGCTGGGGAGGCAACTTCTACGCCGTCGCGCCCCTGGGCGCGGTGGTGCCCGGGCTGCGGGTCGACCCGGCCAACGCCCGGGCCCTCATCGCCGCCGGCATGGACGTGATGGCCCGCACCGACGCCGCGTGCGAGGTGGTGCACCCCGAGCGGCCCGACGTGCGCGGCTGCAAGCACGCCATGCTCACCGACGGCGACCGCAGCGCCGTGGTCTTCTACACCGGCGTGCTCGACCGCTCGCCGTGCGGCACGGGCACCTCGGCGCGCCTGGCGCTGCTGCACGCCACCGGCGCGCTGGCCACCGACGAGTGGTTCGAGCACCGCTCGGTGCTCGACACCCGCTTCCGGGCGCGGGTGGTCGGCACCACCTCGGTGGCCGGCATCCCCGCCGTGCTCCCCGAGATCGTGGGGCGGGCGTGGATCACCGGGCGGGCCGAGCTGGTGCTCGACCCCACCGACCCGTTCCCGCGGGGTTTCCGGCTGTGAGCGGGCGCGTCGTCATCGTGGGGGCCGGGCTCGTGGGCCTGTGCTCGGCCTTCGCGCTGGTGGAGCAGGGAGCCGAGGTGGTGGTGGTCGACCACGGGCCCGTGGGCGGGGGCGCCTCGCGCGGCAACGCCGGCTACATCTGCCCCAGCCAGCTCGGCCCGTTGGCCAGCCCCGGCTCCCTGAAGGAGGCGGCCCGCACCATCGGCCGCCCCATGGCGCCCGTGTACCTGCGGCCGGCGGCCATCCCGTCGCTGGCCGGCTGGCTCACGCGCTTCGTGCGCTCGTCGACCGCGGCCAAGGTGGTCCGCGGCCGGGCCGCCATGGTCGAGCTCGACCGACTGAGCCTCGACGCACTTTCCGCCCTCGACGGCGCCGGCGCCGACCTGCGCGGCCCGCACGGCATCGTGATCGTGCACCACGAGCGGGCCGACGCCGAGCGGGCCGCCGCCGGCTACGGCGTGAGCGATGTGCTCACCGGTGCGGCGCTGGCCGCGGTGGCGCCCAACGTCGCCCACCCCGACCGCATGCACGGCGCACTGCTGCCGCGCGACCGCTCGATCAACCCGAGCCGCTTCGTCGACTCGCTCGCCGCCCTCCTCGTGGAGCGCGGCGTGCGCTTCCTGACCGACCGGCCGTTCGAGTGGTTCGACGCCGGCGGTGACCGCGTGCGGGCGGTGTCGGTGGGCGGCGAGCGGGTGGCCGGCGACTGGTTCGTGCTCGCCGCAGGGGCCGGCACCGCCGCGGTGGCGCGGCGGCTCGGCGTGCGGCTCGCCCTCATCGGCGGCAAGGGCTACAGCTTCACGGTGACGCCGTACACCACCGTGCCCCACGCCGTGCTGTTCGAGGACGAGCACGTGGCCTGCACCCCGCTCGACGGCGGGCTGCGCGTCGCCGGCACCATGGAGCTCGGTGGGATCGATGGCGTGATCGACGCCCGCCGGGTGGAGGGCATCGCCCGCTCGGCCCGCACCGTGCTGCGCGAGGTCGACCTGGCCGGCCGGCGCGACCTGTGGGTGGGGCCCCGCCCGGTCACCGCCGACGGCCTGCCGGTGATCGGCCGACCGAACGGCTGGGAGAACGTCGTCATCGGCACCGGCCACGGCATGTACGGCGTCACCCTGGCGCCGGCCACCGGCGTGGTGGTGGCCGACCTGCTGTTGCGCGGCCGCGCCCCGGTCGACATCAGCGCCCTCACCCCCGACCGCTTCTGACCGGCGGCGGGACCCTCTCCTCGCTCTGTTTGCGCGAAACGCCACCGGTGGGTGGTTCGCGCAACGAGTCGCGGTGACGGGTGGCCCGGGGTCGGCGCGGGCTCGCCCAGGTTGCGCGAAACGGTCCCGGCGCGGTTCCCGCGCAAACAGAGCGATTGGGATGGACGACGCGCCCATCTGTACGCTTCGGCTGTACCGTGTTGTACGATCGAGCCATGGATGTCGCCGTGTCGGAGCTGCGGGCCCAGTTGAGCGACTGGCTGGCGCGGGTGCGCGCCGGTGAGGAGATCGTGATCACCGAGCGGGGCGTGCCCGTGGCCCGCCTCGTGGGCCTCCCGGCCACGCCCCTCATCGAGCGGTTGACCGCCGAGGGCAAGGTCTCCCGCCCGCAGCAGCCCGTACGGCCGAAGGCCGTCACCCTGGCTCGAGCTCGCTCGAAGCGACCGGTGGCCGACCTCGTGGGCGAGCAGCGGCGGTGAGACGTGAGCCTCGTGTACTTCGACGCCAGCGCGCTGGTGAAGCTGGTGGTCGACGAGGCTGGCTCCGACCTCGCCGGTGAGCTGTGGGACGAGTGCGACGCCGCACTCACGAGCCGGCTCTCGTACCCCGAGGTGTGTGCAGCGCTGGCCGCCGCCCATCGCAACCACGACCTCGACGCCCGCGGCGTCCGCGGCGCCGACGCGTCATGGAAGACCGTGTGGGCATCCATGCGCGTCGTGGAGCTGTCGGCCGCCGTGGCCGATCACGCCGGCCTCCTGGCCCGCCAGCACGGCCTCCGGGGCGCCGACGCGGTGCACCTGGCCAGCGCCGCGCTGCTCGGTGCGGCCGACGTGATCGTGGCCGTCTGGGACCGGCGCCTCCACACCGCGACGACGGCCACGGGCCTCGCCGTCGCGCCGGCAACGTTGCCCTAGCTAAGCTAGTCGGCCGAGCTGCCCTGGTCCTGGTCGTACTTCGATTGCCAGGTGCCCCAGTCGGTGCGGTCGCCGTAGCCGACGGCGAAGTGCCACCGGCCGGTGTAGCGGTTGTTGGTCCAGCGGTTGTCCTGGTTCGTGGTGAGGGCCTTCACCACGTCGGCCACCACGTACGGCTGCCAGCTCTGGTTGTCGGCGCCGCTCACGTAGAGCGCCATGACGCCGCAGTACTCGCTGCCGCACGGTACGACCTTGTCGTCGAAGCTGAAGTCGTTGTCGTGGATGGCCACGTGCTGCGTGCGCCACCGGCAGTCGGTGAAGAGCGGCTCGGTGTCGATGCCCGGTGCGTTGCACGGGTGGTCGGCGTTCACCGGCTTGCCGTACGTGTAGTCCCACGGCTCGGGGATGGTGCCGCCGGTGACGAACGGCGTGCAGTACGACGCGGAGGAGTTGCCGTTCGAGTTGCAGAAGCGGTTGGCGTTCTCGTAGAGCGTGATGCCCGAGTAGTTGTCGACGACGCGGTTGCCGGCGATCTCCACCAGCGGCGCCCGCGAGTACTTGGTGGGCAGGCGTGCGTCGCCGCCCGACTCCGACAGGTAGATCGCCGGCGATGGCGCGCCGGTGTCGGCCTTGCCGCCGCTCCACCCGTTGCGCGAGAGCAGGTTGTCGACGATGCGGGCGTTGTAGGAGATCTCGTACCAGATGCCCACGTCGTCGTTGTTCTCCACGATGTTGCGCTGGAACAGGAAGTCGACGTTGTTGGTGTCGGCCCACAGGCCGACCGAGCGGTTGTCGTGCACCCAGTTCTCGGTCACCTTGGCTCCCTTCACCGCCCAGAACTTGCCGCCACCGGTGCACCCGCACCCGGGCTGCTTCTTCTCCCAGTCTTCGGTGTTGTTGCCCTTGATCTCGTTGTGCTCGAGCACGAGGTCACTGATGCCGTCGCCGCCCTGGTAGGCGTTGAACCCGTACTGGCCGTTGTCGGCCAGGCAGTTCGAGCGCACGACCTGGTTGGCGCCCACCATCATGCCGGCGCCCGAGTTGCGGGTGATGGTGGTGTGCTCGATGGTCCAGCCGTTGGCCGAGTCGTGGTTCACCACGCCCTCGTTCATCGGCGGCACGAACCCCTGCACGGTGAGGTACCGGATGGTGACGCCGGTGGCCGACCCGGCGAAGGCGTAGCGGTTCACCTGCTTGCCGTCGAGCACCGCGCCCGGTGCGCCGATGAACGTGTCGCCGTCCTTGGGCACGATCTGGGCGAACTTGGTCGCCTCCAGGCGGTGCTCCCCCGGCGCGAGCCAGTAGACGGTGCCGGCGTCGCCGGTGACGACGTCGCCGTTGGCGCCGGCGGGCACCTCGACGATGGTGCGGTCGGGGAACAGATCCTTGGCCGCGGCGGCCGACGGGGGGCCGGCCTGCAGCGCGGCGCGGCCGCAGACACGGGCGGCGATCTCGTCGGGGTCGGCCGGCGGCCGGCCGTCGGTGGTGCCGACGACGGTGACGGGCGGGGTGGTCGACGCGCCGGTGCCGAGGACATCGGCGCGGGCCACCGTGCCCGTGGCGGCGTGGGGCGGACTGCTGTCGGCCGACGAGCCGCCACCTCGGCCGCGCCCGCCCAGCACGTGCCGGGCCGCCAGGGCGCCGCCCAGCCCCACCGCCAGCACGGCCGTCGCCACCAGCGCCCAGAGCCAGGGCGGCCGTCGCCGCCTACCCGTCACGACCACGTTCGCTCCGCCCACACGCGCGCCACCCTACCGACGTGGGCCCGGCGTGGGACGGCGGGTCAGAGGTAGCCGAGCGGATGGAAGCCGAAGCCGACCTCGCGCGAGAGCACCCGGCGACCGGTGATGGCGATCGGGTTGATCACCAACCAGTCGTCGCGCTCGGCGAGCCACGGGTGGGGGTCGACCGACGGCGACAACGTCGCCAAGACGTCGCCACGGACGTGGTGCATGATCCCCCGCACCAGGACGCTCCAGCCGACCCCGCACGCCGCGTCGATGGCGTCGATCTGGAACGCCACCCGTTCACCGGCGGTGCTCACCGTGCTCCCCTCCCGGGTCCTCACCACCAGCACGGGGCCACTCGCCGAGTGCTCGTCCAACTGGTAGTTCACGGGCAGCACCACCGGGAACTCGTCGACGTTCACGGCGATGCGCCCGATGTGGCTGCCGGCGAGGAACGCCAGGCACTCCGCGATCGTCATCTCGTCGACGTGCTCGGTCACCTGCTCGAACCTCATGCGGTCATGGTCCGCCCGCGGGTCCGGAGCGCCACAGTGGACATCGACCCCGACCCTGGGGACCTAGGTCACGCCGGAGAGGGGTGCCCACGAACCATGATGTCGAGCGTGCTCGTCCTGCCCGTGCCCGCCGAGGCCGTCATCGACCACGTCCACCCGCACGGTGATCTCATCGTGCCGCTCGCCGTCGGCGAGCCGATCACCGTGCTCGACGCGCTGGAGACCCACGCCGACCGGCTGCAGGGGGTGAAGGTCCATCAGATGCACGCCATCCACGACCGGCCCTACCTGCACGGCGCCCACGGCGACCGGCTCCACCACATCAGCTACTTCCTGTCGCCGGTCACCCGGTCGTGCTTCGCGGCCGGCACCATCGACCTGGTGCCCAACCACTTCAGCGAGGTCCCCGACCTCATGAAGCTGCGGACCCACGACCCGCTGGTGCTGGCGTCGGCGTCACCCCCCGACCGGCACGGCTACTTCTCCCTCGGAACCAACAGCGACTACGTGGCCAGCTTCATCGGCCGGGCCCGGTTCTTCATCGAGGCCAACGCCCAGATGCCGCGCACGTTCGGCCGCAACCAGATCCACCTGTCGCAAGTGGAGGGCTGGTGCCACGCCGACTACCCGCTGGCCGAGGTGCCGCCGGCCGAGCCCGACGAGGTCGACCAGGCCATCGGCCGCCAGGTCGCCGAGCGCATCAGCGATGGCGCCACCATCCAGACCGGCATCGGTGCCATCCCCAACGCCATCCTCGCCAACCTGGCGAACCACAAGGACCTCGGCGTGCACACCGAGCTCCTGTCCGATGGGCTCGTCGACCTCGTGGAGGCCGGCGTGGTGAACGGCGTGCGCAAGACGCTGAACCGCACCAAAGTGGTGGGCACCTTCGCCCTCGGCACCAAGCGGCTCTACGACTTCCTCGCCGACAACACCGCCATCGAGCTGTGGCCGGTGCGCTACGTGAACAACCCGCGCATCATCGCCGGCGAACCCAACTTCGTGTCCATCAACGCCACCCTCGCCGTCGATTTCCTGGGCCAGTGCGCGTCAGAGACGATCGGCCCCCGCTACTGGTCGTCGAGCGGTGGCCAGAGCGACTTCGCCCGCGGCGCCATGTTCTCACCGGGCGGCCAGGGCTTCATCGTGGTGCGCTCCACCGCCAGGCACGGCGAGGTGTCGTCGATCTGCGCCCAGCTGCCCATCGGCTCGGCCGTGACCACCATGAAGAACACGGTCGACAAGGTGGTCACCGAGCACGGCGTGGCCGAGCTGCGGGGCCGCTCCATCGCCGAGCGGGCCCGCGCCCTCATCGCCGTCGCCCACCCATCGTTCCGCGACTCGCTCGAGGTGCAGGCCCGCGATCTCGGCTACCTGCACTGAGCGCTACTTCTTGCGGGTGGCGCTGCCGAACGACAGCGCGTTCGCCGGTGGCTTCCAGCACACCGCGAGCTGGCCGAGCGCCCCGGCGACGCCGAGGCCGGCCGAGAGCACCAGACCCCACCACGTCGCGTTGTAGCCCGAGTCCAGGATCCCGAACGCCTTGTCGAGCGACCACTCTCCCGGGCCGACGGTGCCGACCGCGATGGCGATGACCGCCAGCACGAGGACGTACTCGATGCCCTGATCGGGCCGGAACACGAAGAAGCCCACCTTCCAGTGGGCCGAGACGAGCGCCACGACCATGAGCCCCACGAGGGCGGCAGCCGACAACGAGGTCAGCAGCCCGAGGGCGAAGAACAGCCCGGCGCCGATCTCGAACGTGGCGGCCACGACCGCGTTGGCGTACCCCCACCGGAAGCCCATGTACGTGAACCACTTGCCGGTGCCGGTGAGCCCGCCGCGCACCTTGTTGATGCCGTGCAGGGCCAGGCCCACCCCGACCACGACGCGCACGAGCAACAGCGCCAGGTTGAACTTGTCGATCATGGGTGCGGAACCTACTGCGGCTTCGGCGGTACCCGCTCCGTCGGCGCACCCGGCGGCCCGGCCGACGTGAACCGGGTGCCCGGAGGATCGTGGGCCCACGGGGCGCTCTCGCCCCAACCCTCCTCGAACACCATCTCTTCGATGGGCCGGCGGCGCACGGTTCCGTGGTTGCCGAGCGGGCGACCGAGGGTGATGGTGGCGGCGATGAACACCCCCTCGGGGATGTCGAGCAACGCCTGCAGCTCGTCCTCCACCGCGTGGTGGAAGCCGGTGAGCACGCCGCCGTAGCCGAGGGCCCGGGCGGCCAGCAGCAGGTTCTGGCACGCCGGGTAGACCGAGCCACCCTCCGACGACGACGGCCCCCGGTAGCGGATCAGGCACGGCAGCACGACCACCGGGGTCTGCTCGAAGTGCTCCACGTACTCGGCCATCACGCGAGCCATGCGGGACTTGGGCGAGTTGTCGACGGTGCCCGAGCCACGGGTGTAACCGTCGTGCTCTTCCTTGTAGCGCCACATGGCGCGCGCTGCGTCGCCCATGAGGCGCTTGGCTTCACGGGCCTTGGGCCCGTCCTGCAGGACGATGAAGCGGAACGGCTGGCGGTTCGAGCCGCTCGGGGCACGGGTGGCGGCGAACAGGATGTCGCGCAGCACGTCCTCGGGCACCGGGTCGGGGGCGTAGCGTCGGATGGCGCGGGTCGTGCACAGGCCTTCCAGCAGGCCCACCGTGTCGGCGGCCAGCGCCCGCTCGCTCAAGTGGTGCATGGTCGGGGATTCTTCCCCAGCCGGGGCGGGTGGCGGGCATTCGCGCCGACGACCCGCCCCGGGCGCGGGGATTGGTCCGTGGCGCGGCCCTTGGCTAGACACGGCCCCATGGGGAACGGCGTCGAGGGTGAGCGGGGCCGGTTCGCGGCAGCCACGGCGGTGACCCCGTCGGGTGGCGGTGTCTACGTCGGCGAGGTCGCCGACGGGTGGGACATCAACGGCAACGCCAACGGCGGCTACCTGCTGGCGGTGGTGGCCCGCGCCCTGGCGGCGGTGACCGGTCGGCCCGACCCGGTGACCGTGACGGCCCACTACCTCTCCCCCGGCAAGGTCGGCCCCGCCACCGTGACCACCGAGGTGCTCAAGCAGGGCAAGCGCTTCGCCACGGCGCGCGCCACCCTCACCGGCCACGGCAAGTCGGTCATCACCGCCCTGGGCAGCTTCAGCGACCTGTCGGGCGGCGACGACGAGATCGCCCTGGTCGACGGGGCACCACCCGACCTGCCACCGCCCGAGCGGTGCGTGCCCCGCAGCAGCAGCCAGACCGGGCCGGCGGCCAACTTCTCGTCGCGACTCGACCTGCGCCTGCACCCCGACGACGCCGGATGGGACCGGGGCGAGCCCAGCGGCCAGGCTCTCGTGCGCGGCTGGTTCCGGCTGCACGACGACGAGCCCATCGACACCATCGCCCTGCTGTGCGCGGTCGACGCCTTTCCCCCTACGGCGTTCAACACCCACCTGCCGGTGGCGTGGACGCCCACGGTGGAGCTCACCGCCCACGTGCGGGCCCGGCCCGCCCCGGGCTGGCTGCGGTGCGCGTTCTCGACCCGCTTCGTCACCGGCGGGTTCCTCGAGGAGGACGGCGAGGTCTGGGACGGCACCGGCCGGCTCGTGGCCCAGTCGCGCCAGCTCGCCCTCATGCCGCGCGCCTGACCACGTTCGAACTGACGCGACATCGACTGACGACCGGCCCTGGTGGCGCACCGACGATGGGCACACACTGGGCGCGGGACGGGGCCGACACCCGCCGATCCTCGCCCGCCTTGGAGGTGGACATCATGACCACCGCGGAACGCCTGCGCCCGCCGATCACCGAGGCTGACGGGGCCGCCGAAGCGGCCCGCGGGCGTGAGCGACGGTGACGGACCTGGCCATACGGGGCGGCACCAGCGGGCTCACCTCCGCCGAGGCGGCCGCGGCCCTGGTGCAGCACGGCCCGAACCGCCTGCCCGAGGCGCCCGCTGTGCCGGCGTGGCGACGCCTGGTGGCGCAGCTCACCCACTTCTTCGCCGCCCTGCTGTGGGTGGCGGCGGTCATGGCGCTCATCGCCGGCATGCCCCAGCTCGCCGTGGCCATCGCCCTCGTGGTCCTGATCAACGGTGTGTTCGCCTTCCTGCAGGAACGGGGCGCCGAGCAGGCGGCGCGCGAGCTCACCCACCTGCTGCCGCGGCTCGTGCGGGTGCGACGCGACAACGGCGTGGTCGAACTTGATGCCGCACTGGTGGTGCCGGGCGACGTGGTGCTGCTGGGCGCGGGCGACGCGGTGCCCGCCGACGCGGTGGCCCACGACGTGCACGCGTGCTCGGTCGACACCTCAACGTTGACGGGTGAGAGCGTGCCCGACGCGGTGGCTGATGGTGGCCCCCTCTTCGCCGGCACGTTCGTGACCGAGGGCGAGGCGACCGCGCTGATCATGCAGACGGGTGACCACACGCGCCTGGCCGGCATCGCCCGGCTCACCAAGCCGCCCAGCGATGCGATCACACCGCTGGCCCGCCAGCTCCACGTGGTGGTGTGGCGCATCGCCCGCATCGCCGTCGCCGTGGGCGTGGGCTTCTTCGGGATCTCGCTGCTCGTGGGCACCCCCCTCTCCGACGGCTTTCTGTTCGCGGTGGGCGTCACCGTGGCGCTGGTGCCCGAAGGGCTGCTGCCGACGGTGACGGTGTCGTTGGCGATCGGCGCCCGGCGAATGGCCGCCCGGCACGCGCTGGTGCGCCGGCTCGAGGCGGTGGCCACCCTCGGGTCGACCACGTTCATCTGCACCGACAAGACGGGCACGCTCACTCGCAACGAGATGGAGGTCGTGACGGCGTGGACCCCGGCCGGCGCGGTCGACGTGCACGGCGAGGGCTACCGACCCGAAGGGGCCACCGTGACCGGCGCCGACGAGGCGGTCGCCGCGCTGGCCCGGGCGGCCCGCGCCGGCCGGCTGTGCTCGAACGGGCGCGTCGTGGCCGACGGCGACGGCTGGCGGGCGTTGGGCGACCCGATGGAGGCGGCCCTCGACGCGCTCGCCCGTCGCCTGGCGGTGGCCGACGATGTGGCGATCGGCGTGCGCCACCCGTTCGACCCGCGCCGCCGGCGCATGTCGGTCGTGGCGGCCGGCGAACTGCTCGTGAAGGGCGCACCCGACGGCGTGTTCGAACGGTGCCGCGGCGACGTAGACGCGGCGACGAGCGCCGTCCACGCGTTCGCCGAGCGTGGCCTGCGCACCCTTGCGGTGGCCCGGCGCGACGCGGCGACGATGACGCGTGACGACCAGCCCGACGACGTGGAGAGCGACCTCGACCTGCTGGCGGTGTTCGGGCTGCAGGATCCGCCGCGTTCGTCGGCCGCCGCGGCCATCGCCCAGTGCCGCCAGGCCGGCATCAAGGTGGCCATGCTCACCGGCGACCATCCGGCGACGGCGCGCGCCATCGCCGCCGAGGTCGGACTGTCGGTCGGCGACCGACCCGTGCTGGTGGGTGACGAGCTGCCCACCGACATCGACGTGCTCGGCGCGCTGGTGGACCGCGATGGTGTGGTGGTGGCCCGCGTGTCGCCCGAGGACAAGTTGCGCATCGCCAAGGCCCTGCGGCGGCGGGGCAACGTGCTGGCCATGACCGGCGACGGTGTGAACGACGGGCCGGCCCTGTCGGAGGCCGACATCGGCGTGGCCATGGGGCGCTCGGGCACCGACGTGGCGCGGGCCGCCGCCGACCTCGTGCTCCTCGACGACGACTTCGCCACCATCGTGGAAGCGGTGGTGCACGGTCGGGCCACGTTCGCCAACGTGAAGCGCTTCCTCACCTACCACCTCACCGACAACGTGGCCGAGCTCACCCCGTTCGTGGTGTGGGCCCTTTCGGGTGGGCGGTTCCCGTTGGCCATCGGCGTGCTGCAGGTGCTGTGCCTCGACATCGGCACCGACCTGCTACCTGCCCTCGCCCTCGGCAACGAGGCGCCCGCCCCCGACGTGCTCAAGCGCCCGCCATGGACGGCCAAGCTGCTCGACCGCACCGTGATCCGCCGGGCGTTCGGTGTGCTCGGTCCGGCCGAGGCGACCATGTCGATGGCGGCGTTCGTGACCGGCCTCGTGCTGGCCGGCTGGCGACCGGGGCACGCCATCCCCACCGGCACTGCGCTGACGGCGGCGTCGGGCGCGGCGTTCACCGCCGTGGTGGTCGGGCAGATGGCCAACGCCTTCGCCTGCCGCTCCGGCACGCGCCATGCGCTGGCGGTGGGCTGGAACGGCAACCATCTGCTGCGGGTGGCCGTCGTCGTCGAGCTGGCCGCGCTGGTCGCCTTCCTGTTCGTAGGGCCGGTGGCACGTGCTCTCGACCAGTCGCCGCCGCGGCTGGTGCCGCTGCTGGTGGCCCTGGCCACCGCGCCGGTCGTGCTCGTGGTGGACGGCATCGACAAGACGCACCGCCAGCGCCGAGCCGAGCGGGCGAGGTCGCAGGCATGAGCGGCCCGCTGCTGATGCTCGCGCTCGGGGGCAACGCGCTGGCACCGGCCGATCGGCGCGCCGACGTGGAGGATCAACGTCGCCGCCTCGCCGTCGTGAGCACCGCGCTGGCCGGCGTGACCATCGAGCGTCCGGTGGTGATCACCCATGGCAACGGCCCGCAGGTGGGCCAGCTCGCCCTCGACCAACTGGCCGCCCACCGCGAGATGCTCGACCCGCTCGATGTGCTCGACGCCGCCACCGAAGGTTCGCTCGGCTACCTGGTCGAGGTGGCGGTGCGCAACGCGCTGCAGCCACGTCCGGTCGTGAGCGTGCTCACCCTGGTCGAGGTCGACCCGAACGATCCGGCGTTCGCGGACCCGACCAAGCCGGTGGGGCCGGCCTACCCGCGCCGTGATGCCATGCTGCTGGCCGGGCGGTGGGGCTGGACGGTGCACCAGACCGAACGCGGGTGGCGACGCGTGGTGCCCTCACCCGAGCCCCGCCGGGTGATCGAGCACGACGCCATCGCCGCGCTGGTCGCGCAGGGCTTCGTCGTCGTGTGCGCCGGCGGCGGTGGCATCCCGGTGGTGCGCGAGAACGGCGGCTGGCGCGGGGTGGAGGCCGTGATCGACAAGGACCTCACCACCGCGTTGTTGGCCACGCGCCTCCACGCCGGGTCGCTCGTGCTGCTGACCGACGTGCCGGGCGTGATCGTCGAAGGGTTCGGCACGCCTCACGCCCGGAGCGTGGCCCACCTCACCGTCCCTCAGGCGCGGGCGCTGGCGCTGCCCGCCGGCGCGATGGGCACCAAGATCGAGGCGGCGTGCCGGTTCGTGGAGGCCACCGGCCGCGATGCCCGCATCGGAGCCCTCGACGACGCCGCCGAGGTGATCGCCGGCCGGGCCGGCACGCGCATCCACCGCTGAAGGGGCGTTCGCCCTCACGGCATCCTGGACGGCGTGGTCACGGGCACTGCGTCTCGGTGGCGCCGCTCGACGGTCTCTCCTCAGTGTTCGAGCACGGTGATCTGCCCGTCGTGGCGGGCCTCGTCGGACGACAGCACGGACGGCACCACCAGCACCGGGCACGGGCACACCGCGATCAGCCGGCTGGTCACCGACCCGCGCAGCACGCGCTCGCGGCGCGTCTCGACCCGCGCCGTCACCGCCACGAGCGGGCTGGCGTTGGTGCGGGCGGCCATGTCGGCCAGGCTCATTGCCGGCTCGCCCACGATGTGGCGCACGCCGGCGGTGAGCCCGCGATCGTGCAGCCAGGCGCGGGCGGCGTCGGTGCCGAGCGCGCCGCTGGCCGGGTCGTCGGGGCGGGGGTCGGGCGGTTGCGTGCGGATCAGGTCGATGCCCACGCCGAGCGCCGCCGCCCACGAGGCCGCCGTCTCCAGCGTGGTCTCGGGCACGCCGCGCTCGTCCACCCCGAGCAGCATGCCGCTGACCGGGCCGGGCCACCAGCCGACGCGAGGGCCCACCACCAGGGCAGGCCGGTGGGTGCCGTGGACGAGCGAGAACGTGAGGCTGGGGATGAACGCGTCACCCAGGCGGCCACGACCGTGCGACGCCATGCACACCAGGCGCTCGGCGTCGGCGAAGTAGGGCGCCAGCGCACTCACCGGATCGTCCGACTCGAGCACGGTGGTGCTGGTGCGCAGCCCGGCGTGCTGGGTGGCGCGCGCCTGCAGTTCGTGCTCGTCGCCCAGGTGATCGAGACCGGGTGAGCTGACGACGACGAACTCGAGTGCGGCGTCGAGCTGACGGGCGAGGACCACCGCCGGAGCGATGGCCCGGTCGGCGTCGGCTGTGAGGTCGAGTGGAACCGTGACGATGCGGATCATCGATGCCTCCTCCACGTGTCTACGGTTCGATCATCGCGACGTGCCGGGTCCACCGATAGGGCCGGAAGGCGGCGCGCCGGCGCTGGTTCGGTCAGGTGCGGGACTCGAAGGCCTCGTCGGCCTTGCGGGCCTCGGACCGACGGCTGAGCCAGTCGAGCAGGAACAGCACCGACAGCACGACGTAGGTGATGCCGACCACGGTCGGCACGTACCGCAGCTTGGGTTCGGCCGCCGGGATCAGGGCGAAGCACACCACCGCGACGATGGCGAAGAACGGGACGCGACGATCGAGGCGCATGCTCAGGCCAGCCCTTCGATGATCTTCGACATGATGATGGCGATGATCCCGGCACCGGGGATGGTGACGACCCACGCCACGATGACACGACCGGCCACGCCCCACCGCACGGCCGACAGCCGGTTCGACGCGCCCACGCCCACGATGGCGCCGGTGATGGTGTGCGTGGTCGACACCGGGATGCCGGCGTGCGAGGTGTAGAACAACGTCGTCGCCGCGCCGAGCTCGGCCGCCATGCCACCCACCGGCTGCAGGCGCGTGATGCGGCTGCCCATGGTCTTCACGATGCGCCACCCACCCATGAGCGTGCCGAGGCCGATGGCGGTGTGGGCGGCCAGCACGACCCACAGCGGGACGTCGCCGTTCTTGGCGACCTTCCCCGAGGCGATGAGCACGGCGAGGATGATGCCCATCGTCTTCTGGGCGTCGTTGCCGCCGTGGCCCAGCGAGTAGGCCGCAGCCGACACGAGCTGACCACGGCGGAAGCCGCGGTTGAGCGCCTCGAGCTTGCGCACCCTGAAGAACATCCACTGGATGACCATCTTGATGATCAGGCCGAGGGCGAGGCCGATGAGCGGCGCCAGCACGATGAAGACGCCGATCTTGCGCAACCCGTCGGCGAGCAGCACGTGACCGCCGGCCCGGGCGATGGCGGCCCCGGCGATGCCCCCGACGAGCGCGTGCGACGACGACGTGGGCAGGGCCAGGAAGTAGGTGATGAGGTTCCACACCACCGCGCCCACCAGACCGGCGAAGATCACGCCGACGGTGAGGATGTTCTGCGTCACGACGCCCTTGGCGATGGTGGAGGCCACGGCGGTCTTGAAGATGAGGAAGGCGATGAAGTTGAACGTGGCCGCCCAGATCACCGCATAGCGCGGCGACAGCACGCGCGTGCTGACCACCGTGGCGATCGAGTTGGCGGAATCGTGGAAGCCGTTCGTGAAGTCGAAGATCAACGCGACGACGATCGTGAGCACTGCCCCAAGGGTCATGTCGGATCAGGCGTGCTTCACGAGGATCGAACCGATGTGGTCCCCGAGATCTTCCAACCGGTCGATGGCACCCTCGGCCGCGCTGATGAGGTCCTTCCACTTGAGGACCTCGAGCGCTTCGAACTCACCCGAGAACAGGCGGCCCAGGCTCTTGCGGTAGATCGCGTCACCCTCGGACTCGAGCCCGTCGAGCTTGTCGAGCAGCGGCCGCAATCCGTTCATGTTGTGGAGGCGGTCGACCGCCTCCACCGCCGTCTCGGCCATCTTGGCCATGACCGACACCTGCGAGCGCAGCTCGGGCATCACCTGGTGGATCGGTACGAGCACGAGCACCTCGGACAGGTGGTAGACGTCGTCGACGACGTCGTCCATGCCCTCGGCGAGCTGGTGGATGTCTTCGCGGTCGAACGGCGTAACGAAGGTGGAGTCGAGGTTCTTCAGGATGGCGCGGGTGAGCTCGTCACCCCTGCGCTCGGTGGCCTTGACCTTGTCGTGCTTGACCTGAACGTCGGTGAAGTTCTCGACCAGGTCCTGCAGCGCCGCGACGCTGGCGCGCATGTTGGAGGCCGCCTGCGAAAACAGGACGAAGAACTCGGTGGTGTTCGGAGTGAGGCGGAATCGCATACCAGTCCAGACGGCATCGAGGTGAACGAAGACCCAACGGCGGGTGAACAGTACCTGTTCGTCGCAGGTGGACCCATCTGACCCTTGCGCACCGCCCATCGAGCGGGCAGGCTCTCTCCCGGCACCTCAGCCCACACTCTGCGAAACCTCTGGCCATCACGACCCGCCCTCCCGACGGGGAGGGCGCCAGGCACGGAGGTTCATCATGACGTACCAGACCACAGGGGCTCACGCCCGCTCCACCGCCATCGAGCACCGTGAGCACCTGCATCGGGCGCTCATCGCGCTGGAAGACGCCCTGGCGTCGCCCGCCCCGAGCCGGCTGGCGGCCTGGAGCGACGACGCGGCGCGCCGCCTCCACGACCTGCGCGGCGAGTTCGCCCGCCACGTCGAGATCACCGAGGGGCCCGACGGGCTCTACGACGAGGTCATGGCCATCGCTCCCGAGCTGTCGCGCGCCCTCGACACGCTCCGCACCGAGCACCTCGAGATCGAGGAGAGCATCAGCACGACCCTGACGAGCCTGGCCGATCGGACCACCGATGATCCCGAGGCCTGGGTGGCGAGCCGGCGTGAAGCATGCACCACGCTGCTGGGACGCCTCGTGCGTCACCGCCAGCGTGGCGCCGACCTCACCTGGCGCGCCTACAACGACGATCTGGGCGGCCGCGGCTAGCACCCCGGACGCAGCGCCTCCAGGGTCCGCCGCCCGCCGGGATCGCCGGCGGTGGCGGGCACGAGGCACACCTCATCGGCGCCGGCACGGTGGTACGCGGCGAGACGGGCCCGCACGGTCGCCTCGTCGCCCACCAGGCCGGTGGCCGCGAGCAGCTCGGGCGGCAACGCGGCCAGCACGTCGCGCGGCGACGCGCCCGAGCGGGCCAGGGCCACCACGTCGCCGAACCCCTCGGCCATGAACATCTCGCCGTAGCCCGGCGCGGCGAGGTACGACACCTTCCCCCGCAGGCCCTGGGCGATGGTCTCCTCGAGCGGGTCGACCGCGGTGGCCAACCACACCGCCATCGGCAGACGCGGCCGCCCGAGGGCGTCGGTGCGGGCGTCGAGCTGCTCGCGGAACCGGCCGACCATGGCCGGGCTCACCATGTTCAGCACCACGCGATCGGCGTGACGGGCGGCGGCGCCGAGGGCGCCGTCGCCGAACGCCGCCATGGTCACGTGGGCGCCCGGTGCCGGCAGCCGCAGGTGGTATCCCCGGGACCCCACGACCTCGCCGGGCACGTCGGCCTTCTCGCCGTCGAGCAGGGCGCGCACGGCCCGGGCCGCCTCACCGAGCGCGGTGACCGAACGGTGCCGCGATCGCCCGTGCCAGCGCTCGACGACGACCGTGCTCGATGTGCCGAGGGCAAGGCGCGTCGGGCGGCCCGTGAGGGCGGCGACCGACGCCACGCCCATGGCCATGGTCATCGGCGTGCGCACGGCCACGGCCAGCGGGCCGATCGTGAGCGTGATCTGGGTGGTCTGCAGCCCGATGGCGGTGGCCAGCGCGAACGCGTCGTAGGTGGCCATCTCGCCCAACCACAGCTCGCCGTAGCCGAGCGCGTCGGCGTTGCGGGCGATCTCGACGTTCTCCGCGGGCGGCCGGTCCTGCCAGTAGCCCAGCACCACCGATCACGTCACGGCGCGACGAAGCCGAACGCGCCGGCGCGCTCCACGGCCAGCGACAGCGAACGGTCCCGGCTGTGGCAGAGGCCGTCGAGGTCGACCCCCACCGTGCTCTTCTGCCCCTTCAGGTACCGTGCGTACACGCCTTCGATGATGCAGACGGTCTTCCAGTGGTTGAACGCCGAGTAGAAGTCGATCTGCGACACGTCGGCACCGGTGCGTTCGGCGTAGCGGGCCAGCAGTTCGGCCCGCCGCGGGAAGCCCGGCGCCAGCACCGGCGCCTCGGGGCGGGCCGGGTCGGCGTCGCCGGGCTCGATCCACCCGTTCAGCGCGTAGGCGAGGTCGGCCATCGGGTCGCCCAGCGTCGAGATCTCCCAGTCGACCACCGCAGCCACGTACCCCTCGGGCGTCGAGATGCAGTTGTGCAGGCCGTAGTCGCCGTGCACGACCCGGGCGCGCCCCTGCTCTGGCACGCGGGCGAGCAGGAACTCGACCAGGGCGTCCACCTCGGGACGCTCGGCCGTCTTCGAGGCGTTCCACGACGCGTACCAGCGGTTGAGCTGGCGGGTCACGTACGCCTCGGGCTTGCCGAGGCGACCGAGGCCGACCTCGTCGGGGTCGATGGCGTGCAGGTCGGTGAGCACGTCGATGAACGACACGCCGAGCGGGTGCCGGTTCGCTTCGGGCACCAGCTCCTCGACGTCGCTGCGCAGGTACAGCGAGCGGCCGCGCACCTGACCCATCGCGTAGAACGGCGCGCCGGTGACATCGACATCGGTGCAGTGGGCCAGTGGCTCGGGCACCGGCACCGCGGTCGACCACAGCGCCTCGATGATCCGGTACTCGCGCCCCATGTCGTGGGCGCTGGGCAGCAGCTCGCCGAGGGGCGGGCGGCGCAGCACGAACGCGCGACCGTTGGCGTCGATCACGCGGTAGGTGAAGTTCGAGTGGCCGCCGGGGAGTCGCTCCCACGTGAGCGGCGCGGCCAGCCAGTCGATGCGCTCGGCCAGCCACGACGTGACCCGGTCGACCTCGATGCCGGGGGGATCGTCGACCGCGATCGCATGGTTGGGCAGCTCGTCGCGTGCGTCGTCGGTCATGGGCCCCCCAGGCATGGAACTACGGGCCGAAGCTAGCGCCGAGTCGGTGGCGGGCCCAACGGCACCGACTCAGCCGCTGATCTCGTCGACCAGGCCCCAGGCCAACGCCGTGCCCGCGTCGATGGGCGTGGCAGTGAGGGCGAGGAGCGCCGTGCGGTGCCGGCCGATGCGGCGGGGCAGGCTGACGGTGCCGCCCGCGCCGGGCACGAGGCCGAGGCCGAGCTCGGGCAGGCCGACACGAGCATCGGGGCGGGCGATCACGCGCGACGCGAACGCGCTCAGCTCGATCCCGGCGCCCAGGCATGCTCCGTGCAGACGGACCTCGGTACGGTCGGCCAGCGCCGCCATCAACCGGGCCGGGCTGCGGGTGAGGCGCAGCCCGTGGGCCGTGACCGGATCGGGAAACGAGCCGAACGTGTCGAGGTCGCCACCGCTGCAGAACGACGGCCCGTTGCCCCGCACCACCACCCGCGCCACGGTCGGGTCGGCGCGGGCCACGGTCAACGCGTCGGCCAGGCCATCGCGCAGGCGGGCGTCGAGGGCGTTGTGCACGTGCGGTCGGTTCAGGATCACGTGGAGGTCGTCGCCGTGGCGTTCACTCACCACCGCGTCCTCGGCCGGCTCGGCGCGGGCGCGCACCGGCCGCCCCGCACGCCACGCGGCGAACTCGGGACCACCCTGCAGCATCGAGTACGTGGTCGACTCGGCCACCAACCCTTCGGCGATCGTTCGGGTGGACCCGCCCCGCAGCAGCAGAACGAGCGCCGCCGCCGCGAGCGGCGTGCGGGCGACCTGGGCCACCATCGCGTCGAGCTCGTCGTCATCGGCCACCACCGCGTCGACCACGTCGGCCAGCGCGTCGGCGTCGCCCGCCTCGGCCACCAGCACGCACGGTGTCGCCCTCGTCGCCGTGACGACCCGGGCGACGGCCGACGCGTCGGCACCGCCGGCGTGGACCACCACGAGCGCGGCACCGCTGACGGCGCTCAGGTCGTCGTCGAGGCGGCCCACCCCGGCGGCGTCGTCGAGATCGGTCAGCGTGAGGTGGACGGTCACCATGGGCTCCTCGTTCGGGCAGCCGTAGGCTACGGCGCTTCCATGTCGCTGACCGAACCTCCTCTCGACCTGACCCGTCGGCTCCTCCACGGGCCCGGGGCGAGCGGCGTGTGCGACACCGACGACGCCTGGGCGGCGAGCGGGGCCATGGCGCTCACCGGCCGGCCCGACGGTCCACCCCTCGGTGCCCCCGCCGGTCTGGTCGACGGGCTCACCCGGCTGGCCGGTCGTCTCGCCGCGCTCACCGCGGTCGTCGGGCGACGCGTGGCCGTCGACGGGCCGGCGCTGCTGGGGGAACGGGCCGCACTGGCCGGGCTCACCCGACGGGCCACGACGAGCGCCGGTGGCGCCACCCGCCTCGTGCGCGCCGGCGACGGCTGGCTGGCGGTGGCCTTGCCGCGCGCCGACGACATCGCCCTCCTGCCGGCGTGGCTCGGCACGGACCCGGTCGACCCCGACGATCCGTGGCCGGCGGTCACCGCCGCGATCACCCCGCGTGCCGTGCGCGACCTGGTGGCCGACGGCGCGCTGCTCGGCCTGGCCGTGGCCGGCGTGGGCGAGCGGGCCGACGACGGGCTGGCGCGGGCCACGCCGCGCCCCGGCGCGTGCGGGCCGGTGACCGCGCTGGCCGACGTGGTCGTCATCGACCTGTCGTCGTTGTGGGCCGGCCCGCTGTGCACCCAGCTGCTCGCCGCCGCCGGCGCCACGGTGATCAAGGTGGAGAGCGTGCAACGGCCCGACGGCGCCCGCCACGGCACCGCCGCGTTCTTCGACCTGCTGCACGCGGGCAAGCACTCGGTGCTCGTCGATCTGCACGACGACGGCGACCGGGCCGCGCTGCGCGCCCTGCTGCAACGGGCCGACGTGGTGGTCGAGGCGTCGAGGCCGCGGGCGTTGGCCCACCTCGGTTTGAGCGTGGCCCAGGTGGCGCCCGCGGGCGGGCCGCGCGTGTGGTGTCGGCTCACCGGCCACGGTGGCGCGGCAGCCGAGCGGGTCGGGTTCGGCGACGACGCCGCGGTGGCCGGCGGCCTGGTGGCATGGGAGGACGGCGAGCCCCGCTTCGTGGCCGACGCCGCTGCCGATGCCGCGACCGGTCTCACCGCCGCGGTCGCCATCGTCGATCGCCTCGTGACCGGCGGCCGCTGGACCGTCGACGTCGCCCTCGCCCGCACCGCGGCGGCGTTCGCCGTCAGACCGGCGACGGCCGACGGGTTGGTGGCGGCGGCGCCACGCGCCCGCACCCTGACGGGCGTGGCCCGCCCGCTCGGCATCGACAGCGACGAGGTCCTGCGGCGGTACGCCAGGTGACGGCTCGATTGGTGCTGCGCGACGTCGAGGTCGAGGGCCGACGCACCACCGTGGTGATCGACGGCGGCCGCGTCGTGGCCATCGATGGATGCGGCGGGATTCGGCCAGGCGACACGGTGATCGACGGCGCCGGGGGCGCTCTGCTGCCCGGTCTGCACGACCACCACCTGCACCTGCTGGCCATGGCCGCGGCGCGCGCCTCGGTGGTCGTGGGGCCAGCCGTGATCCACGATCTCGACGGGCTGCGGGCTGCCCTGGCGGGGGCCGACGCGACCCTGCCGACCGGCGCGTGGGTGCGGGCGGTGGGCTATCACGAGTCGGTGGCCGGCGAGCTCGACCGCGACCGGCTCGATGCCCTGCTCCCCCACCGCCCCGTGCGCGTGCAGCACCGCAGCGGCGCCTGCTGGATCGTGAACGGCGAGGCGGCGAACCGGCTCGGGTTGGACGCCGCCACCGAGCCGGGCGTGGAGCGTGACGCCACGGGCCGGGCGACCGGTCGCATCTACGGCGCCGACGACTGGCTCGGCGACCGCGTTCCCCGCGCTGCTCCCGACGTGGCCGCAGTGCTCGCCCGGCTGGCCACGTTCGGCATCACCGCGGTCACCGACGCCACTCCCACCGAACGGGCCGACGAGCTGGCCGTGCTGGCTCGTGCCATCGGCGGCGCCGACGCGCCGGTGGCCGTCACCGTCACCGGCGGACCGGGCCTGCCCGACGACGCCTCGCCGCAGCTGCGGCGCGGGCCCGTGAAGCTGGTGATGGCCGACCACGCCCTGCCCGGCTGGGACGAGGTCGTCGCCGGGTTCCAGGTGGCGCGGCGCGGTGAACGGGCCGTCGCCGTCCACTGCGTGACCCGGGCCGGTCTGCTGCTGGCCCTGGCCGTCTGGGAGGAGGTGGGCGCGCGGCCGGGCGACCGCATCGAGCACGGTGCGGTGATCCCCGTGGAGACGGTGCCCCGGCTCGCCGAGCTGGGCCTCACGGTCGTGACGCAGCCCCACTTCGTCCGCGAGCGCGGCGACGCCTACCGGCGCGACGTCGACCCCGACGACCGGCCTGACCTGTGGCGCTGTGGCACCCTGCTGGCCGCCGGCGTGCCCGTCGGCGGTTCGAGCGATGCGCCGTTCGGTCACGACGACCCGTGGGCGGCGATGGCCGCGGCCGTCGACCGCCGCACCAGCGACGGCCCGCCCCTCGGCCCCGATGAGGCGATCGCGTCCGCCGCCGCGCTGGCGTTGTACCTGGCGCCCATCGCCCATCCCGGCGGTCCGGCCCGCCGCCTCACGGTCGGTGCCGCGGCGGACTGCTGCGTCCTGGACCGACCGCTCGCCGCCGCACTGGCCGATCCGGCCGGGGTCACGGTGGTCGCCACCACCGTCGGTGGACGCCTCACGCACTACCGCTGAACGGCCCATTCGCGGCGGGGCCACCCGCCGGACTAGACATGGTGGAGACATCCGTCACCCTGACGTCCGAGGTATGGCCCATGCAGCTCAAGTCCGGTCTCCGTCTCCAGAGCGTCACCTGTGACACGCAGGTGATCGTGGTGCGCGGCAGTGGAGATGTCGATCTCCGCTGCGGCGGTCAGCCGCTGGTGCCCGCGGGCGGCGCCGTCGACAAGGTGGCCCCTGCCGCCGGGTTCGACAGCGGCACGCTCATGGGCAAGCGCTACGGCGACGAGGACTCGGGTCTCGAGATCCTCTGCACCAAGCCGGGCGCCGGGTCGTTGGCCGTCGGCGATGTCGCGCTGCCCGAAAAGGGCGCCAAGGCCCTGCCCTCCTCCGACTGACCTGAAGGCGCCGCCATGAACCTGATGATGCTGTTGGAGATGGCGGCCCAGACCGCTCCCGATCGGCTCGCCATCGGCACCCTGGCCGACGGTCTCACCTACGGCCGGCTCTACGAGCTCGCCGGTGGGGCGGCCGCCGGTCTGCGCGAGCGGGCCGTCGACCGCGTCCTCTACACCGACGTGTCATCGCCGGCGCTGCCGGTGGCGCTGTTCGCCGCATCGTGGGCGGGCAAGCCGTTCGCTCCGGTGAGCTACCGCCTGGCCGACGACCGCCTGCGCGGCCTCGTGGCCCGCCAGGCCCCGGCCATCGTGCTCCACAGGGCCGGAGGCGACGACCGCACCGATGGCATCGAGGGCATCGAGCACCAGGCCACCGCCGATTTCGTGGCCGAAGCCGGCCACGCCGGGGTGCCCGAAGGCGACTGGTCCTATGACGGCGACGACATCGCCGTGCTCCTGCACACGTCGGGCACGTCCGGTGACCCGAAGGTGGCCGTGCTGCGCCAGCGCCACCTCGTGTCGTACGTGTTCGGCTCGGTCGAGTTCCTGGGTGCCGGCGAAGACGAAGCCACGCTGGTGTCCGTGCCGCCCTACCACATCGCCGGCATGGCGGCGATCCTGACCGCCACCTACGGTGGGCGCCGCCTGGTGCAGCTCCCCGACTTCGAGCCGCACGAGTGGGTGCGCATGGCCCGCGAGGAGCACATCACCCACGCCATGGTCGTGCCCACCATGCTGGCCCGCATCCTCGAGGTGCTGGCCGAGGACGGCCAGGGTCTGCCCGACCTGCGCCACCTCGCCTACGGCGGTGGTCGCATGCCCATCCCGGTGATCGAGCAGGCGCTGGCGCTCATGCCCAGCGTCAACTTCGTGAACGCCTACGGCCTCACCGAGACGAGCTCGTCCATCACCGTGCTCGGCCCCGACGACCATCGCGCCGCGTTGGGCAGCGACGACCCGATCATGCGCGGTCGGCTCGGCTCGGTCGGCCAGGCGCTGCCCACCGTCGAGCTGTCGATCCGCGATCCGTTGGGCGTGCCGGTCCCGATCGGCCAGCGCGGCGAGGTCTGGGTGCGCGGCGAGCAGGTCTCGGGCGAGTACGGCGGCAAGTCCACCGTCGATGGCGAAGGCTGGTTCCCCACCAAGGACGCCGGGCGCCTCGACGAGGACGGCTACCTGTACCTCGAGGGCCGCATCGACGACGTCATCATCCGCGGCGGCGAGAACCTGTCGCCCGGCGAGATCGAGGACGTGCTGTTGCAGCACGGCAGCATCCGGGACGCCGTGGTGCTGGGCGTGCCCGACACCGAGTGGGGCGAGGTCGTCGCCGCCGTCGTGGTGCCGGTCGCCGGCGCCACGATCGACGCCGACGAGGTCCGGGCGTGGGTCACCAAGTACCTGCGTTCATCACGGGCACCGGCCATCGTGGACGTGCGCGACGAGCTGCCCTACACCGACACCGGCAAGGTGCTGCGCCGCATCCTCAAGCCCGAGCTGATCGAGCGCTACACGAAGTCCTGAGCCGTTCCTGCTCAGCCGAGATCGTCGAAGTCGCCGTGGCGGCCGTGGCCGGCGGCGAAGCGCGCGGCACCAGCGCGGGTCTCGTCGCTGGCGATGACCTCCAGGCCCAGTCGCACCTCGGTGCGCATGGCGGCCACGTAGCCGAGGTCCCACTGCTGGTACGCCGACAGCCGGTCGTTGCGCAGGCAGCGCTGCGGGAAGCGGGTCAGCTCGTGGGCCAACGTGACGGCGTCGGCCAGGGCGCGGCCGGGCTCGGTCAGCCGGTTGGCCAGACCCATGCGAAGCGCTTCCTCACCACCGACCTCGCGCCCGGTCAGGATCAGGTCCATGGCGTTCGAGTGGCCGATGAGCCGGGGCAGCCGCACCGTGCCGCCGTCGATGAGCGGCACGCCCCATCGACGGCAGAACACGCCGAAGATGGCGTCGCTGGCGGCCACCCGCAGATCGCACCACGCCGCGAGCTCCAGCCCACCGGCCACGGCGTAGCCTTCGACGGCGGCGATCACCGGCTTGCCCAGCACGAGACGGGTGGGGCCCATGGGGCCGAGGCTGGTGGCGAAGAGCTCGGCGTCGTCGTCGCCGACGTGGTTGCCCCGACGGGTCGCCACCGCCTTCAGGTCGGCGCCGGCGCAGAACGTGCCGTGGGCACCGGTGAGCACGGCCACCGCCGAGTCGGGGTCGGCGTCGAAGGCCACGAACGCGTCGTACAACAGCTCGGCGGTGGGCCGGTCGACGGCGTTGCGCGCCTCGGGACGGTCGATGGTCACGATGGTGACCGGGCCGTCCTGCTCCACCTGCACAGTGCTCATGGTGACCTCCAGATGCTCAGTCGTTCGGGCTCGGTCGGCGCTCAGTCGGCGATGCGCGCCGTCGCCTCGGCCTTCAGTCGCTTGTAGTCGAGCTTGCCGTTGGCGGCGCGACCCACCGCGACGGCGAAGATGCGCTTCGGTGCCTTGTAGTGGGCGAGACGGGCCTTCACGTGGGCGATCAGGGTGGCCTCGTCGATGCTGTGGCCGATGTGGGCCTCCACCAGTGCGGTGATGGCCTCGCCGAAGCGGTCGTCGGGCACACCGACCACGGCGGCGTCGGCCACCGAGGGGTGCAGCTTCAGCGCCTCTTCCACCTCTTCGGGGTACACCTTCTCGCCACCGGTGTTGATGCACTGGCTGCCCCGGCCGAGCAGGCGCACCGCGCCGTCGGCGTCGATCTCGGCCCAGTCGCCAGGGATGGAGTAGCGGCTGCCGTCGATCATCACGAAGGTGGCCGCCGACTTCTCGGGGTCCTTGTAGTAGCCCAGCGGCACGCGGCCGCGAATGGCGACCAGGCCCCGCTCCCCCGATCCGGGCACCACGTCGCGCCGGTCGTCGGTGACCACACGGGTCTTGGGCGACAGCTTGAACGCCGCGGTGGCGGCGGTGGCCACGGTCTCGGCGGTGGTGGTCGAGGTGGCCATGCCCATCGCCTCCGACGAGCCGAGGCTGTCGAGCAGGATGAGGCGGTCGTTGTGGCGGAGCAGACCCTGCTTCGTCTCGGCCGCCCAGATCACGCCGGACGAGATGATGAGGCGCAGGCTGGAGATGTCCCACCGGTCGGGCGCGGCGTCGAGCGCCCGCAGGATCGGCTTGGCGAACGCGTCACCCACGATCGACATCGAGTTCACCCGCTCGCGCGGCACGGTGTCGAGCAGCTCGACCGGATCGAAGTGGCGCCCCTGCAGGGTGACCACCGACCCACCCAGCATCAGGCAGTTGAGCGCGTTGAAGGCACCGGTGCCGTGCATGAGGGGCGCCGCGGGGATGTTCACCGGACCAGGCCTCGGCACGCGCACGCCCAGCGCGGCCAGGTCGGGCTCGTCGGGCAGTGGGCGCTTGGCGTTGGCCTCCATCATCATGATGACGTCGTCCTGTCGCCACATGACGCCCTTGGGCATGCCGGTGGTGCCACCGGTGTACAGGATGAAGAGATCGTCGCCGCTGCGGCCCCCCGACGACGGGACCCGCCGCGCGCCCGACGCCGCCGCCACCTCGTAAGGCCGGGCCCAGGACGGGCACGGCTCGCTGCCGTCGTCGACCCACCACCAGCTGCGAACCGACGGCACGCGCGAGCGCAGCGGCTCGATGCGCTCGGTGAACGCGCCGTGGAAGATCACCGCCACGGCGTCGGCGTTGTCCCACAGGTACACGAGCTCGTCGGCCGTGTAGCGGTAGTTGGTGTTCACGGGCACCAACGACGCTTTGAACAGGCCGTACATCGACTCGAGGTACTCGGGGCAGTTGTAGAGGTAGTGGGCCACCTTGTCCTGGCGCACGGCACCGTCGGCGAGCAGGGCGGCAGCCACCCCGTCGGCCCGCCGGTCGAACTCGGCCCATGTGAATCGGCGGTCGCCCTGCACCTGGGCCTGGGCCTCGGGGAACCGGGCCGCCATGTCCTCCCAGATGTCGGCGAAGTTCCACCCGTTGTTCATGCCGTGACCGTACGGCTCGGACCAGCCACCGGGCCAGCCTGCCATTGTGCCCGACACCCGACGGTGCGATCATGCCTGCTCGTCTCCGGGGGTCGGAGCGATCACAGGGGGTAGCACATGGCCACCATCGACTCGTTCGCGCTCACCGGCCGCACGGCCATCGTCACCGGGGCCTCGTACGGGCTCGGCGTCCGCATGGCGACCACGCTGGCCGAGGCCGGCGCCAACGTCGTGCTCGCGGCGCGCAGCGTCGACAAGCTGCAGGAGACCGCAGCGCTCGTGGAAGCCTATGGGGTGAAGGCGCTCGTGCAGGCGTGCGACGTGACCGACCCGGCGCAGGTGGTCGCGACCGTCGAGGCCACCTGGGCCACCTTCGGTCGGGCCGACATCCTCGTGAACAACGCCGGCTTCATCGCCGAGACGGGCATCATGCCCGAGCGGGTGCCCGACGCCCTGTTCGCCCAGACGATGCTCGTGAACGTCAACGGCCTGTTCACCTTCTGCCGCGAGGTCGGTGCCCGCCAGCTGGCCGACGGCAAGGGCGGCTCGATCATCAACGTGGCTTCCATCGCCGGCCTCGGTGCCTCCGCCCACTTCCCGCCCGCCTACCAGACCTCGAAGGCCGCGGTGATCAACCTCTCCAGGAACCTGGGCGTCAGCTGGGCCAGCCGCGGTGTCCGCGTGAACGCCCTCTGCCCAGGGTGGTTCCCGAGCGAGATGACCGGGCCGTTCTTCGCGCTGGAGCCGTTCTTGAAGCGCATCGAGACGATGACGCCGATGCAGCGGGTCGGTCGTGAGCACGAGCTCGACGGGGCGCTGTTGTTCCTCGCCTCCGACGCATCGAGCTTCGTGACCGGCGCGACGCTCGCGGTGGATGGTGGCACGAGCAGCCACCTCGGCGGGGTCGACTACACGCCCGAACTGTTCGACGCGATGATCCAGGTCGCCGGCGAGTACGGCACCCGCATCGGCGCCTGAGCGCTCGCGCTCAGCGCGTCCGTACCACGCAGCGCTCCAGGCCGTGGAGCGCGTTGTTCGTGCGCCAGACAGCGTCGTCGAGCTCGAAGCGCTGCACGCGCGTGCGCAGCGCGTGCAGCACCGCGTGGCCCTCCATGCGGGCCAGGTGCGAGCCGACGCAGTGGTGCACGCCCCGCCCGAAGGTGAGCAGGTCGACCGGGTTGCGGGTCACGTCGAAGCGGTCGGGGTGCTCGTAGTGGGTCTCGTCGCGGTTGGCCGAGCCGAACAGCACCGCGACGCGGGCCCCCTCGGGCAGCCGGGTGCCGGCGATGTCGACCGCGCCGGTCGTGCACCGGCTGAAGCGCTGCACCGGCGGCTCGATGCGCAGGATCTCGTTGAACGCCGACGGCACCAGCGTCGGTTCGGCCCGCACGAGGTCCCACTGCTCCGGGTGGCGGGCGAACAACCACACCGCGGCGGCGAGTGAGTTGACGGTGGTGTCCATGCCGGCCCACACGTAGGCGAGCATGAGCCCGGGGCACGCATCGGCCTCGATGTCGCCCCGTTCGCCGGCCGCATAGATGCCCTCGCCCCAGCCACCCGGCGTCAGGTTGCCGGGCACCGCGACCTCGGTGCAGTACGTGAACAGGTCGCGAAAGCCATCCATCGACGAGGTCAGCAGGTCGTTGGCCGGACCGAAGGTGTTGAACGCCGCCGTCGCCCGGTCGATCAGGTGCTCGCGTTCCTCCTGCGGCAGGCCCACGAGATCGGCCACCACTCCGAGGCTGTACGGGCGGGCCAGGTCGGCGACGGCGTCGAACCGGCCCCGGGCCACGAGCGCATCCACGAGCGCTTCGGCCTGCTCGACGACGAACGCGTCATGGGGCGCCACGGCGCGGGGCACGAGCTGCGCGCTCAGCACCTTGCGGCGCGAGTCGTGCAGCGGTGGGTCGGTGGTCAGGATGCCGCGGCCCGACCGATCGTTGAGCCGCGGGTCCATGCCCACGCCCCGGGCCGAGGAGAACGTCTCCCAGTCCTGCAGCGCGGCGCGGGCCTCGGCGTAGCGCGTGATGGCATACGCGTCGTAGCGCGAGAGCCACACGACCGGGCCGAGGCGCCGCAGCGCGGCGTAGGCCGCGTACGGGTCGGCCAGCACGGCGTCGGCCCACAGGTCGACATCGGTGGACGGGCAGTCGGCGGGCGCAGGCGCGGGCGTCATGCCCGCAGCTTCGCGCGCCGGGCGATCAGGCCGGGACGAAGCGGAAGATCGCGTCAGTGTCGCCGGCGGGATCGAGCACCACGCGTACGGCCTGCCCGACGTGCACCGTTTCGGGATCGGTGGCGGCCACGTTGGTCATGAGCCGCGGCCCTTCCTCGAGCTCGACGATGGCCAGCACGTACGGCCCGACGTCCTTGTAGGGCCCCTGGCCCTTGCGGATGATCGTGAAGCTGTACACGGTGCCGCGCCCCGACACGTCGGGCCACGCGATCGACGTGGACGAGCAGTACGGGCAGAAGCGGCGCGGGTACCAGAAGTGCTCGCCGCACTCCTCGCAGTGGGGCAGCACGAAACGCCCCTGGGCGATGGCGTCCCAGAACGGCGCCGTCTCCAGCGTGCGCGCCGGCTCACGCGTCGGCAGACCGGTGGCCACTCGTTCGATCATGCGTCCTGCCTCCCGAGGATCACGGTGGCCGAACCCATGCGGGTGGCCAGACTGCCACCCGTGCCGTGGGCCAGCACGAGCTCGCAGTTCGGCACCTGCACCGCCGGATGGGCTTCACCCCTCACCTGCCGCACCGCTTCGATCACCTTCGTCATGCCGCCCCGGTTGCCCGGGTGGTTGTTGCACAGCCCGCCGCCGTCGGTGTTGAACGGCAGCGTGCCGAACGGCGCCACCAGGCCGCCGTCGAGCACGAACCGCCCGCCCTCGCCCTTGGCGCAGAAGCCGAGGTCCTCGATGCACTGCAACACCGTGATGGTGAAGCTGTCGTAGATCGACGCGTAGTCGATGTCGGCGGGCGTGACGCCGGCTTCCTCGAACGCCTTCGGACCCGACCACGCCGCCGCGGTGTAGGTGAGGTCGAGGCGGCCCCGGTCGGTGTGCTTCACCGCCTCGCCGTGGCCGAGCACGGCCACGCCCGGGCGCGCCAGTGTGCGGGCGATCTCGGGGCTCACCATCACCAGTGCGCCCCCACCGTCGGTGATGACGCAGCAGTCGAGGCGGTGCAGGGGGTCGGCCACCAGCGGCGAGGCCAGCACCTCGTCCACCGTGACCGGCGTGGGCAGCATGGCGTGCGGGTTGTGCTGGGCGTGCAGCGACGCCGCCACCTTGATCTCCGCGAGCTGGGCGCTGGTGGTGCCGAACTCGTGCATGTGGCGGCGGGCGGCCATGGCGTAGTAGGCGGCGATCTGGGCGCCCCAGAGGTTCTCGAAGATGCCCTCGGGCCCCACGATGGCGCCGCTGCCGCCCGGTGGCGTGCCGCCCGATCGGGGGTTGCCGGCCAGCGTGATGAGGGCGACGTGGGCCTTGCCCGTGGCGATGGCCGCGGCGGCGTGCCCCACGTGCAACAGGTACGACGAGCCGCCGGTCTCGGTGGAGTCGAGGTGGCGCAGGTTCAGGCCGAGGTAGTCGGCCATGGAGAGCCCACCGAAGCCGGGCGCGTCGCCGGCGCAGAAGTAGGCATCCACGTCGCGCATGGACAGTCCCGCGTCGGCCAGCGCGCCGAGCGCGACCTCGGCGTGGATCTCGGCCAGCGTGCGGTCGGGCATGAGTCGGCGCGGGTGCTCGTAGGCACCGGCGATGAAGGCCTTCCCCCTGATGCTCATCACGGGCAAGCTACCGCGCCCACCCGACTTCGAAGCCACCCGCCGCGGTCGCCTACGTTGGCGCGGTACGACCACGGGGGGAACCATGGACTACACGCCCGATCCGGACCACGAGGCGATCCGCGACGCGGTCGACCGAGTGTGCACCGGCTTCGACGACACCTACTGGGCCGCGTGTGACGAGGAGCACCGCTTCCCGTGGGACTTCTACGCCCGCATGGCCGAAGGCGGCTGGGTCGGCATCGCCATCCCCGAGCAGTACGGCGGCGGTGGCCGCGGCATCACCGAGGCGGCGCTGGTGCTGAACCGCGTCGCCGCCTCGGGCGCGGCCCACAACGGCTCGGCGGCACTGCACCTCACGATGTTCGGTCTCAATCCGGTCGTGAGGTTCGGCAACGACCGGCTCAAGGACGCGTTCCTGCCCCGCGCCGCCGCCGGCGACCTGCACGTCGCCTTTGGCGTCACCGAGCCCGATGCCGGCACCGACACCAGCCGCATCACCACGCGCGCCGAGGACGACGGCACGGGCGGCTTCATCGTGCACGGCCGCAAGATCTGGACGACCAAGGCGCTCGAGAGCGAGGTCGTGCTGCTGCTGGTGCGCACCGACCACGACGAGAAGAACCGCTTCGGAGGGCTCACCCTGTTCCTGGCCGACCTCGATCGCAGGTACGTCGACATCCGGCCCATCCCGAAGCTGGGCCGCAACGCCGTGGCCAGTTGCGAGGTCGCCTACGACGGCCTGCCGGTGGAGGGCTGGCGAATGGTGGGTGAGCGCGGCCGCGGGTTCCAGCACCTGCTGCACGGGCTCAACCCCGAGCGCATCCTGCTGGCCGGCATGACGTGTGGCATCGGCGAGGCCGCCCTGCGCCGGGCGACGAACTACGCCAACGAGCGCGAGGTGTTCGGTCGCCTCATCGGCGCCAACCAGTCGATCAGCCACCCGCTGGCCAAGGCCCACATGGAGCTGCGCGCCGCCTGGCAGATGATGATGCTGGCGGCGTGGCGCTACGACCACGACCTCGATTGCGGCGAGGAGGCCAACACGGCCAAGTACCTCGCCGCCGAAGCGGCGTTCTTCGCCTGCGATCAGGCCATCCAGACCCACGGCGGGCTGGGCTACGCCCGCGAGTACCACGTGGAGCGCTACTGGCGCGAGGCCCGACTGCAGCGGCTCGCACCGGTGAGCCAGGAGATGACGCTCAACTACATCGCGCAGCAGGTCCTTGGACTGCCGCGCAGCTACTGACCATCGTTCCGCCAACATCGGGGGCCCCGCTAGGGTTCATCCGATGAAACTCCAGGGGGCTCACGTTCTCGTCACGGGCGCGTCCCGCGGCATCGGCCATGCGATGGCCGAGCAGTTCGCCAAGGCGGGGGCGCGTGTGTCGGTCGCGGCGCGCACATCGGAAGCGATCAACGGTCTGGCCAAGCGGATCAAGGGCACGCCGTTCACGGTCGACCTGCTCGACGCCGACCAGGTCGACGGCCTCGTCGGGCGGGTGGAGAGCGCGGCCGGGCCCATCGACGTGCTGGTGAACAACGCCGGCATGGAGACCACGAAGTACTTCCACCACGAGGATCCCACGCTGATCCGCAACGTGTGCCGCCTCAACTACGAGGCGCCGCTCATGCTGACGCGCGCCGCGGTGCCCGGCATGCTCGCCCGCGGCTCGGGGCACCTCGTGTACACGTCGTCGCTCGCCGGCGTGGGCAGCTTCCCGACGCTCGCCGCGTACGCCGGCACCAAGGGCGGGCTGACGAACTTCGCCGCCAGCGTGCGACTGGAGCTCCGCGACACCCCGGTCAACGTCACCGTCGTCGCGCCCGGCCCGGTCGACACCGACATGTGGGACCACCTCGAGGAGGCAGCCGACACCACCGCGATGCTCAAGCGGCTCCGCCTGCTCCAGCTCATCCCTCAGGTGTCTCCCGACAAGCTCGCCCGGCGCACGGTGCGGGCGGTGAAGATGAACCGGCGTCACGTGCGCACACCGCTGCGGCTCAGCTCACAGTTCTGGTTGAACGAGGCGCCCCGGCGCATCAACGAGCTCGCGCTGGCCAAGGTGCCCATGGTCCCCAAAGGCGGCTGACCCCGGCGGGCGGCGCCCGCGACCATCCGCTCCCCACCACTGCGCCATCGAAGGAGACCGAACCATGACCGACGACCGCCGGATCGAGCTCGAGGTCACCGTGGTCGGCACGCCCGAGGAGGTGTGGCAAGCCATCGCCACCGGCCCGGGCATCTCGTCCTGGTACGTGCCCCACGTCGTCGAAGAGCGCGACGGCGGAGCGGCCCGGGCATCGTTCGGCGAGGGCCCCGAGATGCAGATCGCCGGAAGGGTCGCGGCGTGGGAACCGCCGCGCCGCATCGTGTTCACCGGCGCCGAGCACGGCAGCCCGCTCGCGTTCGAGTGGGTGGTCGGAGCCCGAGACGGCGGCTCGTGCGTCGTGCGCCTCGTGAACTCGGGCTTCGGCTCCGGCGAGCCGTGGGACGCCCAGTACGACGGCATGACCGAGGGCTGGAAGATGTTCCTGCTGAACCTGCAGCTCCACCTGGCCCACTTCCGCGGCCAGCACGCCACCTCGATGTTGCCGACGGCCATGTGGGCCGGCGGGGGCGACGACGTGTGGCGCCGCCTTGCGGGATCGCTCGGCATCCCGGCCGCGCCGGCGATGGGTCGGCGAATCGAGACGGGCGACGGGGTGCCGCGCCTGGCCGGCACCGTCGCGAGCGCGACACCCGGCCGGCTCGCACTGGTGCTCGACGAGCCCGCGCCCGGCACGGCCTTCGTCGCCGTCGAGGGAGGAGGCGAGCACTGGGGCGTGTCGGTCTGGTCCTACCTGTACGGGCCCGAGGCGACGGCCATCGTGGCGCGCGACCGGCCCCGATGGCAGGCCTGGCTCGCCGACGCGGCGACCACGCCGAGCTGAGGCGACGCCCGCACCGGCGCTCAGCCCACCAGCGATGGCTCGACGATGGCGTCGGTGACGACGCTGCGTTCGGCGGCCCGCCGCACCACCGGCAGCAGGACCGCGGCGACGAGTGCTGCCGCGCCGGCGACGGCGGTACCGGAACGGGCGCCGAGGTGGTCGGAGATGTAGCCGAGCAGCGGCGCTCCGAACGGCGTGGTGCCACCGAACATCATCACGTAGAGCGCCATCACGCGCCCTCGGGTGTGAGGCTCCGAGTTGAGCTGCAGCGTAGCGTTGGCGGTGAGCATCATGGCGATGAATCCGGCACCCGACGCGGCCACCAGCGCGAGCTCGAGCCACAACCACGGCGCCAACGCCATGCCGATGAGCGAGGCGCCGCACGCCGTGGTGCACACCGCCAGCAACCCCGGCGTGAACGTGCGCCGGCGCGCCAGCACGAGCGACGCCACCAGCGCGCCGGCACCTTGCATGGCCGAGAACAGCCCGACCATGCCGGCGCCACCATGGAAGACCTCCTTGGCCATCAACGGCAGGAACACCTGGAAGTTCAGCGTGAACAGCCCGACGATGAGCACGAGCACCAGCGTGGACCGCAGCACGGGCGACGACCATGCGTAGCGCACGCCCTCGCGGATCTGACCCCGGGCTCGCGGCGCCCGCGGCCGGGGGTACATCTCGGCGTCGCGCATCAGGGACAGCCCGATGATCACGGCCACGAACGACGCGCCGTTGATGGCGAAGCACCAGCCCGTGCCCACGAGCAGGATGAGCAGGCCGGCGATGGCCGGGCCGAACACGCGCCCGCCGTTGAAGGTGGCCGAGTTCAGCCCCACGGCGTTCTGCACGTGCGACGTGGGCACCAGCTCGCTCACGAACGCCTGGCGCGTGGGCATCTCGACCGCGTTCGAGAGCCCGGTGGCGAAGGCCACCACGAACACCATCCACAGCCGAACGGTGCCGGTCAGGGTGAGCACCGCCAGCACCCCGGCCATGAGCGCGGCCCAGGTGTTGGTGGCCATCACAAGCTTGCGCCGGTCGTAGCGGTCGGCGAGCACGCCGGCCCACAGGCCGAACAGCAGGGTGGGCGCCATCATCAGGCCAGCCAGCAGGCCGAGGGCCCCGGCGCCGCCCTTGAGCTGCTTGAGCACGAGCCACGCCTGGGCCGTGCCCTGCAGCCACGTGCCCGACACCGACACGAGCTGACCCCAGAAGAACAGCCGGTAGTTGCGGATCTTCAACGACGCGAACGTGCCCGGCCGCGCCGGGGGCGCCGTCGCCGTCCCCGTCACAGCTCCACCTCGGTGAGGCGGTCGAGCAGCACGGCCGCCTCGGCCAGGGTGGTCCGCTCGGCCTCGGTGAGCGTGGCCAGACGGCGCACGAGTTCTGCCGTGCGCCGCCGGCGCGACTCCTCGACGAGCCGGGTGCCCTCGGGCGTCGGGTCCACGACCACGACGCGGCCGTCGGTGGGGTGCGCGAGGCGGCGCACGAGGCCGTCCTCCTCCATGCGGCTCACGAGCCGGGTCATGGTGGGCGGCTGCACCTTCTCGGCGCCCGCGAGGTCGCCGAGGGTCAGCGGGCCCTGGGCGACGAGCACGTAGAGCGCCGACAGCTGCGACAGCGTCACGCCTTCGGCGGCCACGTCGAGCTGGCGCAGGCGCCGGGCGAGGCGTAGCACCGACAGGCGCAGCTGGGCGGCCAGCGCGACGTCGAGCTTGCGGGTCGCCCGACCGGGCGAGATCGTTGGCATAGCTAATTAGCGTAGCTAACGAGATGGCCCGATCCCGGCATCCCGCACGCGACGAGGCCCGGAGCGCCGTGCGTTCCGGGCCTCGGTCAACTCACGCGGAAGGGCCGGTCAGAGCTGCATGGACTTGGTCTCGAGGAACTCCTCGAAACCGTGGCGGCCGTACTCGCGGCCGATGCCCGACTGCTTGTAGCCACCGAACGGGGCGTTCGGGTTGAACTTGCCGCCGTTGATCTCGATCTGGCCGGTGCGGATGCGCCGGGCGACCGCCTTGGCCGTGTCGACGTCGGCGAACCACACGCCGCCCGACAGGCCGTAGTCGGTGTCGTTGGCGATGCGCACCGCGTCATCGACGGTGTCGTAGGGCAGGATCGACAGCACCGGCCCGAAGATCTCCTCGCGGGCGATCCGCATGTCGGGGGTGACCTCGGAGAAGACCGTGGGCCGCACGTAGAAGCCGGACTCCAGGCCCTCGGGCGCACCGGGGCCACCGGCCACGAGCTTGGCACCACCCTCGATGCCGGCGTTGATGAAGCCCTGCACGCGATCGCGCTGGGCGGCCGAAGCCAACGGGCCGAGCTTGCTGGCGTCGTCGAACGGGCTGCCGACCGTGAACTTGGCGGCCGCGGCTGCGGCCGCGGTCTCGGCCTGGGCCAGCTTCGACCGGGGCACGAGCATGCGGGTGAGGGCCGAGCAGGTCTGGCCCGAGTTGCCGTAGCACTTGCCCACGCCCGCGGCCACGGCCTTGGCGAACGTCTCGTCGTCGAGGTCGTCGCCGATGATGTTGGCGCTCTTGCCCCCGAGCTCGAGGGCGACCTTCTTGACGGTCTCGGCCGCGACCGCGGCGACGCGCCGGCCGGCGCGGGTCGAACCGGTGAAGCTCACCATGTCGACACCGGGGTGGGCGGCGATGGCTTCGCCGACCGAGGGACCGTCACCCGACACCAGGTTGAACACGCCGGCGGGCAGGCCCACTTCGTGAACGACCTCGGCGAGCACGAAGGCGTCGACCGGAGCGATCTCCGACGGCTTGAGCACGACGGTGCAGCCGGCGGCCATGGCGAAGGCCACCTTGGCGGCGATCTGGTGGAGCGGGTAGTTCCACGGCGTGATGCATCCGACGACACCGATGGGCTCGCGCACGACGAGGCTCGTACCGACCTGCTCCTCGTAGGCGAAGGTCTCCGCCAGCGTCGCGGCCGAGTTGAAGCTGTTGATCGGCAGGCCCACCTGGATGACCTTCGACATGGCCTTCACCATGCCGGTCTCGCGGCTGATGGTGGTGGCCAGCTCGTCCATGCGGGCGCCGAGCGCCTCACCGATGCGGGTCAGGTACTTCGCCCGCTCCTCGGCCGAGGTGGCCGACCACGACTCGAACGCGGCCCGCGCCGCCTGGACGGCCTGGTCGACGTCGGCGGCGTTGCCGGCCGGGATGGTCGCCATGACCTCCTCGGTGATGGAGTCGATCACGTCGATCGTGCCCGTGCCGGCGCTCGGCACCCAGGCGCCCCCGATGTAGATCTTGTCGTACGCAGTCATCGCTGCCTCCTCGATCGTTCCTCTTGCCGCTCCGACACTAGGCCCGGTCCCGCCATGTCCCCGAACCAGGGTCGCCGCGGTGCCACGATGGGGTGATGGGCAACGTACGGGCCGGCGACGGCGACCTGCTGCTGAACGAGTGGGCCTGCCTGGGTCTGCTCGGCCCGGCGCCGGCCCACGGCTTCGCGCTGGCGACGCGCCTCGCGCCCACCGGCGACGTCGGCCGCGTGTGGGCGCTGTCGCGCCCGCTCACCTACCGAGCCCTCGACCAGCTCGTGGCCCGCGGACTCGTGGAGCCGGTCGGCACCGAACCCGGCCGGGCCGGCGGGCCCCGCACGATCCTGGCCCCCACCAAGGCGGGCCGCGCCGCGCTGAAGCGCTGGCTGCGTCAACCGGTGGAGCACCTGCGTGACGTGCGGGCAGAGCTGCTGCTGAAGCTGGTCTTGGCCGATCTGAACGGGGTCGACGCCCGCCCCCTCGTCGCGTCCCAGCGTGCCGCGTTCCAACCCGTGCTCGACGTGCTGAGGGCCGAGGCCACCGCGGTCGACCCGGTGGGTGTGTGGCGGCGCGAGTCGGCCCTGGCCGTCGCCCGCTTCCTCGACGCCCTCTCCTGACCGGGCTCCGAGCACCGCCGCACCGGACGAGGCGTCGCACATCTGCTACACTTGTCGCATGACGGACGTGGCGTCGAGAGAACTTCGGAACAACACCCGTTCGTTGCTCGATCGCGTGGCCGAGGGCGAGACCATCACCATCACGGTCGACGGGCGTCCCGTCGCCCAACTGGTTCCGTTCCCCGACCGACCCGCCTACCTGACCGGCGCCGCCCGGGCCGAGGCGCTGAACCAGCGGGCCGACGCCGGCCTGTCGTCGTGGCTGCGCGAACTGGTGCCCGACACCACCGACGACCTCGACTCGTGACCGCCACCGCCGCGGTGGCCGATACGAGCGTCTTCATCGCCCAGGAGTCCGGCCGCTCGCTCGACACCACCGCGCTGCCCCAACGTCTCGTCGTGTCGGCGATCACCATCGGTGAGCTCCGCGCCGGCGTGCTCGGTGCGCCGGACACCGCCTCCCGTGAGCGCCGCCTGCGCACCCTGCTCGCCGCGCTCCAGGCCGGCCCGGCACCGATCGACGGCGAGGTCGCCGCGGCGTGGGCCCATCTGCGCGTGGCCCTGCGCGAGGCCGGTCGGCGGATGCCGGTCAACGACTCGTGGATCGCCGCCACGGCGCTGGCCCTCGACCTGCCGGTCGTCACCCAGGATGACGACTACGACGGCGTGCCCGGCCTGACGGTGATCAGGGTCTGACCGGGCCGCGACGAGCGCGGCACCTGGTTCCACGCCTGACCGAGGTAGGGGTCGGGCTCGCGGGGCAGGCCGAGCACGCGCTCGCCCACGATGTTGCGCTGGATCTCGCTGGTGCCACCCTCGATCGAGTTGGCCCGGGTGCGCAGGAACTGCTCCACGTAGCCCCACGGCTCGGCGTCGTCGGGCGTCCAGCCGGTGGCCGCGGCGCCGAGCAGGTCCATGGCCAGCACCTGCAGGCTCTGGTTCGCCGCCGCCTTGGCGATCTTGCTGATCGATCCTTCGGGCCCCACCCGACCGGCCGCCGCGTTGCCCTTGGCCCGCAGCCCGGTCAGGGCCAGCAGGCGCTGCTTGATCCACTCGGTGGCGATGCGCTGGCGCCACACCGGGTCACCGGTGGCGCCGACGGCGCGGGCCAGGGCCATGACCTCTTCGATGGTGCGACCGCCCAGGATCTCGTCGGACGCCTTGCGCTTCTTCTTGATGCCCGACAGGGCGTGGCGCTCGGCCCCGAGCGTGGTCGAAGTGGCGGCCCACCCGTCCCCCACCGGGCTGATGCGGTACAGGTCGGGGATGCGCACGTCGGTCAGGAACACCTCGTTGAACTCGACCTGCCCGGCCATGTTCACGAGCGGCCGCACCTCCACGCCGGGACTGCGCAGGTCGCACCCGAAGTAGGTGATGCCCTTGTGCTTGGGCTGGGACGGGTCGGTGCGGGCCAGCAGCATGGCGAACTCGGACAGGTGCCCGAGCGTGGTCCACACCTTCTGGCCGTTCACGATCCACTCGTCGCCGTCGCGCACCGCGGTGGTGGCCAGCGAGGCCAGGTCGCTGCCGGCGCCCGGTTCGGAGAACAGCTGGCACCAGCGCTCCTCGCCGGTGGCGATGGGGGGCAGGAAGCGCTGCTTGGTCTCCTCGCCGGCCCACCGCTGGATGGTCGGCGCGGCGAGCGTGAACCCGGCGCCGCGCGGGATGCGGGGCACGTCCCACGCGTCGAGCTGCACGAGTGCGGCCTGGGCCTGGTCGATCGTCAGCCCGCGGCCGCCGTGGGCCACGTCCCAGTGGGGCGCGACCCAACCGGCGGCACCGAGTCGGCGCACGAAGGCGGGGTTGTCGAGCCCGGCCTTCAGCGCGAGCACGCGCTCACCGTCGCCGCTGCGCACGGCCTCGGCCCAGCCCGCAGGGAGCTCGGCGCCGAGGAACGTGAGCAGCTCGTCGCGTCCGGGGAAGTCGGTCATGGCCTGTTCCTAGCCGCCGGCACCGCTGCCGGCCAACAGGGTCAGGCCGTGCGGCCGAGCGCCAGCATCGAGTCGACGAGCTCGTTGGGTCGCGACCGGTCTTGGATCATGTGCATCGTCTGCTTGTTGCGCGCCGCCGACGTCAGGTAGAAGCGCTCGTACAGGAAGCCGCGGCCGGCCAGGGCGGAGCCGACGAAGTCCCACGCCATCCGGAACACCGCGGCCCGCTCGTCGGCGGTCACGTCGTCGGCGCCGTGCAGCATCTCGTCGATCAGTGGCCGCAGCTCGGGGTCGTCCAGCTGGGCACGCGTGGGCGTGGTGAGCAGGTTGTGACCACCGATGAGCGTGATGATCTCGTTCACGCGCGGCATCCACACCGCGAGCATGGCCCGCATGGGGTCGAGGGCTTCGCCGAGCGGGAACCACACGCCGTCGGCGCGCTCCCAGGCCTTCTCGACCGACAGCTCCAGCGCGTTGCGCGTGATGCGGGCGTAGCACGCGAGCTCGCCCAGCATCTCGGTGGTGGCCGGCGTGTAGTCACCGATCATCTCGGCCATGCGCGAGGCGAGGCCGTAGGCGAACTCGAGCTTGGTGAGCGCCCGGGTGGTGGACTGGCTCGTCATGTTGATGAGGAAACCGGTCTCGCGTATCGAGTTGTAGACGTCGACGTCACCGTCGATGAAGACGCGGTCCCACGGCACGACGACGTCGTCGAACATGCAGAACGCGTCCTGCTCGTCGAAGCGGGCGGACAGCGGCTTGTCGAACGGGTCGGCACCGGCGGCGGCGGCCGAGTCGCGGCACAGGAACTTCAGGCCGGGCGTGTCGAGCGGTACGGCGAAGGACAGGGCGTACTCGTTCGCGCCCGGCGGGATGGGCAACGCCGGGTACACGGTCTGCTCGTCGGCGTACGGCGCCAACGTGGCCAGCACCCGGCCCCCGCGCACGACGATGCCGTCCTTCGTCTCACCGACCTTGCGCAGCGTGACCTTGTTGCCCAGGATCTGGGTGTCGGTGCGCTTGTCGACGTTGGGCTGGATGATCGTGTGCGTGAGGGAGATGTCCTGGCGGGCGATGCGCTTCTGGAACGCCACCAGGTTGTCGGCGCCGCGCTGGTTGGCACCGTCCTTGCCGGCCCACACCCACGGGGCCGAGGCCATGGCCGAGAACTTCATGTTCATGTAGTCGGGGGTGCGGCCCATGAGGCCGACGGTGCCCTCCGACAAGCGCGTGAGGCCGTGGTGCCGTCGGCGCACGTCGTCCTTCGAGCGCGGGATCATGTGGCTGATGTTGATCGACTCGCCCGTCTCGGGGTCGGGGACGAGGCACTCGTCGGCGAACGTGTGCTGGCGGTCGAACATGGCGGCCAGCGACTCGGCCCCGCCCTTCAGCTTCGGGTGCGACGTGACGTCGTCGATCCGCTCACCGTCCACCCAGATCTCGCGGCTGGTCTTGCGCAGACCGGCCAGGTACTCCTGCCCTGTACGAGCGCCCATCGATGGTCCCCCTCGTTCCTTCGGCCTGTGACGGCCGTCTCCGCTCACAGTAGCGGTTGCTACGGGGAACGTGGCAAACTCTCCCGGTGATCCAGGCCAAGACCGACCGGCGCAGCCGCCAGGGCCTCGCCTCGCGCCGCAAGATCCTGGACGCCACCTTCGACATCGCGCAGGAGGTCGGTTACCAGGGCACCTCCATCGCCAAGGTCTCGGCCCGGTGCGGGTTGCCGGCCAGCTCGGTCTACTGGCACTTCGCCGACAAGGACGCGCTGTTCGCCGAGGTGATCCGCCACAGCTTCGACCGGTGGAACGCCATCGTCGGCTCATGGGAGCTGCCGCAACCCGGCGAGGTCGCCGTCGTCGTCGCCGCCGAACGGATCCGCCGGGCCGTCGACAGCATCGCCACCAGCCCCGAGTTCTGGCGGCTCGGCCTGATGCTCGCGCTCGAGCGTCAGGAGGTGGAGCCCGAGGCACGCCGCAGCTTCATCGAGATCCGTCGGGCCGTGCTGAACAACATGGCGGCGTTCTGGCGTGGCGCGCTCGATCACGCGGCGGCCGACGACACCGGTGTCGAGGCGGCAGCCGACCGCGCCGAGCTGCTGGCCCGCTTCACCATGGCCACCGCCGACGGCATCTTCGTCGCCGCCCAGGTCGACGGCCCCTACGACCACACGCGCCTGGCCGCGCTGCTGGCCGACTCGCTCACCGCTGCGGTCGACCGGCTCCGCTGAGCCCACCGACCGCGGCCGGGCGACTCAGGCGAGCACCGACTTCAGGCGAGCCAGCTCGGAGCGGTACGTCTCCACGTTGTCGAGCTTGATCTGCTCGTAGCCCCGCACGAGGTCGGGCAGGTTGGCCAGCTCGACCGCGCGGGCGGCGTTGTCGGCCGTGATGCGGGAGGCCACGTTCTCGACGAGGTCGCGATACTCCTTCACGAGGTCGCGCTCCACCCGGCGGACCTTGGCGTAGCCGAACGGATCGACCGGCGAGCCCCGCAGGACCTTGCCCGCCCGCAGCGCCTTCATGGCCGGCGTGAACCAACTGCCGAGGCGGATCTTGTTCTTCATGCCGAGGGCCCGCAACAGCGGCGGGTGCAGGTTGTAGGCGACCTTCACGTCCTCGCCCACGGCCTGGTGCACCCGGAACATGGCCGCCTGCTCCAGGTGGAGGCGGGCGACCTCGTACTCGTCCTTGTAGGCCATCAGCTTGTACAGGTTGCGGGCCACCGCCTCGGCGAAGGCCGTGTTGCCGCTGGCGGCCGCCTTGGCGACGGTGCCGATGTAGCGCTTGGCGTAAGCGTCGTTCTGGTACACGGCGAGGTCGGCCGCCCGCAGCCGGGAGAGGCGGCCCAGTTCACCGTCGGTGAGGTGGGCCGCCTCCAGCGCCTCCTCGACCGAGCGCGACGGCTTGGGCAGATGGTCCTCGGGCGTGACCGAGGCGGCGCGCACCTTGTCGGGATCGACGACCCACATGCGGCCCCACTGGAAGGCCAGCCGGTTCGCCTCGACCGCCGCGCCGTTCAGCTCGATGGCGTGCAGGATGGCGTCGGCCGAGATCGGCAGCGCACCGATCTGGTAGGCCACACCGAGCTGCAGGATGTTGGCCGTGGTGCTGTCGCCGAAGAGGCCCTCGGCGATCGCCACGGTGTCGAGGTAGCGGTTCTGGTCGGCGCGGGTGACCGCGTCGAGGTCGTGCCGCAGCGCGGCCTGCTCGGGGTAGGTGGACTTCACGTCGCGCACCATCATGCCGGTGGGCGTCTTCGACGTGGACACCACGGCCACGGTGCGCTCGGGCGAGATGGCGGTGAGGTTGGTCTCGGACAGGCCGACGATGAGGTCGAACACCAGGTACACGTCGGCCGAACCGACGGTGAGCTTGTTGGCCCCCTCCACCTGCTGGCGCGTGATGTGCAGGTCGGACACGACCGGGCCGGCCTTCTGCGACAGCCCGGTCTGGTCGATGCCCGCCACGTACTTGCCGTCGAGCGTGGCCGCGGTGCCCAGGATCTGCGACACGGTGACCACGCCGGTGCCGCCCACGCCGGGCATGCGGATGGTGACGTCGGGCGACGACAGGATCGATGTGGGGGTGGGCAGGCTGGCGACGTCGAAGGTGGGCTTGCGACGGGCGCCGCCCTCGGCCTTGCTGGTGCGCTTGCCCGACGACGCCTTCGGGATCACGGTCAGGAACGAGGGGCAATCACCGTTGATGCACGTGAAGTCCTTGTTGCACGACGACTGGTGGATCTGCGTCTTGCGCCCGAACTCGGTGTCGACGGGCTGCACCGACAGGCAGTTCGACTGCACGCCACAGTCACCGCAGCCCTCGCACACGCGCTCGTTGATGACGATGCGCATGGCCGGGTCGGCCACCAGACCGCGCTTGCGGTCGCGGCGCTTCTCGGCGGCGCACTGCTGGTCGTGGATCAGCAGGGTCACCCCCTTCACCTTGGCCAGCACCTCCTGCGCCTCCAGGATGCGGCTGCGGTCCCACACCTCGACCCCGCCGGCCAGGTTCACGCCCTTGTACTTGCCGGTGTCGTCGGTGGTGATGATCACGCGGCGCACCCCCTCGCACAGCGCCCACGTGGCCAGCTTGTCGACGGGCATGGCGCCGGCCGCGTCCTGGCCGCCGGTCATGGCCACGGCGCCGTTGTAGAGCACCTTGTACGTGATGTTGGCGTTGGCCGATGCGGCCTGGCGGATGCACAACGAACCCGAGTGGGCGAAGGTGCCGTCGCCCAGGTTCTGGATGAAGTGGTCGACGTCGACGAAGGGCTCGATGCCGACCCACTGCACGCCCTCGCCGCCCATCTGCGTGTTGCCCATCAGGGTGCCGACGCGCTGGGGGTCCATGAGCCCGACCAGCCCGTGGCAGCCGATGCCGGCGCCCACGAGTGCATCCTCGGGCGCCCTGGTGCCCGTGGAGTGGGGGCAACCAGAGCAGTAGTAGGCCGTGCGGGTGGGCAGCATCGCCAGGCGCTCGCGCGGCACCACCGCCGGCTTCAGCTCGGGCGTGAGCACCTCGGGCGCCAGCTTGGTGAGCAGGCGACGGCGCAGCGGTGCCACGAGCGCGTCGGCGTCGAGGGCGCCGTGGCCGGGCACCAGCTTCTGCTCCTCGGGGTCGCGCTTGCCGATGACCCGCGGCGCATCGGCCATGCCGTAGAGCGCGTCACGCAGCAGCGTCTCGATGAACGGCCGCTTCTCCTCCACCACCATGATCTCTTCGACGCCGCGACCGAAGTCGCGCAGGGTGCCCTTGTCGAGGGGATAGAGCATCGACAGCTGCATGAGGCGGATGCCACGGGCCCGCAGCGCGGCGTCGTCCAGGCCGAGCAGGTGCAGCGCCTCGAGCGTCTCGTGGTACATGTGGCCCGACGCGATGATGCCGAGCCAGGCGCCGTCGGCCTGGTGCGTGACCCGGTTCAGCTGGTTGAGCACGCCGTACAGGCGGGCGACCTCCATGCGGGCCTCGTAGATCTCGGGCTCCATGGCGTTGGCCGGCGCGCCACCGAGCCGCGGGTTCACCTTCGGCACGAACGGCTTGCCCTTCCACATGACCTCGGGCAGCACAGGGCGCACGCGGCCGGGGCCGACCTCGATGTTGCCCGAGCCGTCGGCCACGGCGGTGACGATCTTGATGGCGTTCCACAGGCCGCTGGCGCGCGACAGGGCGACCCCGTGCAGGCACAGATCGAGCACCTCCTGCACGCTGCCCGGGTGCAGGATCGACATGTGGAGGTCGCTCAGCGCGTACTCCGACGACGACGGAAGCGTCGACGACTTGTTGGCCGGGTCGTCGCCGGCGAGCGCGAGCACGCCACCGCGGGGATGGGTGCCGGCGTACGCGGCGTGGCGCATGGCGTCGCCGGCCCGGTCGACACCGGGCGACTTGCCGTACCAGACGCCGAGCACACCGTCGTAGCGCTGCTTGGGGAACGTGGACGTCACCTGGCTGCCCATGACCGACGTGGCGCCGAGCTCCTCGTTGAGGCCCGGCTGGTGCACCACGTTCAGGGCGTCCATCAGCTTCTTGTGGGCGATGATCTCGCGGTCGAACCCGCCCAGAGGGCTTCCCTGGTAGCCGGAGATGAACGTGGCCGTGCGCAGACCGGCCCGCTTGTCGTCGCGCATCTGGTCCATGGGCGCCCGCACCAGGGCCTGCACACCGGTGAAGAAGAAGCTGCCCGCCTCGTCGCGGTACTTGGCATCGAGGTCCTGCGGCCCCGACTTCGGACGGTCGGGCATGACGTCGGTCATCGGTGTCCCCTTCGGCTCCCGCCGATCCCCTCAGCGGCTTGCAGGCCTCAGGGTAGGCCGCGGCGCGACTGCGGGGGAACCCGACGACGCGTGCGGGCTCAGCGGGACGTGAGCAGCGTCGTCAGCTCGTCCTCGCGGTGCGCGAGCTCGGCGGGGCCTCCACGTTGGAGGTCATGCCGTTGATCCGGTTGGTGATGTCCCCGGTGGCCTCCGCGGTCTGGTGACCGGCTCTTCACCTCGCGGGCGACCGCGGCGATCGGATCCCGTCGTCTCACGCCCCCAGGTCGGGGTCGGCCAGCAGGTAGCGCTCGAAGTCGCGGGCAAACAACTGCAGGTCGCGGTCCCCCGGTACGCCGGTCACGGCCGCGCTCCGTTTGATGAGGGTGGCGGCGAGCTGGGCCAGCGCGGCCACCGTGAGGTCGACGGGCACGTCGGGATCGGTGAGGCAGGTGCGCACCAGGTCGGTCACCATCGCCTCGCTGCGCGGCTCGGCCTGGCAGGCGGTGATCAACGCGAGAGCGTTGCGGATGGCGCCGCTGTGACTGGATCCGGTCATGCCGAACCCGTCCCGTGCCTGTGGATGCTGCCCTGCGACCGTCCGGTCATGTGCCCGGTGACCTCCGTCTGTCGTGGAGACCATCGGAACACACGTGGCCACGCCGTAGCTCCGGACGGCGGCAAGAACGTGTCTCGTCCCCCTCAGGAGCCCGATCGGTGCGCTCAGATGCCGAGCTGACTGCGCCGGGCCGCCACCTCGCTGCGGTAGCGCTCCACGTTGGCCAGCTTGATGTCCTCGTAGCCCCGCACCATGTCGGGCAGCGCCGCCAGAGTGACCACGTCGTCGTGGTTGAGGGCACTGAGGTGGGCGACGGCCGCGTCGATCATCGAGCGGTACTCATCGATGAGCGCCCGCTCGGTGCGGCGCACCCCGGCCCGTCCGAACGGGTCGAAGGCGGTGCCGCGCACCCGCTTGCCCGTGGCCAGTCCGGCCATGGCCGGCGCGAACCACGGACCGAGCCGCAGCTTCTTCTTCATGCCCATCGCCCGCAGCGTGGGCGGATGCAGGTTGAACGACACCTTCACGTGCTCGCCCACCTCGTTGGTGACGCGGGCCCGCTCGGCGGCCAGCAGCTGCAGGCGCGCGACCTCGTACTCGTCCTTGTAGGCCATGAGCTTGTACAGGTGCCGGGCCACCGCCTCGGCCAACTCGGTGCGACCCGGGGTGGCGCTCGCTTCGGCCCGGGCCACCTTGCGCACCTGGTCCACGTAGCGCGACGCGTAGGCCCGGTTCTGGTAGGCGACGAGATCGGGCACGCGGATGCGCAGCAGACGCCCGAGCTCGCCCTCGTCCAGATCGCCGATGAGGGCCACATCGGCGCTCGACGGCGGGGTGAGCGCGTCCTCGGGCTTGGTCATGGCCGCCTCGACGCGGGTCTGGTCGTGCACCCACATGCGCCCCCAGCGGAAGGCCAGCTTGTTCACGGCCACGGCGGCACCGTTCAGCTCGATGGCCTGCTCGATGGCCGCGGCGGCGATGGGCAGCGCACCGCGCTGGTAGGCGGCACCGAGCACGAGCACGTTGGCCGTGGTGGTGTCACCGAACAGGCCGCTGCACACGGCCGCCGCGTCGAGGTGCACGTTCAGGTCGGCGCGGCTGGACTCGTCCATCTGGGCGAGCAGCGGCGCCATGTCGGGGAACGTGGCGTTCGGGTCGGCGATCATGCGCCCGGTGGGCGTGCGCGATGTGCTCACGATGGCCACGGTGCGCGCAGGTGACGCGCCCGAGATGTTGGTGGGCCCGAGGCCGACGAGCAGATCGAACACGAGATAGGCGTCGACCCCACCAGCCGAGGCCTTGTTGGCGCCCTCGATGGGCTCGCGGCTGATGCGCAGGTCGCTCACCACCGGACCCGCCTTCTGCGACAGGCCGGTCTGGTCGAGCCCGGTCACGTAGCGACCGTCCAGCATGGCGGCGGTGCCGATGATCTGGTTCACCGTCACCACGCCGGTGCCGCCGATGCCGGGCATGCGCAGCGTCATGTCGTCCACCGGCACCACGGGCGTGGGCTCGGGCAGGTCGGTGGCGCTCAGCTCGGGTCGGCGCCGGCCGCCACCTTCGCGTCGGGCCACCGCCGGGTCGGTCGCGTTGCGGCCCGCCTTGCCCGTGGGCACCACGGTGAGGAACGACGGGCAGTCGCCGGCGAGGCACGAGTAGTCCTTGTTGCACGACGACTGGTCGATGCGGGTCTTGCGCCCGAACTCGGTCTCGACGGGCTGCACCGACAGGCAGTTCGACGCGGTGCCGCAATCACCGCAGCCCTCGCACACGCGCTCGTTGATGACGATGCGCATGGCGGGGTCGGCGACCCGACCCCGCTTGCGGTCACGGCGCTTCTCGGCCGCGCACTGCTGGTCGTGGATGAGAGCGGTGACCCGGGGCAGCTCGGCCAACGTCTCCTGCGCCTCGATGATGCGCTCTCGCGGCCACACCTCGACACCGGTGTGCAGCCGCACGCCCTTGTACTTGTCGGGCTCGTCGGTGGTGATGATGACCCGCTGCACGCCCTGCAGCACCAGGCTGGCCGCCAGCTCCGGTACGGGCACGGCACCGGCGGCGTCCTGCCCGCCGGTCATGGCCACGGTGCCGTTGTAGAGCACCTTGAACGTGATGTGGCTGCCGGCGGCCACTGCGGCGCGCACGGCGAGCGAGCCCGAGTGGAAGAACGTGCCGTCGCCGATGTTCTGGAACAGGTGCGGGATGGACACGAACGGTTCCATGCCGATCCACTGCGTGCCCTCACCGCCCATCTGCGTCATGCCCACGATGTCGCCGACGCGGGCCGGGTCCATGAAGGTGTTCATGCCGTGGCAGCCGATGCCGGCGCCCACGGCGGCGCCGTCGGGCACCTTCGTGCCGGTGTTGTGGGGGCAGCCCGAGCAGAAGAACGGGGTGCGCGACTGCAGCACGTTCAGCAGCTGGCGGGGTGGTGCCGGCGGCGGGGCGAGGCGCGAGGCGTCGATGCGCTCGCTCAGGCGGGCCCGCAGCGCGGGTTGCACGCCGTCGGCGTCGAGCTGGCCGTAGCCGGGCACGAGCGGCACGCCGCTCGGGTCGAACTTCCCGTACACCCGCGGCTGGTCGGGCGAGCCGTACAACAGGTCACGGATGGCGGTCTCGATGAACGGCCGCTTCTCCTCCACCACCATGATCTCGCCGAGGCCGCGGGCGAAGTGGGCCACGATGCCCGGGTCGAGCGGGTGGATCATGCCCAGGCGCAGCAGGCGGATGCCGACCTGGCGCAGGTCGCGCTCGGAGAGGCCGAGCGTCTTCAACGCCTCGACGACCTCGTAGTAGGTGCGGCCCGAGGCGACGATGCCGAGCCATGCGTCGTCGGTGTCGACGGTGACGACGTTGAGCGCGGGGTTGGCGGCCGCGTAGGCGCGCGCCAGCGGCAGCCGGGCCTCGTAGATCTCGCGCTCGATCTCGTTCGACGAGCCGACGAACTTGAGCTCGATGCGGGGCACGAACGGCTGACCGAGGTACTCGAAGGCGGGGACGACGGGCACGATGCGGTCGGGGTGGACCTCGGTGGTGCCGGTGCCGTCGGCCACCGCGGTGACGATCTTGAAGCCGGCCCACAGGCCGGTGGCGCGCGAGATGGCGATGGCGTGCCGCCCGAAGTCGAGCACCTCCTGCACGTTGCCGGGCACGAGCACCGGCATGTGCAGGTCGGCCAGCGACGCCTCGGAACTCGACGGCAGGGTCGACGACTTGCACGCGGGGTCGTCACCGGTGAGGCCGAGCACGCCACCGAGCCGGCTGGTGCCGGCGTACTGCGCGTGGCGGATGGCGTCGCCGGCGCGGTCGAGACCGGGCGCCTTGCCGTACCAGACGCCGAGCACGCCGTCGTAGCGGGCCGACGGCAGGGCCGACACCTGCTGGCTGCCCATCACCGCCGAGGCGGCCAGCTCCTCGTTGATGCCCGGCTTGTGGACGATGTCGAGCTCGTCGAGCAGCGCCTTCACGGTGCCCAGCTCGCGGTCGAAGCCGCCCAGGGGCGAGCCCTGGTAGCCCGACACGAAGCCGGCCGTGCGCTTCCCGGCAGCCCGGTCGACCCGGAGCTGCTCGAGCGGCACCCGCACCAGCGCCTGAACGCCCGTGAAGAAGAACTCGCCTTCGTCGGCCCGGAACTTCGCCGTCAGGTCGTTCGCGCCCGGACGGTTCGCCATCACATCGGTCATGTCGTCCTCCCCCCGGCACACTACGCCGGGCCCGCTGACCGAACCCGACGATCGTTCCGCCTGGCCGAACGTCGGACCGGTCCACGGCCCGGGCGCTCGCCGGCCGTGGCGGACCGTGCGTCTGGGTGGACAGCGTCCCGCCGGTAGGACGCATCCGGCCCAGAGTGCCGGGCCCACGCCGGCGGCGCCAGCAGGTGGCGGACCCGCGCCCGGGTGCCCGACAGGGGGCGCACCGCCGCCCACCGGTCGGGGTAGCCGCCGGCCAGCACCTCGTCCACCGTGCTCAGCCCGTAGCCACCGACCAAGCCGCAGCGGACCGGTTCGGTCTCGGGCTTGCCGAGGTCGAGGTCGAGGCCGAACAGGCGGAACCCCTCGTACACCGTGACGGCCAGCGACAGCATGATCAGCTTGGCCATGGCCGCCTTGGCCACCGGGAACGCCCCGCCCGACAGCACCGAGCTCACCTCGCCGACCACGTTCACCCGGCGGCGCCGCACGAGCCACACGGCCCGCTCCCCCACCAGGGCGGCCACGAGGGAGACGGCCAAGCCGGTGCCGGCGTGGTCGCCGTACCAGTGCAGCAGCGTTCGGAGCATGGGTGCGCGGGGAGGCCGACAGGTGCCGGTGGCCATCGGGCGAATCCCCCACGCTCCCTTGGGAGCCGGGGTCTGGCAGCCTGGGGGCGTGCGCCGATCCATCGATGACCAGCCCTTCGACGGGGCCGACCTGCCCCCGGGGGCCGACGACGCCGCCCGGCTGTCGTGGGCCGTGGCCATCAGCGACGACTACGACGATGCCGAGCCCCGGGTGGTGCTCACCGTGGAGGAGGTCGGCCGCCCCGGCTACGGCCTGGTCTTCCACCTCGACGGGACCCAGACCCGCCGCCTGCGGGGCGCCCTGTTCGACGCTCTGCGCGAGGTCGGCGAGGACCCGGGCCGATAGCGGTTGGCTGTCGGCCGAATTTCCTCTATTGTTGACTGCGTTAGTCGGAGTTTCACCCGCACCCCCTGGGAGGCCTCGTGGGGATCGCCCCTGTCGTTCCGGTCGATCGAGACCTCACCGCCGAGCAGCACCGTGACATCGAGCGGTTCGAGGCCGCCATCGCCCAGTACCTCGCCGGCGAGATCAGCGAAGACGTGTTCCGCGTGATGCGCCTGAACAACGGCATCTACGGCCAGCGCCAGGGCGGCACCAACCAGATGGTGCGCGTGAAGCTGCCCGCCGGCACCATCACCCCGGAGCAGTTCGACGCGATGGCCCACCTGGTGGAGACCTACTCCCGCGGGTGGGGCCACATCACCACCCGTCAGAACGTGCAGATGCACTACGTCGAGCTGACGAAGATCCCCGAGGTCATGCGGCACCTGGCCAAGGTCGGCCTCACCTCGCGGGAGGCGTGCGGCGACACCGTGCGCAACGTCATGGCCTGCCACCTGGCCGGCGCCTGCCCCCACGAGGTCCTCGACGTCACCCCGTGGGCCGAGGCCGCCTTCCGCCACTTCGTGCGCAACCCGTTGGGCCAGCGCCTGCCCCGCAAGTTCAAGATCAACTTCTCCGGCTGCTCGTCCGACTGCGGCCAGGCCATGTTCAACGACGCCGGCGTCATCGCCACCACCCGCACGCTCGAGGACGGCACCGTCGAGAGCGGCTTCCGCGTGTACATCGCCGGCGGTCTGGGCGCCACGCCCCACCCGGCCATGGCGCTCGAAGAGTTCACCAGCCGCGAAGACCTTCTGCCGACCATCGAAGCCGTGCTGCGCGTCTTCGAGCAGACCGGCAACCGCGACAACAAGCTGCGGGCCCGAATGAAGTGGGTGGTCGACACCCTCGGCATCGACGAGGTCCGCCGCCGCGTGCTGAAGGTGCGTCACACGCTGCCGGCGTCGTCATCGTGGCCCGGCGGCATCCCCGAGGTCGTCGCCAAGATGGGCGACGCTCCCGCAGGCCTGTCGACGACCGAGGCGCCCACCGCCGTCGGCCAGGGCGTGCGCATCGCGCTGCCCACGTCCGACCCGTACCAGCGCTGGGTGACCAGCAGCGTCATCCGCGGCGCGGCCAACGGCACCGTGTCGGCCGTGGCCTACGCCGCTCTGGGCGACGTGACCGCGGACCAGTTCCGGGCCCTGTCGTCCGTGCAGCGCGAGCTGGCCGCCGACGTTCGCCTCTCGAACCGGCAGAACGTGGTGTTCCGCGGCCTGTCCGAGGCCCAGCTCGCGGTGCTCTACGCAAGACTCGAGGCTGTCGGCATGGCCCGCCCCGGCGCCGAACTGGCCCGTGACGTCGTGGCCTGCCCCGGTGCCGACACGTGCAACATCGCGGTCACGCAGTCGCGCGGCCTGGCCAAGGCCATCGGCGAGAAGCTCGAGGAAGAGGGCCTGGGCGAGGTCGGCGGCATCCGCATCAACATCTCGGGCTGCACGAACTCGTGCGGGCAGCACCACGCCGCCGACATCGGCTTCTTCGGCGCCGAGCGCCGGGCCCACGGCCGCAGCGCCCCCGGCTACCAGATGCTGCTCGGCGGCTACGTGGGTGAGGAGCAGATCCACTTCGGCGACAAGGCCCTGCGCCTGCCGGCCAAGGCGGCGCCCGAGGCGGCTGCCCGCGTCATCCGGCGCTTCGCCGCCGAGCGCAACGCTGGTGAGGCGTTCCGCCCGTGGATGGACCGCATGGGCGGCGCCTCGGCCATCGCGCTGGAGCTGAAGGACCTCGACCACTTCCCCTCGCCCGACGAGGCCCCCGAGTTCTACGCCGACTTCGACGAGACCGGGCCGTTCGTGGCCGAGGTCGGCGACTCGGAGTGCGCGGTCTGAGCGAGCACTACGTCGAGGCCGTGGCCGCCATCGACGCGGCCAACGCCGCCGACCCGTCTGCGGTGACGGTGCGAGGCGACACGTTGCCCTTGGCGCTGGCCCACGGTCGCCTGGCGACCGCGTGGGTCGAGCGTCTCGTGCCCGGCGCCGACGACGCGCTGCGGCTGGCGGCGCGCGCCCATCACCTGCGCCGCTGGGAGGTGCTGCGCTCGTCGTACCCCGAGGGCAAGGCCGGGTATCACCAGTGGAAGCGCGACCAGCGCGCCCGCCACGGGCGCGATGTAGGGGCTCTGCTGCTCGCCGCCGGCTACGACGACGCCACGGTCGGGCGGGTGCAGGCCCTGGTGCGCCGCGACGACCTGCGCACCGACGCCGGCGCCCAGGCGGTGGAGGACGCGGCGTGCCTCGTGTTCCTGGAGACGCAGCTCGCCGCCGTCACGCCGGCGTTCGACCACGCCCACCTGGTCGACGTGCTGCGCAAGACCGCGAAGAAGATGAGCGCCGCCGGCCTGGCCGCCGTGGCCGACGTGCCGCTGGGGAACGCCGAGCGCGCCCTGCTGGCCGAAGCGCTGGCCTGAGCCATCGCAGCCCCGGGATCAGCTTCACGACTCGGTCCGGTAGCCCCACACCGCGTACAGCGGGTCACCCCACGCGCCGTCGGGGGTGGCCCGCACCGCCTTCACGTCGGTGAAGCCCGGCGTGCGGATGAAGTACTCACGCACGATGCCGACGCGGCCGTTGTCGTTGGTGGCCAGCCAGCCGCGGACGGCCTTGGTGGGGAAGCAGCGGTTCGAGAACGTGCAGCACAACGGTGCGTCCGGGCGCAGCACGCGGGCGACCTCGGCGAACACCTCCAGCGGCTTGGTGAGGTAGTCGACCGACACGCAGCAGACCGCGCCGTCGAAGGTGGCGTCGGCGAACGGGAGCACCGGGTCGGTGTTCAGATCGTGCAGCACCCGCGCCGTCGCCGCCTCGTTGCGGTCGAGCTCGGAGCGGTTCATGCCCAGCACCGTCAGCTCCGTCGGCGGAGTGACGAAGTGCGAGATCCAGCTCGACATGAGGTCGAGCACGTGGCGGGGCTCGGCCGCCGAGCCGTCGATGCCGAGCTGGGCGTACACCTTCCCCACCGCGGCGATGGCGCCGTCGTCGATGTGGGTCACCAGCCGGGGCACGTCGTAGAAGCGGGTGTCGTCGTCTTCGTCGGCCCGCTCGAAGAACCCGGGCGGGAACCCCTCGTACCGGTCGTCCACGCCGTGCAGCCTGTCACGCAGCGCCGGGTGCCGCCGGGTCGTCCGGCAACTCCGTCACACCCCCTCCGTAGGGTCGTGGCTATGACCGGCGCGCCCACCAATCCCTCCGAGGCGGCCCGGTTTCTCTGTCACATCCCCTCCGTAGGGTCGACCACATGAGCACGGTGGCGGTCCTCGACGTGGTGGCGCGGCTGGTCGCGTTCGATGTCGCGGGCGCGGACCGCGAGTCACTGCGGGCGGCGCTGGCCGACTCGAAGCGCCTGGGCGCCTGGCGCGACGCGTTCGATGCACGAGTCGTGGCCGCCATGAGCGCCACCGAGTCGTACCCGGAGCAGGCCATCAACGACGCGCAGCAGGTCCCGTTTCGTGACGCCGAGCGTCTCGTGCGCCGGGCCGAGGTCCTCGCCCAGGCACCCGCGTTCGCCGTCTCGCTCGAGGCGGGGCGCATCACCGCCGCTCATGTCGACGTGCTGGGTCGGGCCCTCCAGAAGCTCGAGCCGGCGCATCGCCCGCTGGTACTGGCCCAGGCCGACGTGCTCGTCCGCATCGCCGAGCGGATGGTGGCCGACTCGTTCCAGCGCGAGCTCAAGCGCCGTGTCCAACAGCTCACCACCGACGACGGTATGGCCCGTTTCGAGGCGCAGCGGCGGGCCACGACCCTGCGCACGTGGACCGACGAGGTCACCGGCATGTGGTGCCTGCAGGCCGAGTTCGATCCCGTCACGGCCAAGCTCCTGGCCGCCGCGCTGCGGGGCAAGACCGAAGCGATGTTCCGAGACACCACGCCGCCGCACGCGCCCAGCGATCCGCTGGCCCGCCAACAGCACCTCGCCGCGCTGGCGCTGGCCGCGCTGGTGCTCGACCCGGGCGGCCGGGGCACGGTGCGGTGGGACGCCACCGTCGTGGTCGACGTCTCCGACCAGCCGACCGAGATCGATTGGGGACTCCCGGTCGACATCCCGGTCCCGGTACGTGACGCTCTGCTCCGCGACGCCCGCATCGAGTGCGTCATCGTGGCCAACGGCCGCATCCTGTACGCCCCGGGGAAGCAGGACGAGGGGCGCGACAAGCGCGTCGCCTCCCGCGCTCAGCGGCGGATGCTGCGCGCTCTGTACCGGTGCTGTGGCATGCCCGGCTGCACCGTCCCGTTCGACCGGGCCAAGATGCACCATGTCCTGCCCTGGGAGGACGGCGGCCGCACCGATCTCGCGAACCTGCTGCCACTGTGCCCTCGGCACCATCACTGCGTGCACGATCTCGGATGGGTCGTCGAGATGGGGCCCGACCGGACGCTGACCGTGCGTCTGCCCGACGGACAGGTGCTCTCGACCGGCCCACCGTCCAGACGTCGGCCCGCCGCCTGAAGGGCGTCGGCGGCGGGCATCGGCGTAGCACCACGACTCCAGAACCTTCCCGGCGGTCGGCGGCGTTGCCCTACGGAACGTCCGCTTCCCGGACCGCGCTCTTTGACAACCGATGCCTGGCCGCGGCCCAGCCCGCGCTCAACCCTGGTGGCGGTAGTACTCCACCGTCTCGGGGGCCAACGGGGTGTTGCCGGCGATCAGGTCGGCGGCCTTCTCGGCCAACATCATCACCGGGGCGTAGATGTTGCCGTTGGTGACGTAGCGCATGGCCGACGCGTCGACCACCCGCAGACCGTCCACCCCGTGGACCTTCATCGTCAGCGGGTCCACCACCGACATCTCGTCGACACCCATGCGGCACGTGCACGACGGGTGCAGCGCGGTCTCGGCGTCCTTGGCCACCCACGCCAGGATCTCCTCGTCGGTCTCCACCGACGGGCCGGGCGACACCTCGCCACCGTCGTAGGGCATCATCGCCGGCTGGGCCAGGATGTGCCGGGCCGTGCGCACGACCTCGATCCACTCGCGGCGGTCCTTCTCGGTGGACAAGTAGTTGAACTGCAGCTTCGGCTTCACCGTCACGTCGGGCGAGGTGATGGTGACACTGCCCCGCACGTCGGAGTACATGGGCCCGATGTGCACCTGGTAGCCGTGGCCGCCGGCCGGCGACGACCCGTCGTAGCGCACGGCCAGCGGCAGGAAGTGGAACATCAGGTTCGGGTAGGCGACCTCGCCGTTGGAACGCACGAACCCACCGGCCTCGAAGTGGTTGGTCGCGGCCGGACCCTTGCGGAACAGCCACTGCAGCCCGATGAAGGGCCGCCGCCACGTGGCCATGTAGGGCTGCATCGACACCGGCTGGGTGCAGGCGTGCTGCAGGTAGACCTCGAGGTGGTCCTGCAGGTTCCGGCCCACGCCGGGCAGGTCGGCGACCACGTCGATGCCGAGCGGCGCCAGCACCGACGCCGGCCCGATGCCCGACGCCTGCAGCAACTGGGGCGAGTTGAACGCACCGCCGCACAGCACCACGTCACCGGCGGTGACCATGTGGGCCTTGCCGCGGTGCACGTAGTCGACGCCGGTGACGCGGGCGCCCTCGGTGCGCAGCTTGGTCACCAGCGTGCGCGTCTCCACGGTGAGGTTGGGCCGGTTCATCACCGGGTGCAGGTAGGCGCGGGCCGCCGAGAGCCGGCGACCCCGGTGCACGTTGCGGTCGAAGGCGGCGAAGCCCTCTTGCTGGTAGCCGTTCACGTCCTTGGTGATCGGGTACCCGGCCTCCTGCACCGCACCGAAGAAGGCCCGGAACAACGGGTTGGTGGCCGGCCCGCGCTCGAGCACGAGCGGGCCCGTGCCGCCGCGGTGCTCATCGGCACCGGCCAGGCAGTTCTCCATCAGCTTGAAGTAGGGCAGGCAGTGGGCGTAGCTCCACGTGTCCATGCCCTCGTCGGCTGCCCAGCGCTCGTAGTCGAGCGGGTTGCCCCGCTGGAAGATCATGCCGTTGATCGACGACGAGCCGCCCAGCACCTTGCCGCGGGCGTGGTACACGCGCCGACCGTTCATGAAGGGCTCGGGCTCGCTCTCGTACTTCCAGTCGTAGAAGCGGCTGCCGATCGGGAACGTGAGCGCGGCGGGCATGTGGATGAAGACGTCCCACTTGTAGTCGGGACGGCCGGCCTCGAGGACGAGCACGCTGGTGCCCGGATCGGCCGACAGGCGGTTGGCCAGCGCGCAGCCGGCCGATCCACCGCCGACGATGACGTAGTCGTAGCGGGAGTGAGCGCTCATGGCAGTCCGGTCATGTCAGTAGGGCGCCTCGACCGGGCCCATCTCCACGTACACGGTCTTGAGCTGCGTGTAGTGCTCGATGGCGGCGAGGCTGTTCTCGCGCCCCAGCCCCGACTGCTTGACGCCGCCGAAGGGGAGCTCGATGGGGGTGATGTTGTAGTTGTTGATCCACACGATGCCCGCCTGCAGACGGGCGGCCATCCGGTGGGCGCGCGTGATGTCGCGCGTGAACACACCGGCGGCGAGGCCGAAATCGGTGGCGTTGGCCCGGGCCAGCACCTCGGCCTCGCCGGTGAACGACAGCACGGCCATGACCGGGCCGAAGATCTCCTCGCGCACGATGGCCATGGTGTCGGTGCAGCCGTCGAACACCGTGGGCTCTACGAACCAGCCACCGGCCAGCGCGGGGTCGGCCAACGCGGGCACCGCGCCACCGCACAGGACGCGGGCGCCTTCGGCCCGACCGCGTTCGATGTAGCCGACGACCTTGGCGTGGTGCTCGGCCGAGATGAGCGCGCCCACGTGGGTGGCCGGATCCATCGGGTCGCCGATGCGCATGGCCGCGGTGCGAGCCACCAGCTTGGTGAGGAACTCGTCGCGCACGGACTCGTGCACGAACACGCGGGTGCCGTTCGAGCAGACCTCGCCCTGCGTGTAGAAGTTGCCGAGCATGGCGGCGCCGACGGCCGAATCGATGTCGGCGTCCTCGAACACGATGAGCGGGCTCTTGCCGCCGAGCTCGAGCGTGACATGGGCCAGGTGCTGGGCGGCCTGGGTCATCACCTTGCGCCCGGTGCCGACCTCACCGGTGAGCGACACCTTGGCCACGCCGGCGTGCGACGACAGCGCGGCGCCGACGCGCCCGTCGCCCTGCACCACGTTGAACACGCCGTCGGGCACGCCGGCCTCGGTGTAGATCTCCCCGAGGCGGGCGGCGGTGAGCGGCGTGAGCTCGGCCGGTTTGAACACCATGGCGTTGCCGCACGCCAGCGCCGGCGCCGACTTCCACAGCGCGATCTGGATCGGGTAGTTCCAGGCGCCGATGCCCACGCACACGCCCAGCGGCTCGCGCCGCGTGTAGCCCCACGCCGAGCCGAGGTCGACGTGGCTGCCGTGCAGAGTGGCAGCCGCCCCGGCGAAGTACTCCAGGCAGTCGGCGCCCGAAGCGACGTCGACCACGTTGGCCTCGCTGATGGGCTTGCCGGTGTCGAGCACCTCGAGCTCGGCCAGCTCGTCGTTGCGCTCGCGCAGGAGCCGCACCGCGTTCATGAGGACCCGGCCCCGCTGGGCGCCCGTGAGGGTCGACCACTGCTCGAACCCGCGCCGGGCCGAGGCCACGGCGGCGTCCACGTCGCCGGCCGACGCCTGGCGCACCTGGGCGATCACCTGCCCGGTGGCCGGGTTCCTGGTGGGGAACGTCTCGGCCGAGGTACCGGCTGTGAACCGACCGTCGATGTACTGGCCGACGGGTTCGTCCAGTGGCTTCATGGACACCGCAGCACCTCCACGTGCTCTGCGAACGCGGGCGTGGCCATGAGGGCCTGGCACCGCTCGAACCGGCGCACGGCGTAGGCCCAGAAGTCGTCGACCGGGTTGCCGTTCACGTGCTGGATGACGCCCCACAGCGTCCACAGCAGGTCGCACATCGCCTTGTACACCACCATGCGGGCATGCTGCTCGGGCGGCACCGCACCATCGAAGTAGGCGGCCAGCAACGCCCGATCCTGAGCCTCGGAGAAGGCCCCTTCGACCGACAGGTCGCCCAGGTCCCACATGGGGTCGTTGTTGCCCGAGTACTCGTAGTCGATGAGGTACATGCGCTCGCCGGCGTCGAGGAAGTTCTCGCACAGCGGGTCGCAGTGGCTCGGCACCAGCGGCACGGGCCGCGCCTCCATCACCACCTGGACCACCGAGGCGCGGGCCTGGACCTCGTCGTAGCCGTCGGGCAGGCGGGCGCCCTTCGACGCCAGCAGCTCCTTGTACCCACCGATCATCGGGAACAGCACGAAGTCGTCGGCGAACGGCGTTGCCGTGGTGTGCAGCCGATGGAAGGCGCGGGCGGCGCGCCCGACGGCATCGAGATCCGCGAAGCGATCCGGGTCCATCGTGGCGGCGCCGTCGACGAAGCGGGTCACCATCAAGCCGTCGGCCGGGTCGAAGTGCAGGAGCTCCACGTTCACGCCGGCCGCCGAGGCCGACCGGGCCGCGACCTCCTCCTGGCGGCGGTCGATGTACTCCGCCGTGCCGGCCCCGGGAAGGCGCACCACGTACCGGCCGCCGCTGTGCTCGACGAGGTAGTTGCGGTTGGTCATCCCGGCCAGGCGCCGGGCGTCGTGCGCGGGGGCGCCGGCCAGCCACGGCACCCGTCCGAGCGCGGCGGCGAGAGCAGCATCGTCGACGGTCACGGTGTCAGCCTCGCGCCGCCGCAGGGGTCGGCGCCGCGCTCTCGATCGACGTCGCGGATGGGTTCCGGCACGGCCAGGGACGGTAGCGGGTGTCGGCGGCCACGCACGGTGCCCCGACGACCGCCGCGCCGCCTCGGGCCCGCGCTCTATGCTCGGCCGGATGGGGACCGGGGAAGCAGCCATCTCGGTGCGGGACGTCTGGAAGGTGTTCGGCCCGCGGGCCGAACGCATCGTGGGCTCCCCGGAAGCCGACCTGCCGCGCGGTGACCTGGAAGCGGCAACCGGTTGCGTCGTCGCCGTGCGCGACGTCAACTTCGACGTGGCACCGGGCGAGGTGTTCGTCGTGATGGGCCTGTCGGGCTCGGGCAAGTCCACGCTCGTGCGCTGCCTGACCCGGCTCATCGAGCCGACCGCCGGTTCCATCACCGTCGCGGGCACCGACGTCACCGCCGCCAACCGCGAGCAGCTGCTCGACGTTCGCCGCAACCGCGTGAGCATGGTGTTCCAGCACTTCGGCCTGCTCCCCCACCGCAGCCTCGTCGACAACGTGGCGTTCGGGCTCGAGGTGCGCGACGTCGACAAGGCCACCCGGCGCGCCCGGGCCACCGACGCGCTGGCGCTCGTGGGTCTGGCCGGCATGGGCCACGCCAAGCCTGATCAGCTGTCCGGTGGCATGCAGCAGCGCGTGGGCCTGGCCCGCGCCCTGGCGACCGATCCGGAGATCCTGCTGTTCGACGAGCCCTTCTCGGCCCTCGACCCGCTCATCCGCCGCGACATGCAGGACGAGATCGTGCGCCTGCGCGGCGAGCTGAACAAGACCATGGTGTTCATCACCCACGACCTGGCCGAGGCGCTGCGCCTGGGCGACCGCATCGCCATCATGCGCGACGGCCGCTTCGTGCAGGTCGACACGCCCGAGCAGCTGCTGGCCCACCCCGCCGACGAGTACGTGCGCAACTTCGTGCGCGACGTGCCCCGCTCGCACGTGGTGTCGGTCGACTCCCTCATGACGGCCCCGATCGACGGTGACTACGGCGCCACGGTGGCCAGTGGCACCAAGGTGCGCGACGTGGTGCAGTACGTGGCCACCACCGACCTCCCGATCCGCGTCGTCAGCGCCGATGGGCTGACCCTGGGCACCGTCGACCGCGTGAGCGTGCTGTCGGTGGTGGCGGGCGCCGATCTGTCGAGGGTGCCGTGACCGCGACGGCGCTGCCCACCACCGCCGGCGTCGCCCTCACCCAGCGCTGGCGACGCTTCGCCGCACCGGCGCTGGTGCTCGTGGCCATCGTGGTCGTCGGCGCCGTCATCGGCCACAAGCCCCCGTCGTGGCTCGACGCCCATGTGAAGCCCTGGGTCGACGACCTCTACGACTGGGTCGTGCGCCACCGCGAGAACAACCTCTTGTTCACGCTGATCTTCAACCCCATCGCCGCCACCTTGCGGTGGGCCAACGATGCCGTGTTGTGGCAGCTGCGCATCCTGCGCTGGCCCGGCGTCGTTGCGCTGGCCGGCGTGGTCGGCTATCGCACCGGCGGACGCCGAGCGTCGCTCACCGGCGTGGTGCTGCTCATCGGTTGTGGCGTGCTCGGCGTGTGGGACGACACCATGAAGTCGCTCACGCTCATGTCGGTGTCAGTCGTGGTGGCGCTGCTGCTGGGCGTGCCGCTCGGCGTCTGGATGGGCCTCAGCAAGCGCACCACCCTGGCCTCGCGTGTCGCCACCAGCGCGGTGCAGGCCGTGCTCGACGCGTTTCAGGTCATGCCGGCCTTCGTCTACCTGCTGCCGTGCGTGGTGCTGTTCGGTATCGCCGACCCACCCGCGGTGGTGGCCACGGTCATCTTCGCCATGGCTCCGGCGGTGCGGCTCACGGCCCACGGCCTTCGGAGCGTACCCCTCGTGTCGGAGGAGGTCGGTACGGCGTTCGGCTGCACGCGCCGCCAGCTCCTCCTGAAGGTGCAGCTACCGCTGGCCCAGCGAGCCATCCTGCTCGGCCTCAACCAGGTCATCATGATGGCCTTCGGGCTGGTCGTGCTGGCCGCGCTGGTCGGCACCGGAGGCCTCGGCGGCGACGTGCTCGCCGGCCTGCAGAAGGTCAACGTCGGCAAGGCGTTCGTACCAGGCCTGGCCATCGTGTTCCTCGCCATCGCCCTCGATCGCATCTCCACCGGCGACGGCTCGCACCGCACGACGGGCCGCCAGTCGGCCTTCGCCCGCCGCCTGGCCACCGTGCCGGGACGGGTCCAGGCGACGGTGGCCGTCGGCATCGTGGTCGTCGTCGCCGTGGTCGCCAAGATGGCCGGAGCCAACGACTTCCCCGGCGCCTGGCAGTTCGATCCGAGCGGGTCGGTCAACACCGCGGTGACGTGGGTCAACGATCACTTCCGCCACGGCGTGCCCGTGGTCGGCGGCACCGGCACCTTCAGCGACTTCCTCGTTCGCGACGTGCTGCGCCCTATGAGCGACGGGCTCATCGCCCTGCCGTGGTGGGTCGTGATCGCCGCCATCGTGGCCATCGCGTGGGTCAGCGGCGGGCACCGGCTCGCGCTGGTGTGCGGCGCGTGCATGGTCGGCATCGGCGCCCTGCGGGTGTGGGACCTCGCCATGGACACCCTGAGCCAGGTCCTCGTCGCCGTGCTCATCTCGGTCGCCATCGCCGTACCCCTCGGCATCATCGCCGGGCGGTCCGACCGCTTCGAGCGGGCCATCCGCCCGCTCCTCGACGCCGCTCAGGTGCTCCCCCAGTTCGTGTACCTCGTGCCGGTGGTCTTCCTGTTCAACGTGGGGCGCGTGCCCGGCGTGATCGCGTCGGTCATCTACGCCATCCCACCGGGCATCCGGCTCACCAGCCTCGGCCTGCGCCAGGTGCCGGTATCCCCGCGCGAGGCGGCGGTGTCGTTCGGCGCCACGCGCGCCCAGGAGCTGATGAAGGTCCAGCTGCCGCTGGCGCTGCGATCGGTGATGCTCGGCATCAACCAGACGATCATGATGGTGCTGTCGATGGTCGTCGTCGCCGCCCTCATCGGCGCCGGCGCCCTCGGTCTCGAGACGGTGTACGGGCTCAGCAAGAGCGAGATCGGCCGCGGTGCGGTGGGCGGCTTGGCTATCGTCCTGCTGGCGATCGTGCTGGACCGCACCACCCAGGCCTGGGGTACCGCACGGACCGCGACACGGAGGGGACATTCATGAGGATCAAGCCAGGGCACCTGCTGCTCACCACCTCGCTGCTGGTCGGCGCGGCCGCCTGCGGCGGCAGCGGTGGCAGCGGTTCGGGCGGCGGCGGCAACAAGAGCTTCACGTTCGCGGTGAACCCGTGGACGGGCTCGGCGGTCGACGCCTACGTCGCCAAGCAGGTCATCGAGGCCAAGCTCGGCGGAAAGGTCACCATCCAGAAGATCGACGAGAGCCCAACCTGGCCCGCGCTCGACTCCGGCGCGATCGACGCGGTGCTCGAGGTGTGGCCGTCGGGTCACGCCAAGGACCGGACCACCTACATCGACGAGAAGAAGACGGTCACCGACATCGGCCTGCTCGGCCCTGACGCCAAGATCGGGTGGTACATACCGACCAAGGTGGCCGAAGCCGATCCGAAGCTGGCCACGTGGGAGGGCTTCAAGGACGCCGTCGAGGCCAAGAAGTTCGCCACCGCGGAGTCGGGCGACCAGGGCCAGTTCCTGATGGGCGACCCGAGCTACGTCAGCTACGACGAGGACATCATCAAGAACCTCAAGCTGCCACTGAAGTTCGTGGTCGCCGGTTCCGAGGCCGCTCTCATCACCGCCATCAAGCAGGCCGACGCCGACAGCAAGCCGCTGCTGCTCCAGTTCTGGCAGCCCCATTGGTTGCACTCGAAGGTGAAGCTCACCGAGGTCAAGCTGCCGGCCGTGACGGACGCGTGCGCGAAGGCGGCCGAAGCCAAGGACGGCACCTACGCCTGCGACTACCCGGTCGACAAGCTGTACAAGGCGGTGTCGAACAAGATGCTGAAGAAGGACGCCAAGACGGTGGCATTCCTCAAGAAGTTCCAGCTGACCACCGCGCAGCAGAACGAGATCGCCGCCATGGTCGACGGCGACGGCAAGACACCTGACGTGGCCGCCAAGACGTGGGTCGACGCCCACGCCGACATCGTGACCGCCTGGCTCGGCTGAGACCCGCCGGTCGCCCGTCGACTTGAGCCCCGGGGCGGTGATGGTGTCCGATGGGGCATCGTCACCGCCTCGTTGCGCGTCCCGGAGGAGTGGTCCATGTACCCGGCTGTCACCGCCCAGCAGCACCCCGAGCGTCCATGCGTCGTCATGGTCGGCTCGGGCGAGGTCGTCACCTACGGCGAGATGGAGACCCGCAGCAACCAGCTGGCCCATCTGTTCCGCCAGCGTGGCTTCGAGCGCACCGACCACTACGCCATCTTCATGGAGAACAACAGCCGCTACGTGGAGACGTGCGTGGCCGGCGAGCGCGCCGGCCTGTACTACACGGGCGTCAACTCGTACCTGACGGCCGACGAGCTGGCCTTCATCGTGAACGACAGCCGATCGAAGGCGCTCATCACGTCACGCTCGCGCCGGGACGTGGCCATCGCCGCCGCCGCCCAGTGCCCGGGGCTCGAGTTGTTCCTCATCGTCGACGGCACCGGCGACGACGGTCCCTTCGTCGACTACGTGGCCACCGTGGGCCCCATGCCGACCACGCCCATCGACGACGAGTTCCTCGGTGTGGCCATGCTCTACTCGTCGGGCACCACCGGGCGCCCGAAGGGCATCCTGCGGCCGCTGCCCGAGAACGCACCCGGCGACCAGCTGCCCCTGTTCACGTTCCTCACCACCATGTGGCAGTACCGCGAGGGCATGGTGTACCTGTCGCCCGCGCCGCTCTACCACTCGGCGCCGCAGGCGGCGGTGGGCCTCACGCTGCGCATGGGCGGTACCGCCATCATCATGGAGCGCTACGACCCCGAGCAGTACCTGGCCCTGGTCGAGCAGCACCACGTGACCCACAGCCAGCTCGTGCCCACCATGTTCTCCCGCATGCTCAAGCTGCCCGCCGAGGTCCGCACGAGGTACGACCTGTCGTCGCTCGAGTTCATCGTGCACGCCGCGGCGCCCTGCCCCGTGCCGGTGAAGGAGGACATGATCGCCTGGTGGGGTCCGATCATCCACGAGTACTACGGCGCCACCGAGGGCATGGGCTTCACGTTCTGCAACAGCGCGGAGTGGCTGGCCCACAAGGGCAGCGTGGGCAAGCCGATCCTGGGCGAGATGCACATCCTCGACGACGACCTGCAGGAGTGCCCGCTGGGCGTGTCGGGCACGGTGTGGTTCAAGACGGCCACGCCGTTCGAGTACTACAACGACGAGGCCAAGACCCAGGAGTCGCGCACGCCCGACGGCACCATGAGCACGGTGGGCGACGTGGGCTACGCCGACGCCGACGGCTACCTGTACCTCACCGATCGCAAGACCTACATGATCATCTCGGGCGGGGTGAACATCTACCCGCAGGAGTGCGAGAACCTGCTCATCACGCACCCGAAGGTGGAGGACGCCGCCGTGTTCGGCGTGCCCAACGAGGACCTCGGCGAAGAGGTGAAGGCCGTGGTGCAGGTGATGTCGGGCGTGACGCCGGGGCCCGAGCTCGAGCGCGAGCTCATCGCCTTCTGCCAGGAGCACCTGGCCCGCCAGAAGTGCCCCCGCACGGTCGACTTCGAGGCAGAGCTGCCCCGCCTACCCACCGGCAAGCTCTACAAGCGCGTGCTGCGCGACCGCTACTGGGGCGACAAGCAGACCCGCATCGTGTGACCCCGGCACGGCCCGGCCGTCAGCTGAAGTGGCAGCTGACGGTGCCGAGGGGGCCGAAGTCGACGGCGAAGGTGTCGCCCGGGCGAGCGATCACCGCCCGCGTGAACGAGCCGCCCAGCACCACCTGACCCGGCTCCAACGCCCGGCCCAGTGGCGCGTACCTGCGAACCAGCCAGGCCACGCCGTTGGCCGGGTGGTTCAGCACGCCGGCGGCCAGACCGGTCTCCTCGACGATGCCGTTGCGGGCCAGGATCGCGCCGACCCAGCGAAGGTCGACATCGAGCGGCCGCATGGGCCGGCCTCCGGTGATGATGCCGGCGTCGGCCGCGTTGTCGGCGATCGTGTCGCGCACGGTGCGCGCCCGTTTGGTGGCGGGGTCGACGCGGTGGCTACGGGCGTCGATCAGCTCGAGCGCCGGCACGACGTAGTCGGTGGCCGACAGCACGTCGATCATGGTGACGTTCGGGCCTTCGAGCCGGCGGCCGAGCACGAAGGCCACCTCGACCTCGATGCGGGGGTCGATGAAGCGCGACGTCGGCAGGTCGCAGCCGTCCTCGAACACCATGTCGTCGAGCAGCACGCCGAAGTCGGGCTCGCCGATCTGCATCTGCTGCTGCATGGCCTGCGAGGTGAGGCCGATCTTGTGGCCCACGACGCGCTTGCCGTTGGCCACCTCGAGGGCCATCCACGCCTCCTGCACGGCGTAGGCATCGTCCAGGTCCATGTCGGGTCGCTCGAGCGTGGGCGCACTGATGGGGGTAGCGGTGCGCCGGGCGTGGTCGTGGCGACGGGCCAGGTCGGCGATCTGATCGGGGCGCAGTGTCGACATCGGGAGTGGGTTCTAGCCGATCGGACCGCCGACGGCTTCACGCGGGGCCCGGGCGGCGCGACGATGACCGCCTATGACCGATGTCGCCCTCCCGACCGGCTGCCCGGTGCGCCCCGACTTCGACCCGCTCGCCGAGAGCTACCTGGCCGACCCGTACGAGGTCGCCCGGCGGGTGCGGGCCGAGACGCCGGTGTTCTACGCCCCCGAGATCGACATGTGGGTCGTGACCCGCATGGCCGACATCGAGGCGGTGTTCCTGGACCATGACACGTTCTCTGGCCGCCTCGTGCAGGACCCCGCCTACCCCTTGTGCGACGCGGCCAAGGCGGTGCTGGCCCAGGGCTTCGACCCGCTGCCGGTCATGTCGAACAACGTGGCCCCCGACCACGGCCGCATCCGGGTCCACACCTCGCGCGGCTTCTCGGGCCGGCGCATGGGCCTGCTGGAGCCGTACGTGCGGCGCCGGGCCCACGAGCTGGTCGACGCCATGATGGCCGGGCCGAACGCGGTCGACTTCGTGAACGCGCTGGCCTTCCCACTGCCGGCCTACACCGTGTTCGAGCTCATCGGCTTCCCGGCCGACGACGCCGACCGGCTCAAGGATTGGTGCGGCCGCCGCAAGTCGTTCAGCTGGGGCCACCCGCCGGCCGACGAGCAGGAGTCGATCGCCCGCGACATGCTCTCCTACTGGCGCTACTGCCAGGCCTTCGTCGACGCCAAGGTCGCCGAGCGGGCGCGGGGCATCACCACCGACGACTTCGTCGGTGAACTGCTCGACGCCCACGAGGTCGACCCCACCGATCTCACCATGGACGAGCTCAAGAGCGTCGTGTACGGCCTGTCGTTCGCCGGCCACGAGGCGGTCACGAACCTGCTGTGCAACAGCGTGAAGTGCCTGCTGGAGCACCCGGACCAGTGGGCCGAGGTGTGCGCCGACCTGTCGCTCATCAACCCCGCGCTGGAGGAGGTGCTGCGCTACGACTCGAGCCAGGTGAGCTGGCGGCGCATCGCCACGCGCGACACCGAGGTCGGGGGCGTACCCGTGCCGGCCGGCGCCAAGCTGTTCCTGCTGTTCGCGTCGGGCAACCACGACCCCGAGCGCTTCGACGAGCCCGAGCGCTTCGACATCCACCGCGACAACGCCCGTCACCACATCAGCTTCGGCAAGGGCGTGCACTTCTGCCTCGGCTCGGCCATGGCCCGCATGGAGGCCCGGGTCGTGCTCAGCGTGCTGGCCGAGAAGATGCCCCAGATGCGCCTCGTGCCCGACCAGGCCTTCCGCGTGCACCCCAACATCCAGTTCCGGGGCCCCGAAGAGCTCTGGCTCACCTGGTAGGCCGGACCCCCGCCGCCCCTCCCTCCAGCCCCTCTCCTCGCCTCCGTCACACTTTGTTTGCGCGATCCAGCGGTGGCGCGGGTCCGGCGCAACAAGATCACGGGAACGGAGGGTCGAGCGGGGTCCGCGCAAACAAAGCGGTGAAGCGGGCTGGTCGACGCTCGGCGGTCAGGCGGCCCGGTCAGGCGGGGGGTTCGTCGGCCACGGTGCCGGCGGCGATCAACGCGTCGATGGTGGCGTCGTCCAGGCCGGCCCAGTCGCGCAGGATCTCCCGGTTGTGCTCGCCCAGGCGGGCCGGCGGGCGCCGCAGCTGTGAGGGCGTGCCCGACAGGCGCACCGGCAGACCGTGCCAGCGCTGCGTGCCGGCGTCGGCCTGGGTGAGCGGCGCGAAGAACCCGCGCGCCCTCAGGTGGGGGTCCTCCACCAGTTCGGCGGCATCCACCACCGGCGCGGCGGGCACGCCCACGGCCTGCAGGGCCGCCGCAGCGTCGCGATGGTCCTGTCCCCCGCTCCACGCGGTGATCGCCGCGTCGATCTCGTCGTGGTGGGCCCGCCGGTCGGCGACGTCCCACAGACCCCAGCCGGCGGGCAGGCCGACCAGCTCGCACAGGGTCGACCAGCGGTCGTCGTCGGGCACGGTGAGGGCGAGCCAGCGGTCGTCGCCGAAGGCGGCGTACACGCCCTGGGGCGCCCAGTCGGGGTGCCGGTTCCCGGGGATGGGCGGGTTCGCTCCGTCGAGCTGGGCCCGCACGAGGCGGTCGCCCACCATCGACACCGCCGTCTCGAACTGGGCCACCTCGATGGTGGTGCCCTTGCGCGCAGGGTCGAGGTCGCGCTGCCACAGGGCGGCGAGCATGGCGAAGGCGGCGTGGATGCCGGCCACCGGGTCGGGCCAGGCGATGCCACACTTCCACGCGTCGCGCTCGGGGTAGCCCATGAGCGTCGACAACCCGGCATGCGAGTCGAGCACGGGCCCGTAGGCCGAGTAGTCGCGCGCCGGGCCGGTGCGGCCGTAGCCGGGCATGGTCACGTACACGAGCGACGGGTTCAGCTCACGCAGGCGCTCCTCGCTCAGGCCCAGGTTCGGCATGACCCGCGGGCTGTAGTTCTCGATGATCACGTCGACGTGGGGCACGAGCTTCTCGAACGCGTCGCGGCCGTCGGGGGTGGCGATGTCGAGGCCGATCGAGCGCTTGCTGACGGCGAACTTGTTGATGAAGCCGTTGCGGTTCCACGGGTGCTCGCCGGCAAGATCGTCGGGGAAGAAGTGCGAGGCGTCCACGTAGGCCTGGGGCATGACGCGCGGCGTGCGAGCCCACGGCGCTTCGACCATCACGACCTCGGCGCCCAGATCGGCCATGATGCGCGCCGCCAACGGGCCGGCCCACACGCGCGTCAGATCGAGCACGCGCACACCGGCGAGCGGCAGGTCGGCCGGTGGTGCCGGTGGCACGGTCACCGACGCGGGCGGCAACGGGGCCCGGTCGTCGGCCGCCGGTGCCGGCTCCAGCCGCCATGGAAGGCTGTCGATGTGGAACGGTGGCCCGGGCACCCTGACTTCGCGGCCGTCGACCCCGGCGAACCGCCACCACTGGCGGTCCCGCAGCTGCGCGTCGTCGAGCAGCTGCGTCATGGTCAGCACGGGCGCCACCGCGAGCCGCACCGACTGCAGCAGGTCGACGGCGTTGGCCACGGTGAAGTCGGCGAGCCAACCGTTCAGCGCCGGGTCGAGCAGGGCCTGGTTCAGCATGACGTCGGTGACCGAGCTGATGCCCGGCGCCTCGAGCAGATGGTCCAGGCCGGTCACGGCCAGGAGCACCTCGCCGTGGGCGGCGGTGGCCACGGTGAAGGCGATCCACCCGTCGGCCGCCCGGTACATGCCGATGGGGCTGCCCGGGCCGGCGTAGCGGTTGCCGAGGCGCTTCAGCACGTTGCCGGCGTGGGTGTAGCGCACGTCGGTGAACTGGTGCAGCGCGGCGAGGGTTTCGTGGTGGGCGACCTCGACCACCTGGGCGTCGTGGCCCTGGCGGCGGGCGCGCAGCGCGGCCATGGCACCGATGGCACCGAAGACGCCGGTGGCCAGCGCGGCCTGGTTGGCCGGGCCCTGCAACGGCACGCGATCGGGCAGGCCCGACAGGTACAGGTGGCCACCGATGGCCTGGTCGACGATGTCGGCCCCACGCCAGCCGGCGTAGGGGCCGCGCTCGCCGAACGGCGAGAGCCGCACCCGCACCGCCGAGGCACCGGCGCCCACCGCGTCCAGCGGCACCAGCGCGCCGGTGCTGCTCGATTCGATCACGATGTCGGCCCGGGCCAGCCACGGGTCGGCCTCGGCATCGGTCACGACCTGGCGCGACGTGGCGAACGCCGCCCACTGGGCCGCATCGGCTCGCAGCGGCGCACCGCCCGGCGGCTCCAGGCCCACCACCGTGGCGCCGAGATCACCGAAGAGCTTGGCGCAGTGCGCGCCGGCCAACGAGCCGGCGACCTCCACCACCACGATGTCCTGCAACCCGTCCACGCCCCTCCCCCAGGTGGCCCGGCGTTGGTTTAGCGTTTCGGACCCCTCGTGGCAACATGCGTCGAACGGCGCGAGCACGGGTGGGGGAATCGACGATGGCGAACGGGACGGCACCACTAGCTGGCAAGGCGGCGCTGGTGACCGGGGGCGGCACCGGCATCGGGTTCGGTTGTGCCCGGTGGCTGGTTGACGACGGCGCCGTGGTCACCCTGGCCGGCCGGCGCGAGAGCGTGCTGGAGCAGGCCGCGGCCCAACTCGGCGACAAGGGTCGCTACGTGGTGTGCGACGTGACCGACGACGCCCAGGTGGCCCGCGCCGTGGCCGTGGCCAGCGAGCCGCTGGGCCGGCTCGATGTGGCCATCGGCAGCGCCGGCGGTTCGGGCGGTGCCGGCCCGCTGGTGCTCACCGATCTGGACGGGTGGAACCAGACGCTGGCGGTCAACCTCACCCACACGCTGTCGCTCATCAAGCACGCGGCGCCGGTGATGGCCCGCAACGGCTACGGCTCGATCATCGCCCTGTCGTCCATCGCCGGGGTGCTCACCCACCGCAACCTGGGCCAGTACGCGGTGGCCAAGGCCGGTATCGAGATGCTCGTGCGCAACGCGGCCGACGAGCTCGGCCGCTACGGCATCCGGGTGAACGGCATCCGGCCTGGCCTGGTGCCCACCGACCTGGCCGCCGGGCTGAACAACGACGAGGCGACCCGGGCCGACTACCTCCTGCAGATGCCCATGGGTCGCACCGGCACGGTCGACGACATCGCCGCGGCCGCCGCATTCCTGGCCGGGCCCACCAGCACGTGGATCACCGGCGTGCTCCTCAGCGTGGATGGTGGCCACCACCTGCGCCGCGGGCCCGACCTGGGCAACCTGTTCGACACCGCCGTGGAAGGCCCCATGGCCGCACTGATGGGAGACGCCCGATGAGCGACGACCGGCCGTTGAGCGACGAGAACGCCGAGAAGCTGTCGCCGTTCCAGGTCACCTTCGACCGGGCCGGCACCCGCACACCCGACCATCCGACCAACGACGACATCCGCCTGCTGTCGCCCGACTTCTACGCCGACTTCGAGGCCCGCACGGCGTGGATGCGGGCCAACGCCCCCATGTACTGGGACGACACGGTGGGCATCTGGGGCGCGGCGGCGCACGCGGACGTCACCCGCATGAGCCGCGACTGGCACACGTTCTGCTCGGGCAAGGGCTCGCGCCCCGAGAGCTCGGTGCCGTCGATGATCAACTTCGATCCGCCCGAGCACACCCGCCGGCGGCGCATCGTGTCGAACGGCTTCACCCTGCGCCGCGTGGCCGACCACGAGCCGTACCTGCGCCGCAGGGTCGGCGAGCTCATCGACGCCGTCATCGAGCAGGGTTCGTGCGACATCGTGCGCGACATCGCCACGCCGCTGCCCATGTACATGATCGGCGAGCTGATGGGCCTGCCCGACCGCGACCACCACAGGCTGTTGCACTGGTCCGACCTGTTCGCCACCGGTGGCGAGGAGATCCGCAACGAGGTCGTCGAAGCGGTCCAGGAGTACTGGACCTACATCCTCGGTCATGTGGAAGCGCGCCGGGACAAAGGCGGCGACGACCTCGTGAGCCTCATCGTGAACGACGCCGAGGGCGAGCCGCTCACCGATGTCGACCTCGTGTTCGAGACCATGCTCGTGCTGGTGGGCGGCGACGAGACCACGCGCCACGTGATCGGCGGCGGGCTCGAGGTGCTGCTGCGCCACCCCGACCAGCTCGCCGCGCTGCAGGCCGACATGACCCTGTTGCCCGGTGCGATCGAGGAGATGCTGCGCTGGGTCACCCCGGTGCGGAACATGAACCGCACCGCCACCGCCGATGTGGAGGTGAACGGCCAGCAGGTCCGCGAGGGCGATCGCATCCTGCTGCTGTACCCGTCGGCCAACCGGGACGAGAAGGTGTTCCCCGACCCGTACCGCTTCGACATCGGCCGCACCCCCAACGACCACGTGGCCTTCGGTGCCTACGGCCGCCATCACTGCCTCGGGGCACCGCTGGCCCGACTGGAGCTGCGGATCCTGTTCGAGGAGCTCATGGCGCGCCTGCCGGACCTCGCGCTCGCGAGCGACGGCCCGGCGCCCATGCGGCGGGGCAACTTCGTGCTCGGCATCAACGAGCTGCCGGTGCAGTTCACTCCCGGTCGACGCCTCGGCGCCGCGGGCTGACCGACTACCCTCGGCCGGACAGGATCCGGCCAAGGGGGGACGGTCGTGGGGACCGACACGCTCACGAGCATCGGCGCCATCGTGCGCCATCACGCCGCCACGCGGCCCGACCACGCGGCCCTCGTCATGGGCGACGAAGGTCGCACGTGGGGCGAGCTGGACGAGCGGTCGGCCCGCGTCGCCAACGCGCTGGTGGCCGAAGGTGTGGGCTCGCAGGACCGCATCGCGTTCTGCGACCGCAACGGGCTCGAGTACTTCGAGGTCACCTTCGGCGCAGCCATGGCCAACGCCGTGGTGGTCGCGCTGAACTGGCGCCTGGCCCCACCCGAGATGGAGGGCGTGCTCAACGACGCCGGCGCCAAGGTGCTCATCGTGGGGCCCGACTTCTACGGCCACGTCGAAGCGATCGAGGCCAACCTCACCAGCGTCACCACCATCGTGGCCGTGGGCGACCACCCGCGCTGGATCGGCTTCGAGGACTGGATCGCGTCGCAGCCTGCCACCGACCCCATGGTGCCCAGTGTGGACGACGACGTGTGCATGCAGCTGTACACCAGCGGCACCACCGGCCTGCCCAAGGGCGTCATGCTGGCCAACCGGAACCTGATGGCGCTCATCGGCAACATCGTCGACGACTGGCGGATGGACGCCGACAGCGTGACCCTCGTGTGCATGCCGCTGTTCCACATCGGCGGCTGCGGCTGGGCCATGGTGAGCCTGTTCCGGGGTGGCACCGCCATCGTGGTGCGCGACTTCGTGCCCGACCACATCCTGTCGCTCATCACGGAGCACCGCATCACCAACGCGCTGCTGGTGCCGGCCATGCTGCATGCCGTGTCGATGGTGCCGGGCGCGGCCGGGGGCGACTACTCGAGCCTGCGGGCGGTCAACTACGGCGCCTCCCCCATCACCACCACCGTGCTCGTCGCGTCGATGAACACGTTGAGGTGCCCGCACGTGCAGGTGTACGGCATGACCGAGACGAGCGGTGTCATCACGCGCCTAGCCGCCGAGGACCACGACATCGACGGGCCCCGTTCACACCTGCTGCGCTCGGCCGGGCAGCCCTACCCGTGGGTCGAGCTGCGCATCGTCGACATGGGCAGCGGCCAGGTGTGCGAGCCGGGCCAGACCGGCGAGGTCGTGACCCGCTCGGCCCAGAACATGCTCGGCTACTGGAACAAGCCCGACGAGACGGTGCGCACCGTGGACGCCGACGGCTGGCTGCACACGGGCGACGCCGGCTACCTGGACGCCGAGGGCTTCCTGTTCCTCACCGACCGGGTGAAGGACATGATCGTGAGCGGCGGTGAGAACGTGTACCCGATCGAGGTCGAGAACGTGCTCAACGCCCACCCCGCAGTGTCGGAGGCGGCGGTGATCGGCGTGCCCCACGAGCGGTGGGGCGAGACGGTGAAGGCCATCGTGGTGCTGCGGCCGGGCGCGTCGGCCACGGCGCCCGAGCTGATGGCCTACGCCAAGGACCGCCTGGCCGGCTACAAGTGCCCCACCTCAGTCGATTTCGCGCCCGACCTACCGCGGAACCCGTCAGGCAAGATCCTGAAGAAGGACCTGCGCGAGCCGTTCTGGGCCGGCCAGGAGCGCCGGGTCAACTGACATGGACGCCACGACCGAGCTG
>JANMAT010000158.1:0-22896 GCA_031359995.1 Actinomycetes bacterium
CGAGGGGTGTCACCTGTCTGCAGAGCCACGATTCCCCCACGCGAAGTACGAACAGCTCGGTCGACCGCAGGTGTTCAGGCGACGTGGAGGTACCGGCGGAGGGCTTCGCGGATGATCTCGCTGGTCGTGGTGTCGTCGGCGCTGGCGCGTGCTTCGACGGCGGCACGGAGTTCGGGGTCGAGGCGCACGGGGATGACCTCGGCGGGTCCCGATCCCATGGGCGGGCGACCGCCGCGCGGTCGGAGCGAGCACGAGCGTTCGCACGGGTGCGTCTTCGTCGCCCAGGTCAGCGACCGCCAGCGCGTGAGCGATCGCGTGCGGCACGGGTCGTGAAGTCAGACGTTGAACCCCAGGGCCGAGTCGCAACCAGCACCACGGCACCACTGAGCTTCCGAGCCCTCACCCGAGCGCTCACGGTGGTGAGCGTCGTTACTGGGTGACGACCGCACGAGGATGACGACGAGCGCCGCTGACGCGGGAAGGTGCTCGAACCTGCCGGCCTGGCCAGACGGGCTCTTGCGGTTGTCTTGCCCGGCTCTTGTTGGAGCACTTCGTGTCCGGACCGATGAAACAGGTGTCGATCCATCGGTGATGGTGTCCCTGAGGAGGAACGGTGAAGCGAGTTCGAAAGTGGTCGAGCGGACGGGTTGCGACAGCAATCGGTCTGGTGACGGCCGTCGTGGCGTTCAGCGCCCCGAGGAAGTGGTGAGGGGGTGAACAACTTGACGAAGGCCCATGTGTTCCGTTTGACCATGGTCGTCGGTGGCGTGGCCGCTGCCGTGGCTGCGTTTGCTGCACCCCTGAAGTGGTGATGAGGTGACGTGACGTGCGGGTCGCCGTCGGCGACCCGCACGTCACCACCGGGTTCCCCGCTGTCGTCGTCCGCCCCGTCTCCAGGCTGAGGAGTCCTGTCGTGGCTATCACCCGCCGCAACGCGGCACTCAACCTCTACATAGCGGCAGTCACCGCGGCGGGTATCGCCGTGGTCGTCGGCATGGTCGGACGATCTGATCTCGGCCGCTTGGCCGGTCGCGATCCCCGAGTGTTCTGGTTGTTCTTCGCACTGTTCGTCGCCGGGGAGCTCCGGCCCCTCGCGTGGCTGTCGGGCCGGGAAGGCGGCGAGATCACTGCGTCGTGGACGTTCAGTCTCGGTCTGCTCTGCCTCGCGCCGGCCGGAGTTGCCGTCGGGCTCGTCGCGGTCGCGAGCGCCGCGTTGGAGCTTCGTGCGGGGAAGCCGCTGCGACGCGTGGTGTTCAACACGATGCAGGTCTCGCTCGCACTGGCGGTGGCGGTCCGCATCCTCGAGTGGCTTGGTGGTAGCGGTTCCCTGTGGCAACCGGAGGGACCGGGGATCATGTGGGTCGTGGCCGTCCTCGGCGCTGGTCTTGCTGCGCTCGTGGTCAACGCCGCGCTGACGTGTGTGGTGCTGGCCCTGAGCCATCAGCTCCCTCTCGTCGATGTGGCCCGCGATGCTGCGAGCTCGGACTGGGCGCTCGATCTGTTGCTGGTGGCGATGACCCCGGTGCTGGTGGTCGTGTCGGTGCGCTCCCTCGTCGTGATCCCGATGTTGCTCATCGTCATCGCCGGCGTGTACCTGAGCGCCAGGGTCGGTCTGAACCACCGTCACGAAGCCACCCACGACCTCCTGACCGGTCTGCCCAACCGGCGCATGTTCTTCCAGCAAGCGGCGCTCTCGTTGAAGGCCGCCCAGACCCGCGAACGCCTCATGGCCGTGATGGTCATCGACCTCGACGGGTTCAAGGAGATCAACGACCGGCTCGGACATGCCGTCGGTGACCTCGCCCTGCGCCATGTGGCCAGTCGTCTCGTGGCCAATCGACGCTCGGCGGACGTCGTCGCCCGACTCGGTGGTGACGAGTTCGTCGTGCTCCTCGGTGGCGCCGTCGACGAGGAGTCGGCCCGCGCTACCGCCGACCGGCTCGTCGAGGCCTTCAAGGAACCGCTGCTCGTCGATGGCGTACCCGTCACCGTGGGCGGGAGCGTCGGCCTCGCCCTCTATCCGATCCACGGCGAAGACATCGACACGCTGCTCGCCCACGCCGACGCCGCGATGTACCAGGCCAAGACGGGCCGACTCGGCGTCCACCTCTACGACAGCGTCCTCGACCGCAACGGCCCGACCCGGCTCGGGCTCCTCAACGAGCTCCGACGTGCGGTCAGCACCCAGGACGAGCTCACGCTGTGCTACCAACCGAAGATCGACCTCGCCACCCGCACCGTGTGCGGCGTCGAAGCGCTCATCCGTTGGAACCACCCCACCCGAGGGCACCTCGTCGCCGGCCACTTCATGCCGATCGCCGAACAGACCGAGCTCATGGATGACATCACCACGTTCGTGCTCCAACGGGCGGCCGCGCAAGCGTCGCACTGGTACCAGAACGGCTTCGATCTCCCGGTCGCCGTGAACATCTCGGCCCGCAACCTCATGCAGTACCGCTTCCCGGAGGTGGTCGCCGAGATCCTCGAGTTCTATCGCCTGCCAGCAGACCGGATCGAGCTCGAGATCACCGAGAACACCGTCACCAGCGACCCGGTGCGGGCCGAGATCGTGCTCGGTCGCTTGAAGCAGCTGGGGGTCCACATCTCGGTCGACGACTTCGGTACCGGCTACAGCTCGCTCGCCCACCTACGCAGCCTGCCCATCGACGCCATCAAGATCGACCGCTCGTTCGTGAAGGACCTGTGCACCAACCAGGGGGACCAGGTCATCGTGCGCTGCATCATCGATCTCGCCAACAACCTCGGACTCCTGAGCATCGCCGAAGGCGTCGAGGACGCAGCCACCCAGGCGTTGTTGCACGACATGGGCTGCCCGATCGCGCAGGGCTACTACCTCGGCATGCCGAGCCGCCCCGACGCGATCGAGCAGCAGGTACACGCCCGGGCGCTCCTCGCCCCCGCATCGTTCACCTCGGATGCCGAATCATGATCGTCGTCGTCGCCCTCGCCGCCGTTGCCGTCGGAGCCGTCGGGATCGGTGGCGACCTCCGAACCCTCGCCGAACTCCGGGTCCATGCGGTGTGGGCCGCCGTCTTGGCGCTCGTGCTGCAGATCGGCATCATCAACGTCTTCGAACACCGGGTACCCCACGCCATCGCCGTAGGCATCCATCTCCTGTCCTACGGGTTCGCCGGCTGGTTCGTCGTCGCCAACCGCCGGATCCGCGGGCTCAGGATCGTTGCACTCGGCGCGGTCTTGAACCTCGCCGCCATCGCGGCGAACAACGGAGTGATGCCAGCCTCCCCCGACGCCGCGCGCATCGCCGGCCACGACCGTGCCAGCGTCAAGTTCGTCAACTCCATCAGCACCCCGGACGCCCACCTCGCCTTCCTCGGCGACATCTTCGCCATCCCCGCCCGCTACCCGCTCGCCAACGTGTTCAGCATCGGCGACATCGTGCTGGTCGCCGGAGCCGCGCTGGTGCTCCACACCGCGAGCCGACCGCGACGACACGCCCCCATCGCCCCCACTCAACGAGCCTTCCGGCTGGTCAGCGAACCGCTCACCAGGGCGAAGAGCGACGGAAGCATCGCGCCCTGCATGTTCGGTGAGCCGGCGATGGGGGCCGCCGCCGAGCGCAATGGGCAACATCCCAGGTGAGGTATCAAACCGGGCTCGTGTACCAAGCCGTCGGCCTCGACGCGTGAGCGCCGTACGCTGATGGTCTCGGTCCGAGCGGTCACATCGGCTGACGGGGTCACAGTCAGTCGAGCGCAGCGATGAGCTCGCTGACCGGTGGCCGCGCATCTGGCGTCGACGGAAGTGACAGGTAGCGGAGCGTGCCGTGGCGGCTGATGACGGCGTCGGCGCCGAGTTGGTGGATGTCCTCGGTGGGCCGATGCAGCCGTCGGCCGGCGCGGATCAGTCTTGCGTACATCCGGATGGTGCCCAGCGACCAGACCTGGCGGTTCGTGCCGCGCTCGGCGCCGAGCAGTTCGTAGAGGACTCGGTCGGTGTCAGCGACGACATCAAAGGGGAGTCGAAGGTGAGCCCGGTAGGCGGCCAATCGTTCGGGGGTGGCGAAGGTGACGACGGCGATCCTGGCGTCACCGAACTGGTCGAGGTGGTCGCGCACGGCGATCACGTGTTCTTGGCAAGGCAGTCAAGCCAGGTGCCGGTGCAGGACCAGCACAAGTGGTCGGCCACGCATCTCGGCTGTGCGCCAAGGCCGACCCTGATGGTCGACGAGTTCGATGTCGGGAAACGGGTCGCCGACGTGGAGGATCATGGCGTCTCTCCAATCCGATCGTTCTTCGGAACCACGGCCGCCGGTTGACCTTCAGCGTGCCGCTGGGTGCCGGCCCCAGCACCCGGACACAGCCTGCGCTCGGTCGACCACGCCGACGTCACGTCGACGGTCTCGGTGGGTTTGGTCGCGTTGCCGTTCGCGGCGGATCGGACGAACGCTGCAGCGTGCGCGGGTTCACCCAGATCGCTCATCTTCATCCCGGTCGGGCCGCGCCTACGACGTTTCGACCGCTGAGTGGGCTCATCTTGACGACCTCGCCGGTGCGAGGGGCTTGCACGATGTTGCCGCTACCGATGTACATACCCATGTGGCCGAGGTCGACGTTGAAGAACACCAGGTCGCCGGGTTGCAGCTGATCGAGCGGGACGTGGGGGAAGGCGCTGAACTGGGACACGGTGTAGTGCGGCATGCTGATGCCAGCATGGCCCCAGGCCCATTGGGTCAGCCCGGAGCAGTCGAACGTGTCCGGTCCGTTCGTCCCGAACACGTACGGCTTGCCGAGTTGACGCAGTGCTTCGGCGACAGCGATGCCTGCAGCCGGTGACGTGGGCGGGATCGGGATGTTCACGGGCGCTGGGGTGCCGGTCGAGGCGCTTGGACGATTGCGTCCCGGGTTCGCGGCCCCCGCGGCGGGGGTCGTTGCGGCGGCGCGGTTGGCGGCGGCGAGCCGGGCTGCGGACTCGGCACGCTTGATCTGGTCAGCGCGTTGTCGAGCCGCCAGCTCAGCGGCCTGCTTGGCTTGCTCCGCGCGTTGACGGGCCGCCGCCGCGGCCTCGGCCGCCGCCTCTTGCCGGGCCTGCTCGGCCGCCACGGCCACAGCGAGGTCCCGGTCGACCGATGCCGCCAGTTTCGTGAGCTTCGTCTGGGTACGGTCGATCTCGCCTCGATCGGCCGCGATGGACGCTACCAGCTGACGTTGCCGGGCCAGGCGGGCATCGAGGTCGCGGGTGGCGCGATCGATGTCCTGGTGCGCTGCTCGTAGCTGATCGAGGACGTCGGTCTGGTCGCCGAGCACGACTGGCGCGTACCCGCGGCGAAGGCCGGCCTCGTTGGCACCGTCTGCGGCGATGAGCCCGGCGAGTCCGCCCGTGTCGTCGCCGTGCATGTACGAGTTGACCGCAAGGTTGGCCAACCGCTGCTGGAGAGCTCCGACAGCCGTTCGTTGACTGTCGAGTGTCTGGGTGCTGGTCGCAAGCTGCTGTTCCAACGTCGTCAGCTCATCACTGGCCTGCTTCGATCGCTCGTTGAGTTGTTCGGCGCGCTGGGTGAGCCGCTCACGTTCGGTCGCGATGCGCTTCGCTTCAGCTTGCTTGTCGCCTACGGCATCGGCCAGCGCAGGCAGACCACGACCCACGACGACGCCGATGATCAGCAGGGTGATCGAGAGCCGGTGCCTCATGCCACGTCGACGGTGAAAGCGGCAGTGTGCACCGTGTCGCCGGTAGCGAACTGCAGGAACAGCCGATATCGCCCGGCGCGAGGGGCCCTCGCGGTAAAGGACAGTTCGGGGCCGGGACCGTCGTCGGGATGCAGATGTGTGTACCCGAGGGTGCGCTGCTCGAGGGCCACCAGGTGTCCACCGGCACCGAGGTACTCGGTGATCCCGGTTGCTGGGGCGCCATCCCGGTCGATGGTGAACGTCAACGGCTGGTCGGCGGTGAAGCTCAGGGTGCCGTCGAGGGTGATGTCGTACCCGTCGACGTTGACGCTGTGTGCCGGGGCGGGCAGCGCCGCATCGGCGGGGGCGCTACCAGGGATCTCGAGATCAGCTCCTAACGCGACGCGCGCCGAGGAGGTGCCGGGCACGATCGGCGTGACGTCCGCGATGAGGTGCCAGCGTCCCGGCGTAGAGAAGTCAATATCGACGGACCACGTGCCATCGGCCGCGAGTGCCGGATGCCGGTGCTGGTAACCAGTCAGATCACGACGGACAGCGATGAGATGCATCTTCTTGGTCTGCTCGACTTGGGCGTCGAGCACAGGGGCGCCCTTCGGGCCGGTGACGACCAAGGTGATCGGCAGACGTCCGACGCCGGTCGGTCGAGTCTTCACCGTGAGCGTGAACCCGAACTCGCTGTTACGGGTCCCGTCCCCGATCGGTCCACCCATCCCGTCCATGCCGGGCATGGGCGCCATGGTCCCATGGTCCATCCCAGCCATCGGATCCGACCCTGCGTCCGCGGTGCTCGACGACTCCGCTGCCGCTGACGTAGCGGTGTTCAAGTTGCCGCCGTGCCCACACGCCGCCAATGCCACCGCCGCAACCGTGACGACGGCCGCGCGCGCAACAGTTCTCCAACTGTTTGTCATGCCAACACTCCTGTTTCGAAGACGAGATCGACGACACCAACCGAGAACCGGCGGTGGATCTACGTCCTCGAAACGCAGAGCGCGGACAGCGACGGCGCTTCCGTGAGTTGCGGCAGAACGACTCTTGCGCTCCATGGTGACGAGCGCCGCACCGGGCGGGCCGGGCGAGCAACAGCGAGGAATGCGATGAGCGCGCCCAACGCCGGCAGCACGAGTCCGACGGGTGCGCTTGGCGAGGTCCGTGCGCAGGCGACGAGGCCGGCCAACGCACAGTGCTCGCCGTTCGCTTGGTCGGGTGCGGTCGTGCCGTGCCCGCCGATCGCCAACCCCGATGGGGTCAAGTGCGCCATCTCGTGCGGTTCGGCTGTTCCGCCCTCGTGATGGACGAGTGCCACGCAGACGAACACCAGCACGGCCACGGCCGCGGCGATCCCGGCACGGAGTAGGCGTCGGAGTGGGGGCGACATGTCAATCACGTTACCATTGTGTCGCGGTCCTGCGCGGTCAAGCCCGGGCCCGGTGAGCACCGGATCGTAGCCAGCCCGCCACGTTCGGCTCGGAGCTACCTGGTGGGTCGCCGCCGACTCGAGGTCAAACGAGGCAGATCGCCGAGGCGGGTCACGCCATCGTTCGTCCTCGCCACCGTCGACCGCCCCGAAGATCCGCTGGCGATCGACGTCCGCGCCGACGACATCCGGCGCGTCATCGATGTTGCAGTCGTCCTCATCACCGGCGCCCTGGTGGTCTCGCGTCCGGGTGTTCCGTCCTGAGGGTGCGACAGCCAGAAGTCCGGGCCGACTACTACGTTATGTCGTTGACAACACCTTCAACCCCCGCTGACTCGGAGATCTCATGAAGCGAATCACCATCCTTGCTGCTACGGCCGGACTTGCTCTCGCCGCCTGTGGCAGCAGCAACGCCCGCGGCAGTTCGAGTGCAACCGCGACCGGCAAGACCGGCACGACTGCGGTCGTTGGGAGCGCTACCACGATGGTCGATGTCAAGGCGGGCGCCGACGCCGAGTTCGCCCAGGGCATGATTGCCCACCACGAGCAGGCCATCGAGATGGCGGACATGGCGCTCGATCCCAAGGCGTCCGCCAGCACCCCGGTCAAAGACCTGGCCACCCGCATCAAGGCCGCCCAGGACCCCGAGATCACCCAGATGAAGACCTGGCTCACGAAGATGGCAATGCCTATGCAGATGGACACGGCTGCCGGCCACGGCATGTCGGGCATGGCTGGCATGATGAGCACTTCCGACATGGACGCGCTCGGCAAGAAGACGGGCAAGGACTTCGACAAGGCCTGGCTCGACATGATGATCGCTCACCACGCCGGTGCCATCACGATGTCGGAGACCCTCAAGGCCAACGGGACCGATCCCGAGATGAAGAAACTCGCCGATACCATCATCAGCGCCCAGCAGAAGGAGATCGGGATGATGAAGGCACTCGGCGGTGCCTGACCCGGGGCGCTAGCTTGCCAACGGACCGAGCGAGGTGGCGATGAACGAACGACGCGCCGATGGCGAACTGGAGGCCGAAGTTCTGGGTGTCCTCTGGGGCGCCGGATCGGCGCTGACGCCATCCGAAGTGAACGAACGGCTGGGCGGCGAACTCGCCTACACCACCGTCATGACCGTGCTGAGCCGACTGTGGAGCAAGGGACTCCTTGAACGCACCCGCCACGGTCGCGCGTACGCCTACTGCGCTCTCGTCTCCGAATCGGACCTCGCTACGCGGCGCATGAACGAGACCCTCGCCTCGGTGACGAATCGCGACGAGGTCCTCGCTCGCTTCGTTGGCTCCCTCCCCAGGCGGGAGGTCTCTGCATTGCGGCGACTGCTCGACGGCAACGAGAAGGGCCGCTGATGGTCGTACTTCTCGCCCCCGTCCTGCTGGCCATAGCGAGCCTGGTGGTCGTGGGCCCGTCGGCCCGACGCCTCCATCCCCGTGCCGCGGCCTGGCTTACGGTCTGCGCCATCTCTGCCGTCTTTCTAAGCTTGTTGGCGAGTTCCTGGATCCTGTCGCTCGCGCTCCTGTCCGGCGTGCCGTTCCTCCACCGGCTGCTCGCGTGGTGCCTCCACCCCATGTCGCACGCCCGCCTCGAGGCGAGATGGGTCGGTGCGCCGGCCCTCGTCGTCGCCTTGGCGACCACACTGCACCTCAAACGCGTCGTGGCTGCGTGGTGGCGCGACCGCGTGGCGGGCGTGGCAGGTGTGCGCGTGGTTGCGGACCGGCGTCCGCTCGCGTACGTCGAGGCTGGGCGCCGCGGCTCGGTCGTTGTGAGCACGGGGATGCTCACAGCGCTCCGCCCCGTCGAGCGCCAGGCGATGTTGGCCCACGAGACCGCGCATCTGCGCCACCGCCATGATCGGTTCCTGGCCATCGGCCATCTGATCTCCGGCATCCCTCTGGTGGGCCACCGTGTGCATGACCACCTCCACTTCGCGCTCGAACGATGGGCTGACGAAGACGCGGCACTCGCCGTCGGAGATCGTGCTGTTGTCGCTCATGCCGTGGCGCGCGCCGCGCTGGCGGTGAACGACATGTCGGTCGGGGCGCTCGGTATGGCGGGCGGCGACGTCATCGGGCGCGTCGACTCCCTGTTGTGCGCGCCCCGCCGACGAGTGCCGCCACATGCGTTCGGGCTCTTTGCAGTGGTCGGCGTGGCGACCCTCGTCCAGGTGCACCATCTGCCGGAGATCCTTCAAGCGGTCTGCTGACCGACCGGGCCCGTCGCCCGCACCAACGACGCGCCGTCGTAACAGGATCGGCGAGCGACAGATGCACTCTCGCACCACTTGAGACTGAAGTGGCCGTCGCGGGGCGTCGAGTGGAGGTCGCTCACGATGACGCACGTCCCGTGTGCGCTGTGCGGCGCAGCAGACGGGGTGGCGGTCGGCGTGGGGCAGGACTTCGAATACCGGACGTCCGACCAGACCTTCTTTGGCCGTCCGTTGCCCGTCGTGCCGTCTCGTCTATCTCGACCCTCGACCAGCGTCGTCGGAGCCGGCACGCATCTACCCGGACAGTTACCACGCCTTCGCCTTCGACAGACAGGGGGGCGAGTTCGGCTCGTCCACCGGGTGCGCAGCCGGCTCGAAGCGTCCCGCACTTTCGGGTCACTGAGACCCCCTGTCGATGCCTTGGACCGCGCCTGAAGGCAAAGCAATGATTCTGTGCGAGCTCGGCGCACAGCCCGGCGATGCCACATGGAACCTCACCGACGACGAAGCCACCGAGCGATGCGTGGCCACGCTCGCACCGCTCATACCGGATGTACGTTCACGGCTCCTGGGCTCCGTGGTGCAACGCCAACCGCTGGCGTACCCCGTGTTCTCCCTGGCCTACGAGCCGGACCGCGCGGACCTCGCTTCGAACGGCACTGGCGTCGAAGGCCTGCTCAGCGTCGGCCGGAACAGCGAGTTCGACCACATCCTCATGGAAGACACCTTCTGGCGCCTCCGCCGCCGCTTGCCGGCGGTGGTTGACAGCCTGCTGACCCGGTTCGTGCGTGCCTGATGACAGCCAGCTCTGACGGTCGCACCTGCCGGTCGCCTCAGCAGTCCTGGGAGCTCATGCGACCGCTCGTTCAGGCGCCTACGGCAACGGTGGATTCTCGTCGAGCAGGCCGGCGGCACGGGCGTACCGGACGAGGTCGGCGCGGCTGCGTAGGTTGAGCTTCTGCTGGATGTGGGCGCGGTGCGTCTCGACGGTCCGGACCGACACGGTGAGCTCGGTGGCGATCTCCGCATTGGTCCACCCCAACGCCACATACCGCAGGACGTCGACCTCCCGAGCGGACAGATCGCCGCCCGGTCCGTGGAACGGTGCACTCGGGCTGTGGGTGCCGAGCAGTGCGGCGCCGAGGGGCGGGTGCACGTACTGTCGTCCGGCGGCCACCTGGCGGACGGCTTGGACGAGTTCGACATCGGCGGCGTCTTTGACCATGTAGCCGTCGGCACCGGCTTCGAAGGCGCGTCTGAGGTAGGCGACGTCGTCGTGGACCGTCAGTACGAGGACGCGGGTGTCCGGGCTCCTTTGGCGGATCTCGGCGATGGCGTTGATGCCGCTGCCGTCGGGCAGGCCGACGTCCATGACGAACACGTCGGGTCGTTCGGTGGCGGCAAGGGTCACGGCGTCGTGGACCGTGCCGGCCTCACCGACCACGGTGAGGTCGTCTTCGGCGTCGAGGATTCGCCGTAGTCCCCCGCGCACGATGCCGTGGTCGTCGCACAACGCCACCCGAACGAGAATCGGATCAGCCAAGGGGCACCTCGAGAACCACGGTCGTCCCGCCGCCTGGTGCCGACACGACGCGCACTGTGCCGCCGGCGATTTCAGCTCGCTCCGTCATCCCTCGCAGGCCGAGGTGCCCGCCCGCTGGCTGCGCGGGATCGAAGCCGACGCCGTCGTCCTCGATGAGGGCACGAAGCCGGCCGCCGGCGACCGTGACGGCGACGCTGGCGTTGCGGGCGCGGGCGTGCCGGACGATGTTGGTGAGGGCTTCTTGCACGACCCTGTAGACGACCGTGGCCACGTCGGCGGGAACCTCGTGCTGCTCGGGTGGCGAGTCGACGACGACATCGACGGTGAGTCCGGTGCGCTCACCGACATCGGTGACAAGCCGTGACAACGCAGGCGCCAGCCCGACGTCGTCGAGCACGGTCGGGCGAAGCTCGAACGCAAGGGCGCGGGTGCGGCGGAGCGCGTCGGCGATCAGCTGGCGGATCTCTCCGACGTGCTGATTCGATTCGGCGCCGGCGTTGTCGCCCAGCAGGTCATCTTCCATCAGCCGCAACCCGAGCAGGACAGAAGTGAGCGCCTGACCGATGTCGTCGTGGAGATCACGCGAGACACGGGCCCGTTCGGCCTCCTGGGCGGCGATCACGGCCGCGAGCAGCTCTCGTCGTGCCCGCCCGTTGTCTTCCGCCACGATCCTTCGTGCTGCCTCGTCGGCGCGTGCTCGCTCCGACGCGACGAGCTCGACGCTTTCGATCGCGGCTGCCGCGAACGCTGCCAGGACCGTCACCAGGCCTTCGTCGTGGGCGTCGAACACGTCGCCGCCCTGCTTCTCGGTGAGGTACAGATTGCCGTAGCGGCGGTCGCCCCGCCTGATGGGCGCGCCGAGGAACGAACGCATGATCGGATGATGGGCCGGGAACCCGCACGAGCGGGGATCCCCGGTAAGGTCCGCCAACCGGACGGGAGCATCGGCCACGATGACCCGCTGCAGCAACCCGCGGCCGGTCGGAGTGTCACCGATCCGGGCGACGGTGTCAGTGTCGATGCCGTGGTGGACGAACGACACGATGCTGCCGTCGCGGTCGTAGACGGCAAGTGCCGCGAACCGCGCTTGTGTCACCTCGGCGGCTCCAGCGACGATCCGCTGCAGGATGGCTGGGAGGTCGTGTTCACCAACGGTGTCGAGCGCCCGGTCGATGAGGACGCGCACACGAGCAGGCCACGAGACCGCAGGCTCGCCAGGTCCGGACGTCGTGAACTGCGACATACTGTAGTAGCGAGACTAGCAGCGATGCCCGAGATGGGCCACGGGTGGATCCGGTCGTTCGGAGTCGACTGTTGCCTGCTGGATCAGCCTGAAGCAGACCAGCCCACCGCTTGGACCGTTCGAAGCCGTTGCGTGAAGGCCGGCGGTCACCTCGCTGCGGCAGGCAGTCCGGTCCGGTGACCGGGGCGGTCGGGTGCCGGGCCGGACGGAGCGGTCGGCGCCTGTGCTGGCGGCGTCGGGAGGCGGAGCCGCTTGAGCATGATGGCGTTGACGGCGACGATGACGCTGGAGCCGGACATGGACAGCGCGGCGATCTCGGGTCGTAGGACCAGTCCGAACGCCGGCTCGAAGACGCCGGCGGCGATGGGCAGGGCGATGGCGTTGTAGCCGATGGCCCAGCCGAGGTTCTGGCGCATCTTGCGGACGGTTCCCCGGCCGATCTGGAGCGCCACCGCGACGTCGAGGGGATCGCTGCGCATGAGCACGATGTCGGCGGTCTCGATCGCGACGTCGGTGCCGGCTCCGATGGCGATGCCGACGTCGGCCTGAGCGAGAGCGGGGGCGTCGTTGACGCCGTCACCGACCATGGCGACCTTGCGTCGGTTCGCTTGGAGTTCGGCGACCTTGGACGCCTTGTCGCCGGGGAGAACGTCGGCGATGACGGTGGTGACGCCAAGCAGGGAGGCGATGCGTCGTGCGGTGGCCTCGTTGTCACCGGTGAGCATCACGACCTCGATGCCGAGTGCACGCAAGGCGGTGACGGCCGCAGCTGCGGTGGGTCGGGGTGCGTCGGCCATGGCGATGAGGCCGGCGGTGTGACCGTCGACGGCGACGAGCACGACGGTGCGGCCGCCGTCGGCGAGCTCGGCTTGGCGGGCAGCGAGGTCGCCGATCGTGACGTGCTCGCGTTCCATGAGGCGCAAGTTCCCCACGGCGACTCGGTGGCCGTCGACGGTGGCGACCGCTCCGTGGCCGGGGACGCTTTCGAACTGCTCGGCGCGTAGCCGGGGCGCGTTGCGTCGTGCCGCCTCGGTGACGACCGCGCGGGCCAGGGGGTGTTCGCTCTCCTGCTCGACCGCGGCGGCGAGGGCGAGGAGGCGTGTTTCGTCGGCGCCGGTGACGATGATGTCGGTGACCTCGGGTTCGCCCTTGGTGAGGGTGCCGGTCTTGTCCATCACGACGGTGTCGATGTGCGCAGCGGTCTCGAGGGCGATCGCGCTCTTGAAGAGCACGCCGCGTCGGGCGCCGAGGCCCGAGCCGACCATGATGGCGGTCGGGGTGGCCAGGCCGAGGGCGTCGGGGCACGTGATGACCACCACGGTGATGGCGAAGAGCATGGCCTCACGCGCGGATCGACCGACGATCACGTCCCAGACCAGGAACGTGACGGTGCCGCCCAGTAGCGCGACGAAGACCAGCCAGAACGCGGCCCGGTCGGCGAGGCGTTGGCCGGGTGCCTTGGAGTTCTGGGCTTCCTGGACGAGTTTGACGATCTGGGCCAGAGCGGTGTCGGCGCCGACGTTCGTGGCGCGCACGCGGAGCGTGCCGGTCGTGTTCAGGGTGGCGCCAATGACGTGGTCGCCCGGAGCTTTGTGAACTGGCAGGCTCTCGCCCGTGACCATGGACTCGTCGAGGTCGCTGTCGCCGTCTTCGACGATGCCATCGACCGCGACTTTGGAACCGGGTCGAACGAGCAGCAGATCGTTGACCTGGACATCGGCGGTGGGGATCTCGACCGTGTCGTCGCCACGCAGGACGGTAGCCATGGGCGGGGCGAGGTCCAAGAGGGTGCGGATCGCATCGTTGGCACCGCCGCGAGCGCGCATCTCGAACCAGTGGCCGAGGAGCACGAACGCCGACAGCACGGTGGCCGCCTCGTAGAACACGTCGCCACCACCGGTGAGCGTCACTCCGAGCGAATACAGCCATCCGGCGCCCACACCGACCGCGACGAGGACCATCATGTCGAGCGTTCGTGCGCGTAGTGCCCGGAACGCGCCGTCGAAGAAGATCCAGGCGGCGTAGAACACGACGGGCAGGCTGAGGAGCAGTTGGAAGATGTCGTCGCGCATCGCGAACGGGGCGACGACCGTGAAGTGGAAGACGTCGCGTCCGATGGGCGACCAGAGCAGCACCGGGATGGAGAACACCGCAGCGATGACGAACCGTCGGCGCATGTCGGCGACCATGGCACCCATCGTCATGTGGGCGTGGCCGCCATGGCCCATCATGTCGTGCGGCGACTGCACCGCCGTGTGGTGCTTCTCGTGCGCGCTGGGGCCGCCGCCGCTAGGGCGGCCCGGACGAGGTTCGGCCATCGGGTGGCACAGGTGGCCGGGGACGGACTGCCCGGCGCAGTGAAAGCCGCACTCCTCGACCCAGCGTCTGAGCTCGACCAGGTTGGTCACGGCGGGGTCGTAGGTGACCGTGGCCGTCTGCGCCGTGGCGTTGGCCGAGACGCTAGCGACGCCGGGAAGCCGTCCTAGGGTGCGTTCGACCACGGTCTGTTCGCTCGCCCAGTGCAAGCCGGTGACGTCGAGAACGGCAGTCGAGGTGGTCGTTGGACCCGTGTGATGTGGTCCGTGTCCTCCGTGTTGGAGGTGCGGGTCCGCTGTGCTCACGGTGGTCTCCTCGTGATCGGGCGCGGTGCGGGGGGCGCGGGTTGATGGTCCCACGCTCTCGGCGGGTGCGCATCCGTGCAGGACACGTACCGAACCTGCGGGACTTCACCGTCTACGAGACGGACCGGTCCGTGTTGGCGCGGCGGGGTCGACGAAGCCGTGCCCCAGGGCGCGGGTGGCGACGGTGCCCGCGTTCAAGCGCGCAGCGCGTCGACGTCGCTCCGCTGTGCTCCGCGGAAACGCTCGGTGCCGTGACGCGGAGGGCACGGGGCATGGGTGCAGCCGAGCAGTCGGCGCATCTCGCTGGCGAGTTCGTCGGCCACGCGATCGCGTGGGAGCCACGCTCCCGCCCCCGCCGCGAGAGCAGCCGAGCGGTACGACTCGTCGGGTTCAGGTCCGATCACGATGACCCGGCTTCGGTCGATGCGGTCGAGAGCGGCGAGGCAGCAGTTCGGGAACGAGCCCGCGTCGACCACCATGAGGTCAGGGGTGACCCGCTCGAGTGTCGTGGCCAACCGCTCGTCCTGGTGCGCTTCGGTGGCCGCCCAGCAGCCGAACTCGCGGCGCAGCAGTTCGCGCATGAATCGGAGCATGCCGGGATGCCTCATGACGACAAGGATGCAGGGCTCCCCGTCACACACCGGGCACGGGCCCGACGGCTGCCCTGCCTTTCGCTCCTCGCGCTCTCCGACCATGGGCGAGCTCCTTGTCACCCTCATTGTCGCCGCGCACCATGGCTTCCCTCATCCGCTCTGGCTACGGACTCGGCCTTCGGTCGACTACGGAGCCCGGGTTCGGCAGGCCGACCTCTCGGGCCACCTCACGATCTCGACGACCCGCTGCCATGGCACAACGACGTTGCCCAGCACCCCTCTTGGCGTCCTGCGACCGGTCGCGGCGGGCCGGACGAACCCCGCGGAGCTCGCGGCAACGGCGCGCGGTCGAGGGTCTGGCAGCGACAGGCCATGGCGAGCGGTGCGCAGTTCCGTAGTGCTCCGCAGCCCGGCTCCGTAGTGGGCTCGGATGGCGGTACTCCCTCGGAAGCGCACCGTGGAGCCAGAGACGAAGCGCCACCATGACCAACCACATCACGACATTCGCTCAAACGTACGCCGTTCTCGGTGGACATGACGACGCTTCTCGCCAGCAACTGGGCGTGGCTCGTCCTTGTGGCCGTGTTCATCGCCATGCACCGCGGTGGTCACGGCTGCGGCACGCACGCCGCCCGCCGTCACGCCCGCCACGACCGCGACACCGATTCCGATACACCGAAAGAGAAGGTGCGCAATGAACCAAACTGACATCCACCCCCTCTCGCCGTCACATCGCCGCCAGCCGTGGCGCCGCCCGAGTGTCAACCTGACCACCGTCGAGCGGGTCGCCCGCGTCGCCGTCGGCGGACTGGGTGCGCTCACGGCCAGCATCCTGCTCACCTCGGCAGGGTCTGTCCTAGCCGTGATCCTCGTGCTGCTCCTGCTGGCCGCCGGCGTCGACCTCATCGTCACCGGCGCGCTCGGCCACTGCCCGCTCTACCAGCGGCTCGGTTACGTGCCCCGCTCCCTGCGGCGGCCGTCATGACCATCCACGATGTCGAACATCCCGACCACGCCGGCCACAGCAACGACCAGACCGGTCAACGGCACGGGTCGCACAGCTGGATGATGATCGCCTGCTGCATCCCCATGCTGATCATCGCCGTGGCGTTGGTCGCGGCCGGTGTCGCCAGCCCCGGCTTCATCGTGGCCGCAATCGCCTGCACGGCCATGATGGCGCTGATGATGCGCGGCATGGATCACGGCGGAGGTGGCGGGTCGTGAACCGGCGCAGCGCCCGCACCGGGACCATCGCTGCGCTCGGCCTCTCGGTCTTCTACGTCACCACGGTCTGGGGCGCATCCGGATCCTTCCGGCACCTGCTCGATCAGACGCGTGACGACTGGTACCTGTTGCTGGCGATCGTCGTCGGCTTCGGCGTGCAGGTCGGACTCGTCGCCGAACTCCGTCGGCGTCACCGGCTGCACGGCACACCGGCCGTCGCCGGTGGGGCCGGGATCGGGGCGTCCACGATCGGCATGGTGGCGTGTTGCGCCCACCACGTCGCCGACCTGGCACCGCTCATCGCGGCCACCGGCGCCGCCACGGTGCTCACCGACTACCGCATCCCGTTCATGGTGGCCGGCATCGGCGTGAACACGGTCGGCGTGCTGCTTGCGGCCCGTCGCCTCCACCACGCCAGCCACCCATCAGCAACCCCGAGAGGTGCGGCATGCGCACACGCCTAGAACATCCCTCCCCATCCGATGCCCCCCACCGCCCTCACCGGGTGATCCTCGGTGTCGTTGCGGCGGCGGTGGTCCTCGCCGCGGTCGTCACCGTTGCGTTGACCGCCGGAGGTGACAAGGCGCCCTCCACGTCGACAGGTGCCCCCGTGAGCCCGACGCTGGCGACGCGTTCGATCGAGGCGGGAACGGTGGTGGTGAAGATCCAACCGATGCGCCTCGACGCCAGCGGCGCCACGTTCAAGATCAGCTTCGACACGCACTCCGGTAGGTTGAACCTCGACGTCGCCAGCCAAGCCACGCTCGTCGTCGGCGCAGCGGCGTGGCCAGTGGGGAGCTGGTCAGGTGACGCACCGGGGGGACACCATCGCCAAGGTGAGCTCAGCTTCACGCCAGCCGGTGCTCCGACCGGCACCGCAACCCTGACCCTCAACGGCCTATCCCAGCCGGTGACCGCGACCTGGACGCTCGGTACGTGACGCCGAATGGAAGGAGCGAGGGATTCAACCTCGTCGACCACCGTGGATTCGGCAGGGGTACCGCCGCGAGACCCGCAGCGTGCGATCGGCACATCATCGCCTGTCCCGTCGTTCCGTCGGCGGGGACGTACGGGCCGGCCATCTGGATCTGCGATGGGAGCGCTGCTGGCCAACTGCGACAGCGCTGGCTAGGCCTACGAGCAGGGCGCCAGCCAGGAGGAACGGGAGATCTGCGTGCCGAACGACGAGCGCGCCGCCCATCACGGGACCGAGGAACTGGCCGAGGCTGCCTGCCGAGGTCTTCCAGCCCAGCGCAACACCCGTCGATCGACCGGAACGGACCGAGACGAGGGCCGAGAGGTTGGGGATGACCAGCGCGGCGCCGCCGGCCAGGACCGCCACCATGGTCAGCACCACCGGGTAGGAGGTCGTGATGAGCAGGGCGGCGATGCCGCCACCCATCAGGGCAAAGCCCATGGCCACCTGCGAGATCGGTGCCGCGATCTTCGCCAGTAGTCCCGACGCTGGTACCTGCAGCAGGGCCATCACCGTGCCGCAGACGACGAAGGCGATGCTCGTCTGCCCGGCGTCGAGGGAGAGGCGGTCGCGTGCGTAGAGCACAAAGGTGCCCTCGAAGATCGCTAGCCCGTACTGGGATGCAGTGACCAGACCGAGCAACGTCCGCAAGCGGGGAACACCGAGCGAGGCAGTCGGGTGTTCAATGTGAGGGTCTCGTGGTCCGAGCTGGTCGGTGGGGACGAATGGTGACCTCAGTCGGTGGCGGGCGTAGGCGAGCGCGGTGGCGGTGAGCGCTGCGCTGAACAGGAACGGGATCGAGTAACCGTCGATTCGGAACGCGCCGGCACGAAGGTCGATGCGGGGCCGGCTGATGACTCCCGCCATGGCTGGTCCGGCGATCAGGCCGAGGCTGATGCTGGTACCGAACCACGCCATGCCGTGCGTGCGATCCTGCTCCGTCGTCCGGTCGGTGACGTACAACGTGGCGGCAACGATCAATGCTGCCGCGCCGGTTCCTCCGAGGAATCGGAGGGCGTAGAGGAGCGGGAGCGAGCTCGTGAGACCGAACGCCGCCTGGGTCGCGGCAAGGCCTCCCAGTCCACCGAGCAGCGTCGCTCGATAGCCCAGATGGTCGGCCAGGCGGCCGACGAGCGGTCCTGCGACCAGCTGGGCCAGAGCGTAGACACCGGTCAGCATCCCGACGTGGAAGCCCACGACGTCGGGCGACGCCCCAGCGAGCGCGTCGACCCGTTGGACGTGGAACGGCAGCACGATCAGCGTGCTGCCGTAGCCGACCATCACGACGAAGAGGCAGGCGTAGAGCACACGCAACTCGGGTGCGCGCCGTGCTGGCGCCTGCGTCCGGGTGCTCATTCCTCGGGTTGACTCCCGGATCGACCCCGGTCTCCGATCTCGGCGGCGAGGATCGCTCGGTCGCGGCATGGCGCCCGGGCGGTCACACGTTGGCTGAGAGGCGAACAGCCACCCGCGTCCTGAGGCGGAACACGACCGCCGCCACGGCGCTGAACGCGGCGAGCCACACGAGGCCGAGCAGGAGCGCGCCAGCCTGATCGAAGCGTTCCGTGAAGGCTCCATCGATCATCACTTGGGAAGCGCCCCGAGCCGGAAGGAATGCTCCCCATGCCGGTAGTCCGTTCGGGAACATCACGCTCTGCCCCAGCCCAACATCGATGAATGCCAACATCAGGATCAGGTAGAGGCCACCGAGGCGGCCCGTGAGCGGCCCGACCAGCACACCGATCATGGCGTAGGTCAACGCGATCAGCACGTTTGCTCCGACGAACACCAGCCACTGGCGCGGCGGGTACCACGCGCCTGACACCGTGACCGCGACCGCCGTGGTCACCACTGTGGCCGCACCGATGACACCCAGACGGCCGGCCAGCACCTCGCGGGAGCAAAAGCCGGCCAGGACCAATCGGCGGTCGCCGTCGGCGGACTCGGTGACCACGAAGAGGCCGGTGATCCCGGCCAAGAACGCAGACGTGATCGGCACCATCGTGGCGGCATGCATGCGTCGCTCCGACAACAGCGCGGTGAAGTGACGGGTGCCTTCGACGAGCGCGATCGGACCGGGCTCGTCAACCGTGACCACGACCGCCATCCCGATGAACACGGCGGGCACGGCGACGAGCAGGATCCACAACACGCGGTTTCGCCGGTACTCCCGGAACCCGGACCTCAGAACCGCAGCGATCCGCCCTGCCGCCGACAGGCTCGCCGGACCGGTCGAAATGCGCCCCGACAGAGCGTTCACGGCGAGACCCACCGAATCGGCGACCGGTCGCGTCGACTCGATGCTGCGACGCTTCGTGCGAAGCGCCATCAGGCTTTCCACAACGGCGTCGGCCTTCGCGACCGGTCGGCGTGCCGGCCGGGTTGTCAGAGCCAGCCGGACCGTGGCCATCGTCGCCAGACCGACCCCCCACACCACCGACCAACCAACGTCGCCGAGCGGGCCGGCATGACCGCTCGCCTGCCCGACGAGGACGAGCGTGGGGAAATGCAGCGGGAACAAGCGCGTCGCCATCGACGAACCAGGCCCCAACGCAGGACCGAAGAACACGTCGAACACCCATACCAGCGAGATCACCAGCGCCCCGTTCAACTCGGACCGCACGCTCGTTCCGACGAGCACACCCAACGACACGTAGATGACCCCGACGACGAGGGTTGCAGCGACCGCCCGGGCCGGGTGACTGATCCCGGTGCGGGCCGCGAGCGCGGTGAGACCGCCGGCACCGGCGAGAACAGCGAGAGCCAACGACGCCGCCAATCGGCCGGCAACCACGGGTGCGCTACGCCCGCCCGCGGCGGCGAGACGGTGGTCGACCGTCCGTGACCCGGTGACCTGGAAGAAGCCGGCCAGGCCGGCCAGCGCCGCTGCAGCCCACCCAGCAGTCGCCGCCTCGATCTGGGCGCGATCGCCAAGTCCACCGAGGATGATCTTGGAGAAGTCGGCGAGCGCTGCGCCCCACACGAACACGATCACCACCGGAACGGCCACCAGCAGTACGAGGTTCAAAGGTCGCCGTGCGTAGTCGAGTACCGCCCGCCGGCCAAGCAGGGTCGTAAGGCTCGTCATGGTGGGCCGGTCCTGCCGTCTCGGAGCTGCACGAGCCGGTCGAAACGCTCCCGATCGGCAATGAAGTGACTGATGACGAGGACGCTGCGCCCAGCGGCCCGTCGGGTCGCCGTAAGCTCCCAGAACCTCTCGTAGGTGTCCCAGTCGAAGCCGGCATACGGCTCGTCGAGCAGCAGCACCTCGGGATCGGCGAGGAGCGCCAGAGCGAGGTTGAGCTTGGCCCGCGTGCCACCCGACAGCTCCGCGGCGCGGGTGGACCGCCAGTGACCGAAGCCGAGCGCGGTGTACAGCTCCTCGGCCGCCGTCGCGACCTCTCGTGGTTCCAAGCGGTACGCAACGCCGAACAGCTCGAGGTGCTCATCGCACGTGAGCCGCTCATACAGGACTGGCTCTTGGGGGCAGTAGCCCATCCGACCCGAGATCCGCACATCGCCCCCGTCGGCTGCCAACGCGCCCACGAGGATCTTCATCAGCGTGCTCTTGCCCGAACCGTTCTCCCCGACCAGACCGATCACCTCGCCGATGCCAACGTCGAGATCGGCGCCCCGCAACACCGATACGACCCGTCGGCGCGGCCAGACACCCCGTCGATAGGCCTTCACGATGCCAACCGCCTTCAACCTTGGCTCTCGAGGCGCGGGCGCCCGCGTGAGCGACTCAGCCATCGTCAACCCCGAGACCTCGACCACCGTTCCTCCTCACGTCGCGATCCACGCTCAGCATCGCAAGACACCGAGGACCTGCCATCCGTGCAGAACCCACGCCCGCTGCGGCCCACTACGGACCTGACCATCCAGCAATCCACGGTTGCGCGTCGCTCGGCGTTGCGCCGCCAGGCGCGCGTTGCGTCAAGCAGCGCTCGGGACGCAGACGTGCGCGGTCGATGCCACGGGCTCGGCAAACCGGTGCGCGGCACGTCGGGATCAACGGCGGGCGCCAACTCTGTGACCTCGGTGCGAAGTCTGATGTCGTGCCGTGCCGTGCCGTGATCCGCCCTCTTGCCGCCCCTGTCGATCAAGCGACGCTCATGACCAGCTGTTTTGTGCCTCATGGACGTGTGCTGGGGGGAGTGGCACGACCAGATTCCCCCGTCCACCGATCTGGCGTTCGCCCTGGTCAGCGACCCGGGGACCGGGCCCCTGCGGCGGTGTTGGATTTGTACCCCCGCAGAAGTCCTGGTAGATGGGCATTTCGGGCGGCGTGGAGCCGGGGGGGATTCGACTCCACCCAGGTGCTTGCAAGCGGTGTTGTCCAGCTAGCAGCAGTGCCATCTACCAGGGGTGACACGTCCTTCTGGTGCTAGCTGGTGTTCGACGCGTGTCCTCTGTCGAGCCGCGGGCTGCGAGCGCCCTCCTTGTCCTTCCAGCGCTCCTGGCGCTCGAACGGGCGGTTCCACTGCCGAGCCCTGACGAGCTTGCGATCGAGGGGCTGACCGAGGCCGAGTGGCACGCGTTCCGTGACGCGCTGGAGAGTGCGTGACCTGTCGCGGCTTTCGGCTGAATATCATCTTGCAGTGATATCATCGCGGCGGCCTTGTAGTCGTTGTCGTGAAGGTCGTTGCTGCCGACAGCTTCAGCCGGTGGTACCGATCGATCAACGCCGTGGCGAACGAGCCGTCCGCCTCAGCTGCTGCCCGTGACCTCGCCGTGCTTCGGCGCGATCGCATCAACGCCCTGCTCCAGACCCTGGCCCGACTCGACCACATCCCACCGCCGACGACCCGCCCCTTCTCAAGCGCATCCGCCAACGGTCCCGGTACGAACTGTGGCGGCTCGGCCATCCCTACCACCCGCGGGTCGCAGTGCGACTCGTGGTGCACTTCCGGTCGAACCCCGACGAGGTCGTGGTTGCGCTCGTCGGTGGCGACAAGCTCGGGATCAGCGACCAGTGGTACGACGCGGCCGTGATCCGTGCCGACGCCGCTCTCGACCTGTACTACCGGCAGCATCCCCGCTGACGCCACCTTCTCCCCGAGGAACCGACATGGCCAAGACCAACCAAACGACCGGTCGCCGCAGGGCCGCCGAGGCACTGATGAGTCCGCCCGCCACCGAGGACGACCGCGTCGGCGACATCAACGGGCTCATCGCCGAGATGAACGATGACCCCGACGCGAGGGTGGGCGCCGCTCGGGTGCTCGAGGAGATCGCCGGCGTACAGGCCGAGCACGCCCTCGGGTTGCATATGCTGCGCGCCACGTTCGGTCTGACGCAGACCGAGCGGGCCGGCGCGCTCGGCATCAGCCAGGCCAACGTCGCTCAGTCCGAGCAACGAGGCGACATGCTCGTGTCCACCCTG
>JANMAT010000176.1:0-9419 GCA_031359995.1 Actinomycetes bacterium
CCCACGTTGACGCTCGAGGGTGGGGCGACCCACTGGTCGACCGCGTTGGGGTCGCCGGCCTACACGTACCCCGCGCGGGGGTCGCACCCGCCGTTGCCCCGCACGGCCGACGGGGGGCGTTCGCCCACGACCACGGTGGCCCGCCTGACGTCGGCGGCCTGCTCGAAGGTGCCCACCACGCGCATCGTCTGGCCGTCGCGCATGGTCAGCACGGCGCCGATGCCGACGCCGTAGCGACGGGCCACGTCGGTGCTGACCGCGGCGGTGTCGTCGCCGTTGGGCGTCACACCGCGGGTGATCGTGTAGGCCCCCCGCAGCAGCGGATGGTCGAGCTGGGCGATGGCGAGCGACGTGAAGCGGTAGCGCCCGTTCATCTTCACCCGCACGTACCCGATGTCGGTGACGCTCGTCTGCTGCCACGACTCCGGGGGAGTCGGCCCGGCCAGATCGGTGGTGGATGGCGGCAGCTGCAGCACGGCGTCGGCGGTGGCGCCGAGCGTCAGCAGGTTGCGCTGACGCTGGCTCAGGTTGGCCGACTGCAGCACGACGCTGGCGAGCAGCAACAGGCCGACCGGCACGGCGATGAGCGCCACGACCAGCGCGGTGCGGCCTTTGCGGCGCACGGCGTCGCGCCAGGCCATGCGCACCAGCGGGCGCCACACGAGCTTGGTGCCGTCCTCGCCGGGGCCGGCGACCGGTGGTGCGTCGGCGACCATCACGCTCATCGCACGCCCTCCATCACCGTGCGGGTCTGGGGCACAAGGCGACCGTCGCGCAAGGTGACCACGCGGTCGGCGAAGCTGGCGAAGCGGGGCTCGTGGGTCACCAGCATGATGGCCACACCGGCAGTGGCCCGCGCTGCCAACAGGCCCAGCACCTCTTCACCGGTGACGGTGTCGAGAGCGCCGGTGGGCTCGTCGGCCAGCAGCAGCTTGCGGTCGCCGACCAACGCCCGGGCGATGGCCACGCGCTGCTGCTGGCCACCCGACAGGTCGTCGGGGTAGCGGTCGCACAGCTGGCCGATGCCGGTGTCGGCCAGCGTGGCCCGCGCTGCCGCCCGCGCCGCCCGGGCGCTCATGCCGTTCAGCTCCAGCGGCAGCATCACGTTCTCGGCTGCCGTGAGCGACGGGATCAGGTTGAGCCGCTGGAACACGTAGCCGACGGTGCGGCGGCGCATGGCGGCCAGTTCGGTGGGGCCCATGGCCGACAGGTCGACACCGTCGACGACCACATGGCCGCCGGTGGGCTCGTCGAGCCCGCCGGCCAGGTTCAAGAGCGTCGACTTGCCCGAACCGCTGGGGCCCATGATGGCCACGAACTCGCCGGGGGCGATCGCCAGTGACACGCCGTCGAGGGCGGAGACCTCGCGGTCGCCGTCGTGGTAGCGACGCTGCACGTCGCGGAACTCGCAGATCATCGGGTGCTCCGTTCGGGACGGGCCGAGGCCCGGGACGAGGGTCGGGTGCTGATGCGTTCTTCGACGACGTCGAGCCATCGGAGGCTGGCGTCGGTGCGGGCGATGAGGGCATCGAGCAGCAGGTCGGCGGTGAGGTCGCCGTCGCCGTTCAGGCGCTGTCGTTGGCGCCGGTGCCGGCGCAGCACGTCGTGCAGGGCCTGGCGCTCCAGGTCGATCACCGCGAGCGCGTCGATGCCGGGGGTCTTGGTGGCCAGCAGGACCTTGATGAGCAGTTCGTCACGCGGTGGGGCGGCTTCGCCGACCGGGTCGGCGAACCAGGCGGCCAGCTCGACGCGGCCCTGGCCGGTGAGGTGGTAGAGCTTTCGGCCCTCGTCGTCGGCGGGGCCGGCCACCACGCAGCTGTCGCGCTCGAGCCGGTCGAGCGTCGTGTACACCTGCCCCACGTTCAGGCTCCACACCCCGGCGGTGTCGCTCTCGAACTCGCTGCGCAACTGGTAGCCGTACTTGGGTTCGGCCGTCAGCAGCGCCAACAGGCCGGCACGGATCGTCATAGCTACGCAGTATGCATACCCGGGACGCTCCGGTCAATACTCGGTATGCATCGGACGGGCGCCGGCGGCGGTGGTCGGCCACGCTGGTGGGCGTCATGGAGACCCGGCCGCCCCAACGCACGTTCCGCATCCGCGGCCGCATGTCCGCAGCCAAGGCCACCGCCCTGGTGGAGCTCACCGACCGCTACCGGCCCGTGCCCCACCACGGCCCGCTCGACTTCGCCGCCACGTTCGGCCGCAACGCACCGGTGGTGCTCGACCTCGGCTTCGGGCTGGGCGCCAGCGTGCTGGCCCACGCCCGCGTCCACCCCGACCACGACGTGCTCGGGGTCGAGGTGCACGACCCCGGCATCTCGGTGCTGCTCCAGCAGTTGGCGGCCGAGGGCAGCACCAACGTGCGCGTCGAGCGCGCCGACGGGTTGGAGCTGCTGGAGCGCATCCCGCTCGATTCGCTGCACGCCGTGCACGTGTTCTTCCCCGACCCGTGGCCGAAGCTGAAGCACCGCGCCCGCCGCCTCGTGCGGCCGGACGCGGTGGCCGCGCTCGTCGCTCGCCTTCAGATCGGTGGCGTGCTCCACGTGGCGACCGACTCGGACGACTACGGCCAGCAGATGCGCGTCGTGCTCGCCGGCGAGCCGGGCCTGGCGCCGGCGGTGGACGATCGTGGCGAGCGCGCCGTCACCAAGTACGAGCGCTACGGCACCGAGGCCGGTCGCACCATCGTCGACCTGCGGGCCGTACGCACCCGCTGAGAGCTGCCGGCCTGCTTGACTGGGTCGATGGCCTCACCCCCGCTCGCCCTCACCTTCGTGCAGTCGGCCACCAAGGCTGAGCAGCTGCCCGACTGCGGGCCGCTCGTCGCGCTGGTGGGCCGGTCGAACGTGGGCAAGTCGTCGCTCGTGAACGCGCTGTCGGGGCGCAAGGCCCTGGCCAAGGTCAGCAAGACGCCCGGGCGCACCCAGCTCATCAACGTGTTCGCCATCGAGAGCGGCGGCGCGCTGGTGGACCTGCCCGGCTTCGGCTACGCCCACGTGTCGAAGGCGGTACGGGCCACGTGGCCGGCGATGATCGAGAACTTCCTGCTGGAGAGCGATGATCTGCGCATGGTGCTCGCCCTCGTCGACGGCGAGATCGGCCCGGCCAAGCTCGACGTGCAGCTGCTGGCCTGGCTGCGCGCGCACCAGTTGCCCCACCAGGTCGTGGCGACCAAGCACGACAAGGTGAAGTCGGCTCAGCGCGAGCGCCGCAAGAAGGAGCTGTCGGCCGGCTGCCAGCTCGACCTCCACGACATCATGTGGGCCAGCGCGGCCAAGGGCACCGGCATCGACGAGCTGCGCGACCAGATACGCGTCTACCTGTCGTGAACGCCCCATCCACCCGCGCCCTGCGGCCGGCTCCGGGCCAGACCGCCTCTCTCGACGGCGCCATTCCGCGGTAGGGGGCCGGTCGGCGTAGCGTTCCGGTCATGGAACTGAGCTACCCCGCTGAAGCCGCCGTCTACCGCGAGAAGGTGCGGGCCTTCCTGGCCGAGCACCTCCCGGCGGACTGGCAGGGCATCGGGGCGCTCGATCACGCCGCGGCCGGCGCCTTCGGCGAACAGTGGCGGGCCACGTTGTCGGCCAACGGCTACCTGGCCGTGTCGTGGCCCGAGGAGTACGGCGGCGCCGGCCTGAGCCCGCTCGAGAGCGTGGTGCTGGCCGAGGAGTTCGCCCGGGCCGGTGTGCCCACCGGCGGTCCCAACGACGGCTTCGGCATCGGCATGCTCGGCAACACCATGCTCAAGTGGGGCACCGAGGAGCAGAAGCGCGACTTCCTGCCCAAGGTGCTCTCCGGTGAGCACCTCTGGTGCCAGGGCTACAGCGAACCCAACGCCGGCAGCGACCTGGGCAACCTGGGCTGCCGGGCCGTGCTCGACGGCGACGAGTGGGTCGTGAACGGCCAGAAGATCTGGACGTCGGCCGGCCACCTGGCCAACCACATCTTCGTGCTGGCTCGCACTTCGCCCGACAACGTGAAGCACAAGGGCATCTCGTTCCTGCTGATGGACATGCGCCAGCCCGGCGTCGAGGTCCGCCCGATCAAGATGATGTCGGGCGACAGCGAGTTCAACGAGGTCTTCTTCTCCGACGCCCGCGTGCCCCGCCAGAACATCCTCGGCGAGGTGAACGGCGGCTGGGCCGTGGCCATGACGCTGCTCGGCAACGAGCGCGGCGCCGGCGCCGCCGTGAACGCCATCGGCTTTCGTGGCGAGCTCGACCGCCTGCTCGCGTTGGCCCGCCACAAGGGCGTCACCGACGACGCCCTCATGCGCCAGCGCATCGTGAAGGCGCACACCTCGGTCGAGATCATGCGCTTCCTGGGCTACAAGGCGCTCACCGCGTTCCTGAACGGCCACCAGCCCGGCTCCGACGCGTCCATCGGCAAGCTCTTCTGGAGCCACTACCACCAGGAGGTCACGGAGCTGGCGGTCGACATCCTGGGCGCCGACGCCCTCACGCCCACCGGTGTCGGCCCCCACGGTGCGTTCCGCTACGACGCGGTGGGCACCCCGGCCGACAACTCGGCCAGCTGGGTCGGCGTGTTCGAGAACGCCCGTGCCGGCACCATCTACGCCGGCACCAGCCAGGTGCAGAAGGGCATCGTGGGCGAGCAGATCCTGGGCCTGCCCAAGGAGCCCCGCGCCGACGGTGGTCCCTGGAACCAGATCCCCGGCCACGCCTGAGCCCGCGGCTGCGGGAGACTGGGACCCGCATGACCGACCGTCCCGCGTTCGAACCACCCGCGCCGCCATCGGAGCCGGACGAGCCCGACGAGGCCGACTTCGCCGACGGCGCCTTCCCGCCGCCGGTACGGCGCGGCCCGGGCCCCATGATGCGCTTCCTCGTCGTGGTCTTCGGGGTGCTGCTGCTCGGCATCGGCCGGGGCGCGTTCGAGGTGGGCGGCGTTTTCGGTGTGATCGTCGGCGTGGTCATGGACCTGCTGGCCCTGGTGATCATCGCCATCGCCATCGGCCTGGTCGAGTGGTGGGCCCGCCGCCGTAAGGCCCGCACGGCGCCCTGACGCAACGAGGCCGGCTCAGCGGCCGACGTCGCCCAGCGATCGGATGACGACCCGAGGTCGTCCGAGGGCGGTGGCGATCGGCCCGAGGTCATCGGGATCGCTCGTGAGCACCTCCTGGGCGGATCGCTGCGCCATCACCACCACGCTCGCGTCGACGATGTCACTGGAGCCCGTCTCGCCCAGCACGCGCCCGATCGTCCGTGCATGCGGCTCGGTGAGCTCGCGCACGTCGCAGCCGGCGAGGAGCCGTGACAGCTGGGGCTGAGGTCCACCGCGCCACGCCTGTGCCAGTACCGTCGACGGCACCGTGGGGCGGATCCCCTGATCGAGGATCCGGCGGTGCACCGCCCACATCAGCCGTTCGCCGCGTTCCGCGGCGATGAGGGCGCCAGTGTCGTAGAGGTAGCCGCTCACGACGCCCGACGTCGTTGCTTGCGGGCCAGGAAATGGTCCGCCTCGGCCAGCTCGCGGTCCGTCAGGGCGCCGTGTTCGGCTTCCCACTCGGCCACGGCACGGAGCCCGGCCTCCACCTGCAAGGCGTGCTCGGCTGCCTCGTTCAACCACGAGGACAGGCTCACGCCCCGGCGTTCGGCGGCGGCGGCCGCGGCCGCGGCGGTCTCGTCCTCGAGGGCGACGGAGAGCTTGCGTACCGGCATGGACGTACGGTAGCACCGGGTTCCTACCGGAACAACGGGTCAGCGGTGGGTCGTCATCCAAGCGACGGCGAAGTCGACCAGGTCGCGCTGGCGCATGAGGCGGGCGGTACCGGCGCCGACCGGCCCGGCCCGCTCGGCCCCGGTGGCGCCGAACGCCGCGCCCACGAGCACGAAGTCGTCGTCGCGGGCTTCCAGGTCCTCGTAGGTGACCCACCGACGCTCGCCGTCCACCAGCATCGGGGCCCCTTGTGACACGTTCGCCTTCGACGCCCACGTGGCGCGGTGCTCGGCCAGGTGCAGCGAGGTGTTGTTGGCGTGGCCCACGCCGAGCAGCAGCACGAGCGCGTCGGCCTCGTAGAGCCGCCCGAGGGGCGATCCCTCACCGAGCGACGGCGTCAGCGGGTGGATGCCCACGAGGGCGGCGGCCTGTGCGCCGTTGGCGGCGAACGACACCGTCGGGTGGGTGCTGCGCAGCGTCGCCGGATGGTGCCGGAAGCACTCCACGATCTGACCCATGTCGCGCGTCATCGTCAGGTACGGGTCGTACGCGGGCAACGCCTCGCGCAGCAGCGGCACCCAGTGCGCGGGCACCGGTGGGTTGCTCCACCCCGCCGGATCGGTCAGGTGGGTCGACTGCGTGGGCATCACCACCGTGCCCTCGTCGCCCACCATCTCGAGCAGCGCCTGCACCACGGCCTGGGCGCCGCCGGCGACCCACCCCAACGCCCGCAGCGAGCTGTGCACGATCACCACCGCGCCCGGCCCGAGCCCAAGGGCCCGCAGGTCGCGGCGCAGCGTCGCCACCGTGACCGGCGACGGTGTGGCGGCGATGGCATCGGCCTCGGTCAAGGGGTCCTCAGGTCTGCAGGGGCAGGACGACGTCGGCCAGTTCGGCCAGGTGGCCGGTCAGGTCGCCGCCGTTCGGCTCCACGATGGGCAGCACCACGAACTTCGAGAAGCCCACATCGACGAATCCCTGCACCGCCCGGGCGACGGCGTCGAAGCCGACGGGCACCAGCGTGGTCGGGTCCAGATCGGGGCGGCGGGCCTTCAGGTTGGCCAACACCGGCTCGGGCACCTCGCCCATCGCGTAGGGGATGAGCGCGCCGTAGTGCTCGGGGTCGATGGTGCGGCCGTGCTCGGCGGCGGCCGCCTCCACCGCGGCGCGCCCCACCTCACAATCGGCCGGGGTCACGAAGCTGGGCAGCCAGCCGTCGGCCAGGCGACCGACGCGCTTCAGCTCGCTCGGTGCGATGCCACCGAGCCACACCTCGGGCGGGTTCTGGTGCGGCTTGGGCAGCACCTTCAGGCCCTCGTAGTGGAAGCGGGGGCCGTCATGGTCCACCCGGTCCTCGGTCCACATGCGCCGGATCAGCGGCAGGGCCTCGTTGAACCAGGCCGCCCGTTCCTCGCGGGCTACGCCGAAGGCCTGCTGCTCGTGGGCGTCGGCCACGCCCAGCCCGAACGCCGGCAGCAGGCGCCCGCCCGACAGCCGGTCGAGCGACGCCAGCTGGGTGGCCACGATGACCGGGTTGCGGCCGGGCAGCACCATCACGCTCATGCCGAACTTGAGCTTGCGGGTACGGCCGGCGGCGAAGGCCATGGCCACGGTGGGGTCGGGCGCCTCGCCCGAGATGCGCTCGGACACCCACAGGCTGTCGAAGTGCAGCTCCTCCAGCGCATCGACCGCCTCGCCGAAGCGGCCGTCGTTCAACGTGGTGCGGGTGCCCAGGCCGAAGCCGACACGGATCTTCACGCCGGAACCCTGCATGACGGAACCCTCACGACGGAACCTTCACCCTCGAGCCAAGGGTTCGAGCACGTCGGCCACCGCGCCCGGCATGGACAGGAACGGCGAGTGGCTGGCCGGCAGGTCGACCACGGTGCCGCAGCGGGCCGCCATGATCCGCTGGAGCTCGATGGTGATGGCCTTGTCGTCGGTGCAGGCGACGTAGGTGGACGGTGTGGTCTTCCAGCTGGCCGTGCGGATCGGCTGGGTGAACGTGGCCAGCGGCTGCGGGCACAGGCGGGGGAGCGCGGCGGCCACTTCGTTGTCGTCGCAGTCGCCGTACAGCGGCCCGACCGCGAGGGTCAGGTCGAGGGTGGCGTTGCCGTCGTCGCCGATGCGCTGGGCCGCGCCCAGGTCGGCCCGGGTGGGCGACGAGCGGGCCGTATCGAGCACCGTGGCTCCCTCGTCCATGCAGAAGGCGGTCAGGTACACCAGGTGGGCGACGTTGCCGGCCAGGGCAGCGGCCTCGGTGATGACGGCCCCGCCGTAGGAGTGCCCGACGAGCACGACCTCACCGGGGATGCGGGCCAGGACCGCGGCCGTGTGCTCGGCGTCGCCGTAGAGATCGCCGAGGGGCAGGGTGGACGCGCCGTGGCCCGGCAGGTCGACAGCCAGCGAGGTCAACCCCCGCCGGGACAGCTCGGTCTGCTGCTTGGCCCAGCACCAGGCGCCGTGCCAGGCGCCGTGGACGAGGACGATGGTGCGCATCCCCCATGCTTAGCGCACAGGAGTGAGCGGCCCGTCAGACGCCCAGGGTCGTCAGGCGGCCAGGTCCTCGTACCAGTCGTCGACCGGTTCGGGCACCAGGGTGGCCGGGCAGGCCGGGGGCAGGTGACAGCCCACGACCCAGCCACCGAAGGCCAGGATCGGGACGATCACCCAGCCCGACAGGCCGACCAGGCGGTACAGGATGACACCCGTGGCCGCGGCCACGAGCGAGGTGAGGAACGCGACCCGGAGCGCGAGGTGCCAGGCCTCGGTCAGGGTTGCTGTCGCGACGTACGCGACCGGGGGGAAGGGAGGGCTCGACTCCACGCTTGTATTGACGGCGCGGGAACCCGCTGAGTGCACTGAGCGCGCACATCGTCACTCAATTGGAAACATTTGCGCGCGCAGCCGCGACCGCCTCTTAGGGAACCGGCCTCCTGGAGCACGGCGCGTACCCTTGCCGGCCATGTCGACCATCGATCCGCTCGCCTCGTTCCGCCTCGACGGGAAGGTCGCCATCGTCACCGGCGCCTCCGCCGGTCTCGGTGACCGCTTCGCCCGCGTGCTGCACGCCGCCGGGGCGCGCGTGGTCGTGGCCGCCCGCCGACAGGACCGCCTCGCCGACCTGGTGGCCGATCTGCGCGGCTCGCTCGCCGTGGGCACCGACGTGGGTGTGGCGACCGACCGCGAACGCCTGGTCGCCCGCACCATCGAGCACTTCGGCACCGTCGACATCCTGATCAACAACGCCGGCATCGGCCACAAGGTCGCCATCGAGGACGAGCCCCTCGAGCTGTTCCAGCAGGCCATGGAGGTCAACGTCACGGCCGCCTGGCATCTGAGCAAGCTGGCCGGGGCCCCCATGGTCGCCCAGCGGTCGGGGTCGATCGTGAACATCGCCTCGATCCTGGGGTTCGTGGGGGCCACGCCCATCAAGGAGGCGCACTACTGCGCGTCGAAGGGGGCGGTCATCAACCTGACGCGCGAGCTGGCCCTGCAGTGGGCCCGCAAGGGCGTGCGGGTGAACGCCCTTTGCCCGGGCTGGTTCCCTTCGGAGATGACGGCGGGCATGGAGACCCCCGAAGGCGGGCTCACCTACATCCAGCAGAACAGCCCGATGCCCCGCCAGGGCGAGCTGCGCGAGCTCGACGGCCCGCTGCTGCTCCTGTGCTCCGAGGCGGGCAGCTTCATGACCGGCCACTCCCTGGTGGTCGACGGCGGCTGGCTCGCCAAGTAGC
>JANMAT010000221.1:0-42485 GCA_031359995.1 Actinomycetes bacterium
CGGGGGGGCCACCCCCCCCGGGGGGGGGGGGGGGCGGGGGGGTGGCCTGGGGGGGGGGCGCCCCCCCCGGCCCGCCCCACGACCCCGACCTGATCCTGGTCGTGCGCGGCGGCGGGTCCCGCACCGACCTGGCCACCTTCGACGACGAGCGCATCGCCCGGGCCATCGCCACCAGCACCGTGCCGGTGTGGACCGGGCTCGGCCACGAGATCGACCGGGCCGTGGCCGACGACGTGGCCCACACCGCCCACAAGACCCCCACCGCCTGCGCCGCCGCCCTCGTGCAGCGCGTGCGTGACGCCCAGCAGCGGGCCGAGTCGGCCTGGTCGGGTGTGGTGGTGCACACGGCGGCCACGCTCGACGGTCACGATCGCCGGCTCGACGAGCGGGCCCGCCAGGCCGCCCGCCGCACCGAGGGCGCCGTGGCCGTCGCCGGTGAGCGCCTCCGCGGCCGGGCCAACCGGGTGGTGGCCGCCGCCCACCGCACCATCGACGGTGAGGAGCACCGCACCCGCCACCGGGCCCACCGGGTCGCGGTGGGCGCCCCGTCCCTGGTGCGCTCGCTCACCGCCGACCTCGACCTCGCCGCCGCCCGCATCGCCGCCGTCGACCCTGCCGTGGCCCTGGCCCGGGGCTGGTCCATCACCCGCCGGGCCGACGGTGCCATCGTGCGGTCGGTGGCCGACGTGGCTGTGGGCGACGGGCTGCGCACCCTGGTGGCCGACGGCGAGATCGCCGCCACGGTGACCGCCCGTGACCAATGAGGTCGGTCCGTCCGCCGTTCTGATCCGGATCCGTCTCACATCTGAGACGGATCCGGCGAAGAACCGAGAGGCCTGCGGCTCGAGATCCGATCCGTCGGGGCCCAGCGACAGCGGCCCGGGGCTACTGTGCCGCCCGTGGCTGACCCCGACGAGATCGACGGCCTCGGCTACGGCGACGCCGTGACCGAGTTGGAGCAGATCCTGGCCGAGCTGGAGAGCGAATCGGTCGACGTCGACCGGTTGGCCGAGCGGGTGAAGCGGGCCTCGGCCCTCATCCGCCACTGCCGGTCGCGGGTGGGCTCGGCCCGGGTCGAGATCGAGCGCATCGTCGCCGACCTCGACACCTGAGCGCCCGGCGCCGTCCGCTGGCGACCGCAAGAACCCGACACCGGGGAAGCCTCGCGCGCCGGTAGCGTTCCGACTCATGGGCGACACGGGATTCCCGTGGTGAGTGGCCGGACGCGCTGTCCGCGCTGCGGTGAGGGCGTCCGCGGCGCGCCCGCGTTCTGCCCGGCCTGCGGCACCCGGCTGGCCACCGGTGACGAGGCCGCGGTCGAGGTCGAGCTGCTCGACGACCGCGCCACGGCGACCATGGGCGCCGGCGAGGTCGTGTTCGACGCCCCTGGTCGGCGCCGGGGCCGCACGGTCGGCGTGGCCGTGGCCGGCGCGCTGGCGCTGGCCGTCGGCGTGAGCGTGGCCACCGGCGGCGACCGCCGGTCGGCGGCGCCGACCCCGACGACGGTGATCGCGGCGACGACGACGACCACGGCGGCGGGCGCCACGACCTCGAGCGACGCGCCCACCACCACGACCACGCTCGGGCCGGTCGCGGTGGGGACCGGGCCGATGTTCGGGGAGACCACCGGCCTGAGCCTGGTGACGACGTTCTCGTCGGAGCTCTACCGGATCGACCTCGACACCGGCATCGCCGTGCCGCTGCACGCCGGCCCCCAGAGCGGCGACGCCGGCCTCGGCATCCTCACCACGGTGGGGTTGGTCGTGGGCGATCAGAACGGCTCGCTCCGTCTGCTCGCCCCCGGAGCCACCACACCGGCGGCCCTGGTCGACCCCGCCGACGCGACGTCGCGGCTCGTGGTGAACGGCGCGAACTTCGTGGGTGAGGGGCCGCCCGGACGGCTGTGGCTGATGAGCTACGACGACGCCGGTCAGCACGTCGGCTACCTCGAACCGGCACGGGGCGGCGGGTTCACCGAGGTGCCGATGCCGGTGTCGACCGGTGGGGTGCGGGCCGACGGCCTCGGCGGTGTCCTGTTCACCGCCCCGGGCGGCGTGTACCGCGCCGAGCCGGGTGGGAGCCCGTCGCGCGTGAGCGAGGGCTACCTGCTCGACGCGGCCAACGGGCACGTGCTCACCCTCGAGTGCGATGCCTCCTTGCGCTGCGTCTGGCAGGTGCTCGATCAGGCCATCGGGTCGACGTGGCGCGTGCCCGTCGACGGCGACGTCGCCTCGCTGTTCAACGGGGGCGCTGCATTGTCGCCCGACGGCGAGCACATCGTGCGCACCCTGGCGGCCGACTCGACGCCCCAACCGGCGGCCCGGGTACGGATCGAGGTCTTCGGTCGCGAGGGCCGGCTGGCCGTGTTCGACGAGACCCTGTTCGGGAACTCGTACTGCTCGCCGTTCGGGTGCGGGAACAGCGCGGTGTGGTCGACCGACGGCACATGGCTGGTGGGCCTCAGCGCGTCGGATTCGATGTGGGGCTGGCGTCCCGGGCTGGCGGCGCCGGTCGTCGCCCCGGTCGCTCCGGTGACCGAGGCGGGGTCGCCGGGTCTGAGCGGCATGGTGGCGGTCGGGCCCACGAGCGGACTCCCGGTGCGCCCGGCATGAGCGTTCGTGCCCGGTGCCCCCGTTGCCACGAGCCGGTCCGGTCGGGTGCGGCGTTCTGCGGTGCGTGTGGCGCGCTCCAGGGCGACCAGGGCGGCCCTGCCGTCGAGGTCGACCTGTTCGGCGGGCCGACGGCACCGGCCGCCGGCGACGAACTGGTGTTCGAGACCCGCGGTGGCCGGTGGGGGCGGGCGATCGGTGCGGCCGTCGCCGCCGCGCTCGTGGTGGCCGTCGGGGTGAGCGTGGCGAGTGGTGGCGGCGGCGGGGAGAGCGGGCCGACCACCACCACGGTGGAGGCCGCCACGACCACGACCACGACCGAGACCACGACGTGGAGCGCCGAAGCCACCGCCCCCATCACCACGACCACGCTCGGGCCCGTCGCCATCGGCGCCGGCCCGCTGCTGGGCGAGCCGACGAGCCTCACGCTGCTGGTCACCCTGGGGGCCGATCTGCACGCCGTCGACCTCGACACCGGCATCGCCCAGCCGCTGAACGCCGGCCGCATGGGCAACGCCGGCTCCGCCGGCATGCTGACCTCGGTCGGGCTGCTGCTGCCCGACAACGGCAGCGGGCTGCTCCAACTGCTCCGTCCCGGCGCCAAGGAGGCGATGCCGCTCGTCGAGCAAACGCGTCCCAGCGCCGACCAGCCGTTCTTCGGCGGGTACAACTACATCGGCGAGGGTCCGCCCGGGCGCCTGTGGTTGACGATCTACGGACCGACCCCGGCCCAGGTCGGGTACGTGGAGCCCGCCATCGGTCCCGACGTCCACCCACTGGGCCCGGCGTTCGCCGTGGGGTTGATGAAGGCCGATGGGTTGGGCGGCGTCGTGTTCAGCGGCCCGGGCGGGGTGTACCGGCTCGTGCCGGGCGAGACGCCGACGCGGCTGAGCACCGGCTACCTCCAAGACGCCGTCAACGGCCACGTGCTCACGGTGGAGTGCGACGAACGCCTGCAGTGCGGTCTCCAGGTCCGTGACCTGCGCCGCGGCACGTCCTGGTCCGCGCCGATGGCCGACGGCGACCTGACGGTGCCGGGCGTGGTGCCCGTGCTCGCGCCCGACGGTCGCCACGTGGTGCTGTCGCCGTTCGGCGGTGGGGTGCCGCTGCGGTCGGGTGAAGGCACCGTGCGCGTCGTGGGCGACGACGGCGCGATGGTGACGTTCCGCGAGACGGTGTTCGGGAGCGGCAACTGCTTCAACTACGGCTGCCAGGGCGCCATGGTCTGGTCGACCGACGGGTCGTGGCTCTTCGGTCTGCAGGACTCGGCCACGCTGTGGGCGTGGCGGCCCGGTCTGGACGCGCCGCGCACCGTGGAGCTGCCCGGCTCGATCGACGGGCGTCTGCCCACCTTCAGCGGGTTCCTCGCCGGCGGCCCCACCGGCTCGCTGCCCGCCGCTCCCGGGCTCCCATGACGGACACCCCGGTGCCGGCCCCGGCGCCCACCCCTACCGCCCGGGGCCCGACCCGACGGCACCGCGAGCTGACCGGGTCGATCCTCGCCGCCGGCTTGAGGTCGACCCCCCCAACCGGGTGCTCGAACGCACCGGAACGGGGCCGCCGGGTCATCAGTTCGGAGGGGGCTCGGTCCGACGTGATGTCGGGGGTTCGCCTACGGTTGTTGCCGATGGTCGTCGTTCCCTCATCCCTTCTCGGCATCGCCGAGCGCGTGGAGCGTCGCCTCGACGATCTCCTCGTCGCCGAGTCCTCCCGCTGGGCGGCCCTCGACGACGAGCTCGCCGCCCCGTTCGCCTCGCTGCGCAGCCTCGTGCTGTCGGGCGGAAAGCGACTGCGCCCGGCCTTTTGCTACTGGGGATGGATCGGTGCCGGCGGCGACCCCGAGGACCGGCGCATCAGCGACGCCGGCGCCGCGTTCGAACTGCTGCACGCCTTCGCCTTGTTCCACGACGACGTCATGGACGGCTCGGCCACCCGACGCGGGGAGCGCACCACCCACCTGAGCTTCGCCGACCGTCACGACGACAACCTGTGGCGGGGCGAGGCCCGTCGCTTCGGCGAGGGTGTGGCCATCCTGGTCGGCGACCTCGCGTTCGTCTACGCCGACGAGCTCATGTACGGCGCCCCGCTGCCGGCGTGGCGGCTCTGGAACGAGCTGCGCATCGAGTTGAACGTCGGGCAGTACCTCGACATCGTCGGCACGGCGCGCGGCGAGCGCGACCGCGCCGCCGCCGAGCGCATCGCCCGCTACAAGAGCGGCAAGTACACGGTGGAGCGCCCGTTGCACGTCGGCACCGCACTGGCCGCGCCCGAGCGGGCCGACCTGCTCGTGCAGCTGTCGGGCTACGGCCTGCCGCTCGGCGACGCCTTCCAGCTGCGCGACGACGTGCTCGGCGCGTTCGGCGACGCCGAGCGCACCGGCAAGCCCGTGGGCGACGACCTGCGCGAGGGCAAGCCCACCCCACTGCTGGCCACCGCCTCGGCCCGGGCCACCACCGCGCAGCGCACGCTGCTCGAGCGGGTCGGGCGGCCCGACCTGAGCGGCGACGAGGTCGTCGCCCTCCAGCAGGTGCTGGTCGACACGGGCGCGCTCGCCGACCTCGAAGTGACCATCGAATCGCTCACCAGCGAGGCGATCGACGCGCTCGACCGCGCCGACATCACCGATGACGCGCGCAAGGAGTTGACGGAACTGGCCCACTACGTGGCCTGGCGGGAGAGCTGACGTGCGCGCCCTCGTGATCGGGGCGGGACTGGGCGGGCTCTCGGCCGCCGCCCACCTGGTGGGTGACGGCCACGACGTCACCGTGCTGGAGCGCGGCGCGCTACCCGGCGGGCGGGCCGGGCTGGTGCCCAACGACCTCGGCTACCGGCTCGACAACGGGCCGACCGTGCTCACCATGCCGAACCTGCTGGCCGACGTGTTCCGCGCCGCCGGCCACGACATGGCCGACTTCGTCACCGTGCGCCCCGTCGACCCGATGTACCGGGCGCTGTACGCCGATGGCAGCGTGCTCCACGTGCGCCACGGCCGCGAGCGCATGGCGATGGAGATCGAGGCGTTCGCCGGTACGAGCGAAGCGGGCGGCTTCCTCGCCTTCTGCGACTGGCTCGACGAGCTCTACCGCGTCGAGATGCCCCACTTCATCGACGCCAACTTCGATTCGGTGCTCGACCTCGTGAAGCCGTGGCGTGCCGGGCTGCGGCTCGTCCGCCTCGGTGGGTTCGGTCGGCTGGGCAGGAAGGTCGCCCAGTTCTTCAAGGACGAACGACTGCAGCGCATCTTCTCGTTCCAGTCGATGTACGCCGGGCTGGCGCCGTACGAGGCACTCGCGCTCTACGCCGTCATCACCTACATGGACTCGGTCGAGGGTGTCTACGCGCCCGCAGGCGGCATGCACGCCATGGCGTCGGGTCTGGCCGCCGCGCTCGAGAAGTCGGGCGTGGTCATGCGCTACGAGGCCGACGTGACCGCCATCGACCGGTGGGAGTCCACCGGCGCGGTGCGGGGTGTGACCCTCGCCGGCGGCGAGCGCATCGAGGCCGACGTCGTCGTGTGCAACCCCGACCTGCCCGTGGCCTACCGCATGCTCCTGCCGGGGGTGGAGGCGCCGCGCGCCGCCCGCACCGGCACCTACTCGCCCAGCTGCCTGCTGTGGGTCGCGGGGGTGAAGGGCACCCCGCCGCCGGGCACCGCCCACCACAACATCCACTTCGGCCACGACTGGGACGGCGCCTTCCGGTCCATCATCCACGACGGCGTCCGCATGAGCGATCCGTCCATCCTCGTCACCATGCACTCGGTCGACGACGCCACGCTGGCCCCCGCCGGATGCTCCACGCTGTACGCGCTGGAGCCCATCCCCAACCTGGACGGCCACATCGACTGGTCGCGCCAGCGCGACCGCATCGCCGACTCGTTGCGCCGCCACGTCGCCTCGCTCGGCTACCCCACCGACGTGGAGGTCGAGCAGGTGATCGACCCGCGTGACTGGGAGCGGCTCGGCATGGAGCGGGGCACGCCGTTCGCCCTCGCCCACACGTTCCGCCAGACCGGCCCGTTCCGGCCCCGCAACGTCGACCGGCGCGTGCCCGGGTTGGTGTTCGTGGGCTCCGGCACGCAGCCCGGTGTGGGCGTGCCCATGGTGCTCGTGTCGGGCCGTCTCGCCGCCGAGCGCGTGCGCCAGTACGAGAGGGCGAAGCCATGAGCACCGAAGCCCGTTCCCCCGCCGCGGCGACCGCCGGCGTGACCCTGGCGGCGAGCTACGCCCGGTGCCAGGAGCTGAACCGGCGCCACGGCACCACCTACTACTGGTCCACCATGGTGCTGCCCAAGGACAAGCGGCCCCACGTGCACGCGCTGTACGCGTTCTGCCGCTACGCCGACGACATCGTCGACGACCTCGGCACCGACGTGTCGGTCCAGGAACGGGGCCGGGCCCTGGCCGACTTCGGCGACCGCTTCTTCGCCGATCTGGGGCACGGTGAGTCCGACGACCTCGTGCTCAAGGCGGTCGTGCACACGGTGACCCGGTGGGGCATCGACCCCGACTGCTTCCGCCGCTTCCTGCGCTCGATGACCATGGACCTCACCGTCGCCTCCTACGACACGTGGGACGACCTGCTCGTGTACATGGACGGCTCGGCCGCGGTGATCGGCGAGATGATGCTGCCGGTGCTGGAACCGCTGTCGCCCGAGGCCATGGCCCGCGCCCGCGACCTCGGCAACGGGTTCCAGCTCACGAACTTCCTGCGCGACGTCAGCGAAGACCTGGACCGCGGCCGCGTGTACATCCCGCAGGAGGACCTGCGCCGCTTCGGCGTGGACCCGGCCACCGAGCGCGCCCGCGTCGGGGCCGGCCGGCCGGTCTCGAGTGAGTGGGTGTCGCTCATGCGGTTCGAGATCGCCCGCTGCGACGAGCTGTACCGCTCGGCCGACGTCGGCATCGGGCTGCTTCCCGGGCGGTCGTCCCGCTGCATCCGCTCGGCGCGCGTCCTGTACTCGCGCATCGGTCGCCGCATCGAAGCGCAGGGCTACGACGTGTTCACCACGCGGGCCCGGGTGGCCACATGGCGCAAGCTGGCGCTCGTGGGTGCCACCATGATCCGTCGTGGTTGACGCTCCGGTCAGGCGCTCGCCCGCCGATGTCGTGCAGGCCGTCGCGTTCGCGGTGCACGCGGTCGCGCTGATCGCCACGCCGTTGCGGCGGCGGGGTCGGCGGGCCGGGCTGGCCGGTGTCGTCGTGGGTGCCCTGGGCGCCGCCACCGCGGCGGCGGTCCTGCGCCGGTGGGGCCCGCGGCGCGCCGCGGGCGCGCTGGCCACCGTGGCCGTCGGCACCACCGTGCTGGAGCACGTCGGTACGGCCACCGGCCTGCCGTTCGGGCGCTACCACTACACGGGTGCGCTGCGGCCCGTCGTGGGCGGCGTGCCCGCCATCGTGCCGGTGGCGTGGTTCGCCATGGCGGTGCCGGCGCGCGAAGCGGCCCACGCCGCGCTCGGTGAGCGGTCGAGCCGGCTGCGCCGCGTCGGCCTGGGTGCCGCCTACCTGACGGCGTGGGACCTGTTCCTCGACCCGCAGATGGTCGGCGAGGGCTACTGGGTGTGGGCCCGCCGCGGCCGCTACCGCGGCATCCCGGTGACGAACTACCTCGGCTGGCTGGTTGGGTCGGCCGCGGTGATGGCGCTGCTGGAACTGTGGCTGCCCGCCGGCGAGCCCGAGCCGACGCTGACCGCCGAGTACGGCTGGATGGCCGTCATGCAGACCGTGGGCTTCGCCCGCTACTTCGACGATCGCCTGGTCGCCGCGGTGGGCGGCAGCGCCATGGTGCCGGCGGCCGCCGCCGCGGCGCGGGGTCTGGCCAGGCGCCGCCGTGGCTGACGGCGCGCCCGGCCGGGCGCGGCCGGCCGCCGTGGTCGTGGTGGGCGCCGGCGTGGGCGGCCTGTGCGCCTCCATCCGCCTGGCCGCCGCCGGCCACCAGGTGACCGTGCTCGAACGCAACACGGTGGCCGGTGGGAAGCTGGCCGAGCGCGAGCGCGACGGCTTCCGGTTCGACACCGGGCCGTCGCTCATGACGCTGCCCGAGCTGTTCGCCGACGTGGTCGCCCTGGCCGGGCTGACGCTGGCCGACGAGCTCGACCTGGTGCGCCTCGACCCGCAGTTCCGCTACCACTGGACCGACGGCGCCACGCTCGACGTGGCCGACGACCCCGCGGTGAGCGCGGCCAACGCCGACGCGTTGCGGGCCGGCAACGGCGCGGCGTTGCGCCGCTTCCTGGCCCGCAGCGAACGCATCTGGACGATCGCCGAACGCACGTTCCTGGCCGGCCCCATGGAGCGCTCGTGGCAGATGTTCACGCGCATGCGCTCGCCGCTCGACCTGCTCGGCATCGACCCGCTGCGCTCCCTGCACGGCGCCGCGGCCCGGTGCTTCCGCGACGAGCGCCTCGTGCAGTGGGCCGGGCGGTACGCCACCTACTCGGGCTCCAGCCCGTACCGGGCGCCGGCCACGCTGGCCTGCATCGCCCACGTAGAGGCCGGCCACGGCTGCTGGTACCCGATGGGCGGGCTGGGCGCGCTGGGCGACGTGCTGGTGAAGGCGGCGGGCAAGGTCGGTGTGACCATCCGCTGCGGGGTCGAGGTCACGGGCCTGCAGGTCGACCGGACGGCCCGCGCCGTGACCGGAGCCGTGACGGCCGGCGGCGAGGTCGTACCCGGCTCCGTGATCGCCAACGTCGACGCCGTGCACCTGTACCGCGACCTGTTGCCCGACGCGTCGGCGTTGCGGCGCGTGCGCCGGGCCGAGCGCTCGGGCTCGGGCGTGGTGATCCTGGCCGGCGTGCACGGCCGCACCCCCGGGCTGGCCCACCACAACATCTGGTTCTCGCCCAGCTACCGCGCCGAGTACGACGACCTCGACCACGGCCGCCCGAGCGACGACCCCACGATCTACGCGTGCGTGTCGTCGGTGACCGACGCGTCACAGGCACCGGCCGGTGACGAGAACTGGTTCCTGCTCGTGAACGTGCCCCCCGGCCCGCTGGCCGAGCCCGACGCCTACGCGGCGCGGGTGCTGGCCCGTCTGGCCGAGCGCGGCGTCGACCTGCGCGACCGGCTGGCCTTCACCGAGCTGATCACGCCCACCGATCTGGAGGACCGTTACCGGGCCGACGGCGGCGCCATCTACGGTACGTCGTCGAACGGGCGGCGGGCCGCGTTCGTACGCCCCGGCAACGTGGCGCCCTACCGCGGGCTGCACCTGGTGGGTGGTTCCAGCCATCCCGGCGGTGGCCTGCCCATGGTGGCCACCAGCGGCCGCATCGTGGCCGACCTGGTGCGCGGGGCCGGGTCGTGATCCACCTGCTGCGGCGGCCGCGCTCGTTGACCGGCCGGCTCATGCTGGCGGTGCGGCTCGTCGCCGGCGTGACCGCCTTGGTGCGCATCGCCCGGGCCGCCACGGCCCGGCCGCCGCTGGCCCCGGCCGCCGACGCCGACACCGGCGCACGCGACATCACCGTGGTGATCCCGGCGCGCAACGAGGAGGCCCGCCTGGCCCCGTGCCTCGAGGGGCTGCACGAGGCCCCGCGCGTGGCCGAGGTGATCGTGGTCGACGACGAGTCCACCGACGGCACCGCCGCGCTGGCCGCGTCGTACGGGGCGCGCGTGGTGCCCGGCGGCCCGCTGCCCACCGGCTGGATCGGCAAGCCGTGGGCGCTGCAGCAGGGGCTCGACGCCGCCCGCACCGTGTGGCTCGTGACCCTGGACGCCGACACCCGACCCGACCCCCGGCTGCCCGCCGCGTTGGTGGCCCGGGCCGAGGCCGACGGATGGGACCTGCTCACCTGCGGGGGGCGGTTCACGCTCTCCACCACCGGTCAGCAGGTGCTGCACCCGTCCATGCTCGCCACCCTCGTGTACCGCTTCGGCCCGCCCGGGGCGCGCCGGCGCACGCCGCCCACGCGGGTGCTGGCCAACGGCCAGTGCACGGTGAGCCGGGTCGGGTCGCTGCGCGACGCGGAGGGGTTCCTGGGCGCCGCCGACCACCTGACCGACGACGTGGCCCTGGCCCGGCACCTGGCCACCGCCGGCTGGCGCGTGGGCTTCCTGGACGCCGGCGAGCTGATCGCCGTGCGCATGCACGAGTCGGCCGCCGACGCATGGCGGAACTGGGGGCGCTCGCTGCCCCTGCCCGACGTGACGACACCCGCGTGGCAGGCCGCTGACCTGGCCGTGGTGTGGGTGGCCCAGGCGCTGCCGTTGTGGCGGCTGTTGGCCCGGCGGGGTGACCTGCTCGACGCCGTGCTGCTGGCGGCGCGCCTCGGCACCCACGCCGGCGTCGCCCGCGCCTACGAGGCCCGCTCGCGTGGCCCGGCGTGGTGGTTGGCGCCGCTGGCCGACCTGCCCGTGGCGGCCCGCCTCACCCAGGCGGCGCTGCGGCCCGAGCGGACCTGGCGGGGTCGCACGTACTGACGGGTCGAGCGGCTCGAGTCGACCGGCGCGGGACCGATGGTTACCCCATGGCTGAGCGCGTCGACGTGGTGCCCGACGACGCCGATGCCGACGCCGTCGAGGCCGTGCGCCAGGCCTTGCGCGAGCGCGAGGAGCTGTTCCGCCAGCTCACCGAGGCGCTGCCCGTCGGCGTGCTGCAACTCGCCGCGACCGGCGCATCGTGTTCGCCAACGCCCAGCCGCACCGCGCGGCAGCGACGCCGACCTCGTGCTCGCCGCGGCCGACGAGGCGATGTACGAGGCCACGCGCGGCCACGACGTCACGCCGTGCCTGCGGGCCTCGCTGCCGCCGGGGCAGGCCGCCTGACCGGTTGCCGCAAGGCGCGCTGGTAGGGTCGGGCGCTGCACCACCGTTGGGGGACGATGGCCATGAAGACCTCGCTGTTCTACCTGCCCGGCGTGGGCACGCGCGCGCAAGTGGAAGAGGGGCACGCCGGCCTGCGGGGTGAGCTCTACGACGACATGCTGCGCGAGGTCCTGGCCCAGTGCCAGCTGGCCGACGAGCTCGGCATCGACTCGGTGAGCTTCACCGAGCACCACTTCCACGTCGAGGGCTTCGAGGTCTCGAACAACCCCGTGCTGCTCGACCTGTACATCGGGTTGCAGACGAAGCGGTTGCGCGTCGGCCAGCTCGGCATCGTGCTGCCGGCCAGCAACCCGATCCGCGTCGCCGAGGACATCGCCATGCTCGACCGCATGACGGGCGGGCGGGCCAACGCCGGCTTCGCACGCGGCTACCAGCGGCGCTGGGTCGACGTCATGGCCCAGCAGACCCACGGCATCCACGGCGCCCGCCCCGGTCAGCACGACCTCATCGACGAGGCCAACCGGGCCGCGTTCGAGGAGTGCTACCAGATCGTGAAGAAGGCGTGGACGCAGGACTACCTGAGCTACGACGGCAAGTACTGGAAGGTGCCCGTGCCCGGCACGCCGTGGGACATCGACGCCACCAACAAGTGGGGCCGCGGCGTCACCGACGGCATCGTCACCGAGGTGGCCGTGGTGCCCAAGCCGGTGCAGAAGCCGCACCCGCCGGTGTTCCAGCCGTTCGCGTCGTCGGACCGCACCATCCGCTGGTGCGCGCACGAGGGCATCACCCCGGTGCTGCCGCCCATGCACCCCCTGCTGGAACGGCGCCTCATCGAGCTCTACGCCGAGGAGTCGGGCCGGCCACTCGGCAGTGGCGTCGGCGTGCTGCGCGACCTGATCATCAGCGACACCGACGAGGCGGCCCAGGCCGTGTGGGGCGACGGTCCGCGCTTCTGCGGCGCCGAGTGGTTCGCCCCGTTCGACTTCGGCAAGGCCATGAACCACCCCGACACCGGCGAGCGCTACGCCGACGTGCTCGGTGCCGGGCTGGCCTTCGTGGGCACCGTCGACACCGTGACCCGCCAGCTCGAGACGATGCGCGAGCGCGTACCGGTCGACTGGGTGTTCGCGTGGAACTACAACGGCCTGGTCGACCACCAGCTCATCTGCGACTCGATGGTCGCCTACCAGCAGACGGTGGTACCGCGGGTCGCGTGAACGGGGTCAGCGGGTGGTGGGCTCGCGCGGCAGGCCGAGCAGGCGCTCGCCGATGATGTTGCGCTGCACCTGGGCGGTGCCCCCGCCGATGGTGAGGGCCCGACTGAACAGGTACGCCCAGTGCCACACGTCCTCGTGCTCGGCCTCCTCGCTCTGCAGGCCGAGCATGCCGGCGGCGCCGTCGAGGTCCTTGCGCAGCTCGGTGAGCACCTGACCGTGGCGGTCGGCCAGCGTCTTGCGGATCGACGCCTGCGGCCCGGGGTCCTGCCCGCCCATGGCCAACGTCATGATGCGGTACCCGAGCAGCTTCAGGATGAACGCGCTGCTGTACACCTGGGCGGCGCGCTGGCGCAGCACGGCGTCGCCGATCGGGCCGCGGTCGCGGCGCAGCTCGGCGAAGAAGTCGTCGCTCGTGGGGCCCATGCCCCACATCAGACCGCCCTCGGCCAACGAGAGCCGCTCGTTGGCCAGCGTCACGGTGGCCAGGCGCCAGCCCTCGCCCTCGGCGCCGATGCGGCACCCGACCGGTATCCGCACGTCGGTGAAGAACGTCTCGTTGAAGTGGTTGCCGCCGGTCATCTCGATGATCTTGCGGACGTCGATGCCGGGCGTGGCCATGTCGAGCACGAAGTACGAGATGCCCTTGTGCTTGGCCGCGTCGGTGTCGGTGCGGGCGATGAGGATGCCCCATTGCGACCGGTTGGCCCACGTCGACCAGATCTTCGACCCGTTCACCACGTAGACGTCACCGTCGCGCACGGCGTGGGTGCGCAGGGCGGCCAGGTCGCTGCCCGCCTCGGGCTCACTGAACAGCTGGCACCACTCGGCCGAGCCGTCGAGGATGCCCGGCAGCCAGCGTCGCTGCTGCTCGGGCGTCCCGCCGGCGACGATGGTGGGCCCGGCCCAACCGAGACCGATCGACGCACCGGTCGGTGCTACGCCGGCGCGGTGCAGCTCCTGGTCGATCAGCAGCTGATGCTCCGGGTCGGCGCCCAGGCCCCACGGCGGCGCCCAGTGCGGGGCCACGTAGCCGGCCGCGGCCAGCTGGGCGCGCGTCGGGTCGGGGTGGGCGGCGAGCCAGGCGCGCACGGCGAGCCGGCGCGGGTCGTCATCGGGCGGTAGGTCGAAGTCCACGGCCCCCTGAGCGTACGCGGCCGCCCAACCCGTTGGGTCGCTTGGGAACGCCCGGCTGTTCCGCCGCGGCCCATCGCCCGGGACCGCCGCGGCGTTGGGTCGTTCCGGAACTGTCCGCTGTTCCCTGGCGGCCCAACGCTCGCGGCCGGCCCGGCGTCGGGACGTTCGGGGACAGCCGGGTGGTCGGCAACGCCCCAACGCGAGTGATCGCGCGGGCGCGGGTCAGGCGGCGGCGCGGGCGCGGGTCTCCCGCATCGCCTGCCAGAAGCGGAACCCGATGAGGCACATCATCAGCCCGGTCAGGGCCACGTGGGCGCGGGGGTCCACGAAGGCTTGCACCACCGGCAGGGTGAACACCCCGATGCGGGCGGCCAACGAGAACCGGCGCAGCACGCCGAGCAGCACGAGGCACACCCCCAGAGCGGCCAGGGCCACCAACGGGTTGATCACCACCACGGCGCCGATGAAGGTGAGCACGCAGCGCCCGCCGCGGAAGTGGGCGAACACCGGCCAGGCGTGGCCCACCATGGCGGCCAGCCCGCCGAGGTAGGGCAGCCACCACAGCTCGCCGTTCGTCACCGTGCCGGTGACGACCACGGCGCACACGATGCCCAGCGCGGCGGCGGCCATGCCCTTGAGGGCATCGACGACCAGCACGGGCGTGGCCGCCTTGAACCCGAGCGTCTCCTTGGCGTTCCAGTAGCCGGGGTTGCGGTCGCCCACCGAGCGGATGTCGACCTGGCGGCGGCGGGCCACCAGCACGGCGGCCGGGATCGACCCGAGCAGGTAGCCGACCACGATCACCACCGCGGCCACGATCGCCGTGGTGGCGGTGCCCGCCGGGCTCACCGCGAGCACGACGCTCACCGTGCCCGCTGCACATGACAGCATCGGGGATCGTGGCCGGACCCGTGGCGTCGTTCCATCTCGTGCGCCAGCATGCCGCACGCGCGCCCCTCGTGCTGACGCGCCTGGGGCTGGACCGCCGACCGCTGGCCCGTACCGCCGGTCTGCGCTTCTTCCGCCTGATGGGCACGGGGCGGGGGCGCGCCACCAGCTTGTCGGCCGACCTGGCCCGCCGGGCGCTGTTCGCGGTGTGGGACGACGAGGCCGACCTGGCCGCGTTCCTGCGCACGTCGCCGGTCGCCGCCCGCTGGCGCACCGCGGCCGAGCACTACAGCGTGCGCCTGGACCTGGTCAGCGGCGGTGGCCGTTGGCGGGGTGTCGAGCCGCTCGGCGCGATGGTGCCCGTGGTGGCGCTGGCGGCCGCGCCGCTGGCCGTGCTCACGCGTGCCGATGTGCACGCCCGCTCGTGGCGCCCGTTCCTGGCTGCTGGCCGGCCGGTGAGCGACGCCGTGCAGGCCGCGCCCGGCCTGCTGGCCGTGGCCGGCGTGGGCGAGGCGCCCCTGGGTCGTCAGGCCACCTTCAGCCTGTGGCGTGACGCCGCCGCCGTCGAGCGCTTCGCGTATGCCGACGCCGCCCACGTGGCCGTCGTGCGGCGCACCCGTGCCGAGGGTTGGTACGGCGAGGAGCTGTTCGCCCGCTTCGCGCCCACCACGCTGGAGGGCACGTGGGACGGTGTCGACCCACTCGAGCTCAACCCAGGGTGATGACGTGGTCGGCGCGGCGCCGCGCCGTCGGTCGGTTCGACACGGCCAGCACGGTCAACCCGGCGGCGGCGACCTCGTCCCACAGCCGCATCTCGGTCTCCACGTCGAGCGCGCTCGACAGGTCGTCGACCAGCAGCAGCTCGGGCCGGTGCACCAGCGCCCGGGCCGCGGCCAGCCGCTGGGCCTGGCCACCCGACAGCCGCACGCCGCGCGACCCGATCAGCGTGGCCAGCCCGTCGGGGAAGCCGGCCACGTCCAGGTCGAACGCGGCCAGGCGCAGGGCGTCGGTGATGCGCCGGTCGTCCACGTCGAGGCCGAGGGCGATGTTGTCGGCGATCGACGCCGCGAACAGCGTCGGCACCTGGGCCACGTACGCGCTCTGGGGTGGCACGAAGAACGCGGCGCGGTCTTCCACGACCTCGCCGTTCCAGCGCACCTCGCCCGCTTCCACCGGCAGCAGGCCGATGATCGCCTGGAGCAGCGACGACTTGCCGCTGCCCACCGGGCCGGTCACGACCGTCAGGGTGCCGCGCCGCAGGGCCAACGCCACGTCGTGGAGCCCACGGTCGGGCATCTGCAGACCGTGCACTGTGAGCGTGGTCAGCGCGACGCGGGTCACCGGCTCCTGGGGGTCGAGCGGTGGCCCGCCCAGCACCGGCATCGACCGGTGCGTGGTCAACGGGTCGTCACCGTCGGTCGGGTGGGGCAGGAGCTCGTCGAGCCGGGCCGCCGACACCTCGAAGCGGCGCCGGCCCACGATCACCTGGCTCATGCGCACCGGCACCCACACGAGGCTGGTCAGGTACGACGCGAACAACGAGATCTCGGCCGCACTCATGCCGCGGCGCGCCGCCACCACCAGTGCCAGGCCCACGCACATGCTGGCCGCCGCGCCGTTCACGGTGAACATGCCCTCGGCCCACACCTGGTCGCGCACCATCGCCCGCGCCCGCCGCTCGTTGAGCGCGTCGAGCCGGTCGAGCACGCCGGGCTGGGCGCCGGCGAGCTTCACCGTGAGCGAGGCACCGAGCACCGCGTTCAGGTACGTCGACACCGTCGAGGTCTCCTGGCGCGAGATGCGGCGCAGCGTGCGGACCTTGTGGCCGATCGCCCGGTTGAAGAACACCACCAGCACCAGAGGCAGGAGGGCCACCGCGGTCGCCGCCGCGTGGCGACGACCCAGGATCACCACCGCGACCACGCCGAAGATGAGCGAACCGAGCAGATCGATCCAGTTGTCGACGAACCGCGTGAGGTCCTCGGGATCGTCGCGCAGGCGCGTCATGGCGTCACCCACGCTCACCGTGCGCGTGGCGTGCTCGGACCCGCCACTGGCCAGTTGGGCCCGCACCACGTTGGCCTGGGCCAGACCGTTCGACGCGGTGAACCCGAGCATGAACTGGCGGTGGGCGGCGCGCAGGCCGAGCCGCACCGCCATCTCCACCGCGGCGACCGCGGCGAGCAGCAGCGCCAGCGTGAGGGCCGAACCGTCGTGCTGGATGATGTCGAACGCCTTGGCCACGAGCAGACCGGGCACGAGCGGGTAGGCGAAGTAGGCGACCCACGCCGCGCTGCCGCCCCAGAAGTGGCGGCCGCGGAACGACACGAGGCGGATGGCCCGGCGCAGCGTGGCGATCATGCCAGCACCTCGCCGGCCCGGCCGGCGCGCAGGAGCCGCCCGTAGTGACTGTTCGGGTCGGCTTCGAGCACGATCCGTTCGCCGTGCTCGATGATGCGGCCGCCCTCGAGCACGACGATGTCGTCGCACACGGTGAGCGTCTCCAACCGATGGGCCACGATCATGGCCGTACGGCTGCGCACGAGCGCTTCGGTGGCGGCGGCGATGAGCTCCTGGGTGGCCGGGTCGATGCGCGAGGTCGCCTCGTCCAGCACCACCACGTCGGGCCGGCGCAGCAGGGCGCGGGCCAACGCCAGCAACTGGGCCTGACCGGCCGACATGCCGCCCCCGGCGCCGTGGGCCGCCGATGTGGCCGTCTGGATCTCCTCGTCGAGACCGCCGGGTTGGTTGTCGACCCACTCGCCCAGACCCACGAGCTTCAGCGCCGAGCGCACCGCCTCGTCGTCGTGGTGCGCGGTGAACAGCGTGACGTTGTCGCGGATGGTGCCGGGGAACAGCTGCACGTCCTGGGGCACCGCGGTGATGCGCTGGCGCACCTCGGTCTCGGACACCGTGGTGATGTCGACCCCACCCACGAGCACCTGACCCTCGGTCGCGTCGACCAGTGCCAGCAACAGGCGGGCCAGGGTGGTCTTGCCCGAGCCCGACCGGCCGACCACGCCGAGCACGCGGTGCGGCGGCAGCGTCAGCTGCAGGCCGTGCAAGGTGGCCTCGTCGCCGTCGCTGTAGGTCAGTCCCACGCCCCGCAGCTCCACCGCCAGCGGGCCGCTGGGCAACGATGCGGTGCCGAGGCGCGCCTCGGCCCGGCGCGACGCGAACAGCTCGAGCACGCGGCGCGCCGAACCGCTGGCGCCCTGCACCTCCTGCAGGCGCCACGAGAGCTGTTCGATCGGTTCGCGCACCGCCGTCATGAACCGGTAGCCCACGAACACCGCGCCCAGGCTGATGCGGTCGGCGCGGTACAGGAAGGCACCGGCGCCGATCATGAACGCCTCGCCCAGCAGCAGGCCCACGCGCAACCACGCCTGCATCGCCATCTGCTTGGCGGCGCGGGCGCCCGAGGCCTGCACGACGAGCTCGATGCGATCGGCCACCAGCGCCACGGACTGGTGGCCGGCGCCCAGCGCGGCGATCTCGGGCGCACCGGCGAGCCGTTCCTCGACCAGGCCCATCATGTCGCTCTGGGCCTCGCGCTCGACGGCCGACTCGGCCACCGCCTCGTCGCGGCGCGACCAGGCGATGAACAGGGTGACGGCGAGCGACACGGCGAGGGGAACGGCGAGGATCGGCTGCACGACGGCCAGCACGACCACGGCCAGGACCGAGATGAGCCCGATGGCGAGGGTGCGGGCGACGAGCTGGCTGAGGAACGTCGTCATGGCGGTGACGTCGGCGTCGATGCGGCTCACGAGCTCGCCCGTCGAGTGGTCGCGGTGGAAGGCGAGATCGGCGTGCAGCGCGCTGTCGACCAGGTCGTGGCGGAGGCCGTCGGTGATGCGCCACGCCAGGATCGTGGACCGCCACGTGGTGAGCGCGGTGACCGCGGAGGCCACGATGCCGACGCCGATGTAGGCGCCGGCGCAGGTGGCCAGGCGGCGGTACCCGGCGCCACTGGTGGCGGCGTTCACGAACGCGCCGAGCAGCAGCGGGCCGGCGAGGGGCAGCGAGGTGGCCAGCGCCAGCACACCGCCGTAGCCGGCCAGCGCCCGGCGATGGGGCCGGAGCAGCGAGGCGAAGAGTCGCCAGTGGTTCTCGGCCATGCGACGACGCTACCGACGAACGGTCAGCGACCGGGGAGCGATAACGGGGTCGCTCAGGCCGCGGGCGTGTCGCCGAAACCGACGATGTCTTCCAGCGCCGCCATCACCTGGAGCACGCCGAGGTCGTCGAGCTGGCGGCCGATGACCTGCAAGCCGATGGGCACGCCGAGCGACGACCGCCCGACGCACACCGAGCCGCCCGGGTTGCGGCTCAGGTTCAAGAACGGCGTGTACTGCACCCACGCCGCGGTGGCCTCGCCGGCCACCAAGCCCTTGTCCTCGCCGATGCGGGGCGGGTGGCCGGCGACGGTGGGGCACAGGATGAACGGCGCGTGGGTGCCGAGCACCTCTTCCAGTTGGCGGGCGACGTCGTAGATCTTGTCGACGGCACGGGCGTGGTCGACGCCCGACACCGTGGCGCCCATGGCGATCTGCGGTTGCAGGCTCGGGCTGATGCGCTCCCACTCGGGGGTGTCCATGAGATGACCCTGGGCCTTGAAGCGGGCGGTCACCCACAACGTGAGCCAGGCGTGCACCGGGTCGGCGTCGAACACCTGGTCGAGACGGATCACGCGCGTACCGGCGGCTTCCAGCGCGGTCACCGCCGTCTCGCAGGCGATGTCGATCTCGGGGTCGTTGCTGCCGAAGCCCAACGTGGGCGACCACACCACCGCGGCCGGCGGGCGTCCGTCGATCGCGGCGCGCCACGACGAGCCCGGCGCATCGTGAGCGAACGGGTCGCCGGGGTGGGGGCCCACGACGGCGTCGAGCACGTAGGCGGTGTCGCGCGTGCGCCGGGCCATGGGGCCGACCACCGTGAGCACACCCGAGCCGGGCGCCGTGGGGTTGGCGATCGCCACGCGGCCTTGCGAGGTCTTGATGCCCGAGAGCCCGCAGATCGACGACGGCAGGCGGATGGAGCCGCCCCCGTCGGACCCGGTGGCCAGCGGCACCATGCCGGCGGCCAGCGCCGCCGCCGACCCGCCCGACGACCCGGCCGGCGTGTACGCCGGGTTCCACGGGTTGCGGGTGGCCCCGAACACGGGGTTGTCGGTCATGCCCTTGTGGCCGTACTCGGGCGTGTTCGTCTTGCCCAGCACCACGCAGCCGGCGGCGCGCAGCCGTGCCACCAGCACCGAGTCGCGCCCGGCCACCGGATCGTCGGCGCGCAACGCCGAGCCGTAGGTGGTGCGGAACCCGACGGCGTCCTCCAGGTCCTTCACGCCGATGGGCACACCGGCCAGGGGCCCGACGTCGTCACCGCGGGCGATGCGCTCGTCGATGGCGGCGGCCCGGGCCCGGGCGCCGTCGGCGTCGAGCGCGACGAAGGCGTTGATGGTCGGCTGCTGGTCGGCGATGCGGGCCAGGGCCTGCTCGGTGACCTCTCGGGCCGACTGCTGGCGGGCGCGCACCCGCGCCGAGATGGCCTCGACCGTATCGTTCCAGAACCCGTCGCTCATGAGCGGCGACACTACGACGCGCCCGTCGATGGCGCAGCGTGGTCGGATCACCGCGCAGACGACGCAGAGTGGTCACTTTTCGTGAATCACTGAACGCGCCACGTCGTCGCCGAGACGCATACGGTTGCCGTGCAGGACGGGTGCCGGTGAAGGCATCCGAGCTCAGCACGGTCGGTCCGGCGGGACGACCTCAGGAGACGGGCACGCGGCCGCCCGTCTTCCCGGTCGACCACGCGTGCACGCGCACCCCGTCACCGCCCGGCATCCCCCCATGGCGGAAGGACCCAGTGTGATCGACCTCGAAGCCCCCCAGGCCCCGGAGCGGGCGCGGCAGCCACCCTCACCGGTGCGACGACATGCCGGCCTCGCGGTGACGGCGGCGGTGCTGGCCGTGTGCGGTGCCAGCGCCATCGGCCAGGAGTTGACGACGCGCCCGGCCACCAAGGCGGCCGTGCTCGCCGACCGGCTGGTGAACACCGCCGCCGACACCTGGTCGCCCGGCCGGCCGCGGGGCCGGGTCCTGCCGGCCACGACCGTGCCGGCCACGACCGTGCCGGCGCTGGTCGAGGTCGGCACCACCACGACCACACCCCTACGGGTCTTCGTGGTCGGTGAGCACTGCTGGCCCCTCGGAGCCGGCGCCGTCACCGCCCAGGGCACGCCGATCATGTGCACCCGCCTCGACGTGCAGGGCCAGGCCTACGACGACGCCATGGCCCGGTGGCGCCGCAGCTACTAGACCCAGGTGTCTTCCCAGATGCCGTCGGACAGCACCCAGCGGTGGCGCTCGGCGCGGTCGGCGGCCTGGGCGGTGCCGCCCACGGCCGCCGAGCCGACCGCATCGTCGGTGCCGATGTCGGTGGCCTTCCACTCGCCGTCCTCGCGCACCCACCACGTCTGGCGTGACCCGTGCAGCGGGTGATCGCCCAGGGCCAGCACCACGCTGGCCGTGGCCAGGGCGGGGCTCACGATGCGCACGTCGACCTCGATGACTCGGGGCCCGGCCCGGTGGTCGAGCAGAGCCACCAGATCGTCGCCGCGGCGGGCCTTGCGGCCGCCTTCGGCCAGACGGGCGGTGACGAGCTCGAGCCGCTGTTCGAGCTCGCGCGAGCGCTCCTCGAGCAGGCGCCGCATCCAGTCGTCGACCGAGGCCCGCTGGTGGGCGACCTGGGCGAGCGACGCGTAGGCCGACGACATGAGGGTGTCGTCGACCAGGAGACGCGGCGATGCGCACACCTCGGCGAAGGCCACCACCTGGTCACGGAGCGCGATCCAGTCGTGACGAGACGCGGCCGATGACGGCATCGGCGTCGAGCTCGATGGGTGCATCCGGCCTCCTCTGGCCCGCCTGAGGGCCCGTGCGCTCTCGCTAGTGTGCCGTGTACTAGGCCATTTTGCCTAGTGTCAACCACCCAGGGTGACAGCTGGAGCGGGGTTCGACCGCGAGCTGGTCGCATCCGGGGGCGCCGGGCGACGCCGGTCGGCGCGCGGCACGAACGGGGCCAGCATGCCGAAGGGCTCGCCCCCGGTGCGGTGGTGGACGGCGTGGGCGTCGGCCAACACATCGAGCGCACGCCGGCCCCGCAGCATCGGGAACCGCCGATGGATGTAGCCGTCGTGCACCAGGGCGTAGACCGCGCCGTACATGGTGACCCCGATGGCCAGCGGCACCAGCCAGCCCCAGCCGTCGACGTTGAAGCCCACGGCCATGGCCCCGCCCACCACCGCGGCGAAGATCACCGGGAAGCCGTCGTTGGCCTCGAGCCGGCCCTCGTGGGGTACGTGATGGCTGCGGTGCAGCACCCACCCACGCCCGTGCATCACGTACCGGTGCGCGGCCCACGTGAGGGGTTCCATGAGCACGAAGCCCACCACCACGAGCCCGAGGGCGGCGATCACGACCTCAGGGTACCCAGCACCCGGCCGATCACGCGTCGTCGAGCAGGGAGAGGCCCTCGGCCATGGTGACGCTCTCGGCCACGCCGGGCTCGTCGGCCACGGCGTCGAGCCACGCCGGCCGCACCCGGGCGACCACCACGATCGGGGTGCGCCGGTCCGAGAACTGGAGGGCCAGGCGCACGAACGACGCCGCGTAGTCGGGCGGGCGGACATCGCGGCTCAGTTCGGCCAGCGCCCACGGATCGGGCGCGACGTGCGGGCCCTGGGGCAGGCGCAGCACCGACCCCCACAGGGGGCCGCCACCGCCACCGGCGAGCCCGGGACCGTCGCCCAGCACCGCGCCGCGCACCTTCTTCGGGCGGGCGCCGGCGATGAGCAGGCCGATGTAGGCGCCCAGGCCGCGGCCGGCCACGGCCGACGGGCCGAGGTGGCGCAGGGCGGCGTCGGCGTCGCCCATGAGGACCTCGGCCGAGTAGCCGCCGCCCCGGGGCACGGTGGACCGGCCGTGACCGGTGAAGTCGAGGGCGTGCACCGGCCCCGCCCACCCGTCGGTCCACGCCGGCGCCTGCTCGGGGGAGCGCTCGCCCAAGCCGTGCAGGAGCAGCAGCGGCGTCCCGGTGCCGTCGCGCAGCTGGTGCAGGGCCAGGTCGACGACGTTGTGGCGCAACAGGGTCACGCTCATGCCGGGCGGCCCAGGAACTCGATGATCAGGTCGCCGACGATGTCGGCCCGCTCGATGTGGACGAAGTGGCCGGTGTCGGCCAGCGTCTCCAGCCGGGCGCCCTCGGGCAGGAAGCTGCGCACGTCTTCGGGCCGGGTGCCCCAACCCATCGGCTCGATCTCCAGGCCGAGCACGCCGAGGAAGGGCTGGCCGAGCCCGGGCATGCGCAGCATCGACCACTCGGGCCGCCACGGGCCGAAGCCACCGAACCGCATCGACGGGTCGAGCTTCCAGCGCCAGCCGTCGGCCGACTCGAACGCGCCGATCGAGGCCAGGTACACCAGCCACGCCATGGGCAGGCGCGGGTTGAGCTTCCCCCGCCGCTCGGCCAGGTCGGCCAACGTGCCCGGCTTGCGTTCGGCGGTGGCGGCGGCCTGGCGATGGTCGAGCCAGCCCTCCAGGTCGGTGGCCAGCAGGCGGCTGCGCTCGTGGTCGGCCACGTCCGGACGGGCGTGCTTGGACGGCAGACCGTCCAGGTTGATCAGGTGGCTCACGCGGTGGGGCAGGCCGTCGGCCAGCTGCATCATGAGCCCGCCACCCTTCGAGTGGCCGATCACTGGGGCGGCGCCGCTGGTGACCGAGTCCATCACCGCCAGCGCGTCGCGGATGTCGGCCTCGAACGAGTAGAGCGCGGCCCGGCCCGAGTCGCCGTGGCCGCGCTGGTCCCAGGCGACGACCCGCCAGCCGGCGTCGGCCAGGCGGGGCGCCAGCAGGTCCCAGGTGGCGGCGAAGTCGAGCCCGCCGTGCACGCAGAACACCGGCGGGGCGGCGGGGTCGCCCCACTCGTAGGTCGCAATGGCGGTGCCGTCGGCGTCGACCGTGCGGCGCCGGCCGGGGCGGCGGGCGCCCGGGTAGGTGAGGGCTTCCGGCATCGGCGCCAGGATAGGGGCCGTATCCGGGCACGGCCGCTTCCGGCCCGCCGCGGCCCCCGGTGGACGGCTGCCGGTCGCTAAGGTTTCGCACCGTGTCGAACCACCGTTCCCGTCTCCTGCGGCCCGCGCTCGTCGCGCTGGCGCTCGTGGCGATGGCGGCGTGCTCCCAGAACGCCCCCCACGTCGAGCAGGGGCAGACGGTCGACGACTCGGCGCCGGTGGCCGACTCGGTGGCGGTCGTCTCCACCACCAGCGTTCCGGTCGCCCCGGCCGAGGTGCCCATGTACACGGTGGAGAAGGGCGACACGATCGGTCGCATCGCCACGAAGATGGGTGTCGACAAGCAGCTGGTCATCGACGCCAACGGGCTGCTGACCCCCGACAAGATCAAGATCGGCCAGAAGCTGCGGGTGCCCGCCGGCGGCAAGGTGCCGTCTACCGGAACCCCGGTGGGCGACCCGCGGTCGCCCACCACGACCGTCGCCCCGGAGGCCGCGGCGGTGCCGGTCGCCGCCGGCGCGGGCTACGCCTCGTCGACCAGCGGGCGCAGGCGCTCGACGATGTCGGTCAGGGCCGCCACCTGGGCCTCGAGTGCGGCCACGCGCTCCTCGAGCGGGCCGACGCGGTCGGGGCGGGCCGCGGCCAACGCCGAGGGGGCGGCCATCTCGGCGGCCAACGCGTCGACATCGACCGCGCCGCCCAGCAGGTGGGCGTAGCGGATGTCCTTCTGACCTGGCTGCCGGGGCAGCTTCACCGCGAGCGGGTCGTCGCGGCTGGCCAGCGAATCGAGCGCCGCTTCGGCCGCGGCCAGGTCGTCGAAGGCGAACAGCCGCTCGGTGCGACCCTTCACCTCACCCACCGTCTGCGGGCCGCGCAGGGCGAGCACGCACACCACGGCCTGCTCGCCGGGCGACAGGTGGAGCACCTCGTCGGCCACGTGACGGTGCTTGGCCGCCCGGTTCGACTGGCTGTACACGATGCGCGTCAGGTGCTTCTCGCGCAGGGTGGTGAGGGCGTGGGTGACCTCGGCCTCGCCGTAGGACGTGACCGGCGACCGGTTCGAGCTCTGGTTGCAGGCCGACACGAGCGAGTTCACCGTGAGCGGGTAGTTGTCGGGGGTGGTGACCTCCTTCTCCATGAGGCACGCCACCACGCGGATCTCTTCGGGGGTCAGCTCGAGCACGACCTCACGCTAGAGCCCACGACCCTCGACCGGTGTCAGCCGGTGCCGAACTTGCGCGCCGACGTGGCTCAGTCGGCGGCCGCCACTTCGATGCGGTGCTGAGGCCAGTCGCGTGCCGAGTGGAGCGCCTTGTCGGCCTTGGCCAACAGTTCGTTGGCGTTGAACGCGTGGGCCGGGTAGCAGGCGATGCCCGCCCGCTGGACGTGATCGGGCGCCGCGGTGCCCATGGCCCGGCGGAGGCGCTCGGCGGTGAGGATGGCGCCCTCTTCGGGCGTGTCCTCCAGGATGATGGCGAAGCGGCCGTCGTCCATGCGGCACGCCGTGTCGGAGTCGCGCAACGTGGCCCGCACGGCGTTCGACACCGCCACCGGGTCGGCCATCTCGTTGGGCGAACCCGAGCGGGACACGGCCAGGTAGATGATGGCGACGGGGCGCAGGTGGCGGCGGGCGGCGGCCACTCGGGAGTCGACGGCCACGGCGAAGTAGTGCTCGTTGAACAGCCCGGTGACGGGGTCGTGGATGCCGCCGGCCGGACCGCGTTGGCGGTCGGGCAGCTCGGACGAGCTGCTGCTGGCGGCGGCCAGCGCGGTCGAGGTGGTGCCGGGCGAGGCGCCGGTGGCCGGCACCGCAGGGCTCGCCGCGCTCGGCCTCGGGGCCCCGGCGGCGGGCGCGGTGAGCACCCGGGCCATGGCGGCACCGACGCCACCGCCGGCCAGGCCGGTGAGGCCGGCGGCGAGGGCCAGCTTGCTGCCGTTGGCCGCCCCGACGACGCCGAAGACACCCGAGGCCAACCCGAGCAGCCCGGGGCCCACGACGGCGGCCGTGGCGCGTTCCGACGGGGTCACGGGGTCAGTTCCCGGCCCGATGGGCCACGGCGAGATCGGCGATGTCGTTCATGATGCGGACCAACCGGAAGTCCTTGGGTGTGTAGACGGCCGAGACGCCCGCAGCGAGCAGCCGGCCGCGATCGCTCTCAGGGATGATGCCACCCAGGACGACCGGCGCGTCGCACCCCGCGGCGCGAAGCTCGCTCAGCACGGTCGGCACCAGCTCCAGGTGGCTACCCGACAGGATCGAGAGCCCGATCACGTCGGGGTCCTCGTCGCGGGCCGAGGCGGCGATCTGCGCCGGCGTGAGCCGGATGCCCGAGTACACGACTTCCATACCTGCGTTCCGGGCGGCCACGGCAATCTGTTCGGCACCGTTCGAGTGGCCATCAAGCCCTGGTTTGGCAAGAAGCACTCTCGGCGGCCCGCCGACCATGAGCTTGACCCGTTCGGCGACCTCGCGGAGCTCGCGCACCGACGTGGTGGCCGACCCGGCGGCGCCGCCCACGCCGGTGGGGCCGCGGTACTCGCCGAAGACGTCGCGCAGGGCATCGGCCCACTCGCCGGTGGTGCCGCCGACCCGGGCCAGAGCGATGGTGGCGGGCATGACGTTCTCGGACGAGGCGGCGACCCGGTGCAGCTCGGCCAGCGCCGCCGTCACCGCGGCGGCGTCACGCCCGGCGCGCCACGCCTCCACATCGGCCACCATCTCCTTCTCGACCGCGGGGTCGACGGTGAGGATGTTGCTGTCGCCGCCGAGGGGCGACGGCTCGGTCTCGGTGAATCGGTTCACGCCCACCACGACCTGGTCGCCGCTCTCGATGCGGGCGGTGCGTTCGGCCATGGAGCGCACGAGGCGCGACTTGAGCTCCTCGATGCAGGCGAAGGCGCCGCCCATGGCCAGCACGTCGTCGAGCTCGGCGCGCGCCGCCGCGGCCAGCTCGCTCGTGCGGGCCTCGATCACGGTGCTGCCGTCGAAGATGTCGCCGTGCTCGAGCAGGTCGGTCTCGAAGGCGAGCACCTGCTGCATGCGCAGCGACCACTGCTGGTCCCAGGGGCGGGGCAGGCCGAGGGCCTCGTTCCAGGCCGGCAGCTGGATGGAGCGGGCCCGGGCCCGCTTCGACAGCGTGACGGCGAGCATCTCGAGCACGATGCGCTGGATGTTGTTCTCGGGTTGGGCCTCGGTGAGGCCGAGCGAGTTCACCTGCACGCCGTAGCGGAAGCGGCGGGCCTTGGCGTCGGTGACGCCGTAGCGCTCGAGGCCGATCTGGTCCCACAGGTCGGTGAAGGCGCGCAGCTTGCACACCTCGTCGACGAAGCGGATGCCGGCGTTCACGAAGAAGCTGATGGACCCGTACACGGCGGCGAACTTCTCGGGCGGCACCTGACCCGAGTCGCGCACGGCGTCGAGCACGCCCACCGCGGTGGCCAGCGCGTAGGCGATCTCCTGCACGGGCGTGGCCCCCGCCTCCTGCAGGTGGTAGCTGCAGACGTTCATGGGGTTCCAGAGCGGCGCGTGCTCGTGGCACCAGGCGATCATGTCGACGATGAGCCGGCGGCTCGCCTCGGGCGGGAAGATGTACGTGCCGCGCGACAGGTACTCCTTCACGATGTCGTTCTGGGTGGTGCCGCGCAGCTCGGTGCGGGCCACGCCCTGATCGTCGGCGTTGGTCACGTACAGGCCGAGCAACCACGCCGCGGTGGCGTTGATCGTCATCGACGTGTTCATGCGCCCCGGCGGGATGGCGTCGAGCAGGGTGCGCATGTGGCCCAGGTGGGTCACGGGCACGCCGGTCTTGCCGACCTCGCCGCGGGCCAGGACGTGATCGGGGTCGTAGCCGCACTGGGTGGGCAGATCGAACGCGATGGACAGGCCCGTCTGCCCCTTGGACAGGTTGGTGCGGTACAGCTCGTTCGAGGCGCGGGCGCTGGAGTGGCCGGAGTAGGTGCGCATCAACCACGGCTCGTCGCGCCGCGGTGGGGCCGACGGATCGGGCGAGGAGACGGCCATGACGCGAGTCTACGAGCCGGGATGTTCCGCGGTTCCAGGCAGACGTTCGGGCTCGATCATCTCCGGCCAGGTCGTCCGCAGCCGGACGGCGTCGTACAACGCCGACAGGTACGCGGCCTGGGGGATCTCGACCGTGCCGAGCGAGGCCAGGTGATCGGTCTGCCACTGCACGTCCAGGAGCCCGAAGCCGTGATCGCGCAGGACCGCCACCAGCCCAACCAGGGCCACCTTGGAGGCGTCGGTCGCGGTGTGGAACATCGATTCGCCGGCGAACAGGCCGCCGACGGCCACGCCGTACAGGCCACCCACCAGCTCACCGTCGAGCCAGGTCTCCACGCTGTGGGCCCAGCCCATGTCGAACAGGCGCTCGTAGGCGCCCACGAAGTGGTCGTCGATCCAGCCGTGGGGTCGCTTCGGGTCGGCGCAGGCCCGCATGACCGCGCCGAACGCGGTGTCGGTGCGGAGCTCGAACCGGCGGCAGCTGCGCCGCAGGCTGCGCGTCACCCGCACCCCGTCGAGCGGGATCACGGCGCGGGGGTCGGGCGAGAACCAGCCGACCTGCCGGCGCCGCCGAAACGCCGGGAGGGGCATGGGGAACAGGCCCCGGCGGTAGGCGGCGAGCAGGGTGGCCGGCTCCAGATCGGCGCCCACGCACACCAGACCGTGGGCGTCGACGCCCGACGGGTCGGGGAAGCCCCACGGGCACGGCGGTGGCTCGACGGGCACGCGCACGCTCCCAGTGTGGCCCAGCGCAGGGAGACGATGCGGCGCGGACGGCGACGTGACCGATGGCATGGCGTGCGAAGCGGTGCCGTTCACCGGGCGTTCACGGGGCACCGTTACCCTCGACCGCATGGCGGCGAGCGCGATCTTCGAACGAGTCATCACCCTGGAAGCGGTCCACAACTTCCGCGACATGGGCCAGTACCCCACGGCCGCCGGGCGGGTGACGCGCTCCGGTCAGCTCTTCCGGGCCGACGGCCTGTACCGCCTCACCGGCAACGATCTGGAGACGCTGCGGCCGCTCGGCCTGCGCACCGTGATCGACCTGCGCACCATCGGCGAGCTCGACGAGCATGGCCGGTACCCGGTCGAGCTGTCCCCGCTGAACTGGCACCACCTGCCGGTGGTCGACGTCACGTGGGAGAAGGTCGAGGTGAACGACCGCTCGGCCGCGGTGTTCCTGCACGACCAGTACACGTCGATGCTCGAGTACGGCGAGCCACTTTTCGCCAACGCCATCCGCATCCTGGCGCTGCCCGGCGCGCTGCCGGCCGTGTTCCACTGCGCCGCCGGCAAGGATCGCACCGGCATCCTGGCCGCGCTGATCCTGGGCGCCCTCGGCGTGCCCGACGAGGTCATCGTGGACGACTACGCCCTCACCCGGGCCGGCATGGACCGCATGCGCCGCTGGGCCGAGGACACCAACCCCGAGATGCTGGCGGCCTGGCGGGCCATGCCGGCCGTGCACGGTGCCGCCGAGCCCGAGGCGATGGCCCGCCTGCTGGCCGACATCCGCGCCGCCCACGGTACCGTCCGCGCCTACGTGCGCTCGCTCGGCGTGCCCACCGCCGCTCTCGATGCGCTGGAAGACGCACTGCTGCAGTAGGGGTGCCCCGCCCATCGCCCCACTACCGTGCGGGCATGGCCGGTCCTGTGATCCTCCTCGGCGCCGATCCGTCGGCGACCACCCCGGCAGCGGTCGCCGGGCTGCTGGCCGGGCGCACCGTGGTGGTGCTGCCCACGACGGCGGCCTTCGTCCATCCGGCGCGCGCCGCCGGCAGGGTGGCCGACTGGCTCACCGGCCAGGGCGTCGCCAACCAGGTGCTCATGGTGCTCAACCGACGTGACGCCAGCGATGGGGCCATCGTCGACGCCGCCCGCGCCGCCGGCGGGTTCTGGCTCACCGACGGGACCGCCATGCACGCGCGCGGCGTGCTGAAGGAGACGCCGCTGTGGGAGGCCATGTGCGTGGCCCACGGCGAGGGTGCCGCCATCGTCGGCGCCGGCGGTGGGGCCATGCTGCTCACCGACCCGATGGCCGACGAGCGCGGCGGCGGGCTCACGCTCGGCCTGGGGCTGCTCAGCCGCATGGCCGTGGTGGCCGGCCACGGGAGCTGGCCCCTGCACATGGTGCGCCGCATCCGCGACCTGGCCGGCGAGGTGCCGGTGGTGACCGTGGGTGACGACGGGGCCGTCGTGTTCGACGGCGACCGGTGGAGCAGCCACGGTTCGGTCGAGGTCCACCAGCGCGGCACGTCGGCCACGCTCGCGGCCCTGGAGGCCCGGTGATGGTCGTGGACCCCCGTGAGATGACCCCGGCGGCGCGCCGCGCCTTCCGGCGCCGAAGTGCGGCGATCATCCTGTCGCTGCTGGCCATCGTGGTGCTGATCGGCGGAGTCAGCATCACGCTGCTGTCGCGCATCGGCGTGCGCGACGACGTGAAGAACGTGCGGCTGCGGGCGGCGGTGACCAAGGTGGCGCCCGGCGACTTCACGACCGGGGCGATCACGCCGTCCAACCCGGTGTCGATCGCCCTCGGGGTCGACCCGACCGCGCTCCGGTTCACGAGCGCCGACGGCACTGCGTGGTGCGTGAAGGTGACGGCCCGCCACCTGCTGTCGAGCCAGACGGTCTGGTTCACGTCCGACGTCGCGGGCCGGCTGACCGAGGTGAAGAGCTGCTGAGCAGGGCCCACGACGGGCCCGGCCGGGTCACTTCTCGGTGATGGTGACCTTGGTGATGGTGACCGGGGTCTTGGGCGGCACGCCGTTGGCGGCCTTCGGGTCGGCCTCGGCCTCCAGCGCCTTCAGCGTGGTGTCGAGCCCGTCGGTGACCGTGCCGAACACCGAGTAGTTCGGCGACAGCGGGTAGTCGGCCAGCATGGTGAAGTACTGGCTGCCGTTGGTGTTGGGGCCCGAGTTGGCCATGGCCAGCGTGCCCTTCGGGTAGCTGTTGGTGGCCGGCAGGTTCTCGTCGGCGAAGGTGTACCCCGGGTACCTGCCCGAGTCGCCGGTGCCGGTGCCCGACGGGTCGCCGCACTGGGCCATGAAGCCCGAGATGATGCGGTGGCAGGGGGTGCCATCGAAGTAGTGGTAGCGGGCCAGGACCACGTAGTTGTTCACGGTCTTGGGGGCCTTGGCCGAGTCGAGGGCGACGGTGTAGTTGCCCTTGTTGGTCTCGACGACGGCGGTGTAGGTCTTGGCCGGGTCGATGCACGTGGGCGGGGCCGAGGCGAACACCAGCGTGCGGGGCGACGAGCCGTCGGCGTTGGGGCACGGCGTGGCGCCGGTGAGGGTGGCCCCCGAGGTGGCCGTGGGGTCGAGGCTGGTGGTGGGGGCGGCGCCGGCGCTGGTGGTAGGTCCGTCGCCGATCGTGGTGGTGGGGGAGTCACCGACGGCCGTGTCGGTCTTCTTCTTCCCGCCGGCGACCAGGGCGATCACGATGACGACCACCGTGCCGACCACGATCAGGGTCGTCCACTTGATGGCGCCGCGCTTGCGCTTCTCCTTCTGCACTTGGCGGGCCATCTCTTCGAGACGGATCTGACGGTTGGCCTTCTGGCGTTCGCGCTTGGCAGTTCCCACGGAGGCGGAAGGCTATCCACTGGCAGGGCGGTTGTGGCAGTCGGTAGCCTGGATCCCCCGTGGCCCTGATCGTCCAGAAGTACGGCGGAACGAGCGTTGCCGACGCCGACCGGATGCGCTCGGTCGCCGAGCACGTCGCCTTCACCCGCTCCCAGGGCCACGACGTGGTCGTGGTCGTGTCGGCCATGGGCAAGACCACCGACAACCTGATCAACCTGGCCAACGACGTCTCCCGGACCCAGCCGGGCCGGGAGCTCGACATGCTGCTCACCACGGGTGAGCGCATCTCCATGGCGCTGCTGTGCATGGCCCTGGCCGACCTGGGCGTGCCCGCCCTGTCGTTCACCGGGTCGCAGGTCGGCATCATCACCGACACCGTCCACGGCAAGGCGAAGATCATCGAGATCAAGGGTGACCGGGTGCGCCAGGCCATGGCCGAGGGCCGGGTGGCCGTGGTCGCCGGCTTCCAGGGCGTCTCCACCGAGAAGGAGATCACCACGCTCGGTCGTGGCGGTTCCGACACCACCGCCGTGGCCCTGGCCGCCGCCCTCGGCGCCGCCTCGTGCGAGATCTACACCGACGTCACCGGCGTGTTCTCCGCCGACCCCCGGCTGGTGCCTCAGGCGCGCAAGCTCCTGCACGTCAGCTTCGAGGAGATGCTCGAGATGGCCGCCACCGGCGGGCGCGTCCTCGCGCTCCGCTCGGCCGAGTTCGCCCGCAACCACAACGTGCCGCTCCACGTCCGCTCCAGCTTCACCTGGGAGCAGGGCACGTGGGTCACGGCAGAGGAGCCTTCCGTGGAAGACCCGATCATCTCCGCCGTCACCCACGACGTGAGCGAGGCCAAGGTCACCGTGTTCGGCGTGCCCGACCGGCCCGGCATCTCGGCCGCCCTGTTCGAGCCGCTGGCCGACGCCAACGTCAACGTCGACATGATCGTGCAGAACACGTCGAAGGAGGGCCACACCGACATCTCCTTCACGGTGCCCAAGGCCGACATGGGCGTGGCCGAGAAGATCGTGGCCCAGGTGGCCGCCACCATCGGCGCCGCCGGCGTGAGCCACGACGACGCCATCGCCAAGGTCAGCCTGGTGGGCGCGGGCATGAAGACCAGCCCCGGCATCGCCGCCAAGATGTTCCGGGTGCTGGCCGACAACTCGGTCAACATCGAGATGATCTCCACCTCGACCATTCGCATCAGCTGCGTGATCGCCAAGGGCGACCTGGAGCGGGCTGCCCGCAGCCTGCACACGGCGTTCGGCCTCGACTCCGGCCAGGCCTACGCGGCGCCCCTGCCCGAGCGGAAGTAGCGGGGCCGGCGCCCGTCAGGCGATGTCGGCCGTGGCGCCGGCGGGCTCGGGCGCGCCCTGGCCGGACCGCCGCTCGGCCCAGACGCGGTGCCACCACTTCACGGCGCGGTCCTGCAGCCACCACGCCGGCGGGATGAGCACCACCGCGGCCAGGCCGTCGACCCAGTAGTGGTTGGCCGTGTCGGCCACCACGAACAGGGTGAGGGCGGGGTGCAGCAGCACCAGCCAGCGCCACCGGCTTCGCCCGGCCCACAGGGCGGCCAGGCCCACCAGCACGGCCCACAGCACGTGCACCGACGGCAGGGCGGCGTACTGGTCGCTCACGCCCCCGCCGGCCGGCCCGTAGACCGACTGGTTGTAGAGCAGGGCCGTGTCCACGAAGCCCGACCCCGGGATGAGCCGCGGCGGCGCCACCGGCACCAGGTGGGTGAACAACGACACCGCCGTGGTGATGGCCAGCACGTTGCGCACCGGGGCGTACTTCGAGCGGTGGAAGGCGAACAGCCACACCAGCACGACGATGATGGCGGGCACGTGGGCGACCGCGTAGTAGACGTTGCTGAACTGCACGAGCCACGAGTGGGGCAGCACCCACCTCTGCACGGTGAGCTCGCTGGGGAGGCGCAGCGCGTCCTGCAGGTCGAGGATCCGCTGGCCGCGCGACACCGCGTCACGACCGTCCATCAGGTTGAAGCGCCCACCCCACTGCCACAGGGCGTAGAGGAACAGGATGGTGACGCTCTCCCAGAGGAACGGGCGGGTGGCCCGCACGGCGCGGTGCGGGACGGTGCGGGTGAGCGCGCCGGCGAGGGTGAGCCCCACACCGATCATCACCGCGTACTCCCAGGGCAGCCACACGTCCGTCGTTCCTCCGGCGCATCTGTCTAACAGCCGGTGCCCCGGTCTGCACCGACGCGACCCCGCTGGACGGGCCACCGTGTGACCGCCGTCGCCGGCGGTGACGCACCGTGCGTAGTGTGCGCTCAGTCAGGAGGGGCGGGGGTGCCCTTCCGAACCGAACATGGGGGTCGTCATGAAGACACGCGGAGCCATCGTCCGAGGCACGCCGGGGAAGTGGGAGGTCGTCGACATCGAGCTCGACGAACCGCGCCAGGACGAGTTGCTCATCCGCATGGTGGCGTCGGGCCTGTGCCACTCCGACGACCACATCACCTCGGGTGACATCCCGGTGGGCACGTACCCGATGTGCGGCGGCCACGAAGGTGCCGGCGTCGTCGAGAAGGTCGGGCCGCACACCTCGGGCTTCGAGGAGGGCGACCACGTGGTGCTCTCGTTCCTGCCCGGCTGCGGCCGGTGCCGGTGGTGCGCCTCGGGCATGCAGAACCTGTGCGACAGCGGTGCGAACCTCCTCACCGGCAACCGCCTCGATGGCTCGTACCGCATGTTCGTGGACGGTCAGCCCGTCGGCCAGATGTGCGGCATCTCCACCTTCGCCGCCCACTCGGTGGTGGCGACCGAGTCGGCGGTGAAGGTCGCCAAGGACCTGCCGCTGGAGAAGGCCTGCCTGGTCGGCTGTGGGGTGGGCACCGGCTTCGGCTCGGCCGAGAACTCGGCCCAGGTGCGCCCGGGCGACACGGTGATCGTCATGGGCATCGGCGGCATCGGCATCAACGCCGTGCAGGGCGCCGCCTTCTGTGGGGCCACCAACGTGATCGCGGTGGACCCGGTGGAGTTCAAGCGGGAGACCGCCATGCAACTCGGGGCCACCCACAGTGCCGCCACCATGGAGGAGGCCACCGTGATGGCCCAGGGCATGACGAACGGCCAGGGTGCCGACTCGGCCATCGTCACCTGTGGCGTGGTGAAGGGCTCCCACATCGGCGAGGCCTTCCAGTCGATCCGCAAGGCCGGCACGGTGGTGGTGACCGGCCTGGGCGACGCCACCGAGGTGGGCATCCCGGTGTCACCGATGGAGCTCACGTTGTTCCAGAAGCGGATCCAGGGATCGCTGTTCGGCGCATCGAGCCCGTCGAAGGACATCCTGCGGATGCTGTCGCTCTACCAGTCGGGGCGGCTCAAGCTCGACGAGCTGGTCACCCGCACCTACACCCTCGACGAGATCAACCAGGGCTACGCCGACATGCATGCCGGCAAGAACATGCGCGGCGTGGTGATCCACCAGCACTGAGCGGTTCCGGAACGGATGCCCGGCGCGCCGCGCCGGGCACCCGTTCGCGTCAGGGCCATGTGCGGCGGCGCCTCGCGGGCGCGAAGATGGGTGGTCGTACGCGAGGAGGACCGTGAGCGATCGCACCGAAACCAGTGTGGGTTGGCTGTCACGAGACGAACTGGAGATCGTGCGGGGCCAGGTGCCGCTGGTGTACGTCGACGCCGTGCCCGTGCGGGTCGACGTCACCGGCGTGGTCACCGAGATCGGCCTGCTGCTGCGGGTGATGCCCGACGGCACCATCAGCCGGGCCGTCGTGTCCGGCCGCGTGCTGTTCGGCGAGCGCGTGCGTGACGCCCTCCTGCGCCACCTCGAGAAGGACCTCGGGCCGGTGGCGCTGCCCCGACTGCCCCCGGCCCCGGCACCGTTCACGATCATCGAGTACTTCCCCGACTCGGGCATCACCGGCTTCCACGACCCCCGCCAGCACGCCATCAGCCTGGCCTTCGTCGTGCCGGTGGACGGCGACTGCCAGCCGTCGCAGGACGCGCTCGACCTGGCCTGGCTGTCGCCCGAGGAAGCCATGCACCCGTCCATCCGCAACGAGATGACCGGCGGCCATGACCGCCTCCTGCGCCTGGCCCTGGCCCACACCGGGCTGCTGCCGTAGCCGGCCCTGGCCTCAGTCGCCCAGCAGGTCGAGGGCCATGCGGGCGGCGCGGGCGCCGGAGCGCAGGGCGCCCTCCATGTAGCCGGCGAACGCGTCGGTGTGCTCACCGGCCAGCACCAGGGTGCCGTGGGGCCGGCGCAGCGCGGCCCACGAGCGGGTGAGCTGGCCGGGGGCGAAGGCGGCGTAGGTGCCCAGCGACCAGCCGTCGTTGCTCCAGTCGGTCACGCACGAGGCGCCGGCCAGACCGGCGGCGCCGGGGAAGGCCCGCTCGATCTCGGCGGTGACCCGCTGAACCACGTCGGGCAGGGCCACCATGGCCGCCCCGTCGTGCGACGACAGGAGCGCGGTGATGACCCCGGCGTCGCCGGGCTGGGCCACGCTGGTCTCCCACAGCTCGCCGTGGGCCCGGTCGGACACGACCGAACCGTCGCGGTGCAGATCGCGCCACAACCGCCGGGCCACCTGCACGCTCACCTTGCCGCCCTCGCCGTAGCCCACGTCGAGCACCTCGGCCGGCAGGCGGGGCTCGACCGCCACTCGGGCCAGCGCCGGCAGCGGCACCGCGGCCACGACCACGTCGGCCGGTAGCACCTCGCCCGAGGCCAGGCGCACGCCGGTGGGCCCGATGGCCACCACCGGCTGGCCCAGACGCACCAGCTCGCCCAGCGCGGCGGCCAGCCCGATGGCGAGCTGGTCGTTGCCGCCGGCCAGGCGGAAGCACTCCCAGCCCTCGGTGCCGCAGCGCAGCTCGCGGGCGCGCTCCCAGGCCAGGTGGAGCAGCGAGATCTCCTCGGGCGGCACCATGAACTCGGTGCGCAGGTAGCGTCCGACGATCAGCCGGGCCAGGGCCGACAGCTGCAGCTCGGCCAGCAGGTCGCCGGCGCTGCGCCGGTCGAGAGCGGCACCGGCGCGCACCGGGTCCTCGGGGTCGATGCGGGTGGCGTGGGCGTCGAGGGCGTCGTCCCAGGCCTGCAGGTCGGCGCGGAGCTTGCCGTGCGACGCCTCGTCCCACGCGTCGACGGGGGCGATGCGCCCGGCCGCGTCGACCAGGGCCCGACCGTAGGTGGGCCGGGCCGGCTCGGTGGCCACGCCCAGGCGGGCGGCCAGGGCCAGCACCTCGCGGTGGTCGGCGTTCACGAACTCAGCGCCCGCTTCGGCGAGCTGGGCGCCGAAGCCGTCACGGCGCGTCCACACCCGGCCGCCCACGCGGTGGCGCGCCTCGACCACCACGACCTGTTGCCCGGCGGCCCGGAGCGCCTCGGCGCAGGCCAGACCGGCCAGACCCGCTCCCACGACCACGATGCGCGCCACGGCCGGCGACGGTAAGCCACCGGGCCCGGAAGGGAAAGCGGTCCGGTCCTCAAGGTTTCGGCAAGGACGCGGACGGTCCGCATCCCCGTAGAGGAACTGCCGATCCTTCTTCCGTGCTCGTCCGCGCGACACCGAGGTCGTCACGGCTGGCCCGGAGCGTCGTCAGCGCTCTCGGCCTGCTGCTCGTCGTCGTCAGCGCCCTCGTGTCGGCCGACTCGTCCCGCCGCCACGACCAGGAGGAGCACGACCAACTGGCCCAGCTCCGCGCCCACGACCGGGCCGAGGCCGTCGCCCGCGTGACGGCCGCCGGCGAGGCCGACGCCGCCGCCCTCGTGCGGGCACTGGCCGACGGCTACGCGCCCGGCCCGATCCGCCTGATCGACGTGCGCACCGGCACCACCCTGGCCATCGCGGATGCCGAGGCGCCCACCTCGCCGCCCCTCAGCCCGGCACTGCGGACCGCGGCCCTCGCCCGGCCCGACGTGGCCGTGGCGGTGGCCGGCCAGCGGGCGGTGTCGAGCCGGGTGGTCGTCCCCGCCTCCGACGAGGACTGGGCCGTGCTGGTGCCCATCCGCATCGATGCGCTGCGCCTGCAGGACCTGCTGACCCGTGACTCGGTCGCCGTGGTCGCCATCGGCCTGCTGCTCCTGCTCGTGGTGTTCCTGAACGCCGGCAACGCCCGCCGGGCCGCGGCGCGGGCCGCGCTCATCGACCCCCTCACCGGGGTGCGGTCGCGGCTCGGCATCGTGGCCCACATCGACGAGGCGTTCGCCGATCGCCGCGCCGCCACCACGGTGTGCGTGATCCAGATCGAGCTCGACGGCCTGCCCGACGTGCACGGCACCCTCGGCCACGTGGCCGCGGCCGAGCTGCTGCGGCGCGTGGCGCGCCGGCTGGTGGTCGAGTTCCCGTCCGTCGAGGTGGCCCGGCTCGACGGCGGGTCGTTCGCGCTGGCCTGCACCGACCTGGCCGACCCGGCCGAGGCGCTGGCGTTCGCCGAGATGGTGCGCGAGTCGCTCCACGAACCGTTCGAGCTCGACGGGCTGCAGCTCGGCGTCGACGCCGACCTCGGTGTGGTCCTCGGCCCCGACCACGGGCTCGACGGCGCCCTGCTGCTGCGCCGGGCCGATCTCGCCGCCCAGCGCGCCCGGGCCGCCCATGACCCGGTGGTGCTGTTCGAGCGCAGCTTCGACAGCCCGACACCCGAGCGTCTCGCGCTCGTCGCCGAGCTGCGCCGGGCCATCGACAACGACGAGCTGCTCCTCAACTACCAGCCGATCGTGCACATGCTCTCGGGCGAGGTCGTCGCCTTCGAGGCCCTCGTGCGGTGGCGGCATCCGACGCGCGGCGTGATCCCGCCGGTCGAGTTCGTGCCGCTGGCCGAGCGCACCGCGCTGGTGCACCCGCTCACCGCGTGGGTGCTCGACGAAGCCATGCGTCAGTCGAACGCGTGGTGCGAGGCGGGCACGTTCGTGCCGATCGCCATCAACGTGTCGGCCCGCTGCCTCGACGACGAGTCCTTCGCCGACGCGGTCGAGGAGACGATGACCCGCTGGAACGTGCCCAGCCACCTGCTCGAGATCGAGCTCACCGAGAGCGCGGTGATGGACGACCTGGCCCGGGCCCGGCGCGTGCTCGGCCAGCTGCACCGGCTCGGCGTGAACATCGCCATCGACGACTTCGGCACCGGCTACTCCTCGCTGGCGTACCTGCAGTCGTTGCCGGTCGACATGTTGAAGATCGACGCCAGCTTCGTGCAGCAGCTCGGCCACCGCCCCGGCGAGGGCACGATCGTGCGGTCGATCGTGGCGCTGGCCCGCACGCTCGGCCTGCAGGTGATCGCCGAAGGTGTGGACGACGACAAGGCGCTGCGCTTCCTGGTGGAGACCGGCTGCGACCTCGGTCAGGGCTACCGCTGGGCCCAGCCGATGGACGGTGAAGCCGCCCTGGCCATGGTGCGGGCCTGCTCGCTCTCGAGCGAGCCGAGCGCCGGTTCCGAGTCGGTCGACGAGCGCGGCGACCAGGGTTGAGGGGCGGTTGACGGCGGCTTGCCCCGTCGCAGAGCGACCAGACCGTAGCTGCACACCTTCTTGGGCGGTCCTTGGCTCACCCGTCGGTGGCATCGGGCCGATGAACCAGGTGAGCTACACGGAGGCCCACCACCAGATGTCCAAGCGCACCATCGTCACTGCCGCCCTCGGCACCGTCCTCGTCATCGGTCTCGCCACGCCGGCGTTCGCCGAGAAGGGCGGCGGCAACTCGTCCAAGACCTCGCGACCGGCGACCACCACCGAATCGACATCGGCGACCAGCCGGGTGCCCAGGCCCGAGCGCACCTCGAGCAGCAGCAGCGGCGCCCCGGTCGTCGACCTCGACGCCCTGAAGGCCAGGTGCGTGGCGTCGATCGACCAGCAGCTCGCCAAGGCCGATCCGCTGCGGGCCAAGATCGATGCGAGCGCCCTGACCGCCGACCAGAAGGCGGCGGCGCTGGCCAAGCTCGCCGCCGCCGTCGCCACGTTGCAGGCGGCCAAGGATCAGCTGCCGGCCGCCACCGACACCGCCACCGTGAAGCAGGTCTGCGGCCCGGTGAAGGAGATCCTCGAGAAGGTCGGCGAGGCCATCGAGCACGCCAAGGAGGAGCACACGGGCAAGGGTGGCGACGGTGAGCACGGGGCCCAGCGGGCCATCACCGGTGTCGAGAACGCCCTCGGTCGCCTGCGGGCCGTCGCCGACAAGCTCGATGCCGTCTCGGCGTCGCTGAAGGACAAGGGCGCCGACGTGGCCGCCGCCGACGCTTCGATCATCTCGCTGCGCAGCCGCCTGGCCGACGCCAGCACCGCACTGGACGCGGCGAAGGCCCTGCTGGCCGACCCGGCCGCCGACCCCCACGCGGTGCGCGACGCCATCAAGAGCGTCCGCGACCCGCTGCACGGCGCCCGTGACGACGCCAAGGCCGCCATCAAGGTCCTGCGGGCCGCGGCCAGGGCGCTGAGGAACTCGACGAGCACATCGTCCAGCAGCGAACCGCCGGTGCCGCCGAAGGCTCAGCCGCCGGCGACCACCGAAGGCACCACCATCCCGACGTGACGCCGATGCAGTGACCGCCGGACCCGGTGGTCCGGCGCCTCAGCTGCCGAGGCGCCAGACCGCCGGGTTCGTGCCGTTCTCGATGTTTCGGTGACGGCCGGCGAACAGCGGGTCGAAGTCGTTCGTGGTGAAGATCCAGAACCGGTCGGCGAGGATGGCGTCGTGCACGAGGTCGGCCACCTCGGCGGGGTCCCTGCCGCCGCGGAGCAGGTCGCGCACGACCTCCTGACGGGCCAGCTGGTCGGGGTCGGGCTCCACTTCCACGTCGGCCCGCACCGACCACTCGGGCTGGTTGCGGCGCGAGTCGGCGATGTTGGTGTTCACCCAGCCCGGGCACAGGCACGACACGCCGACGGTGGAACCCATCGTCTTCAGCTGGGCGTAGAGACCCTCGGTCAGGCCGACCACGGCGAACTTCGACGCGTTGTAGGCGGACCAACCCGGCAGCAGGCCGGCGATCGAGCCCGTGTTCACGATGTGGCCGTCGCCGTGGGAGAGCAGGTGGGGCAGGAACACCTTCACCCCGTAGACGACGCCCCACAGGTTCACGCCGAGCACCCACTCCCAGCCCTTCTCGTCGGCCCACTCGCCGGCGGGCTGCATGGCCCCGCCCACGCCGGCGTTGTTGCACACCACGTTCACCCGTCCGAACGCCCCGATGGCCTCGTCGCGCAGCGCGGTCACACTGGCCAGGTCCATCACGTCGGTGACCACGCCGAGGGCGTCGTGGCCGTCGGCTCGCAGGCCGGCCACGGCGGCGTCGAGCGCCGGTTCCTCCACGTCGGCCAGCACGACCTTGGCCCCCGCAGCGGCGAAACGGCGGGCGAACGCCAGCCCCATCCCCGATGTCGCGCCGGTGACAACGGCCACCTTCCCCTCGAAGCTGTCCACTGCCGTCCCCCTCGATCCGCGCCCACGCGGTGGGCGCCCCCTCACGTCATGCTGCCAGGCCGTCAGCGCTGTTTCGCAGCCCGTGCCCGGTGAAGCGCTTACGCCAGGGACCGGGGCGATCGGGGCCGGTAGGATCGTCGGTCATGCGAGTTGGAGTTGTCGGAGCAACGGGTCAGGTCGGCGGCGTCATGCGGGCGATCCTGGCCGAGCGGAACTTCCCCGTCACCGAGCTGCGCTTCTTCGCGTCGGCCCGGTCGGCGGGCACCAAGCTGCCGTGGCGGGGCGGCGAGATCACGGTGGAGGACGCGGCCACGGCCGACCCCACCGGACTCGACGTGGCCCTGTTCTCATCCGGCGCCACCAGCTCGCGTGAGCTGGCGCCCCGCTTCGCCGCTCTCGGCGTCACCGTCATCGACAACTCCTCGGCGTGGCGCATGGATCCCGAGGTGCCGCTCATCGTGGCCGAGGTGAACCCGGGCGAGATGGCCAACGCCCGCAAGGGCATCATCGCCAACCCGAACTGCACGACCATGGCGGCCATGCCGGTGCTGAAGCCGCTGCACGACGAGGCCGGTCTCGAGCGCCTCATCGTCGCAAGCTACCAGGCGGTCTCGGGCGGCGGGCTGGCCGGGGTGCACGAGCTCGACGAGCAGGCCCGCAAGGTGGTCGACGGCGCCGCCGCCCTCACCTACGACGGGCGCGCCGTCGAGTTCCCCACACCCACCAAGTTCGTGAAGCCCATCGCCTTCAACGTGCTGCCGTACGCCGGCAAGATGGTCGACGACGGCAGCTTCGAGACCGACGAGGAGCAGAAGCTCCGCAACGAGAGCCGCAAGATCCTGGCCATCCCTGGGCTGCTCGTCTCGGGCACCTGCGTGCGGGTGCCGGTGTTCACCGGCCACTCGCTGTCGCTCAACTGCGGCTTCGCCCGGCCCCTGTCGGTCGCTCGCGCGCTGGAGCTGCTCGGCCGCGCCCCGGGCGTGGAGATCAGCGAGATCCCCACCCCGCTGGAAGCGGCGGGCAAGGACCCGAGCTTCGTCGGGCGCGTGCGGGTCGACCCCACGTTCGAGCATGGCCTCGCCCTCTTCGTGGCCAACGACAACCTGCGCAAGGGCGCCGCGCTCAACGCGGTGCAGATCGCCGAACTGCTCCTGTGACCGCCGGGCCCGGCGGGTCCGCAGCCATCGACACGCGCACGCTCGACAAGCGGTCGGCCGCGCTCGCCATCCCGGCGCTCGGGGCGCTGGCGGCCGAGCCGATGTACGTGCTCGTCGACACGGTCATCGTCGGCAACATCGGCAAGGTGCCCCTGGCCGGGCTGGCGGTGGCGTCGAGCGCGCTCACGACCATCGCCTGGCTGTCGGCGTCGCTCAACCAGACCACGACGACGCGCGTGGCCCAGGCGCGCGGTGCCCGTGACGACGGCGCCATCACCCGGGCCGTGCGCACCGCGCTGGCCATCGTCGGTGGGCTCGGCGTGGTGGTGTTCGCCGTGCTGGTCGCGCTGGCGCCGCTGATCGCCCGAGCCTACGGGCCGGAGGCACCGGTGCGGGCCGCCGCCGTCACGTACCTGCGCATCTCGGCGTTCGGGCTGCCGGCGCTGCTGTTCAGCTTCGTGGCCATCGGCTACGTGAACGGCATGGGCCGCACGCGGCGCACCCTCGTGGTGGTGGTGATCGGCAACGTGGTGAACATCGTGCTCGAGGTGCTGTTCGTGTACGCGTTCCACTGGGGCCTGGGCGGCTCGGCGTGGGGCACGGTGATCGCCCAGTGGACGCAGGCGTC
>JANMAT010000185.1:0-7260 GCA_031359995.1 Actinomycetes bacterium
GCGCGGTGGGGCCTGCGCCCGCCCCGTCGGTGGGCCCCCCCCGACGACGAGCCGCAAGCGGGGCGACGGCACCTGCTGCTCGGGTCGGGTGCGGTGGCCGCGGCGGCCGCCCTGGGCGGCGGCTGGACCCGGCGGCTGCGCACCGGCCGCGCCGACGCGTTCACACGGGCGGCCGGCGTGCTGCCCCGGCCGCGGCGGGCCGTGCGCCCGCCGTCGGCGTCGCCCTTAGCCCTCGACGGGCTGCCCACCAACGAGACGCCGATCGCCGACTTCTTCCGCATCGACACCGAGATCTACGTGCCGCGGGTGGAGGTCGCCACGTGGACGCTGGCCATCACCGGCTTGGTCGACCACCCGCGTACCTACACGTACGACGATCTGCTGGCCATGCCGATGGTGGAGGAGATGGTGACGCTGGCGTGCGTCTCGAACGACGTCGGCGGCCACCTGGTGGCCAATGCCCGCTGGCTCGGCGTGCCGTTGCGCGACCTGCTCGGCCCCGCCGGCGTGCGGCCCGAGGGCGACCAGATCGTGGGCCGCGCGGTCGACGACTTCACCGTCAACGTGGCCACCGCGACGGCGCTCGACGGGCGGGTGGCCATGGTGGCCGTCGGCATGAACGGTGAACCGCTGCCGGTGGACCACGGGTACCCGGCCCGGCTGGTGGTCGCCGGCCAGTACGGGTACGCCTCGGCCACGAAGTGGCTGAGGGAGCTGCAACTCACGCGGCGCGACGACCAGAAGTCGTACTGGGTCGCGCTCGACTGGGCCAAGGAGGGCCCGGTGAAGCTGCAGTCGCGCTTCGACGTACCGCAGGCCGGAGCCCAGCTGACCGCCGGGCCCGTGCACCTGGCCGGCATGGCGTGGGCACCGTCGATCGGCATCGCCCGCGTGCAGGTGCAGATCGACAACGGGCCCTGGCACGATGCCGAGCTGGGCACCGTGGTGTCGGCCGACACCTGGGTGCACTGGTCGTACGTGTGGACCGAAGCGAGCAAGGGCGACCACGTCGCCGCGGTACGGGCGACCGATCGTCGGGGCAACGTGCAGACCGACGTACCCACGACACCCAAGCCGTCGGGCGCCACGGGCTGGCACTACCGATCGTTCTCGGTGGTGCGATGATCGTCACGCGGTGAGCGAGCTGCGGGGCCAGCGGGTGCGGTTGCGGCCGGCGACCATCGCCGATCAGGGCACCCTGGTGGCGATACGGGCCACGCCCGAGGTGCGGGCCCGGTGGCGGGGTGACGACCTGGCCGCCGAGCTGGTGGACGACCTGGCCGACGATGACCTGCACCTGTACGCCATCGAGGACGGGAACGGCACGGTGATCGGCGCCATCCAGTGGTCGGCCGAGCAGGACCCCGACTACCGGCACGCGTCGATGGATCTGTACCTCGCGCCGGCTGCCCATGGCTGTGGCCTGGGCACCGACGCCGTCCGAACCCTCGTGCGCCACCTGTTCGTCGATCACGGCCATCATCGGCTCACCATCGACCCGGCCGCCGACAACGTCGCCGCCATCCGCTGCTACGCCAAGGCGGGCTTCCGCGAGGTCGGCGTGATGCGCCAGTACGAACGCGGCACCGATGGCACCTGGCACGACGGGCTCCTCATGGAGCTGCTGGCCGACGACGTCGAGGGCTAGGACTGGGCGAGGACGCGGCCGTCGCGGCGAGCCAGGCGGCAAGGTGGTCATGACCCTCGCGGTGCCGGCCCCGACCCCGGCGCCTATCCACGGCCACGCCGTCGGGGTAGTGGCCCGGCCGGTCGGTGGCCGCGGGCGGCAACGTGCGCGACATCGCCTCGTCGCCGATGCGGTCGGTGGCCAACGTCGACATCGTGCGCAGCAACGCTCGCAGCCCGGGCAGGTCGCCCGTCTGCACCGCCCTCGTGGCGGCCACGGCGACGGGGTCGCTGGCGTCACGCCTCGGGCCGAGCGAGCGCCGTTCACCCGACGGGACCGCCGTTCCGCAGGGCGGACCGAACCCTTGGGTCCGCCGCTCGGGGCGTGGTACGACGGAGGCGCACCAGCGTTCACGGGGAGGGGTCGCCAGTTGTTGACCGAAGAGCAGCGGCGTGCCGCGGCCGAGAGCCTGTCGACGGCCGAACGGGACCGGGCGCCGATCGATCCGCTCACCACGACCTACGAGGGCATCGACGCCGTCGACGCCTATGAGATCCAGCTGATCAACGTCCACCGGCGCCTCGCCGCCGGGGCGAAGATCCGCGGGCACAAGGTGGGCCTGTCGGCCAAGGCCATGCAACAGATGCTCGGCGTGGACGAGCCCGACTACGGCCACCTGTTCGACGACATGTTCGTCTTCGAGGGCTTCGACACGCCGTACTCGCGCTACTGCCAGCCCCGGGTCGAGATCGAGGTCGGCTTCATCCTCGGTGCACCCCTGTCGGGTCCGTCCTGCAGCGTGGCCGACGTGCTGCGGGCCACCGAGTACATCGTGCCCTCCATCGAGATCATCGACAGCCGCGTGAAGGACTGGAAGATCAAGCTCGCCGACACCGTCGCCGACAACGCCTCGTCGGCCGGCATCGTGATGGGCGGCAACCCGACGAAGCTCACCGACGTGGATGTGCGCACCATCGGCGCGGTCATGCGCCGCAACGGCGAGATCATGGAGACCGGCGCGTCGGGCGCCGTGCTCGGCAACCCCGCCACCGCGGTGGCGTGGCTGGCCAACAAGGTGCACGCCTTCGGCGTGACCCTCGAGCCGGGCCACGTGATCCTGCCCGGATCGTGCACCCGCATGGTCCCGGTGAACCCGGGCGACACCATCCGCGCCGACTTCGACGTGCTCGGCCACGTCAGCGTCACGTTCTCCGCTTGAGGAAGGCATCGATCATGAGCAAGCGCATCGCCGCCATCGTGGGCAGCGGCAACATCGGAACCGATCTCATGTACAAGCTCCTGCGCTCGGACGTGCTCGAGCCGCGGTACATGGTCGGCATCGACCCGGCCAGCGAGGGCCTGGCCCTGGCCCGCACGCGCGGTCTCGAGGCGTCGCACGAGGGCCTCGAGTGGTTGCTGGCCCGCCCCGATCGCCCCGACGTCGTGTTCGAGGCCACCAGTGCCTACGTGCACAGGCGCAACGCGCCGAAGTACCGGGAGGCCGGCATCCGCGCCGTCGACCTCACGCCGGCGGCCCAAGGTCCGTACGTGATCCCCGCGGTGAACCTCGCCAGCCACCTCGACGAGTGGAACGTCAACATGGTCACCTGCGGCGGCCAGGCCACCATCCCGATGGTCGCCGCCGTGAGCCGGGTCGTGCCGGTGCCCTACGCCGAGATCGTGGCGTCGGTGGCGTCGAAGTCGGCCGGCCCGGGCACCCGCCAGAACATCGACGAGTTCACGCGCACCACGGCCAGAGCGGTCGAGGTGCTCGGCGGCGCCACCAGGGGGAAGGCCATCATCATCCTGAACCCCGCCGAACCCCCGCTCATCATGCGCGACACGATCTACTGCCAGATCCCGGCCGACGCCGACCAGGACGCCATCACCGTGTCCATCGCCGACATGGTGGAGGCGGTGCAGACCTACGTGCCCGGCTACCGCCTCACCGTCGCCCCGCAGTTCGGCCGGTCCGGCAACGGCACGCCGCGAGTCGCCGTCTTCCTCGAGGTGGAAGGCGCCGGCGACTACCTGCCGCCCTACGCCGGCAACCTCGACATCATGACCGCCGCCGCCACCAAGGTCGGCGAAGAGGTCGCCCGCAACATCACGAAGGCTGGTGTGTGATGCCCTACTCGGCCGATCTCGACATCCGCGTCACCGACACGAGCCTGCGTGACGGCTCGCACGCCAAGGGCCACCAGTTCACCGAGGAGCACGTGCGCGCCATCGTCGGCGCCCTCGATGCCGTGGGCATGCCCGTCATCGAGGTGACGCACGGCGACGGACTGGGCGGCTCGTCGTTCAACTACGGCTTCTCGCTCACCGACGAGCGGCTGCTGATGAAGGCCGCGGTCGAGACCGCGAAGACGGCGAAGATCGCCGCACTGATGCTGCCCGGTCTCGGCACCAAGGACGACATCAAGTTCATCGCCGACATCGGCGTGTCGATCGTGCGGGTGGCCACCCACTGCACCGAGGCCGACATCTCGGTGCAGCACTTCGGCCTGGCCCGCGAGATCGGGCTGGAGACGGTGGGCTTCCTGATGATGGCCCACACCCAGCCGCCCGAGGCGCTGGCCACGCAGGCCCGCATCATGGCCGAGGCCGGCTGCCAGTGCGTGTACGTCGTCGACTCGGCCGGCGCCATGATCCTGGAGGACGCCTCCGAGCGCGTGGCCGCCTGTGTCGCCGAGCTCGGCTCTGACGCCATGGTCGGGTTCCACGCCCACGAGAACCTCGGCCTGTCGGTGGCCAACAGCGTGATGGCCATGCGCGCCGGCGCCGTGCAGATCGATGGTTCCACCCGCGCCTTCGGCGCCGGCGCCGGGAACACGCCGCTCGAGGTGTTCGCTGCTGTGGTCGACCGTCTCGGCGTGAAGACGGGCCTGAACGTGCTCGGTCTCGTCGACGTGGCCGAGGACGTGGTGCGGCCGGTGATGGACGGCGAGTGCCTGAAGGACCGTCTCGCCATCATGATGGGCTACGCCGGTGTGTACTCGTCGTTCCTGAAGCACGCCTACCGGGCGGCCGAGGAGTACAACGTGTCGGGCGCGGCGATCTTGCGGCAATGCGGTGAACGTCGGCTGGTGGGTGGCCAGGAGGACCAGATCATCGCCATCGCCGCCGAACTGGCTGCCGGGAGCGTGACCGCATGAGCGCTGTGGTCGACACCCTGCTCGCCGCGCAGCGCGATCGCACCGAGCTGCAGCCGTTCAGCGCCACGAACGGCTTCGACGAGGACCAGGCGTACCAGTACCAGGACGAGCTGATCGCCCGCAAGCTCGACGACGGCGACCTTGTCATCGGCGCCAAGCTCGGCCTCACCTCGAAGGCCAAGCAGAAGACGATGAACGTCGACACGCCGTGCTTCGGCCAGCTGCTGGCGTCCACGCTCCTGCCGGCCGAGGAGCCCGTGGTGCTCTCGGAGCTGATCCACCCGCGGGTGGAGCCCGAGATCGTGTTCCACCTGCGCTCGCCGCTGGCCGGCCCGGGCGTGACCGCGCACCACGTGCTGGCGGCCACCGAGGCCATCGGCTGCGGGCTCGAGGTCATCGACTCGCGCTACGCCGCCTTCAAGTTCACGCTGGCCGACGTGGTGGCCGACAACACCTCGGCGGCGCGGTTCGTGCTGGGGGCGCGTCGGGTGGCTCCGGCCGACATCCCCGACCTGTCGCTGGTGGGCTGCGTCATCGAGAAGGACGGCGACATCGTGTACACCGCCGCCGGTGCGGCCGTGCTCGGCCACCCGGCCGACGCGGTGGCCCTGCTGGCCAACTGGCTCGGCCGCCGGGGCAAGCGTCTGGAGCCCGGTTGGGTCGTGCTGTCGGGCGGCATGACCGACGCGGTGCCGCTCACGCCCGGCTGCGCCATCACGGCCGACTTCGGTCGTCTCGGCACGGTGCGCGTCCGCGCTGTGTGAGCGAGCTCGCCGACGCCATCGCCGCGGCGCGGGCGGCCGAGCAGCACTCGTTCCACATGCCCGGCCATCGCCACGGAGCGGGCGCGGGTGCCGACGCGCTGGGCATGCTGGGTGGGGCCGCCTTTGCCCACGACGTGTCCGAACTGTCGGGATTCGACTACCTGCACGCCCCCGGCCCGGCGTTGAACGCGGCCCAGGCTCGCGCCGCGGCGGCGTTCGGCGCCGACCGCACGTGGTTCCTGGTGAACGGGGCCACGGTCGGCAACCTGGCCGCCGTGGCCGCGGTGGCGGGGCCCGGCCGTGCGCTCGTGATGGCGCGCGCCTCGCACCGCTCGGTCTACAGCGCCGTGGCGGTGACCGGCGCCGGCGCCGCCTACCTGCCGCCCACCTTCACGGCCGACGGCTCGTTGTGGCTGGCTCCCGCGGTGAGCGACGCCCGCCAGCTGCTGGCGAGCACACCCGACGTGGCCGCCGTGCACATCACCAGCCCGAGCTACTACGGCGTGTGCGCCGACGTGGCCGCCTTCGCGGGGTTGGCCCATGAGCACGGGCTGCCGCTCATCGTCGACGAGGCCCACGGCGCCCACTTCGCCTTCCATCCGTCGCTGCCGCCGACGGCGTTGTCGCAGGGTGCCGACGTGGTGATCCAGAGCCCGCACAAGACGCTCACCTCGCTGACCCAGTCGTCGTTGCTGCACGTGCGGGGCGGTCGGGTGGATGGCGCCCGCCTGACCATGTGGCTCGGCATGCTGCAGTCGTCGTCGCCGTCGGCCCTGCTGCAGGCGTCGCTCGACCTGTCGGTGGCGGCGATGGTGCGCCACGGCGAGGCCCGGTGGAGCGAGGTGCTGCGCCTCGTGGCCCGACTGCGCACCGGGCTCGGCTCGTGGGCGATCGAGCTCCCCGGTGTGGTCACCGATCCCACCAAGGTGCTCATCGAGACTCCTAGCCGGTCGGGCTATGCCGTTGCCGCCGCGCTGGCCGAGGTCGGCATCCGCCCCGAGTTCGCCGATCCGCGCCGCATCGTCTGCTCGGTGGGCCTGGGCCACACCGACGCCGACGTCGACGCGCTGGTGCGGGCGATCCAGCGCTTCGGGGCTGCGACGGCTCGACCCTCATCGGCGTTCGCGCCGAGGTGGCCCGCTGTCAATCCGGTGGTGGCCGTACCGCTGTCGGCCGCCCTGCAGGCCCCGACCGAGGTGGTGCCGATGACCGAGGTGGCCGGTCGAGCGACGGCGGAGTACGTGATCCCGTACCCGCCGGGTGTCCCGCTGGTCGTGCCGGGTGAGGTGCTCGACGCCCAGGCGGTCGCGCTGCTGGGGGCCGTCCGGGCGACCGGCGGTCGCATCGTCGGCCCGGCCGACCCCACCGGGGCGACGCTCCGCGTGCTGCGTAGCGCGAGCGCGTGACCGGGTCGTCGGTCGGGCCGGGCGCGGGTCCCGCGCCGGGTTACGTTGTCAAGGGGCGTGGTCCGGGGCTGCGACGTTCGGTGGGGCAACGCCACTGATCACGTGCTGCTGGTCGTGCCCGCCCTGTTCAGGCGGCCTGGCGTCGTTGGCGTGGTCCGGTGGTCATGGTGGTGCCGTCGGGGAGGTCGATGCGGAGTGATCGGTCGGGTCCCATGGTCACGGCCCAGCCCTTGTCGTGGATGCAGGGGTGGTGTTTGCTGCAAACGGGGAGCAGGTTTGCCAGGTCGGTGTCGCCGTTGTTCTCC
>JANMAT010000236.1:0-18401 GCA_031359995.1 Actinomycetes bacterium
AGGGGGCGGTATGCGCTGGCGACTTTCGGTTCTGGTGGTTGTGTGCTCGGCGGTCTTCGGCGTGGGCAGCGCGCAGGCGGATGCGACAGCGGCGCCTGGCCTCGAGTTCACCGACACCAGCGCCATCGCCGTCGACGGCCGCGGCGGGAACTGGTCGGTCGACGTGGAGGTGTGCAACAGCACATCGGCTGACTCGACGATCCAGTTGCGCTTCTCCGGCTTCGCCGCGGAGGCGGGATCGACGTCCTCGCTCGTGAAGCTCTCCGGTGGGGCGTCGCTCACCGTTGACCAAGTGGCCGGCGCAGTCCCAGCCGGAGAGTGCGCGACTGTCGCGTTGGAGTACACGGGTGGGTCCACCGTGTCGGCTGCATCCGGCGAGCTCATTGCGATCGCCCCGGGCGGTGGCATCGCACGTCGATCGGTGTCGGTGAGCGCCGAACCGAAGGCCACAGGATCGGTCGCCGACCTGCAGCTCTCCGGTGGCTTCGCTGCGGTGTGGGGCGTTCGTGGCTCCGTCAACCTCGAAGCGAATGCACTCCTGTTGAAGTACGAGGGAACCACGCCACCCGTGATCCCCAGTAGCATCCGCATCGGCACGCTTGCGTCGGGTGACGACTCGGCGGAGGTGTGGACCACCGGCGCGAGCGCGAGTGACCTCACTGGGCTGATCCGTGTACCCATCGAGATTCGACACGCATCGGGGCAGGGGACGTTTACCGGTTCGCTCGACACGAAGTTCGTCGGGTCGGCCGACAAACCCGTCGCGGTCACGGTGACCGTGCGAGATCACTGGAGCCTGCCGCTCGTGGTGTTCCTCCTTGGTCTCTTGCTCACCTTCGCGGCGCGCATCGTGTCGCTCGTCATACTGCCGCGCAAGCGCCTGGCGGCGTTTCGGGCGGAAGTCGGCGATCGGTACACGACCGAATTTGCTCGGTTCGCCACCTTGGACGCCGAGCGAGCAAAGGGACTCGTCGCCCCTTCGGCGGAGGCCATCAACGCGTTCGTGAAGGCCAACCTCGAAGCGACGAAGCGCTACGCAAGGACGACGGTCACCTTCGACATGACGAGTGATGCCGTCAAGGCGATCCGCGAGCAGATCGCCAACGCCAACGCCGACGCCGACCTGCTGGGCGATGCCGGCCCCGGAGGGCTCCACGCGGGACTGGAGTCACTCGCGGTGCGGCTGCGAACCTTCCTCGAGTTCATCGACCGCAGATTCGACGGACATGCGCCGACGGCGCTCGTCACGCTCGCGGAGACGTCGCTGGGGAATCCCGCGAAGCCGACGAAGATCCCGGTCGGAGGTGCGCAGGAGCTGATCACCGGGGCCAAAGCCGCTGCCGATGCGTTGGAGCAGTGGCAGGCTGCGGCGCAGCGGCTGCGGCGCCTGCTGCGATGGTGGCAGTTGCTGGACCCCAAGGTGCCGGCCTCGTCGCCCGAGGACCGGGCGGCCTTGGATGCCAGCCTCGAAGATCTCAAAATCGCGGGGCAGTCGCTCGTCGGTGTTGCTAAGCCCGGAGACGCGGGCCAGACCGAGGCCGACCGTCGGCTCACGAGCGTCAACCACCGTCTCCTCGCGTTCGGCGCCCGGTACGACCAGCCCGCGCCACCGAACTGGGAACAGACCGGCGACGCCGCAGATGTACCGCTCGACGCGCTGTTCGGACAACGCCGTGTGGCTGCAGAGGAGCACGCCGCCGGCAAGTACGACCCGCTGACGTTGATCGGCAACCTCTTCGAGCCGGACAGGCCCGGCCCGAAGTGGCTCATGGTCGTCCTCGAGGTGTTCATGCTCGTCGTCACGGCGGTCGTCGTGGCCGCGATCACCGCGCGACTGCTCTACGTCGACAAGGCGTTCGGGTCGCGGAGCGACTACCTCGCCATCCTCGGGGCCGGCATTGGTGCCGAGCTGATCGTGACTGGCGTCCTCGCTGCTGTCGCAGGTTGGCGCCCGCCCGTCACGTTGCCGAAGCTCGGGCCGTAGCGCCTCTCCCGCAACGATGTCGGCACGAGTTGCCCGTGGACCTGTCGGCGATGACGTAGGAGACTGGTGGTGGACGCGACTCGAGAGAACAGGGCCGACGATGCCGCAGCTACAACCAGAACCCGAGGTTCGACGGCCTCCATCCCGAGCGACGCCACCGGCGGGTTCGTCCACGGAGGACGAGGATTGGGTGTCCACGTTTGCCGAATCCGTTGGCGCGACGACTGCGGCAACGGAGTACGACGAGCTGGAGGACCAACGCCGCGCCCGCCACGCGGCGGCCTTCGCGGGATGCGTGCGCGGTGGTGCGACGGAGATGATGGCGCAGCTGCTCGTCGGCGGAGGAGGAGGCGATGAGTTCCTCGTCCACGGCGTCGGCAACTGGCTGGCGAACGATCACCCCGACGACCCACTTCCGCACCTGCGCACCAAGCCGATCGTGTACTGCCACCCGAGGTTGATGGACGGCACGGAGGGCAGGTTGCTCCTGGCGAGCGACCATCCTGAGCTGATCCGCTATCTCGGTTTCATCACCGGCGGCGAGCAGCCGCCGGGTGAGTTGTTGGCGATGGGCACCGACGCAGCGGTCGAGCACTGGGCGCCTGGTTCGGTGATCGTCGGCTCGAGCAGCGGGACATTGGGGACGTACTGCACATGGAACGGTGTCGATGCCATCCTCACTGCGGGCCACGTCACGGACGGTCAGAAGACCGTCACCGACGGGAGTGTCACTGCCTCGGTGCGAGTCGAGTGTCACGCCGGATCCAGTCTCGTGCCGCTCGCCGTCGGACCGGATGTTGCGGTCATCGAACTCCCGGCGAGATCCGTCGGCGGCCCGCTGCTGACGGCGCGGACCACGCCGCTGCTGCCGTCGGAGCCACTCACCCTGTTCGGGGGAAGTGCCGTTGGCCACGTCCTGGCCGTTTCGAGCTGGCTGCGCGTGCAGCAGCGTTCGGGCTGCTGGGGCAATGTCCATCAACTCAATGCGGCCATCGGTCGACCGGGTCAATCCGGTTCGGCCGTGGTCGACTCGGCAGGCCTCCTCGTCGGCCACTACCTGGGGGCGCTTGGTGGCATGGCGGTGGTGCAGGACATCGGCTATCAGATCTCGGAGTTGGCGAGATACGGCGTCACGATCCCGTGATGAGCATCCCGGTTGATCAGCTGTGTACGCCGTGGTGGGCGGCCCACATCTCGGCGTAGCGGCGGTTGTTGCGCACGAGGGTGTCGTGGTCGCCTTCTTCCACGATGCGGCCGTCGGCCAGCACGATGATGCGGTCCGCCGTTCGTGCCGTCGGCAGTCTGTGCGCGACTAACACGGTCGTCCGGTTCGCCGACACGGCGGCCATCGCATCGCGCACTTTGGCCTCGGCGTTGAGGTCGAGGTTGGCGGTGGCCTCGTGCAGCAGCAGCACCGCCGGGTTGACCAACTGCGCCCGGGCCAGCGCGATCAGCTGGCGCTGGACCGACGAGCGCGACCGCCGCTGTCGTTGGCCACAGCGGTCAACGCCCAAACCGCTCCACGAGGCTCGGCACCGCCCGGCGTCTCGCGGGTATCGGCTGCGCAGCATCAGTCGAGCTCGAGCGCCAGTCTGAGCGCGTCGTTGATCAAGGTCAGTTCCTCGTGGCTGACCCGCCCCACAAACTCTCCGAGCCGCCCGGGCGCGACGGCCGCGGCCCGTTCGACGAGCACCCGTGTCTGTTCGTTGTTGATGGCGATGGTCGGACGGAAGATGCGAGGTGGCGCAGAACGCGATGTCGGTGCCACGAGCACGGTGGACAGCATCAAGTCGCCCGACTGAACGACGACGGCGAATCGTGCGCCCTGTTGCTCGCCTCCGCGAGCGTCGCGAGGAGCTCTGAGCCTGTGGATGTCACCACGCACGAAGCTCGTCCATCTCGGCAAGTACCCGCCGGCTCTCCTCGCGGTCGGCTTCGTTGTTCGCCAACGCACGGGACTCGGCGCGCATCTGCCTCGTCGACGCAGGCGAACGGCGTCCACGAGGGCCTGGCGGATGGTGTCAGACGCGGTCGAACCGTCCGCCATCAGCTCGGCCAACGCCTTCTCGGATCGTGGGTCGGTTCGAAAGTTCAACACCGGCGTACGACGACCATACGACCGACTGTAAGACACTGCAACGACACTGGTGGCCTGGGGCACCGCGCAGGCGGCGTGGCGGCGAGGCCCACGCGTGCGGGCGCGCTCCGCTCTTGGCAAGATCACCGGCGCTGGGCGCGACTCGGTCTCGCCACTTGGTGGCCCATCGGCAGTCGGGCGCCCCGGGGGCGGGTGTGATGGGTGACAGAGCTCGGGATGGTGCGCGTGGTCGAGGGGCCGTGTTCGACGACCTAGCTCAGGCGAGCGGATCGCTGGTGATGGGCGGGGGCGTGGTGCCGCGGGGACGGAAGATCGTATGATGGCGCAGGCACGCCACCTCGGGGCACCCCGATGCTGCGGCGTCGCCGAGCCCGTCGAGGACTTGGTACCAGTGCTCCTTTCGCTCGTACACCTCAACGATCCGGGCGCCGACGACGATCTCCTGTTCAGCCAGCGCCGGACCCCGGTGTTGGATCTGGGGGCGCACGTGGATGGTGGGCCCGTAGGGTGAAGTTGCGCCGGGTGAGGGGGCCATGCGAACAGTGAGGAGCCATGGGTGGAGCCGGCCGGTGGGCACGCGTGAGCTGGTCTGGCCGAGGTCGTCGAGAGCCAGGCGGCGAGCTCCGCCGGCCGACACGAACGCCCCGAGCGGACGAAGGGGTCGGCCCACGGGGGCGGTGTCGACGGTGTAGGTGGGCCGGAGTGCCGATGGGTCGAGGGCAGCTCGCGGATCCGGGGCGTCGATGCCGTTCGCCCACGAGGCGGTTCCGACCCCGACGGTGCCCTCGAGCACCACCCGCTCACCTACGGAGGCGCGCACCGTCCAGGGCCGTCGGCGCCCGAGCCCCTCGTGCCCGGACCCGTTCGCTCGACCGTGATCGCTCCGAGCGCCTCAAGCACGGCCTCGGTCACCCAGCCGTACGTCCGCACGCCGGCCACGAGTGCGGCTGCGTACCCCGCACCGCTGGCTCCGTCATCGGCGTGGATCGGATTGGCGATGCCGACCTTCGGTGGGTCCGCGGTCGCGCTGACCGAGCGGGTCACGCGGTCGGGAGCCGAACTGGCCATGGGCGACATGCTGCCATGAGGACGACGGGCTGCATGTTGAGTGGCTGAGGGGGTGCGGCTACCGTGCCGTCGTAGCAGGGGGGTCTCATGTTCCGTGGCAGCGGAGTGTCGAACGAACCAGCCGACTCGCCGGCGTGGAGCAATCCGCCGATCGTCCGGCACCGACTCGATGGCGAGCGGTACACGTCGGTGGACTTCTTCCTACGTGAGTGGGCCGGCATGTGGACGAAGGTCTGGCTGCTGCTCGGGCGCGAGGACGCCGTTGCAGACGCCGGCTCATTTCAGACCGAGGAGGTTGGCGCGGAGTCGATCATCATGGTGCGTCAGAGCGACGGGTCGCTCAAGGCATTCTACAACGTGTGTCAGCACCGGGGATCTCGCCTCACGTTCGCGCCCGGTGGCAACGCCCGACGCTTCAGCTGCCCGTATCACGGCTGGTCCTACGGCATCGATGGCCGACTCACCGACGTCCTCGACCCTGAGGACTTCCCGCAGAACCCGTGCGATCACCTCCGGCTGGTCGAGTTGCCGTGTGAGACGTTCGCTGGTTTCGTGTGGGTGAACATGGATCCCCACTGTGGCTCCTTGCGTGACTTCCTTGGTCCGCTGTGGGACGAGTGGTCCGTGTATCGGCCCGACAACTGGACGCGGGTCACGGCGTTGACTGCTCGGATGCCATGCAACTGGAAAGTGCTCCAGGACAACTTCTGCGAGTCGTACCACCTCCAGACGGTGCACCCACAGCTGCGCGACTCACACGAAGATGACTATCGCGAGACGAGGTTCGACCGGTCCATAGAGGGTCACAGTCGCATGATCATGAAGGGTGCGACTCCGTCACGCAAGCAGCACGGCGATCATCCACCGCTGCCCGCGGGGCTCGCCGAGCGACTGCGGATCTGGGAGCTGGATCCGGCCGAGTTCGCCGACCGACCGTTCGACGCCCGGCAGGCCCTGCAACGCCAGATGCGTCGGCTGGGCCCGGCCCGCGGCCACCCCCACTACACCGGCTTGCGAGAAGAGCAGTTGACCGATGCACATCACTACAACCTGTTCCCCAACTGCTCGCTCACCTTCGGGCCCGACGGCGTGCTCCTGCAGCGGATGCGACCCCATGCCACCGATCCCAACAAGTGCACCTTCGACCACTGGTACTACGCGTCCGTTGGGGCCGACGATGCGGTAGTCACCCTTCAAACCAACGTACGCGTCGACGGCATCGAGAGCCAGCACGAGGTGTTCGACTATGGCTCCAAACCCATGGGGATCATTCCCGACCAAGACGGCAGCGTGGTATTGGGACAGCAACTCGGCATGCGCTCACGCGGGTACCGAGGTGCCTATCCTGCCGGACAAGAGGAACGAGTCAGTGCGTTTCACCAGCTGATCGACGACTACATCGCAGGGAACAGGCCCTGATCCCGATGGACGACCGCTGGTTCACCGACCATCCGCCGAGCACTCGTTGGCCGCACTACACCCGAGCCAATGCGGGCGAGGTGCTGCCGACCCCCGCCAGCCCGCTCGGTCAGACGTTGGCCTTCGACGGCGCGATTCTGCCCGGGTTCCAAGCAGGCTCGTGCGCGATGGGTTTCTACGAGGCAGCCGAATACCGAGTCGACATACCCGAGATCTGCGGCTTCTTCGGAGCCTACTTCTACAACAACCTCTCCTGCATTCGCATGCAGGCCGTCCGCAACCCGGCGATAACGGTCGAACAGCTCGACGTCGCCTTCTTCGGTCATCGACCGGACACCCCGCCGTACTCACCGCATCGCGACGACGACAAGCCCCACCTGCGACCGATCGCGGACGCCCACGCGGCGTTCGTCACGAGCGCCACCGAATGGCCCGACCTCGAGGCGGAGAAGGAGCGGGCGGCCGCCATCCGCCGGGCCCGTCCGCATCTCCGCTCGCTCTCGGACGCCGCGCTGGTCGCCCGCGTGCGCGATCTCCAACCGGTGATCCGCGAACTGGCGAGTCGCCACCTCGTGGCCTCCGCTTCGAGCGGCATCGCCCCGGCAATGCTCGCCGCAGTGGCGGAAGCCGTTGGCGATCCCGGTATCCCGATGCGGGTTCTCGCCGGTCTGGGCGGGGTCGATTCCGCTTCGCCGGCGCTGACGCTCTGGGATCTGTCCCGTCTGGTGCGCACCAGCAGCGAGCTGACCGCCGCGTTCGATGCCGGAGTGAACGGCGTGTTGGAAGCGTTGGCATCGAGTTCGTCAACTGACGCGCAGACGTTCGTGAGCGCCTTCGAAGCGTTCCAGTTCGAGTACGGCTCTCGGGGCCCGAACGAGTGGGAGCTCAGCGCGCAGACCTGGGAGACGGACCCGGCGCTGGCTCTCGTGGCCCTCCATCGGGTCCGGTTCCAGGACGACGACAAGGCCCCTGCGGCCCGTGGCGCCGCACTCGCCGCTGAGCGAAGGGTGCTGGTCACCGAGGTGCGGGCCGCGTTGGCCGATCTCGGCAACGATGAGCTGGCCTCGACGTTCGAGGCCGCCGTCGTGGCCGGTCACATGATGGTCTTTCGCGAGAGGGCCAAGACCACGCTGGTGCGTGTGCTCCACGAGACCCGCATGGTCTTCCGGGAACTCGGCCGACGTCACGGAGAGCTCGGCCACCTCGCCGCCGCCGAGCACATCTTCATGTTGGTCGACGCCGAACTCCACGAGTTCATAGCTGATCCCGCCGCCCAACGAGCCAGGTTGTCCGCCAGGGCGGCTGAGTGGGCACACCTGTGGGAGCTCGAACCTCCGTTCTTCATCCGTTCCGGAGAGGTCCCGCCGCTCGCGCAGTGGCCACGTCGCGGCGGGCTGGGCGCCGCGGTGGTCCTCGAGGGAGAGATGTTGATCGGTGTGGCCGGCAGCCCCGGCACAGCCCGCGGCATCGCCCGAGTCGTCCTCGACCCGGCCTCGCCGCCCGAACTCATGCCCGGCGACATCATGATCGCGCCCCTTACCGATCCGGCATGGACCCCCCTGTTCATGGCGGCCGACGCGATCGTCGTCAACGTTGGCGGCCAGATCAGCCACGCCGTGATCGTCTCTCGTGAGCTCGGACTGCCGTGCGTGGTCTCGGTCGCTGACGCAACGAATCGTATTCCCGAGGGGGCGCTCATCGAGGTCGACGGCGCTCGCGGCACCGTGCGGATCCTGTCACTGCCCCAAGACTGAGCGGGGCGCTCTGACCCAGCGTGTGCCTGGCGGGGCGCGATGCGTGCGGTGTTACGGTCGATCTCGATGCGCTACGGGTTCGAGTCGGGGTGGAACTTCGACCACTTCGAGCCGATCTTCTCCGATTGATCAGGGCCGTGCCTGGAGGGATGGTCGATGCTGGCGGCGATGGCCCAGGCGACGTCGCGGCTGCGGCTCGGGTGCCAGGTGACGGGGATGCCCTACCGCGACCCGTCGGTCCTGGCCAACATCGCTGCGACGGTTGACATCATCAGTGGCGGGCGGCTCATCATCGGGCTCGGGGCGGGCTGGAACCAGGAGGAGTCCGACGCGCTCGGCATCCGCCTGGCTCCGTTGAACGAGCGCATGGACCAGTTCGAGGAAGGTGTGCAGGTGGTGATCGTGCTGCTGTCGGAGGATCGGGCGTCGTTCGCTGGCCGGCACTTCGTTCAGCGCGACGCGTGGTGCGAGCCCAAGCCGTTGCAGCGTCCCCACCCGCCCATTGCGATCGGTGGCAACGGGGAACGACGTACGTTGCGTGTCGTCGCGAGGTACGCGCAGCACTGGAACTCGACGGTTGCCGATACCGTCGAGTGGCGCCGGACGTGCGAGGTGCTCGAGCAGCACTGCGCTGCTGTCGGTCGTGACCCGTCGGAGATCGAGCGGTCTTGTGAACGTCCGCCTGAACCACGGGCAGGACCCCCGAGAGATCCAGCCGACCGTGGCTGCCGGCGCGGACCCGGGCACCCGCATCTCCCTGTACGACCCCGTCACGGACGGGTGGCGCCGGGTCGCGCCGTGGCCACCGTCGATCGCGCCGCCCGATCGTGCATGGGGGAACGTGGTGCGGGCGGGCGACCGGCTGATCGTGTGGGGCGCTCAGCTCGTCGCCGATGTCGGCGCCGCCGCCCGCGGCGCGAGCTACGACCCGACGACCGATGCGTGGCAGGCGTTGCCCGACGTGCCATGGCTCGAGACGGGCTCGAGCACCGCGGCGTGGACCGGCACCGAGCTCGTGCTCTTCGGGGGCTGCTACGCCCACCCGACCAGGCAGACCCGACCGCTCATGCCGCCAGCGCAGGCCGCGGCGTTCGATCCGTCGACGGGGACGTGGCGGCGGCTCGGCGGTGCACCCGACGTGCTCGCGGCGCCCCCGCTCGCCCAGCCGCTCCCGGTCGTCCGGCGCTGCGGTGGCCTGGCGTTCCCGATCGGTGGCGGCGTCCTCGTGCTCGGCGGCAACGCCGTTCCGCCCGAAGGTCCGGCCTTCGTGGTGCTCCCGCCGTTCATCTACCGCGCGGCAACCGCCTGATCGCGTGCGCTGGCCCATCGGCAGAGGTCGAGGCGACCACGACGACCCGGCACGGTTCCCGAAGCACCGGGGCGCCACGGACGGCCCCTGCGCGGTACCCGGAACGACGGCCAGGATCGATCGCCGTGGTGTGCCCTCGGTGGCCATGGGCGGTCGCGCGCAGGCGATCGTGCCGACCGACGTACGATCAGCCAATGACGAGCGTCGAAGACCGACCCGAGACCAGCCCGTTCCTCCAGGGCGTGTTCGCGCCGGTGGCGAGCGAGATCGATGTTCACGATCTGGCCGTCACCGGACAGATCCCGCCCCAGCTCTCGGGCGTGTACATGCGCAACGGCGCCAACCCGCAGTTCGCGCCGCTGGGCCGCTACCACTGGTTCGACGGTGACGGCATGGTGCACGCCGTGTACCTCGACGGCGGCACGGCCCGCTACAAGAACCGCTGGGTGGAGACACCCGGTCTGCGACACGAGCGGGAGGTCGGGCACGGGTTGTTCGGTGGCATCCTCAACTTCGTGTTCCCGCCCGAGGATATGATGGCCGAGTGTGGTGTGTTCAAGAACGCCGCCAACACCAACATCGTCGCCCACGCGGGCAGGTACCTCGCGCTGTGGGAGGGGGGATGGCCGAGCGAGATCACCCGCGAGCTCGAGTCCAAGGGCTTGTGGGACTTCGCGGGCAAGCTGCAGGGGGCGATGACCGCACATCCGAAGTGGTGCCCCGAGACCGGCGAGTTGGTCTTCTTCGGTTACGACCCGGTGGCCGGCCCGCCCTTCCTGCGCCACCACGTGGCCGATGCGACCGGGGTGCTCACGCATTCCACGGAGATCGAGCTGCCCCGCGGCGTGATGATGCACGACTTCCTCACCACCAGGCACCACTCGCTCTTCTTCGATCTGCCGGCCGTGGTGTCGGCCTCGATGGCCGGTGAGTCGATGTGGCAACCGCAGCATGGTGCCCGCATCGGTGTGCTGCCCCGCCATGGCGACGGCACCCAGGTGCGCTGGTTCGAGATCGACCCGTGCTACGTCTTCCACTTCCTGAACGCCTGGGAGGACGGCGACGTGATCACCGCGTACGGCTGCCGCATGCCCAGCATCGACCTCGACTTCGAAGCGGGCGGCAGCGACGGCGCGGCCGCCCTCGAGGGCGTCGGTCTGGCCAAGTGGACCATCGATCTGGCGGCCGGCACCTGCCGCGAGGAGTTGGTCCACGACCTCCGCAGCGACTTCCCGCGTCTGCACGACGACCTGCTCGGTCTGCCGAACCGCTGGGGCTATGCGTCGGCCACCCTCGACGGCCCGATGCAGATCGGGTTCAACGGGATCGTGCGCTACGACCTGCACACCGGGGCCGAGCTCACCTACGCGTTCGGCGAGGGCACCGCGATCGGCGAGGCCGTGTTCGCCGCCGACACCGAGGGCTCCGACGAACAGGACGGCTGGTTGATGGTGTACGCGACCGACCTCGCCACGGAGCGGACCGACCTCTGCATCATCGACGCCCGCGACATGGCGGCCGGCCCGGTGGCGCGCGTGCACCTGCCCCAGCGAGTGCCGGCCGGCTTCCACGGCAACTGGATGCCGGGCTGACACCGGTCGGACCCACTCGAGCCCGTCGCGTGCCGTGCCAGGCGTCGACGACGCTGGTCGCGTCCACGAGCGTGGATCATGACGCGTCGCTGTCCATCGATGGGGGATTCCTCGTCAACGAGCGCGGTGGTCCGGCCGACGGTGTCGATGCGATCGAAAGGACGTGACCCTCGTTCGCTCGCCACCAGCCCTCGAACTGTCGCCCGTCCCCAGCGGTGACGCGGAGCCCTTGCCATTCGGCCCCACCCTCGGAACAGTCGACGAGCAGATGGCGCACGTCGAGCCGGAGGCGAGGTGCTCGGCGCCGTCACGGCCAACAGCGCGTTCCACGGCACTCAAGTCGATCTGGCACACATCAGCGGATCGTGCGGACGAACGCCTTGCGGTTCGGAGCCCCGGCGAGCGATGCGTACGAGCGCCACATCTCGCCGAGGCGCGGGCCTGAAGACCCAGACGGGAGAGGAGCTTGCCCAGCTCGTCGCCCCGGTCGGCCGACACCTACTACGAGGACGCCCGTGAGCGGCTGGCCGATCACGACCGGCCGTGGGCGGAGCTGCAGCGCTTGAACATCCTGGCCGACCGCGACCACAACGGTTACCTGCTCCAGATCTTCACCGAGACCATCACCGACCGGCCGGCGGTGTTCTTCGAGATCATCGAGCGGCGCGGGGCCCGGGGGTTCGGCGAGGGGAACTTCAAGGCGCTGTTCGAGGCCATCGCGCGCGACCAGACTTCCTCGCCCTCGACGGCATCAGGCTCCCGCTTGACGAAGCGAGCACCGATCACGTGCTCGTGACGTGGACCCTGTGCACGATCCCCGACGTCGTCGCTGCCCTCGGCGAGATGCGTCGCGTGCTCGGCCCGGGCGGCCGGCTGCACTTCGTGGAGCACGGCCTCGCCCCGGACGACAAGGTCGCCCGGCGTCAGGCCCGCCTGGCCTCGCTGCAGCGACGCATCGCCGGAGGCTGTCACCTCGACCGCCCCATCGACACCCTCGTGACCACCGCCGGCTTCCGCCTCGACCGGCTCGACAACTACTACCTCAAAGGTCCGAGAGCGTTCGGCTACACTTTCGAGGGACGAGCGACCGCCGTGTAGCCGACGGGTGGCGATCAGGGCCGCAACAGCGTCAGCACCATGATCGTGGGTTCCGTCGCGACGAGCGCGTGGGGTGTGTCGGCGGCCATGTGGAGCCAGAATCCCGGCCGTGCGTCGAGCTCGTCCCCGTCGACGGTGAACCGCAGTCGTCCGGTGATGACCTGCACGACGGCCGCTCGTGCCGCACGGTGCTCCGTGAGCTCCTGGTGAGCGTCGAACCCGAACACGGTCACGTTGACGGTCTCGTCACGGTGGATCACCTTGGAGACGACGGCACCGGGCTGGATCGCCACGTCGGCCACGACGTCCTGGATCACCGCGTAGGTCATGACTTCCTCACCTTCCCGACTGGTTGCGACGACCAGTTCGTGACCCAGCTTGTCACGCCTCTGTCGGCGTGCCCGTGGGGAGCGCGTCCACGGTCGGTCGTCGCTCGATCGTCCGCCGGTCATCGCGGCCCGGGGTTCTCACGTGAGGCGATGGGTTGGGACCGGTCCCGATTGCCGTGGCGGATCGCGTCGGCCGCGGCGTGCTGGCTCGGCCTGGGCGTCGTGGCGGCCGCCATGCTCGTCGTGCTCGGCGCGGTCCTTCCCTCCGATGGGGCGCTGCTGTCGGGTGCGCCTCCAGGAGGGCTCCTGTTTGTCGGGTGCGCGCTCGTGCTCCTCGCCGGGGGTCTGCAGCGTCGCGCGGCCGTCGCCGGCGTGCTGGCTGCCGTGCTGTTGTCGGGGAGCGTGTTCGCAGCGTTGCCGGTGCCGCGTCCGCGCATGGTCGCCAGCCTCCTCGCCGTCGTCGTGGTGCTCCTGGCGGTCCGCGATGCGGTCATCTGGCCGACGCGCCGGCAGGTGGCGTTGGTCATGTGGGTCGGTGGGTTCGCGCTGGTGGCGCTCATGGGATTCCGGTCCCTGCGGCACCTGCCCGCCGTGCTCGGCGCGTCGCTCCAGGTCGAGTTCGCCCGCCGCCCACCACCCCGGGAGGAACCGACACCCGCATCCGAGACCAGGGGCCATCGACCGGTCGGACCCGCGCTCACCTCGAACGCGATCGTCTGCTCGAGGCGCGACAGGCCGGCGCCGGGGCAGTGCGTCTCGCCGAGCGAGAACGCGACGTGGCGGTGGGCGTTGACCCGGTCGACGTCGATCGTGGTCGGGTCGGGGAAGGCGACGGGGTCGCGGTTGCCGGCGGCGGTCGTCTCGTTCCCGCCGATGTAGAGGTGGTCGACGATGCTGATCACCTCCTCGTCGCGCAGGGGGCGCTCCCCGTCGAACCGGGCGTCGTTGACGAGGTGCGAGATCACCGAGTCGTCGGGCCTCGCGCGCTTGGCCTCCATGGTGGCGAAGATGTGCTGCTGGAAGGCGACGCCCTGCTCCCCGGCGTAGACCTCCTCGTCCTCGGTCAGGTTGCCGCGCACGGGCAGCACCCACGCCTCCGACCACACCTTCAGCTGCGGGATCTCCGCGTCGTCGAAGCCCATCATCCCGGTGATGACGCGCACCGGCAACGGCGTCGCGAACACGGTGAGGAAGTCGGCTCGGCCGAGCGGCACCATGGCATCGAGCAGGTCGTGCACGATCGCCGTGATCAGCGGCCGCCGGCGTTCGGCCCCGGCCACCGAGAAGAAGTGGTCGACGAGGTCGCGGTACTTGCGGTGCACGGGCGGCTCGGTGGCGAGCCAGGTCATGCGCGGCCAGCCACGCTCGCGGTAGACCGCCGCGACGCGGTCGGGGATCGACCGAGCCGGCGCATCGGCCGCGCCGCCCCGGCCGAACAGGTCGGTACGGCGGAGCACGTGGGCGATGTCGTCGTCGCGGGTGAGCACGAACGTGGAAGTGCCGGGCACGCGCCACACCGGTGCCTCGGCGCGCAGCAGGTCGTAGGTTGGGCACCAGTCCTGCTGCGTCGCCGGATCGAAGAGGTCGACCTCGTCCAGCGATCGGGGGCAGCGGCGGTCGGCGGTCATGGCGCGATCATCGCGCCGTGCCCGGCCCGGACGGACGGCCGGGCGACGTCGTTGCAAGAACCACCGCAGCGGATGCCGGCCGGTGACGGTCAGAGGAGGCGGACGACGCCGGCCGTGGGATCGACTTCGACGAGTGCTCCGTCGGGCAGGTCGAGGGCGCCGTGGGCCCCCACGACGGCGGCGATGCCGAGCTCACGGGCGAGCACGGCAGCGTGCGACAGCGGGCCCCCGTCGGCGGTGACGACGGCCCCGGCGATCGACAGGATGGCGTTGAACGCAGGCGAGGTGGCACGGACCACGAGCACGTCGCCGGGCTCCATGGCCTTGAATGCCTCCTCGGGCGAGCCGCAGCGCCGAACCCTGCCGCGGTACGGCGTCGTGCCCACCTCCGTGCCGGTGAGGCCGTCGGCGGCGAGGTCGGGGCCGAGCATGCCCAGCTCGGCGAGCGCGACCTGGATCACCGTGGCGAACTCGGCGAGCGGACCGGGCAGCACGTCGGAGGGTGGCACGGGCTCGAGCGGGCCGAGCGCGACCGGTGGGTCGAGGTGGGCTTCGGCGTTCCGCTCGGCAGCGCGCCGTGCCAGCTCCGTCGAGGTCGGACCGCCGCCCGTGGTGAGCAGCGGTACCACCTCGTCGTGCGCAAGCTCGAACGCGTGGTCGATGCGCTCGGCGGCGCCCCTGGCGACCAGGCGCCGACCGACCTCGAGCAGGGCCAACCGCAGGAGCCCGGCAGGCTGCTCGAACACGGTCGGACCGTTGTCGTCGCGCATGTCCATCACCGCGCGGGCCTCGGCCAGGCGATCGTCGAACTCGGGTCGTCGGCCCTCGGGCACGCGGGCGCGGATCACGGCCGCCGCCGCGGTGCCGTCGTCGGTCGCCTCGTCGGGTCCGGTGCGCATGATCGTGTCGAGGAGCGTCTCGGGCAGCTCGGCCAGCGTGAGACCGTCGAGGTCGTAGCGCGTGACCAGCGTGTGCCCCCGCTCGACGAGGTACGCATCGAGCAATCGGCCGGCCTCCGACGAGCAGGCCCGCAGCTCGGCCAAGGTGGTGGGACGGGCGTCGTCCAGGGCTGCGCGCACCGCAGCCAGCTGGCGCCTCGGCTCCCCGGTGGACGGCGACGCGCCGGCCAGTGCGCCGACCGCCTGGGCGGTCGGAACCCCGAGCGAGGAGGTCAGTGCCACGTACCGGGCGATCGGACCCAGGTCGTAGCCGTGCAGCCAGAAGTGCAGCTCGCTCATCTCGAACAGGTGGTCGAGCAGCGAGCGGGCGTGGGCGGCGAGCCCTGCGTCGTCGAGCACGCTCAATGCGACCGAAGCGAACGCCTGGTTGCGGGCCACGACCGACGGCCTGATCTCCGTGTGCCAACGGCGGAGCACCCCCGGGCCTGGCGGCGTTGCGAGAGACCGGGTGGCGGCGCGCGTGCGCCGCCGGAACTCCGGATGCATCCGCGACGCCACCCTGAGCACCCACAGCGGCGGCAGCTTCGTCGTCGTGCGGTTGGCACCGACGAGCGGCACGCTTCGGGTGTACATGAAGCCGTGCACGAACCGTGCCGCCACCGAGTCGACCGGAGCCCCCATCTCGGCGAACACCCGGCGGGTCCCGGACGCCATACCCGTCTCGATGAGCCACCGCGAGATCGGCGTGGTGCCACCGGGGTAGTGCGACCGGTCCAGTGACCACCGGCCGGGACCAGGGGGCGACCAGGCCGTGGGACGACCTGCCGCCGCGTCCGTCGACATCTGGAACTCCACCTTCCTGCCCATCCGATCGACGGTGAGACGCAACGCATCTTCGCGCCCAGCGAGAAGTGACCGCGCCACGCCCCTCGGGCTCTAGGGTGAGGGCCGTCGTCAAGGAGGTCTCCCCGTGAAGTTCGGAATCTTCTACGAGCACCAGTTGCCCCGACCTTGGGGCGACGGTGCCGAGCACCGCCTGTTCCAGGACGCTCTCGATCAGATCGAGCTGGCCGACCGGCTGGGCATCGACCACGCCTGGGAGGTCGAGCACCACTTCTTGGAGGAGTACTCGCACTCCTCGGCGCCCGAGGTGTTCCTGGCGGCGGCGTCGCAACGCACGACCCAGATCCGGTTGGGGCACGGCATCGTACTGATGCCGCCCGGCTACAACCATCCGGCCCGCATCGCCGAGCGGATCGCCACCCTCGATCTCGTCTCGAACGGGCGGGTCGAGTTCGGCACGGGCGAGTCGGCATCGCGCGCCGAGCTGGAGGGGTACGGCATCGATCCGGCCGAGCGGCGGGCGATGTGGCGAGAGACCGTCGAGCAGGTCGCGAACATGCTGGCGATGGACCCCTACCCGGGGTACGAGGGCAAGTACTTCTCGATGCCGACGCGCAACGTGGTCCCGAAACCGATGCAGCGGCCCCACCCGCCGCTGTGGGTGGCGTGCTCCAACCGCGAAACCATCCATCTGGCGGCCCAACTCGGCATCGGTGCGTTGACGTTCGCGTTCGTCGACCCAGCGGAGGCCGCGCACTGGGTCGACGACTACTACGAGACGTTCAAGCGTGAGTGCGTGCCGGTCGGCCATGCCGTGAACCCGAACGTCGCCATGGTCACGAGCTTCTCGGTGCACCCCGATCACGACGAGGCGGTGCGGCGGGGTCTGGACGGCTTCCGCTTCTTCCAGTTCGCCCTGGGCCACCACTACGTGTTCGGTGACCACAAGCCGGGCCGCACCAACATCTGGGACCACTACGTGGCGGTGCGCGACAGCGTCGGCCTCGACTTCCTCGGCGGGGGCACCGGTGGCATCGGCACGCCTGACGAGCTGCGCCAGCACCTGCGCGAGTTCGCCGCTGCTGGGGTGGATCAGACCGTGTTCATCCAACAAGGCGGCAACAACCGCCATGAGCACATCTGCGAGGCGCTCGAGCTGTTCGCCGCCGAGGTGATGCCCGAGTTCAAGGGGGTCGAGGCCGAGCGGCAGGCGGCCAAGGATGCCGAGTTGGCGCCGTACGCCGCGGCGGCCTTCCAGCGCAAGCACTCCCTGGCCGAGCTGGCCGACGACGAGATCGCCACCTACCCCGCGTATGGCAACACGGTGGCCGAGGTCGACCTCGACTCCCTCCCGGAGGCCCAGCGTCGCCGCATGGAGGTGATGCGCAAGCTACGCGAGGTGGTTCGCGACGTGGACGCCTTCCCGGCTCACGAACCGGTCGCCACCTGACGTCGCTCCGAGGCGTCAGACGGACCGGGTGCTCGAGGGTGCCAACGCCTCGCGGAGTCGGCCGACGAGCGCTTCGATGCCGTCCGCGCTCGAGGCCGTGCCGAAGGTGGAGAAGTCCGGACGTTGCAGTGCGGCCACCACGTCGGGGAAGGTATCGATGGGCTGATGGTCTGGTGTCGCGCCTTGGCCACATCACTCGCGACTGGTGGCCCATACCGGCATTCATCGCCGGCGCACTCCTCGCACAACAGCTGCTCCTGACTTCGCGTTACGACGTCGGCGGACACGCCGCCGAACACCTCGCCGGGGCAACCGCACCATTCATGGCAGCAGCTCTCCTTTCCGTCCTCTTCTCGGCGTCACCCGCGGCCCGCCGTCACGTCGACCTCATCGCCGTCTGCCCCGGCTCTACCACCTGACATGCAGGACTTCAGCCCGGCACGCTTCGCTGTCAACCGTGGGCAGTGCGGTGCAACCCGAATGCAACCCCACACGGGTGTCCCGGCGGGTACTGGTGGTTGGTGGCGGTCACACGCCGCCGCCCGTTCATGCTGGTTGAATCGATTTCTGGCCAGGTCTTCTGCGCCCGTGCAACCACTCTGCAACCCGGTGCAACCCGACCGCCGTAGCCTGCCGGCCGAACGACCGCCGAACGACTGGACGGCGTTGACCGTGATGCACCGGCACTGACCGCCAATGACCGTGATGCCGACGAGCGACCGCAGCCGTCGAGCACGGAACCCGAAGGTCACGGCGACCAGCAACGCGCCGGCTCTGGAGCTCCGGTCGCAAGCTTGGCGAGCGACAACACGGCCACGAGGAAGTTCGACTCCGTGGTGACGGGCCGCAGATCCCATGAGGCGAGGGAGACGTCGGCGACCAAGCCGGCCTGGGCGACGTCGTCGAAGAACTCGTCGAACGGGTAGTCGC
>JANMAT010000004.1:0-4050 GCA_031359995.1 Actinomycetes bacterium
TGATCTCTGCCGCCGCCGCCGAGGCCGGGCTGATCGTCCTGCACTACGACAGCGACTTCCCGCGCCTCACCGCCGCCGGCGGTGCACCCCACGAATGGGTCGTACCCCAAGGCTCCGTCTGACCCCAACCACCACACCCCCCACCCGGCGACCAGCCCGCAACGTTCACCGTCTCGGCTCGGTCGATCCCGAGCACGACATCACCCACCTATCGCCGGATCCGGGGGGGGTAGCGCAGGGGATAGGGGCGACCGTACCGAGTGCTATCGCAGGAGCGACGACTCCCGATCTCGGCATGTTTGCCGACCGTCGTTGATCAGCGCTTGCCGCCCCGACGGCGTGCTTCTCGGCACCGACAGCCGTACGCGCGTGGTCCGTGGTGCGGGAAGCAGCGGGAACGCTTGAGCGGTCCGTAGAGCGTTCCACAGCTGCTACCGAAGGATGACTCCGGGCCACAGACTGTGCGTCCGGGAACCCGTACGACCGCGACGCCGCATGCGGCGTGCGCTGGCGGTGAAGGGGACCTGCGGGGCATCCGGGACAGGGCTATGGTCCCCCTGTGGCCGATGCCGGGGCATGGTGGCAACAGTTGTCGGGGTCGTCGCAGAACGTGCTGCGGTGGGCTCATGCCTTCGCGCAGGTGCGGTCCCAGACTGCGTTCCAGCCCGGGCAGGATTCGTCGAGCGTCGTGACTGGGGGCGAAGTCGACGCGCTGGATGTGTTGGCGGGGCTCCTGATCGAGCATGGTCAGGACTCGGAGCCCTGGGACTTCTTCGAGCACTTCGGACTCCCGGTCGGGCAGTTCCTTCATCGCAGCGGTGTCGATCCAGCTGCGCTGCGCGCCGCACGGGACGTGAGTGAGCGGGAGTATCCAGTGCCCCCAATCGGGTCGGAGGTCCAGGCGATCGTTGACTACGGCATCCGGTCGTTCGCCTCGTCAGACCCCGAAGGGCTGCTCTCTTTCAAGCTGTTGTTCGGGGCGCTTCTCGACACCCCGAACGTGGCATCGGCGGGCATCGCTGCGGCGCTCGTCGCCAGGGGTGCCCCAGCCCTGGATGTCGTTGCCTCCTATCGCGAGTACGCGACGATGCGGGTGGACAGCGGTGTCTCGGCTTCGTGAGTTCCTGGAGGCCCGGCATCCGTGGCCCCCACCGCGAGAGGTGCCTGACTATCACCCGGATCGTCCTCCGCATCGGTCCTCGGCTGCGGGCGGCGCTCGCCAACCGACCGACTTGCTCGGCATCGGACCCGAGGTCGATGCGTTTGCCTATCTGATCTCGCTCAAGTCGATGGCGCCTCCGCTGGCGATTGGTCTGTTCGGCGCCTGGGGATCGGGCAAGAGCTTCTTCATCCGAAGCCTTCAGCAGCGTGTCGATCGTCTACTTGCCGATGGTGCTGCTGCGCCGTCCGGGACAGTGCTCCCCTTCTACCGCTCGGTCGTGCAGATCGAGTTCAACGCCTGGCAGTACATGCAGGGCGACTTGTGGGCCAGCCTGCTGGACCATCTGTTGCGGAACCTCGATGGTGACGCACTCGAGGCAGACGACCTCGTCGGGGCTCGGCAGCGTGAGTACGTGACGAAGATGCAGATCACCAACAGCGAGTTGCGCAACGAGCAGCAGACGCTGCGTGTGCTCGAGGATGAGCGCCGTGTCGCTCTGGCTGCTGTGGAGGAGAAGCGAGCTGCGCGGGCGGTCGCCGTGGTGGAGCTGGAGCAAGCAAAGCGTGCCCACCCGGTCGCACTCGCGGCGTTGTCCGATCCTGTTCGGGGTGAGCTGGCCAAGCTCGCAACCCGGGCGGGCGTTCCCGACGTAATGACCCGAGCCCAGGACGTTGGCCAGGCGGTCCAGGAGATTCGAGCCACCGTGGCACGCGGGGGTGGCGTCGTGACCGGTCTGCGACGGGCCGGGTGGCGCTATACGACCGTGCTCGTTGCCACGGTGATCGGCGCTCCGATTGCCGCTGGCTGGCTGGCGGCGACCCATTCGTGGTCGGCCGTTACTCAGGCATCAGCGCTCGTGGCCTCGATGCTCGTCGTAGCGGTGGGTGTACTGAAGGGTGCCAATCGCTCCCTGGCAGGTCTCATCGACGAGATCGCAACGGTGGAAGCGCACGCCACCAAGGAAGTCGACGATGCTGTCCGCGCCGCCGAGCACCAACTGACGGCCATCGAGGCTCAAGAGGCGGTCGCACGCGAGCAGGAGCGGCGACTCGCAGGCAAAGCCGCCGAGCTGGCCGCGAAACTAACCGGGGTGACACCGGGTCGGGTGCTCGACGAGTTCCTGGCCGAACGGCTCGGCAGCGACGACTACCGCAAGTACCTCGGGCTCCCAGCAGTCGTGCGCCGCGACCTCGACCGGCTCTCGCGCCTCATCGAACGAGAGAACCAGGCGGACGACGACCCGTTCGAGGGCACCGAAGCGACGAAGCGCCGCGTGAACCGGATCGTCCTGTACATCGACGACCTCGATCGATGCCCGACCCCCGTCGTCATCCAAGTGCTACAAGCCGTGCACCTCCTGCTCGCGTTTCCCCTGTTCGTCGTGGTGGTCGCCGTTGACTCGCGGTGGCTGGCGGGTTCGCTCGAGGAGTACTACGCCGCACAACTGCGCAGGTCGAACGACGACGGGACCAGCGCGTCCGCCAACGATTACCTCGAGAAGATCTTCCAGGTCCCCTTCTGGGTGAGTCCGCTCGGTGCCGACGAGCGGCGGCTGATCGTGCAGGGTTTGGTCGGTGCAGGTGCCGAGGCTCCATCAGGCAGTGGCGGCGGAGCGGCGCAAGCGAAGGTTGACGATGAAACGCCCGCCCAACAGCAGCTCGCAGCCCTTCTGACGCGCATGTCCGACGTTGACGATGCCGCCGCGCCGTGGCTCGACGCTGCTCGCATGCAGATCACTGTCGAGGAGATGGCGTTCATGAACGACCTCGCTCCGCTTCTGGGCGATACGCCGCGATCGGTCAAGCGGTTCGTCAACGTGTACCAGCTGATCAAGAGCATCGCACGCGCCAGGGGCCCCTACACGAATGACGATGCTCGCAACGTCCTGTTCCTGCTGGCCTTGGCAACAGGACGTCCCGCCGAGGCCCACACACTGGCCGGAGCGGCCGGGTCAGACCTCACGGTCGGCGAACTGGTCGAACAGTCAGTGGGCACAGCTCACGCCATGCAATCAACCGCGCGCGACCCTCTCCTTGACTGGCTTGCAACGCATGACAGCTGGTCAAGCGTACCCATGGCGCAACTGGCCCCGTGGCTGGAGCCCGTCCAACGGTTCTCATTCAAGATCTAGCCGCAACGAGCCGTTGACGGTTAGTCCCGCAATCGCACTCGACGCGCGGATGACAGCGGTCTCGACGGCTGGCGCAGACCTTGGCCAGCGGCCGGCACGACGCGCTCGCGATCCCGCACGGCGTGTGGCGCCTGACTTCGCCGGGAGTCGGGCGGGTCGCGCTGAGCAGGCGGGTGAGTGATATCGAGTGCCACACCCGCAGATGGGAGCGGTGCCGCCGGTCTCGGTTGGCGAGGCCGTCGGCCTGTTGGGCGGTTCACCGCGCCAGCCGATCGACGCCGTCCACGATGATCACAACGACAGCGGCCAGCATCGCGAGCAGGAACGTGACGTCGTCGTGGCCGCGGTCGACGTCCGCGATGGCCGTACGCGTGCCGAGTGCGACCGGGGTGGCGTTGAGGGCCAGACCGACTGCACCAAGCGGTCAGATGGTTCCGAACGCGTTGGGTCGTGGTGATGAGGGCGTAGCCGACGAAGGGCACCAGCCCGCTCCAGCCGTCGCCGCCTATCGATTGCACGAGCGTGGCGATGGCCAGTTGACGAACGATGTAGATCCGGCCGGGAACGAGAGTTCTCGCGAACTCGTGCGGTCCCACCGGGCACGTGGCCAGATCCTACTCCAGCGAGCGCGAAGCTGATGCTCGTGAGCGAGATCGAGCTGCAGCGGGTACGCGAGATTGCCCTCGCGCTGCCCGAGGTCAACGAGCGCGTGAGCCACGGCGCCCCATGCTTCTTCGTTCGCGACCAGCGACCACTG
>JANMAT010000011.1:0-3512 GCA_031359995.1 Actinomycetes bacterium
TCGTCCATGGCGGCGACGCGCAGGGCCACGTGGCCCACCATGCCACCCACGTTGAGGCCCTTGGGGATGCGGTCGAGCCAGGCCAGGTAGTCGCCGTAGCTCTGCCAGTCCCACGGCAGGCCGTCCAGGATGGCGGCGCGGGGGATGTCTTCGACCGACTCCATGATCTCGGCCAGGAACTCGCGCTGGCCCGGACGCATCGGGGCGAACGTGACGCCGCAGTTGCCGAGCACGGCCGACGTGACGCCGTGCCAGCACGACGAGGTCGGCAGCGGGTCCCACGCCAACTGCGCGTCGAGGTGGGTGTGCACGTCGACGAAGCCGGGCGTGACGATGCGGTCGGTGGCGTCGATCGTGCGCGTCGCCGTGCCCGTCCAGTTCGCCTCGACCGCCACGACCCTGTCGCCGGCGATGACCACATCGGCCACCTGCGCCGGCGCCCCCGTGCCATCGACCACCGTGCCCGACCGGATGACCAGATCAGCGTCCATCACGCACCCCCATCGCTCGCGTTCGGCTCATCTTCGCGGATGATGTCCGTCTACAACAATCAGGACCGGCGACGAGGGGTCAGCGCAGCTCGCCGAGCCAGCTCGTGGGGCGGTCCACGAAGCCCTCGGTGCGGAAGCCGGTCGGCCCCGGCGTGCCCGGGCCCCACGGGCCCTGCACGCCACCGAGCGTGCGCCACACCCGGAAGCCGAGCAGCTGGCGGATCTCGTCGTCGGCCGCGGCGAGCACGTCGGGGTGGGTCGACAGGGTGTAGTTCTCCTGAGGGCGCAGCCATGGCCGACAGAAGTAGGTGAGCACGCCGAAGCGGCGCTCGTCGGCGGTGGTGTTGGCTCCGGTGCCGTGCCAGATGCGGCCGTCGAACACCAGCGCCGTGCCCGCCGGGCCCACGCCGGGCAGGGTGGCCGCGGGCTCGTCACGCGGCGGCTCGGCCGGCACCCGATGCGAACCAGGCCGCACCCGAGTGGCCCCGTTCTCGGCGGTGAAGTCGACCAGCATCCACATGACGTTCACCGTGAGCGCCATGTCGATCTGGCGCGGGGTGTAGCCCTGGTCGGAGTGCAGCACCATGGGCTCGCCACCGGGCCCGGCGATGTTGGCCGTGTGGCTCGACAGGCAGTAGTCGCCCTGCAGCACGTGGCGGGCCAGCGTCCGCACGATTGGCGTGCGCAGCAGATCGACGAACACCTCGCCCTTGCTCGGCAGGTTCCACACCCGCTGGTTGGCACCGCCTCCGTCCAGGAAGGCCACACCGGCGGCACGCTCGGCCGTCGCCTGCTCCGTCAGCCGGGTCTTCAGCGCGGCCACCTGGGCCGGGCCGAGCGCACCGGCGATGCGGGCGACCCCGAAGGTGTCCAGGTGCGCCTTGGCCTCTTCCAGGTCGCGCGTCAGCGGCGGCAACCCCATCACGACATCGACATCCCCCATGGGTCGACCCTATCGACGTGGTCTGAGGGCGCGCCATGCCGGTGCCCTACCATCGCCGGCCATGGGGACCGCCTTCCGTGACACCGACCGACGCCTGGGCCACGCCACCGTGCTGGTAGGCGACGACGGGGGCAAGTACCCCTACGGCAACTCGCTGCTGATCGGCGGGCCCGACGGCACCGTCGTGGTCGACCCCTCGCTGTCGCTCGTGACGCGCGGTGGCGTGCCCGCCGACCGCGTCGACCGCGTGCTGGTGTCCCACGCCCACGAGGACCACCTGGCCGGCGTGTGCCTGTTCCCCGACGCCGCCGTGCAGGCTCACGCCGACGACCTGCTCGCCCTCCACTCCCTCGCCGGGTTCAAGGAGGTCTACGGCATGCCCAAGGCCATCGAGGACGTGTGGTTCCCGCAGATGGTCGAGGAGTTCCACTACGTCGAGCGGCCCGACGCCACCGGCTTCGGCGACGGCGACCGCTACGACCTGGGCGACGGTGTGGTGGTCGAGGTCGTGCACCTCGCCGGGCACACGCGGGGCCACAGCGGCTTCCTGGTCGACAAGGAAGGGGTGTTCTTCTGCGCCGATGTCGACCTCACCGGGTTCGGCCCGTACTACGGCGACCACTGGAGCTCGCTCGACGACTTCGTGGACGCCATCGAGCGGTGCCGCACCATCGACGCCCGCTACTACGTCACGTTCCACCACAAGGGCGTCGTGGAGGGCCGCAGCGAGTTCCTGCGCCAACTCGACGCCTTCGCCTCGGTGATCGACCGGCGCGACGAAGCCATGCTCGCCTTCCTCGCCGAGCCCCGCACGGTGGCCGACATGGTCGAGCACCGGTTCGTCTACCGACCCCACGTCGAGATCACCTTCGCCGACCACGTGGAGCACAAGACGGCCCTGCAGCACCTGGAGCGCTTCGCCCGCCGCGGGCAGGTGCAACGCACCGACGACAGCCGGTTCATCGCCGTGCCCTGACCGCCGACCGGGCGCCCCCGATCGGGGGCAGGTGGGTAGCCTGGTCGCGTGGCCGACTACATCTACGCCTTCCGCGTGATGCGCCTCCCTCTGCTCGACGCAGAGGGGGTCGTCGTCGGCCGCCTGAACGACATCCTCGTGGTGCCCAGCGCCGGGCGCGAAGCGCCCCGGGTCGTGGGCTTCACCGCCGAGAGCCAGCGCCGCAAGATCTTCGTCAACGCCAACCGCATCCTGCTCGAGGGCGACGGGGCCCGCCTGCGTTCGTGGGACCTCGACCTCAACCCGTTCAAGCCCCGCCCGGGTGAGATCCTCGTCGGGCGCGACATCATCGACAAGCGCCTCGGCGACGAGACGGTGAGCGACGTCGCCCTGGCCCCGTCGGGAACCGGATGGCAGGTCGCCAAGGTGCGCCTCAGCCGTCGGGCCGCCCTGCGCCGCCCGAGCTTCCGCTCGGTCGACTGGCGCGAGGTCGCCTCACTGTTCTCCACCGGTGAGATGGCGGCCGAGGCCGCCCGCATCCGGGACATGCACCCGTCCGACGTGGCCGAGGTGCTGCGGGCCATGCCCCTGTCGAAGCGTCGGCAGGTCGCGGAGATGCTCGAGGACGACACCCTGGCCGATCTGCTCGAAGAGCTGCCCGAGGCCGAGCAGTTGCGCATCATCGAAGGGCTCGACGTGGAGCGCGTGCTCAGCGTGCTCGACGAGATGGAGTACGACGACCTCACCGACCTCCTGGCCGAGATGCCCGGCGAGCAGCGCAACCGCATCCTCGAGGCCATGGAGCCGGAGGAGGCCGACGTGCTGCGTCGCCTGCTCGCCTACGAGGAGGGCACCGCCGGATCCCTCATGACGCCCGACCCGATCATCCTGGCGCCGTCCACCACGGTCGCCGAGGCGCTGGCCCACATCCGCAACCCCGAGTGGCTCGTCTCGCTGGCCGCGCAGGTGTTCGTGACGCAGCCACCGTACGTCGTGCCCACGGGCAAGTACCTCGGCGTCGTGCACTTCCAGCGCCTGTTGCGCGAACCACCGTCCACGACGCTGGCCCGCTGCCTCGAGGTGGAGCCCACGATCCTGCCCGACGTGTCCGACCGCGAGGTCG
>JANMAT010000023.1:0-55513 GCA_031359995.1 Actinomycetes bacterium
TACCATGGACGATCCCGCCTTCACCGCGTCGCTGACCTATCGGGCTCCCAAGGCGGCGACCGAGTGGCTCGCCCACGCCTTCGGGTTCGAGGTGACGATGGCCATCGACGGTCCTGACGACGACCCCACCATGTGCCACTACGAGATGGCGATCGACGGGCGTGGGCGGATCATGGTGGGCGGCGAGTGGGCTGACTGGGCGCGGAGCCCCACCTCGGTCGGCGGCGCCAACACGCAGGTGACCCACGTGTCGTTGACGGTCGACCTCGACGGCCACTGCGCCCGGGCCCGCGCCGCAGGCGCCACCATCGCCGCCGAGCCCGAGGACCAGTTCTACGGCGACCGCACCTATCGGGCCGTCGACCCGGAAGGGCACGTGTGGACCTTCGCCCAGCACGTGCGCGACGTCGCCCGGGCCGAGGCCGAAGCGGCGATCGGCCAGCGCATCGAGGCGTCGAACTGGTCGTGAGCGCCCGTCCGGTCGCCGCCGCCCCCGACCGGTTGGACGGCGTGCTCGTCGCCCTGGCCGACCCCCACCGCCGGCGCGCCGTGGAGCTGTTGCGCGAGCGACCCCACCGCGCCGGCGAGCTGGCGGCCGCGCTCGCCGTGAGCCCGTCGATGATGAGCCGCCACCTCAAGGTGCTGCGCGACAGCGCACTCGTCGAGGAGACCAGCCCGGCGTTCGACACGCGCGTCCGCATCTATTCCTTGCGCGCCGGCGCCACCGACGGTCTGCGCTCGTGGCTCGACGCCGTGGAGCGCGGATGGGCGGCGCAGCTGACGGCGCTCAAGGCCCACGTGGAAGCGACGTCGTGACGTCGCGGGCGATGGTGGCGGTGCGCATCGCCGCGCCGGCGACGCGGGTGTTCACCGCGTTCACCGCCGAGATCGGTCAGTGGTGGCGCCCGCACGGCCTGTTCGAACTGAACGGGCGCGCCGACGGCCGGCTGGCCATGGAAGCGTGGGCCGGCGGCCGGGTCACCGAGACCTACCCGGACGGCGAGGAGTTCGAGGTGGGCCGGGTCCGGGTCTGGGAGCCGCCGGAGCGACTCGTCCTGTCGTGGCGGGCGGCGTCGTTCCCACCGGACCGGGAGACCCAGGTGCACGTCCGCTTCGAAGCGGTGGCGGGTGGCACCAGGGTCGTCGTCGAACACGTCGGCTGGGACTCGCTCCCGCCCGAGCACGCGGCGCGCCACGGCTTCCCGCTGCTTCCGTTCCACCAGCGCCTGGCCGAGTGGTGGCAGGCCCTGCTGAGCGACGTGGCCGCTCGCGCCGCCGATTGAGGCCGACTGAGGCCGGCCGGGCGACCGGCCGTCACGGGATGGTGGTGGGATCCTCCAGGTTGGCGGCGATGGCCCGGCAGAACTCGGCCGCCGGTGCGCCGTCGATCACGCGGTGGTCCCACGTGAGCGACAGCGTCATGACGCGGGCCCGGCGGATGCCCTCGCCGGCCCACACGACCTCGTCGCGGATGCGGCCGACGCCGAGGATGGCGGCGTTGGGCGGGTTGATGACGGGCGTGAACGCGTCGACGCCGTACATGCCGAGCGAGGTGACCGAGAAGGTGCCCCCGGCCAGGTCATCGGGCGAGATCTTCCCACCGCGGACCGCCTCGGCCAGACGCTTGGTCTCGCCGGCGATGCCGTCGAGGCGGAGGCGGTCGGTGTGGCGCACCACCGGCACCATGAGCCCGTTGTCGAGGGCCACGGCCATGCCGACGTGGATGTCGGGCAGCAGGGCGATGCCCTCGTCGGTCACCTGGCTGTTCACGTTCGGGTGGGCCCGCAGGGCCTGGGCCGCCGCGGCGATCACGTAGTCGGTGAAGCCCGGGGCGGTGCCCTTGGCCTTGCGGGCCTCACGGTCGGCCCACACCGCGTCCATCGAGACGTCCATGGTGAGGGTGAGCTGGGCCATCGACTGCAGCGACGAGAACATGCGCGTGGCGATCGTGCCCCGCATGCCCCGCAAGGGGACGACCGACGTGGGCACCTGGGTGGCCGGCGCCGAGCCCGATACGGGCGCGGCGGCGGGTGCCGCGGCGACGGGCTGCGGGGCGATCGCCGCTGCGGGCGGCGCGGCCTTGGCGGCGGTCTCGATGTCTTCGGACACGATGCGCCCGCCGGGGCCGGTACCCACGACGGCGCTCAGGTCGACGCCGAGCTTGGCCGCCAGACGCCGGCCGTTCGGCGAGGCGAGGATGCGCCCGCCGGCTGCGACGGCGACCGCCACCGGGGCGGCGCCGTTCGACGATGCCGGCGCGGCGGCCGCGGCGGCGCCGTCGGCCGCGGCGGCCGCGTCGGCGTCGGCGGCCTCGCCCGCACCGAGCAGCCACGCGATCTGCTGGCCACACTGATAGGTGTCGCCCTCGCGGCCGAGCAGCTGGATGCGGCCGTCGGCCGGGCACTCGACCTCGGTCTCGACCTTGTCGGTCTCCACCAGCAGCACGGCGTGGCCGGCGGCGACCTGCTCACCGTCGGCGACGAGCCAGCGGAGGATCGTGCCTTCTTCCATCGTCAGCCCGAGCTTGGGCATGTTGAACTCGGTGGCCATGGGGCGGTTGCTCCTCGTGTGCGATCAGCGGTCGAAGCGCCGGGCCCGTGCGGCCGCGGCGATGGTGCGTTGGGGGTTGATGACGTGGGGGCCGTCCCGGTGCACGGTGGCGTGGGCCACCTGCCCGTCGGCGAGGGTACGATCGCGTTCGCCGTCGAAGGACAGCACACCCGGACCGACCAGGTCGACGGTGCCGCCGTCGGGCACGCGCTCGGCCCACGACCATCGCACGTCGGCGAACATGCCGGGGGCGACGGCGGCCCGCACGGTGCGGTGCGGTGCCGGCACACCGGATGCGGCCAGCGCTCCCGGTGGCGAGCAGCGCACGAGCACGGCGCCGGGCTCGGTGCGCTCCAGCGGGGCGATGACGGCGGCGATGGCCGACAGACCGACCGAGGCGGGCTCGGCGATGCAGGCCAGCACGGCCCGCAGCTGATCGGGGTGCCACACCGCGCGCGACCCGGTGAAGCGGGCGGCCAGGAGAGCCAGGTCGACCAGGGCGAGGTCGTCGTCACCGTCGTCGACGGTGACGTGGATGACGTCGGCCTGGTCGGTGCCGTCGGCCAACGACACCACGCGGCTGGCCACCAGCCCGGCGGCCAGGCCGGCCAGCGTCGCCTCGACGAAGCGGGGGAACACGTTGTTGGTGCCGGTCGAGATGGGCATGATCGGCGCATCGAGCCAGCCCTTGGCCACGTCGCGGTTGGTGCCGTCACCGCCCAGTACCAGCACGGCTCCGGCATCCTCCTTGGCCATGCGCACGGCCATGTCGGTGGTGTCGGCCGAACGACCCCAGCAGGGCTCGTCGAGCACCTCGATGACGACGTCGCCGAGGTCGAGATCGTCGACGGCCCGTGCTGCCAGCGAGTGCTTGTCCGGCGCCAGCAGCAGCCGGGTGGCCCCACCCTCGACGGCTCCGAGCACGGCCCGCCGGATGATGCCGATCTTGGCCGAGTCGGAGGTGGGCGACGCGTGCGCCACGAGACGGCGGATGTCCTTGCCCGCGTGCGGGTTGGCGATGACGCCGACCGTGCTCGTCGCGACCGTGCTCATGGGTGGTGGGTGCTCAGGTCCCGGCGGGCGTGCGGCCGAACAGCTCGCGCGCCGCCGCCACGATGGTCTTGGCGCTCGGGAAGTACTCGGCCTCGAGCACGGGCGAGAACGGCACCGGGCTGAACGGCGCCGCCACCCGGGCGACGGGCGCATCGAGGTAGTCGAACGCCTCCTCCTGGATGGTGGCGGCGATCTCGGCGCCGATGCCGCCGAAGCGGACGGCCTCGTGCACGACCATGGCCCGGTTGGTGCGGCGCACCGAGGTCACGATGGTGTCGGTGTCGAGCGGCTGCAGGGTGCGGGGGTCGATGATCTCGACGTCGATGCCCTCCTCGGCCAGCTTCACGGCCGCCTTCTCGACCTCGGCCACCATGCGGCCGTAGGTGACGATGGTGAGGTCGTTGCCGGGGCGCACGGTGCGGGCCACGCCGAGCGGCACGGTGTACAGCTCCTCGGGGACCACCCCGGTCATGCCCAGGAGGCGCTTGTTCTTCACCATGACCGTGGGGTTGTCCTCACGGATGCACGACACCATGAGGCCCTTCATGTCGTACGGGTTCGACGGGTACACGACCTTCAGGCCCGGGATGTGGCACAGGATCGCTTCCAGGCTCTGGCTGTGCTGGGCGGCGGCCGACAGGCCACCACCACCAGCCGTCGTGATGGTGAGCGGCACGGTGGCCGAGCCACCGAACATGTACTTGATCTTGGCCGCCTGGTTCACGATCTGGTCGAGAGCGACGCAGATGAAGTCCATGAACATGATGTCGACGATGGGGCGCAGTCCGGTGACCGACGAGCCCACGCCGAGGCCGATGATGGCCTGTTCGCTGATGGGGGTGTCGACGACGCGCATCTCGCCGAACTCCTTCTGGAGCCCGCCGTAGGTGCCGAACACGCCGCCGAAGGCGCCGATGTCCTCACCGGCGCAGTAGACGTCGGCGTCCTCGCGCATGCACTGGCGCACGGCCTCGTTGAAGGCCATCACGTAGGACAGGCTGCGCTCGGTGGCCGCCGGTGCAGTGGAGGTCTCGGTGGCGGTCACTGGGCTCCCATCACGGTGTAGACGTCGGCGAGGATCTGGTCGGAGGTGGGGGCCGGGCTGGCTTCGGCGAAGGCGATGGCGTCGGCGATGTCGGCGCGGATCTCGTCCCACACGCCGGCGGCCTGGTCGGCCGACATCTCGCCGGTCTCGGCCATGCGCTGCTCCAGCAGCATGATCGGGTCACGCTTCTTCCACACCTCGACCTCGGCGTCGGTGCGGTACTTCAGGCCCAGGTTCTGCACGCCGTGGTGGTTGTAGAACCGGTAGGTCTTGGCTTCCACCAGGGTGGGGCCGCGCCCGGCGCGGGCGTGGGCGATGGCCTCGCCGGCCGCTTCCCACACGGCCACGGCGTCCATGCCGTCGCAGATGACGCCGGGCATGCCGTAGCCCTGGGCCCGGTCGACGATGTCGGTGATGGCCATCGTCTTGTCGCGGCGGGTGAACTCGCCGAACTCGTTGTTCTCGCACACGAACACGATGGGCAGCTTCAGTGCGCAGGCCATGTTCGCCGCCTCGTGGAAGGCGCCGATGTTGGTGGCGCCGTCACCGAAGAAGGCCACGGCGATGTTGCCCTCGCCCCTGTACTTGTTGGTGAAGGCGGCGCCCACGGCGATGGGTGAGCCGGCGCCGACGATGCCGTTGGCGCCGAGCATGCCGAGCTCGAGCGAGCTGATGTGCATCGACCCGCCCTTGCCTTTGCAGTAGCCGGTCGACTTGGCCATCAGCTCGGCCATCATCGGGCGGAACTGGCCGCCCTTGGCCACCAGGTGGCCGTGGCCGCGATGGGTGGAGGTGATGTGGTCCTTGTTGCTCAGGTGGGCGCAGACGCCCGACGCCACCGCTTCCTCACCGACGTAGAGGTGGAGGAAGCCGGGCAGCTTGGCCGCCTCGGCCAGCCTGCCAGCCGCTTCCTCGAACAGGCGGATGCGCACCATCCGGCGATGGATGTCGCGCAGGACATCGGTAGTGGGTTCCATGGAGTCCTCCGTCACTCTTCGAGGCCCTTGGCCCAGCGGATGCTGCGCCGGAGGAGCTCGTAGTACTGGGGCACGGCCCACGAGCCGCGCTCGATCTTCGGGTAGTACTCGACGCCGACCGCGGTCATGTCGTAGTGGCCACGGCAGTGGCCGAGCGTGTTGTAGAGCACGCTGCCCTGGCCCAGCGGGCGCAGGTACATCACGAGCTGCTGCGGGTCGGCACCCGTCCAGTCGTGCTCCTGGAAGCCGCGGGCGTCGCCCGACCACGTGGTGTGGAGCAACGGGTGGAGCTGGTCGCGGTGGTGGTACTCGGAGCAGTACAGCTCGTCGTCGGTCTCGAACTCGCCGACGCCGGCGACCAACCAGTGGGCCGGATCGGTGGTCTCCACGGTGTAGGGCATGATCGGCGGGTGGGCCACGAACTGGCTGCCCAGCGTGTCGACCCACGTGGGGAAGCACCGGGGCGACTCGACCCCATTGGGGCGGGGCAGGTCGAGGGCCGAGTTGGTGCCGTGCAGGGCCAACCAGCGGCCGCCCCCTTCGACCCAGGCGCGGATCGCGCCCTGGGCCTCGGCGGTGGGTCGCACGTCGCACGTGTAGCTGACGAGGAAGCTGGCGGCGGCGATGGCCTCGGTGTCCTCGTAGTCGGCGGCGACGCGCACACGGATCTCGTCGTGCTCGGCCAGGAGCTTGAGCAGCTCGAGCCGGGCGAAGTCGATGTCGTGGTAGCGGCCGCCGGCCACGAGGTAGGCGTCGATGCGCGCGGTCATGGACGGACCGGCCTCAGTAGTCGACGCGCTTGAGGAAGCCGCCGTCGACCGTGACGTTCACACCGTTGATGTGCTTGGCCGCCGGGCTGGACAGGAAGGCCACCGTGTTGGCCACGTCCTGGGCGGTGCCCAGTTCGCCACCGGGATGGTTCTTCTGGGTCGCCTCGAAGAAGGGCGCCATGTTGTTCTTGATCATGTCCCAGTCGCCCCCGTCGATGAAGATGGGGCCGGGCTGCACGACGTTGCAGCGCACGCCCTGGGCGCCGAGCACCTGGGCCTGACCCAGGGTCCAGTTGGTGACCGCGGCCTTGAACGCCGAGTAGCTGCCCGAGCCCGAGGCGAAGTGCTCGGCGATGGCGGTGGTGCCGATGGAGATGAGGGCGCCGCCCCCGTCGACCAGGAACGGCTTGGCCGCATCGACCCCCTGCACGAGGGCCATGAGATCGATGTTGAAGTTGTTGATCCAGGCCTCGAACTTGCGGGCCGGCTTGGCCGAGGTGTTGTGCACGTAGATGTCGATGCCGCCGAGCTGCTCGGCCGACGACGCGACCCACGCCCGCAGCGTCTCGGCGTCGCCGGCGTCGACGACAGCGCCGACGGCGGTGCCCTTGGCCGACAGCGCCTTGATCGCTTCGGCCACTTCGTCGGCGTTGCGGGCGCAGATGGCGACCGATGCGCCTTCGGCCAGCAGCGTCTCGGCGATGGCGCGGCCGATGCCCTTGGTCGCGCCGGTGACGAGGGCCTTCTTGCCCGCGAGTCCGAGATCCATCAGTGATTCCCCCAGATTGTGTGTGGTGACCTACAAGAGCACTTCCGAGCGTGCCCGCGCTAGCTAGCGCGGGATCGCCCTCCACGGTACGTCCTTGTCGACCCGGGGCTCGCCCGGCAGGCCCAGCACCCGTTCGCCGACGATGTTGCGCTGGACCTCGTCGCTGCCGCCGGCGATGCGGTAGCCCGGGGCGCCGAGCACGTGCTCACCCCATTCGTAGGTGCCCCACTCGCCGGTGTCGGCGATCAGCTGGGGTCCGACGACCTCGGACACGACGTCGCTCATGAGGCGCATGCCCTCGGTCCACAGCAGCTTGCCGAGGGAGCCCTCGGGGCCGGGAGGGGCGCCGGCGGCGCGCAGGTCGGCGGCGCGGCGGTTCACGAAGCTCTCGATGCGGGTGTGGGTGTACATGCGCATGAGCGCCTGGCGCGCGACCGGGTCGCCGAGCTCGTCGGCCTGACGGGCCGACGCCAACAGGTGCCGCCACGAGCCGCCGGCGCGACCGCCGCCACCGCCGCCCGAAGCGGAGTGGTCGCGCTCGAAGCCGAGGGTGGTGAGGGCCACGTTCCAGCCGCTGCCGACCTCGCCCAGGCGGAGCGAGTCGGGGATGCGCACGTCGTTGAAGAAGACCTCGTTGAACGACTGGCCGCCGCTCATCTGCTTGATGGGGCGGACCTCCACCCCGGGCAGGTCGAACGGCACCAGGAAGGCGGTCATGCCCTTGTGCTTGGCCACGTCGGGATCGGTGCGGGCGATGAGCTCACCCCACGCCGAGAACTGGGCGCCCGAGCTCCACACCTTCTGACCGTTCACGATCCACTCGTCGCCGTCACGCTCGGCCTTGCAGGCCAGCGAGGCGAGATCGGAGCCGGCGCCGGGCTCGGAGAAGAGCTGGCACACGTACTCGTCGGTGCGCAGGAAGCTGGCGACGAAGCGCTCCTTCTGCTCCGGGGTGCCGAACTGGCGGACGGTGGGCGCGATGAGACCGGTGGTGACGCCGAACAGCTCGTGGCGGGGCGGCGTGTCGTACTCGGCCTCCAGCCGGCCGAAGGCTCGCCCGTGGTCCTTGCTGAGCCCCAGGCCGCCGTACTCCTTCGGCCACGTGATGGCGTGGTAGCCGCGCTCGGCCTTGGCCTGGTTCCAGCGCCGGGCCTCTTCCAGCAGCGCGTGCTCCTGCTCGTGGCTGAGGGCGTGGAACACCGAGACGCTGAACGGGTCGCCGGGGACGAGCTCGCCTTCCTTGGCCTCCACCCGGGGCTTGGCGTTGGCGGCCAGCCACTGGCGCGCCTCGGCGGCGAACGCCTCCACGCTCACGTCGTCTGCGGTGCGACCGTCGGCCATGCTCGGATCTCCCCCTCGTGACGGCCGGGCGCCAGCCGGACCGGGCCCGACGATAGCCGTTGGGCGCCCGAAAACTAACCGGCGGATCACTTCACGGCACACCCGGAGCGGCGACCGTCGTCCGACTACCATGCGGGCGATGGCGGCCAAGCGCGAGCGCAAGCTGGGACGACCCCCGGCGTCGAGCTCGGTCGAGACGCGCCAACGCATCCTCGACGTGGCCCGCAGCGCCTTCGCGGAGCTCGGCTACGGGGTCACGACCAACAAGTACGTGGCCACCAAGGCCGGCATCACCACCGGCGCGCTCTACCACTACTTCGATTCGAAGCTCGACATCTTCCTGGCCGTGCACGAACACGTGCAGGACACGGTGTACCGCCGCTTCGACGGGGCCCTCGCCAGCAGCGACACCTTCGTCGGCCAGTTCGAGGCGGTGCTCCAGGCCGCCTACCAGCTCAACGTCGAGGACCCGTCGCTGGCCCGGTTCCTCGGGTCGGCCCGCATCGACCTGGCCCGCCACGACGAGCTCCGCGAGGCCATGTCGAGCCGGCCGGGCGAGGGCACCGCCATGATGCGGCGCCTGCTCGACCAGGGCGCGGCCACGGGTGAGATCCGGCCCGAGGCGCGCCGCCAGGTCGGCGCGCTGCTGCGCACCATCTTCGTGGGCCTCGTCGACGCGGTGTCCGACGACACCGAAGACCACAGTGCCGCCATCCAGGCCATCCGGGCCCTGCTCCACGGCACGCTGCTGCAGGCGCCGACGGTCTCGGCGTCGACGTCGCCGGCAGCCCGTCAGCGGTCCCGGCGCACGACCTCGTAGTTGCCCTCGGTCCACATGACGGTGAGGTCGCGGTGGCGGATCCGCCAGCCGGCCGGGGTCCGCACGACCTGGTCCTCGTAGCGGCCGGCGACGATGTAGTTGGGGCTGCCCCCGGCCTCGCGTCGCACGTGCTGGGCCTGCAGGTAGCAGCGGCTGGTGCCGTGGTCGCCGTCCAGCACGACCTCGTGGTTGCCGATCAGGTGCTGGCTGTCGTCGAGCGGGCTCAGCGCGCTGCTGATGCGGGCGATGATGGCGTCGATGCCGGCGCAGTCGACGCCGCCGAGCCGGGCGGTGGCGTCGGGCAGGAAGACGTCGCGCAGCCGCTCGAACTCCTTGCGGTCGAGGGCCCACGTGTAGGCGATGGTGAGGGCCTTCACCGCTTCGCGATCGAGGTGGGCTTGCAGTTCGGGGTCCATGGGGCTCTCCTTCACACCAGGGTCCAGCCCCCGTCGACGACGAGGGTCTGGCCGATCATGTACGACGACGCCGCCGCGCACAGGAACAGCACGGCGTTGGCGATGTCGTCCACCGCACCCTGGCGGCCGAGGGGGATGTTGGCCGAACGCTGACGCATGAGCGCGCCCATGAGGCCGGTGGGCGAACCGGGGGTCCACACCGGGGGCAGCTCGCCCGAGCGCTTCTTCTCCAGTGTGGGCACCGGCACGGCGCCGGGGGCCACGCCGTTGACGCGGATGCCGTGGGGCGCCAGGTCGACGGCGAGGCTGCGGGTGAAGTGGATGACACCGGCCTTGGCCGTGTCGTAGCCGGTGCCCAGGCAGGGGAGCAGACCGTCGACCGAGGCGATGTTCACGATGGCGCCCGGCCGCGCCCCGCCGACCATGGCGGTGGCCGCCGCCTTGGCGCAGTTGAAGACGCCGACGAGGTTGATGTCGATGGAGCGGTGCCAGGACTCGTGGGTCTGGTCGAGGATGCTGCCCGACTCGTGGTAGCTGCCGGCGTTGTTCACCAGGATGTCGAGGCCGTCGATGGCGGCGATCACCGCGTCGGTGCGGGCGGCGTCGGTGACGTCGAGGCGCACGGCCCGACCGCCGATCTCCGCGGCGACCCGCTCGGCCCCGGCGGTGTCGACGTCGCCGATCACCACATCGGCGCCGGCCGCGGCGAGCAGGCGGGCGATGCCTTCGCCGATGCCGGTGGCCCCTCCGGTGACCAGGGCGACGCGCCCGTCCAGCGACAGCAGCTGGCCGACGTCTGCCTGCATGGTGGAGCCCCCTCGGTCCGTCCCGCCGATCGGCGTGACGTCATCAATCGAACGGTTAGTATGCCGCCCGTTCTGGCTCAGGAACAGTTGGATCAGGGGGGTAGACGATGGGAGAGCTCGACGGGCGCGTCGCCTGCATCACCGGCGGGACGCGCGGCATCGGCCGCGGCATCGCCGAGGCGTTCGTGCGGGAAGGGGCCAAGGTCGTGATCAACGGCCGCAGCGCCGAGAAGGGCGCGCAGGCGATCGCCGAGATGAACGCGGGCGACGACGTCCACTTCATCGCCGGCGACATCAAGCGGCGCGAGGTGTGCGACGCCGTGGTCGACGGCACCGTCGAGCGGTACGGCCGCATCGACATCCTCGTGCCCAACGCCGGCGGCGGCGAGGGGTACGCGCCCCTGCAGGACTACACCGACGAGGCCATGCAGGACGCGCTGGTGTGGAACTACTGGCACACGTTCTGGACCATGCGCCGCGCCCTGAAGTACATGATCCCGCAGCAGTGGGGCCGGATCATGCCCGTGTCGTCGCTCGAAGGCAAGGTCGGCAAGCCGATCATCTCGGGCTACGTCGTCGCCAAGCACGCCATCAACGGGCTCTGCAAGTCGGTGGCCCGCGAGGTCGGCACCCAGGGCATCACCGTGAACGCGCTCTGCCCCGGCGCCATCGAGACCGACACCATGATGGAGCTCGGGCCAGGGGCGGCCGAGGCCATGGGCATGACCTACGAGCAGCTGCTGCACAGCTTCGCCGAGGAGTCGTCGATCAAGCGGCTCAACACGGTCGACGACGTGGCCATCGTGGCCGTGCTGCTGGCGTCGAACGCCGGCGCCGGCATCACCGGCTCGCTCATCTCCATCGACGGCGGCACGTCGCCGTACTGATCGAACGCACCAACGCAACGAGAGGAAGACGACAAATGGGCAAGCTCGAAGGGCGTGTGGCCTGCATCACCGGCGGCACGCAGTCGATCGGCCGGGCCATGGCCGAGGCGTTCGTGCGCGAGGGGGCGAAGGTCGTCGTCAACGGCCGCGACGCCGGGAAGGGCGCATCGGCCGTCGCCGCGCTCGGTGGGGCCGACCACGCCGCGTTCTACGGCGGCGATGCGTCGAAGCAGGCCACCGTCGAGGGGCTGATCGACTTCACGATCGAGCACTTCGGTCAGCTCGACATCTGCTGCCTGAACTCGGGCGGCGTGAAGAACACCGCCCCGGTGTTCCAGATGACCGACGAGGAGTGGAACCTCGAGATCGACTGGAACCTCAACCACGTGTTCTGGGGCATGCGCAAGGCGTTGCAGCACATGATGCCCCGGAAGTACGGCCGCATCATCGTGACGTCGTCGGTCGAGGGCAAGGGCGCCAAGCCCGGACTGCCCGGCTACAACACCACCAAGCACGCGGTGAACGGTCTGGTGAAGTGCGCGGCCAAGGAGGTCGGCACGCTCGGCATCACCGTGAACTCGATCCTGCCCGGTCTCGTCGACACCGAGATCCTGCGGGAGACGGGCCCGGCGTCGGCCGTGGCGATGGGCCTGCCGAGCTACGACGCGATGATCGAGATGTTCACGGCCGACTCCGCCATCAAGCGCATGAACACCGTCGACGAGGTCGCGGCCGTCGCCGTGCTGCTCGCATCGGAGGCGGCGCGGAACTTCACCGGTTGCATGTTCCCGGTCGACGGCGGCACGCTGCCCTACTGATGCCCCTCGGAGCCCCGGTCCAGATCGCCTACGCGGTGCACGACGTGCACGCCGCGGCGGCGCGGTGGGCCACCCGGGGTGCCGGGCCGTTCTTCGTGCTGGAGCACATCCCGGTGGTGAACGTGCGCCACCGGGGTGCGCCGGCCACCTTCGACCACTCCTCGGCCTACGGCCAGTGGGGTCCGGTCATGGTCGAGCTCGTGCAGGACCACACGCTGGGGCCGTCGCCGGTGCGCGACGTGGTCGGCGACGGCGAGGGGCTGCACCACCTCGCGTTCTTCGTCGACGACCTGGCCGCCGCCCAGGCCGAGCTGACCGCCTGGGGCTGGCCCGAGGCGCTCTACGCCGAGACGAAGGCCGCCAGCGCGTTCGTGTTCCACGATGCCACCGCCACACTCGGCCACATGGTCGAGCTGTACGAGGGCACCGAACGCCTGCGCGGCTTCTACGAGCGGGTGGCGGCCGCCGCCCGTGGGTGGGACGGCACCGACCCGGTGCGGGTCATCGGATGAGCGTGCTCGACCGGTTCCGCTGCGATGGCTACGCCGCCGTCGTGACGGGTTCGGGGCAGGGGATCGGTCGGGGCATCGCCGTCGGCCTGGCCGAGGCCGGCGCCGACGTGGTGGTGAGCGCCCGCCGGGTCGACGATCTGGCCGAGACCGTCCGCCTGATCGAGGCGGCGGGTCGGCGGGGCGTGGCGGTGGCGGGCGACATCCGCGAGCCCGGCATCAACGACCGGTTGGCCACCGCCGCGCTGGCCGCCTTCGGCCGGCTCGACGCGTGGGTGAACAACGTGGGGGGCTCGGTCGACAAGGCGGTGCGGCCCCTGGTCGACACACCCGACGAGGTCTGGCGGGGTCAGCTCGAGCTGAACCTCACCGCCGCGTTCCTGGGCGCCAAGGCGGCGGCGCCCCGGTTGGCCGACGGCGGGGTGATCGTGAACATCGCCTCCGGGGCCGGCATGCGGGGCTCGCCGCTCACCGGGCCCTATGCCGCGGCCAAGGCCGGCCTGCTCAACCTGACCCAGACCCTGGCCCTCGAACTGGCCCCCCGGGTGCGGGTGAACGCGGTGTCGCCCGGGCAGGTGCCGACCGAGGCGTTCCGTGAGGTTTTGGGCCAAGCGGGTGAGGAGCGGCTGGCCGAACTGGCCGCGGCCACGCCGCTGGGCCGGCTCGGCACGCCCGAGGACATCGCCGCCGCCGTCGTGTTCCTGGTGAGCCCGGCGGGGGCCTGGATCACGGGCGAGAACCTGCTCGTGGCCGGCGGTCGCCGGGAACGGGGTGGGAGCCGCCGGCAGTACGGCTGACCTGGACGAATGGGCCTTCGTGGTGCGGACGGGCGCGTTGGCCGGATCGGCTGGTAGCCTCCGACGTGGCCTGTCACAAAGGTGGGTCGCACACCGCAAGAGAAGAGATCTGTTTTGGCAACCGGCACTGTGAAGTTCTTCAACGCTGAGAAGGGCTACGGCTTCATCTCCCGAGAAGATGGCGACGACGTGTTCGTCCACTTCTCCAGCATCCAGGCCACTGGATACCGCTCCCTGACCGAAGGTCAGAAGGTCGAGTTCGACGCGGTTCCTGGTCGGAAGGGCGAAGAGGCGAAGAACGTCCGCGTGCCGTGATCTCGAATCGCTCGTAAGCCACGGGCCGCCGGTTCAGCGCCGGCGGCCCGTGTGCGTTTTTCCGGTTCGATGAGAGGAGCGCCATGTCGCGCGAACGAAGTACGAAGCGCGGGGTCGAGATGGCCAAGCGAGACAAAGCCGCCAGGAAGCAGGAGCGCAAGACGCTCCGCCAAGACGGCACCGAGGAGACCGAGGGCGCCGCCGGTCCGGCGCCGACCGAAACCGAGCTGTTCGAGTCGTTGCGCCTGCTGCACGAGCGCTTCGAGGCCGGCAACATGCCGTTCGAGGAGTTCGAGGAGCAGAAGCAGGAGCTGTTGGCCCGCCTCGCCGGCGGGTGATGGGCGCGTGCGCAAGTACGTGATCATCGGTGTGCAGGGTTCCGGGAAGGGCACGCAGGCCAAGCTGCTGGCCGACGACCTGGAGCTCGAGCACATCAGCGTGGGCGACATCTTCCGGTGGAACGTCCAGCACCACACCAAGCTCGGCGCCCAGGTGAAGCGCATCGTGGCCAGCGGCCACCTCGTGGATGACGATCTGGTCGAGGCGGTCGTGCGCGACCGCCTCGCCATCCACGACTGGAACTACGGCTTCATCGTCGACGGGTTCCCCCGCAGCGCCCGCCAGGCCGAGTTCTTCCTGGAGAGCTACGACATCGACGGGGTGATCAACCTGCACCTCGACGATGCCGAGGTGCAGCGGCGCGTCCTGGCCCGGCGGCTCTGCTCGCAGTGCGGCCTCGACTACAACCTGATCGCCCACCGCCCCAAGGTCGACAACGCCTGTGACGTGTGCCGCGGCGCCCTGGTGACCCGCACCGACGACAACCCCGAGGCGCTGGCCGTGCGTCTGGCGGAGTACCACGCCCAGACCAAGCCGCTGCTGGCGCTGTTCGAGCGCAAGGAGTTCGTGGTCACGGTGGACGCCGCCCGCCCGGTGGCCGACGTGCAGGCCGAGATCTGCCGCCACTTCGGGCTGCGTCCACTGCGCTCCGCCTGACCTGCCTCGCGTACGCTCCGGCCATGCCGGGAGATGCCTACGACGTGCTGGCGCGGTTCTGGGAGATCCAGGACGGCGGGGACTACTCGAAGTTGGCGGCGTTGTTCGCCGACGACGCCGTGCTCGTGGACCCGGTCTTCGGCACCTTCACCGGCGGTGAGGCCATCGCCGGCTTCATGGCCCGGATGAACGACGAGATGCGCAAGGCCGGGGCGGCGTTCCGGCTCGAGGAGCTCGCCGGTGACGACCATACGGCCTGGGCCCAGTGGTCGGCGACCACGGCGCGGGGTCCGCGCACCGGCGTCGGTGTCTACCGCGTCAGCGACGGGCAGATCACCTACTACCGCGACTACATGGACGCGCCCGCGACGAAGTAACTCGCCGGTTACTTCGTGTAGCTTCGCCCCCGTCGACGCGAGGGGGACCGTCATGGCCGATGAGCATCCGGAGAACTACGAGGACGTCACCAAGTACGACCTCGACCAGTCCGACGAGGAAGCACTGCTGCTCGCCCACAACGAGTGCACGTTCATGTGGTCGAACAAGGAAGGGTGGCCCGTCGGGGTCATCATGTCCTACATCTGGCGCAACGGCCGGTTCTGGCTGACCGGCTCGGCCCAGCGGGCCCGCTTCAGCGCCATCAAGCGCGACCCGAGGGTGTGCATCGTGGTCACCTCCACCGGTTCGCCCCTGCCCCGCAACAAGGCCATCACCTGGAAGGGCATCGCCCACATCCACGACGACCAGGCGACCAAGGACTGGTTCTACCCCGAGCTGGCCGAGGCGCTGAACCGCGGCAACCCCGAGCGGGCCCAGTGGTTCCAGAAGTTCCTCGACTCGCCCCGTCGGCTCGTCGTCGAGGTCGAGCCCACCCAGCGCATCGGCTACGACGGCGCCAAGATGGGCAAGGACACCGCCGCCTGGATCGCCCAGCAGCAGGCCGGCACCGACTAGCCCGGAACCTCACGAGCCCCGTTGGGCACGCCGGTCACGGGCCCAGGCGTGGGCCTCGGGCGAGGCGGCCCACCGCATGGCGTTGCCGAGCGCCCGGCGGAAGTTGGTGTCGGCGTACGTGTCGGGCCCGTCGCCGAACTGCAGGTAGGCCACCGGCGAGTTGCCGGCGTGCTTGGCCCACGCCACCAGGTCGCTGCCGCGCGGATGCGACCAGCCGGTGTTGTCGTCGCGGCGGCCCCGGATGGCGAGGTCGGGCGAGAAGAACTGCGACGAGTCGGCCATGTCGAACGTGGTGCGCATGAGCGGCACCACGTCGTCTTCGAACACCGGGAACTGGTAGAGCTCGTCGGTGATGTCGAAGCCGGCGCCGAGGCCCTCGCAGATCGGGTGGGCCGGGTCGATGACCTCGACGTGGTGGTGCACGTCGAACCGGTAGCCCGAGTCGGGGTAGGCCACGCCGCGCAGCGACGCCGGCTGGTAGTGGTAGCGGCCGCCCATGATCTCGGCCATGCGCTCCCACGCCGGCCACGCCGCGATGGCGTGGTGCAGGAACACCATGCCCTTGCCTGCGTCGAGCAGCGCTTCGAAACCGTTCACGAACTCGGGCGACGGCTCGGTGAACGCGGTCGGCGGATCGGACCGGGTGAACGTGAGCCCGGGGATGTCGTACATGACGAACACGTCGAAGTCGCCGGCGCGGTCGGGGTGGAACAGCTGTTGGGCGGCGGGGTGCTCCACCAGCGTCCAGGTGATGCCGGGGTCGGCGTCGAAGATGTCGTAGAAGGGTTGGCGCTGGTAGGGGTGACCCTTCACCACCAGCAGCACGCGGACGCGATCGGCCATCGGCCGTTCCTACCACCTCGGCTGCGCCCTGCTTGAATGCCCGGGTGCTCCACTGGTCACCCCTGTCCACCACCCGCGCCCTCATCTTCGACTGCGACGGCACGCTGGCCGACACCATGCCGGTGCACTACCGGGCGTGGACGGCGATGCTGGCCGAGCACGGCCTCGTGTTGAGCGAGGAGCAGTTCTACGGCACCGCCGGCATGCCCAGTGCGGCCATCATCGTGCAGCTGGCCCACGAGCAGGGCGTGACGCTCGAGCCCGGCGCGGCCGAGGCCATGTCGCTCGACAAGGAGCACCGCTACGTGGCGCTCATCGACGAGGTGCACGCCATTGCCGAGGTCGTGGCCGTCGCCGAGCACTACCGCCGGGTGCTGCCCCTGGCGGTGGCCAGCGGTGGTGACCGCTGGGTGGTGGAGCGCACGCTGCGCACCATCGGCGTGTTCGAGTGGATGGACGCCATGGTCGGCGCCGAGGACACCGAGCGCCACAAGCCCGAACCCGACGTGTTCCTGGAGGCGGCCCGCCGTCTGGGCGTGGCGCCCACGGCCTGCACGGTGTTCGAGGACAGCGACCTCGGCCTGCAGGCGGGCCGCCGGGCCGGCATGCAGGCGGTCGACATCCGTCCGTGGCGGGGGACGCCGGCGCCCGACCGGTAGGCGCTCAGCGCGTGCGGGCCCGCCGTGGTGGGGCGGGCCGATGCGGGAGCAGGAGCGACACGAGTGCGTCACCAGCCATGCCGCGTACCGCTCGCCGGCCCACTGCCGGTGCCCGACCAGGTTCAGGTAGGTGTCGTGGCCGTTCAGCGTCCACACGACGTCGATGGCCTCGTCGAGCGTGAGCACGTTGAACCGCATCGTCGCCACCGGCGCGGAGACCGGTGGCACCCTCGGCGTGATGGAGCAGTGGCCGCCGAAGGGGTTCTCGCCGCCGCGGCACGTGCACGAGCGGGAGGACTCCGCGCGGCACGTCCTGGACGGTGAGCTCGTGGTCGAGCGGGGCGAGGAGCGCTTCACCATCGGCGCCGGCGGGTTCGGCTTCCTGCCCCGAAGGGTGCCGCACACCTTCCTCGTGCGCAGCGACGGCGCCCACTTCCTCGAGTACGTCACGCTCGGTGGGTTCGAGCAGTTCCACGTCGACGCGTCGGATCCGGCCCCGAGCGCCACCCTCCCGCCGCCCGGCCCGCCAGTGGGGCGAGGCTGATCACCGCCGGCGTCCCGTACGGCACCACCGTCGTCGGTCCGCCGATGTCCGACTGACGGCCGGCGCTCAGGTCAGGCCAGGCGGGTGGCGCGCAGCACGACGTCGTCGACGTGGTGCGACACCGCGCCCGCCGGCCGGGGCCGCTTCTCGTGCACGTCGATGCGCCAACCCGGCTCGCCGGTCAGTGCGGCGGCCACGTCGTCGACGCGCACGTAGGCGTCGGGATCGAACGGCCGGCTGTGGAGGTGCGTGTCGACGGGGGTGCGCATGGGCTCGAGGTCGTGGCCGACCACGAGCAGCGTGCCGCCGGGGGCGACCGCGTCGAGCAGGTTGGCGATGCCGCGGCCGTCGGGTGTGCGCGGGATCGAGGCGTAGTGCGCGGTGACGAGGTCGAACCCCATGGCCTCGAACGGCGTGTCGGCGTTGCCGTCGGCTCGGAGGCACTCGACGGTCAGGCGGCGATCGTGCGCGGCACCGGCGATGCGGTCGAGGGCGCGTCGGGAGATGTCGGACGCCGTGACCCGCCAGCCCTGCTCGGCCAGCCACACCGCGTCGCCTCCCTCGCCGGCGCCGACGTCGAGGGCGCGGCCCGCAGCATGGCCGGCGATCTCCTTCACGAGCGTGCCGTTCGGGTTCCCGCTCCAGATCTGGCCGTCGCCGTAGCGGCGGTCCCAGTCGGCCTCGTTGGCCGACGGTCGTGCCGCCGCCTCGAGGTCGTCGCGGGCGAGGCTGGCGCTGATCATGGCGCCGACCTGGCTGCCTTGGGCCGCCGCCTGCAGCACCTGTTGGCGCGGGTCGGTCACGTTGCCGGCGGCGTAGAGCCCGCGCACCGACGTCTCGCCCATGGCGTCGGTGGTCACCGCGTCGCCGAGCCCGCTCGGATGCCCGACGGGCTCGACGCCGAGCGACCGGAAGGCGTCGGCCCGCACGTGGAACCGGGTGCCGACGGCGACGGCGTCGGCCGGTATGAGCTCGCCGCCCGCGAGCTCGACCGCGGCGAGGCGCCCGTCGGCACCGGTGACGATGCGGGCGACGCGCTGGTCGATCACGGTGACGCCGGCGGCGCGCAGCAGGGCGAGGTCCGGATGGTCGGCGTCGACGCCTTCGTGCAGCACCAGCGTCAACCGAGCCGTCAGCTGCCGGAACAGCTCGGCGACGTGGAGCCCCATCGGGTGGGTCACGATCTGGACGACGCGCCGGTCGCGCACTTCGTACCCGTGGCAGAACGGGCAGTGGATGACGTCCCCACCCCAGTGCTCGGCCAGGCCCTCGATGGTGGGGAGCTCGTCGACCAGGCCGGTGGCGGCGAGCACGCGCCGGGCGATCACCGCGTGGCCGCCGACGAGCTCGACGCGGAAGCGACCGTCGACGGTGCGGGTCACGTCGACGGCGCGGCCGGCGATCACCTCGCCCCCGTAGCTGCGGACCTCCTCCCGGCCGATCGCCGCCAGACTCGACGGTGCCAGCCCCTCGTGGCCGAGGTAGCTGTGCATGTGGGTGGCCGGGGCGTTGCGGGGCTCACCCGAGTCGACGACGACCACGGTGCGACGCTGGCGGCCGAGTTGCAGGGCGGCGGCCAGGCCCGCGGCCGACGCGCCGATGACGGCGACATCGGCGTGCCGCTCGATGGAGGGTGCTCGATGTTCGTGCATGTCCTCGACGATAGAGTCTCATCCTGATCACGCAATGTTGCTTGCGAAATTCGCAAGAGGAGGTGAGGTGTCATGAACCAGCAGACCGATGTCGAACGGGTGGTGCGCACGCGGCTGCGCAGCCTGCGCCAGACCCTCGGGCTGTCGCTCGATGACGTGGCGGCGCGCACGAACCTGAGCCCGTCCACGATCAGTCGTGTCGAAACGGGCCACCGCACGATCAGCCTCGACGTGCTGATACCACTGGCCCGCGCGCTGCACGTCGACCTCGACGCCCTCCTCGACGTGCAGGGCGACGACGATGTGGTCATCCGCCCGGTGCCCGACACCCGCGACGGGCGCACGACGTGGTTGCTGAGCCGACCCACCGGCTCCACCATCGCCGTCAAGATGCGCCTCGAGCCGTCGGACCGGATGCCCGACCAGCGGGTTCACCCCGGCCACGACTGGTTCGTCGTCATCGAGGGTCGGGTGCGGTTGCTGCTCGGTGACCGCGAACTGATCGTCGGGCCCGGCGAGGCCGCCGAGTTCGCCACGATGACGCCGCACGCGGTCGCCGCCGTCGACGGTCCCGCCGAGCTGATCATGATCTTCGACCGCGACGGCCAGCGCGCCCACGTCCACACCTGAGACCTCTGGGCGGTTCTCGTCTCCCCCACGGAACAGATGCGGCCCAGACACGCGCGGGCCCGGGATCGGCGACGGGTTGGTAGCGTCGGGGCCGTGGGCGCGGACGAAGGGGGCTCATCATGAGCGCAGACGACGTGACGGACGCGGGCGGCATGCCGCAGGTCGACGAGTCGGCGGGGGTGTCGCGACGCTCGCTGCTCCGGGTCGGGGGCGCGGCCACGGTCCTCGGTGTGGCCGGGGCCAGCATGGCGGCGTGGGCGCCGCCGGTGGCGGCCGCCAACCGGCCGGCCACCGGCCTGTTGCCCCGGGCCCTGGCCGCCAAGGTGTCCGGGCTGACGTACCTGCAGTTGGACGGCACCGCGTTCTTCCCGGGCGCCTCAGACGACGGTCGGGTGTACCAGGAGATCACCGGCGTGCAGCCGATCATCTCGGCGCGGTCGATCTACGCCCCGTTGGCGCTGCCCGTGGGTTCGGTGGTGCGCCAGATCAACGTCGCCCACGTGAACTCGCCGATCGTGACCATCCGCCGCCGCTCGATGACCGCGCCGAACCCGCCGACGGCGGAGTTCCAGCAGACGACCGTGGCGGGCTCCAATCCGAACACCATCACCTTCGACCTCGCCACCCCGGTGACGATCGGGGCCGACTCGCTCTACTACCTGGACGTGTTCTGCTCGGCCGGCGACTCGATCTTCGGCATGACGATCGGCTACACGCCACCCACGCAGAGCTACGTGCCGTTCACCGGATCGGTGCCGCGCGTGCTCGACACCCGCGAGGGGGTCGGCGCCAAGCTGCAGCCGGGCCAGGAGCTCACCGTCGACATGGGGTTCGCCGGGGCCCGTTCGGCGGTGTTCAACCTGACCGTCACCGAAACGGTGGGCGGCGGGTTCGTGTCGTGCTTCCCCGCCGGCACCACGTGGCCCGACAACTCCAGCATCAACTGGTCGGCGGCGAACCAGAACGTGGCCAACGGGGTCATCTGCGCGCTCGACGGCAACGGCCGGCTGATCGTGCGCGGCGGGGTCAACCCGACCCACGTGGTGATCGACCGCATCGGGTTCATGCTCTGAGCGCTCGCTAGCGCGCCCGTTCGCCCGGGCGGGCCAGGCCGGCATCGAAGGCGAGCACGATGGCACCGGCTCGGTCACGCACGACCAGCTTGGTGAAGATGGCGGTCACGTGGCTCTTGACCGTGCGCTCGCCCACACCGAGCCCGTCGGCGATCTCGGTGTTGGTGTGGCCGCGCGCCATCAGTGCCAGCACCTCGGTCTCCCGGTCGGTGAGCGCCTCGAGGCGACCGTCGACCGGCCGGTTCGGACCGCGCGTGTCGCGCAGGCGGGGCAGCAGGCGCGGCGTGACGCGCGGGTCGAGCCACGAGCCGCCGGCCGCGGTGGTGCGCAGAGCCTGCACCAGGTGCTCGGCCGGCGTGTCCTTCAGCACGAAGCTGGCGGCGCCGGCCTCGACCGCGCCCCACAACACGTCGTCGTCATCGAACGTGGTCAGCAGCAGCACGGGCGGACCGTCGTCACGGTCGCGCAGACGCCGGGTGGCGGTGATGCCGTCGCAGCCGGGCATGCGCACGTCCATCAGCACGACGTCGGGACGGTGGGCGTCGACCGCGGCGATGGCCAGGTCGCCGTCGGCGCACTCGGCCACGATCTCGAGGTCGGGCTCGGCCCGCAGGATCAGGCGCAGGCCGGCCCGCACCAGTTGCTGGTCGTCGGCCAGCACGATGCGCACGGTGTCGCTCATCTCGACGGCTCCGAGGCGACGGCGCGCGTGGGCAGTTCGGCGTCCACCAGCCAGCCGCCGTCGGGCGCGGGGCCAGCGGCGAGCGTGCCCCCGGCGGCGGCCACCCCTTCGCGCATCCCGAGCAGCCCGGTGCCTCGGTCGCTGGCCGGCGCGACAACCGCGGGCCGTCGATTGCGGACCTGCACGTGGACGCGGTCGGTGCCGGCCGCGATGTGCACGTCGACCGGTGCCTCGTGGGCGTGGCGGCCAGCGTTGGTGAGGGCCTCCTGCACGACGCGGAACACGCTGAGCCCGGTACCGGGGTCGAGTGAGTCGAGCGCCCCGTCGACGTGGAGGTCGACGTCGAGGCCCGCGCGGCGCGACCGCTCGACCAGCGCGCGCACGTCGGTGGCGGTGGGCAAGGGTGCGCGGCCGGCGTTCGTGTCGTCGTCGGGCGAACCGTCGCCCCGCAGCAGGCCGACCGCTTCGCGCATCTGCTCCAGGCTCTCGCGGCCCAGGTGCTCGGCCTGGCTCAGCGCTTCGGTGGCGGCGTCGGGGTCGGTGCGCACCAAACGCCGCGCACCGGCCACGTTCAGCAACACGACGGTGAGCGAGTGGCCGACGATGTCGTGGATCTCGCGGGCGACGCGCCGACGCTCCTCGGCGGCGTCGCCGAGCAGGTTGCGGGCCCGCTCCAGCTGGTCGACCAGTCGTCGCTCCCGCAGCAGCAGGTTGAACTCCGGTCCCACGGTCTTGCAGTGCAGGATGCTGATCACGCTGGGCACCACGATGCCCACGGTCATCATCCAGTCGGGCACGCGCACGCCACCGGCCAGGAAGGCCCACGGCACGAGCGACACGGCGAGCAGCACGACGAGCACGCCGGTCACCTCGGCGGTTACCAGCGCGGTGAGGGAGGCGACCACCGCGGCGGCGGGGAACACGACGGCCGAGTTGTCGAGCCAGCAGCGAGGGTCGCCTGGCGCGCGTCGGTCCACGAAAACACGGTACCGGAGGCATCGGTCACACGGAACGGCCCCGGGGTGGAGACCGTCTCCTACCTGGGTACGAGACGGCCCCGTTCGGAGCGCCGCGCAGGGCAGGTCGCGCTGCACCCAACGGTCGATGCGCCCGCTGCCCGCGCGGGCGGACCATGACGGTGACTTGATCCGCCACCGCAAGGAGACTCCATGTTCACCCGACTCGGCCGCATCACCGTCAGACGTCGTCGGCTCGTGCTGGCGCTCACCGGCCTGTTCGTCGTGGTCGCCGCCGTGCTCGGCACGGGCGTGTTCGGCTCGCTGAAGTCGGGTGGGTTCAACGACCCCTCCGCGGAGTCGACGACCGCGATGCAGGTGCTCGACGAGACCTTCCAGGCCGGCGACGCCAACCTCGTGATCCTCGCGAAGGCGGCGGATGGCAAGGTCGACGAACCCGCCGCGGCCGCCGCCGGCACGGCCCTGACCGAGCGACTTGCCGCCGAGCCCGGCGTGAGCCGCGTGGCGTCGTACTGGTCGCTGGCCAAGGCGCCACCGCTGCGTTCGAACGACGGGACCCGCGCCATCGTGGTCGCCCGCATCATCGGTGACGACAAGGAGGTCAGCGACACCTACGACCGCCTGGCCGCGACGTACAAGGGCGACCAGGGTGGCGTGCGCGTGCGTTTCGGTGGTGTCGCGGCCATCAACGCCGACATCGGCTCCCAGATCGAGGGCGACCTGGCCAAGGCCGAGGGCATCTCGGTGCCGGTCACCCTCGTGCTGCTCGTGCTCGTGTGTTCGGCGGTCTGGTGGCGGCGGGCATGCCGTTGTTCGTGGCCGTCATCGCCATCTTCGGCACGTTCCTGGCCCTGTTCTCCATCGCCCAGGTCACCGACGTGTCCATCTACTCGGTGAACCTGACCACCGCCCTCGGTCTGGGCCTGGCCATCGACTACAGCCTGTTCATCGTGAGCCGGTTCCGCGAGGAACTGGCCCGCGGCGTGAGCGTGCCCGACGCGGTGGTGCGCGCGGTCGAGACGGCCGGCCGCACCGTCGCCTTCTCGGCCCTGACGGTGGCGGCGTGGCTCTCGGCATTGCTGGTGTTCCCGCTGTACTTCCTGCGCTCGTTCGCCTACGCCGGCACCGCCGTGGTGGTGGTGGCCGCCGTCGGGTCCATCGTGAGCCTGCCGGCCCTGCTGGCCGTCACCGGCCGCCGCGTCGACAAGCTGCAGATCCTGAAGCGTCGGCCGGCGGTGGCGGGTCGGAACGGGTTCTGGCACCGCCTGGCGACCCTGGTGATGCGGCGCCCGGTGGCGGTCGGCGGTGCGGCGATCGCCGTGCTGCTCGTGCTCGGCCTGCCGTTCACGAAGGTGAACTTCGGGTTGCCCACGGCGTCGACGCTGCCGAAGGGCACCGAGAGCCGTGTGGTGTCCGAGGAGCTGGCCCGTGACTTCGACGGCAACACCGCCGAGGACTTCGCCGTCGTGCTGGCCGACCTGGGCGACCCGTCCGCCCGCACCGTCGAGCTCGACGCGTTCGCCCGCACGGTGTCGGCGGTGCCCGGCATCGCCCGGGTCCGGGCCCTCACCGGCACCTACGTCGCCGGCGCCGTGGCGGCGGGGCCCGACGCGCGGTCGGCCGACTTCCAGCGGGCCACGGGCACGTGGCTGACGGTCACCCCGTCGGTGCCGATGGTGTCGGGCGCGGGCGAGAAGGTGGTGCAGCGACTGCGGTCGCTCGACGCCCCGTTCGCGTTCGGGGTCGAGGGCCGTGGCGCCGAGCTGGTCGACACCAAGGCGGCGATCTTCAGCCGCCTGCCGGCGGCGCTGGCCATCATCGCCGGCATCACGTTCGTGCTGCTGTTCCTGGTGTTCGGCAGCCTGTTGGTGCCGTTGAAGGCGATCGTGCTGAACCTGTTGTCGTTGAGCGCCACGTTCGGCGCCATGGTGTGGATCTTCCAGCAGGGGCACCTGGGCTCGGTGCTCGGCATCACCGCCACCGGCCAGCTCGACGTGACGATGCCCATCCTGATGTTCTGCATCGCCTTCGGGCTGTCGATGCACTACGAGGTGTTCCTGCTGAGCCGCATCAAGGAGGAGCACGACCTGACCGGTGACAACACCCACTCGGTGGCCATGGGTCTGGAGCGCACCGGCCGCATCGTCACCGCGGCGGCCGTGCTGCTGGCCGTCACGTTCATCGCCTTCGCCACGTCGGGCGTGAGCATCATCAAGCTGTTCGGGCTGGGCCTGGCCCTGGCCGTGGTGATGGACGCCACGATCATCCGGGGCCTGCTCGTGCCGGCGTTCATGCGCCTGGCCGGCGAGGCCAACTGGTGGGCGCCTGCCCCGCTGAAGCGCATCCACGAGCGCTTCGGCATCAAGGAGGGCGACGGCCCCACCTCCGAGCGCGAGCTCGTGGAGGTGGGCCGCCGGTGACGGCTGCTAGCTGTTCTGCTCGATCGGCGTGAGTCGGTGGTTCCCGACGCGGGGACCACCGACCCAGCCGCACACGTGGGCGTCGCACTCGCGCAGCACGCCCGAGATCCAGTGGCCGTCGGTGCCGAAGATGCCGGTCGTGCCTTTGGCGCTGGTGACCTGGATGTTGCCGGCGCCGTCCTTCTCGTAGATCGCGCCCGTGAACGGGTGCTTCAGTCCGTCGCTCATGGTCAGCCCTCCACCCAATCGCCGAGCTTGTGGTGCAACCAGCGCACCTTGCCCTCCTGGTAGTTCGACAACGTGACGCCGGGCTTGAAGGTGGCCTCCAGGCCGAGCTGCACCTTGCCCATGTTGAAGAGGTCCTGGTTGAACACCTTGCCCAGCATGCCGAGCTCGGTGGCATCGCTGAAGGACTCGTGGTCCTCGAGCCAGTGGATGGGCGCCGGCGCGGGCCGCTCGCCCGTGAACGGCGACAGGAAGAACACCTCCATGATGGAGGACCGGTGGTCGCTGCCGTTGGGCCGGAACCGGTAGACGATGCGGTTGAACGCACCCCATGGATGGAAGTTCGGGAACAGCGTGTAGTCGAGGCTGTCCATCATCTCGGCGTCGGACATGGTGTCGACCTTGTCGCCCACGATCGGGCGCCAACGGGTGCGGGCCAGTGCGGCGGCGTGCGCCCGCATCGTCGAGCCCTCGGGCACGTGGGTGGGCAGTTCTTCGCCGAGGCGCAGGTCGAGCATGGAGCGCAGCATGTCGTCGGGGCCGGGCTCGCTGTCGAGCTGTGGGCTGGGCGTGCCGCCGGGGCTGATGACGCGCGCCACGTTCTGCCACACGTCGACCTGGCTGTTGGTGTCACCCAGGTAGTACATGATCTGCGGGTGGGTGCCGCTCACGTGGTACGCCTCGCAGAACGCTTCCTGGGTGATCTTCCAGTTGGCCTGGATGACCTTGGCCACGCGGGCCTCGGTGTAGTACTCGCCCAAGGGCCAGATCGAGAACTGTTCGATCAGCTCCTTGGCGTACTCGTGGAAGGGCTCGGCGTTCGGGTCGGGGTTGATGAACACGAACCCCTCCCACGTGGCGACCTGCATCTCGGGCAGGCCGAAGTTCTCGGGCTCGACGTGGCTGAAGTCCCACTGGGCGGGGATGTCCTGCAGCGCGCCGTTCAGCATCCATGCGAAGCCGTGGAAGTTGCACCGCAGCTCGCTGCAGTGGCCCTCGTAGTCCTTCAGACGGCGCCCGCGGTGGAGGCAGGCGTTGGGGTACGCCTTGATCGAGCCGTCCTGCTGGCGCATGACGATGAACGACAGGTGGGCGATCTCGTAGATGGCGTAGTCGCCGACGGTCGGGATCTCGTCTTCGCGGCAGGCGAACTGCCACACGCGCATCCACAGGCGCTCGACCTCGCGGTCGTGCCACTCCTTGGTGGTGTAGCGGTCCTTCGACACGTCCTTGCCGTCGCCGATGAACGCCGGCGTCTCCAGGCGCAGCACCGCCGGCACCGGATGGGTGTCCTCGTCCAGCAGCTGCTGATAGGTGATGCCGGGTGAGCGTGCCGCTCCGCGCACTGCCTGAGTCACGATCGTTGCCCCCAAGGTATTGATCCGAGAGTCAATTATGCCTCACGGAGCCACCCGGCTCCAACGTCCGGTCGGTCAGGGGGCGGTGAAGAAGTCGGCGCGGGGCCGGCGCTGGTCGTCGTACACCGGCTCCACGTGGTCGACGCGGTACTTGTTGTTGTCGGCGCCCTTCAGGCCCGCCTCACCCAACATGGTGCGCATGTTGAGGTAGTTGGGGTGCTCGAAGTGGGCGGCCAACGACGCCTGGTCGGCCCACAGTTCGTACACCTGTATGCGCCCGGGCACGACCGGGTCGGAGGCGAAGCAGTAGGCGAGGCAACCGGGCTCCTGCTCGCGCGTGGCCTGCTGCAGCGGGGTGGCTTCCACCATCACCGCGTCGCGCGAGTCGGGATCGGCCAGGTCGATGGTGCCGGCGATGATGATCATGTCCGTCGTGTCCCCCCGGCAGCCGCGGGGGCTGCGTGTGTGATCATGGCTGCGTGAGCCTGCAACGTAGCCCGCGTCGGTACGGCCCCGACGATCTCGTCCTGAACCACTTCACGTTGGCGCGTCAACACCCGTTGCGGGACCGCTTCGCCGCCGCCGCGGCGGCCGGGTTCGCCGGCGTGGGCCTGTACGTGGGCGAGTATCTGCGCCTCTGCCGCGAGGGCTTCGACATCGAACAGCTCGCCGACCTGCTCGACGAGTTCGAGCTCGGCCTGGCCGACATCGAGGTCGTGCGGGTGTGGCCCGAGGACGACGGCACCGTCGCGGCGATGGCCACCTTCGAGGCCACTGCCTGGCAGTTGGCCGACCGTTTCGACTGTCGCTACCTGCAGGCCATCGGCCCCACCCTGGGCGGTCCGGTGGCCGAGGTCGCCGCCCCGTTCGCCGGCCTGTGCGATCGCGCCGCCGACCACGGGTTGCTCGTGGGGCTGGAGTTCCTGCCGTTCACCGACATCGTGACGGCGGCCGACGCCCTGGCCATCGTGGAGGCGGCCGATCGCCCCAACGGCGGCATCTGCCTCGACATCTGGCACCACGCCCGCGGGGCCAACGACATGGCGATGGTCGCGGCCATCCCCGCCGAGCGCGTGATGGCCGTCCAGATGAACGACGGTCCCCTCACCCCCGATCTCGACAGCTACTACGAGGAGTGCCTGCGGCGCCGCCTTCCGCCGGGCGACGGCGAGATGGACGCCGCCGGCTTCGTTGCCTCGCTGCTGGCCCGGGGCGTGGCCCTGCCGTGGTCGATCGAGGTGTGCAACGACGCCGTGTGGGACCAGCCGGCAGGCCCCCACGTGCTGGCCTGCGGCAACGGGATGCGGGCGGTGCTGACCGCCGCCCGCGCCCGGCTGGCTCCTGACCCGCTGTATTGACCGCGCGGTTAGTTCTGCGGGTAGATTCGTGCCGTCGGCGACCGTCCGGGGAGGTCCGCATGCCCACACAGGTACCGGTGGAAGAAGGCGTGTTCACCTGGCCTTCCGATCAGCCCAGGCTCATCGGCAGCAGGTGCACGACGTGCGGCACCCACACGTTCCCGACGCAGACGGGTTGCTCGCGGTGCGCGGGTTCCGACATGGAGACCGTGGAGCTGTCGGCCCGCGGCACCCTGTGGACGTGGACCGTGCAGGGCTTCGCGCCCAAGGCGCCGCCCTACCTCGGTGACGACGACCCGGCCACGTTCCAGCCGTTCGGCGTGGGCTACGTGGAGCTGCCCGGCCAGGTGAAGGTGGAGACCCGCCTGACCGAGGCCGACCCGGCCAAGCTGCAGATCGGCATGGAGATGGAGCTGTGCCTCGTGCCGCTCAACACCGATGCGCAGGGCAACGAGATCATGACGTTCGCGTTCCGGCCCGTGGCCGGCTGAGACAGGGGGATCACGATGACTGACGTCGCCATCGTCGGGATCGGCATGCACGAGTTCGGCCGCACCGACGGCGTCTCGGGCATGGACCAGGGGGTCATCGCCGTGCGGCGCGCCCTCGCCGATGCCGGTGTCCGCTGGGAGGACATCCAGTTCGCGTTCGGTGGCTCGGCCGCCGCCGGCAACGCCGACACCATGGTGTCGAAGCTGGGCCTCACCGGCCTGCAGTTCATCAACGTCTCGAACGGCTGCGCCACCGGTGGCTCGGCCCTGTTCAGCACGTACAACACGATCAGCTCCGGCCTGTACGACCTGGGCATCGCCATCGGCTTCGACAAGCACGAGCGCGGCGCCTTCCGCGTCGACACCAAGGCCAGCGGCCTGGGCGACTGGTACGGCGCGTCGGGCCTGGCCCTCACCACCCAGTTCTTCGGCATGAAGATCAACCGCTACATGCACGAGTACGGCATCACCCAGCCCACGCTGGCCAAGGTGGCGGCCAAGGCGTTCCGCAACGGCGCGCTCAACCCGATGGCGTGGCGTCGCAAGCCGGTGTCCGAGGAGGAGATCCTCGAGGGCGACATGCTGTCGTACCCGCTCACCAAGTACATGTTCTGCTCGCCGGCCGAGGGCGCCGTGGCGCTGATCCTCGCCCGCGCCGATCAGGCCCACAAGTACACCGACACGCCGATCTACCTGAAGGCCGCCGTGGTGCGCTCGCGCCGCTTCGGCAGCTTCGAGGTGCTGGCCCCGTCGATCGCCGCCGAGTTTGCCACCGGCCCCACGGTCGACGCGTCGCAGGCCGCGTTCAAGATGGCCGGCATGGAGCCAAAGGACATCGACGTCGCCCAGCTGCAGGACACCGAGTCGGGCGCCGAGGTCATGCACATGGCCGAGAACGGGTTCTGTGCCCACGGCGAGCAGGAGAAGCTGCTGGCCGAGGGGGCCACCGAGATCAACGGCAAGCTCCCGGTGAACACCGACGGCGGCTGCCTGGCCAACGGTGAGCCCATCGGTGCCTCGGGTCTGCGCCAGGTGTACGAGAACGTGCTGCAGCTGCGCGGCGACGCCGGCGTCCGTCAGGTGCCGAACGACCCCAAGACCGCCTACACCCACGTGTACGGCGCCCCCGGCATCTCCGGCGTCACCATCCTCAGCCGCTGATCGCCGCCGCCATGGTCGACTACCAGCGCATGTTCCACCAGGGTGTGCGCGTCCCGTCGCTCACCGACGCCATGGACGAGTTGGGCGGCACGCTCGGCGTCATCTGGGCGTCGGTGCAGGAGCGCGAGCAGCCCATCTGGACGCCGTCCACCGGGCTCGTGAACGTGCACCTGAAGTTCACGTACTCGTGCGAGGGACCGCAGCACATCGAGTTGCTCGAGGGTGCTGCCGGCAGCTTCTGGGACGGCTCCCGGCAGCCCGGCGTGCACCACGTGGGCGCGTGGTCGAGCGACGTGAAGGGCCAGACCGAGGCGTTCGTGGCCGCCGGGTGGACGCTGGTGGGAGCCGGTGCCCCGCCCGAGCAGGGCTACGGCTTCTACACCTACGTGCAGCCGCCCACCGGTCTCATCGTCGAACTGGTGAACGACCTGGCCCTGCCCCGCTTCGAGAGCTGGTGGGCCGGCGGTTCGCTCGGCTGACGGTCGTCCAGGGTCGCCCTCGCCCGCTTCCGGCAGCGGTCGGCGCGGCGCCCACGGCGCCTCCTGCCACGGCGGTGGCGCCCGTGCAGACGATCACCTTCCTCGGTGAGCGCCTCAGCGACGACGGCACCGCCGTGGTCGGCTTGGCGGTCCTGGCCAACAACCAGCTGGGCTTCGGCCGGTACGACCGCATCTCGGGGACCCAGTCGGCCGGTGCCACGTCGGCGGGCGGGTTCGGCGCTCCCTGGTCGATCTCGGCCGACGGTCGGTACCTCGCGGCCAACGCCATGGTGCGCTACGACCTCGTCACCGGCAGCAGCACGGGGATGCCGGCGGACCTGAGCCACCCTGCGACGGCGCTCGACATCAGCGGCGACGGTTCGGTCCTCGTGGGCTCCGATGACCAGGGTGGCGTGCTCGTGTGGCGGGTGGGCGACGCGGCCGGCCGCCGGCTCGCCGCCTCGCTGCCCCACACCGGACCCCGCGCCGTCGTGGTGACGGCGACGCTCGACGGGCCTGGCGCCACGGCCGTGGTGTGGCTGACCAACCCGCAGGGTTGCACCATCGCCGGCTGCAGCGAGCTGTGGGCCGTCGACACCGCCACCGACCGGGCCTACGTCCTCGGCGTCGGTGTGCGCGGCGAGGTGGCCGACGGCACGGTGCAGCCTCCCCGCCTGTCTCGCGACGGCCGCTTCCTCGCATTCGTGTCGGACGCCTCGAACCTGGTGGCCGGCATCTCCACCCGGCGGAGCCGGGCCTACCTCAGCGACCTCCAGGCCGGCACGATCCGGCTGCTCGTCGAGGCCGACTCCGTCGACTGGTTGTCGAACGACGGGCGCCGTGTCGTGGTCACCGACAACACCGGCCAGTCCGTCCCGACGCCCCACACCCTGCTCGTCGACACGGTGACGGGAGACGTGTCCGATCTGCCCGTCGCCGCGGTCATGAGCCACGACGGCTCGACCCTGATGCAGCGCCTGGGCAACCAGGAGCTCTTCTCCACCACGTCGTCGGCCTTCCCGGTGCTCGATCACCTGGCGACCGCGGCGGTGCCCGTGCCGACCACGCCACCCCGGCACGTGCCGCGACCGGCGCAGTGGCCGGTGGCCCGCGACATCGGTCCGCAGGGTCCGACGACCCAGGACGGCTACGACAGCGTCGCCGCGCTCAGCGACGACGGGTCGCGGGCGGCGGCCGGCTCGTCGCTGTTGGGAGGTGCGGTGGTGGACGTCGCCACCGGGGTGCCGCACACCAACATCGCCGCCGGCTCGATGAGCGGTGACGGTCGCTACGCGGGGGCGTCCGGGTTCGTGATCGACATGGCCGACGCGGCCACGCTCACGCCGGCCTTCCCGGCGGGCACGTCGGGCCGCATCAGCGCGTTCTCGACCCACGGTGACGTCACGGTCGGCACCGCCACCGGCGCCGGTCGTACCGACGTGGTGGCCGGGCCGCCGGCCGGGCCCCTCGTCTCACTGACCGACGGCCTGCTCGCGGGCGCCGTGCAGCGGGCGGTCGTGTCGGCCGACGGTCGCTGGGTCGTGCTCAGCCATCAGCCGGCGGGCGGTCCGTGCACACCGGTGGCGTCGTCGTGCGAGAGCCGGCTGTACCGAGTCGACCGCTCGAACGGCCGCATCGACGAGCTCACCACCGGAGCCGACGGCCGGGCCGACGTGTGGCCGGTGATCAGCGGCGACGGGCGCTACGTCGCCTGGCTCAGCGCGCCGGTGGAGGCGGGCATCACCGCGTCGTACACCGACATCACGCGCTACGACCTCGTGGTCCTCGACACGACCACGGGGGAGCGCCGCACGGTCCGCCGTGACGTCATCGTGCGGCGGGCCGAGGGCGCGGCGCCCCTCGCCGTGTCGCTCGACGGGAGCCGCATCGCCGTCGAGCTCGAGCTCGGGGGCTACAGCATCCACGTCGCCACGATCGCCGTCGTCGACCCGGCCACGGGCCGAGCCCGCCACGTCGCGTTCGACGCCGACGGCCTGGTGGCCGCGGCGACGCGGCCGGTGCTCAGCGGCGACGGCCGCACCGTGGCGTTCCTGAGCCAGAATCCGCGCATGTCGGCCGGCCGTCTGCAGTACGGCGCCGTCCGCGGCACCTATGCCTATGTCGCCGACATCGCCGACCTGTCCGCCATCGACCCACCGGCCGCCGAGCTCACGAGCACGGTGCCGGTGCGGTTGGTGGATACGCGGGATGGGGTGGGTGGTTTGCGGTTGGGTGCGGGGGAGTCGTTGGTGGTGCCGGTGGCGGGTGTGGGGGGCGTGCCGGTGGATGTGGGTGCGGTGGTGGTGAACGTGACCGCGGTGGGGGCGTCGGGGTCGGGGTTCTTGACGGTGTATCCGTGTGGGTCGGAGGTGCCGACGGCGTCGAATGTGAACTATGTGGTGGGGCAGGTGGTGGCGAATCTGGTGACCGCGAAGGTGGGTGCGGGTGGTGCGGTGTGCGTGTTCTCGCACGTGTCGACGGATGTGGTGATCGATCTGGCGGGGTGGTTCCCGGGCGGATGATGGACCGGCCAGGCAGCAATCCCGATCGGCTCGGGGTCGCCGCCGCCTAGATGATTGGTTCCAAGGGGTGTCAGTGGTCGTAGGCGATCAGTGATCGTGCGGGGCCGGTTCGGTTGCTGGTTTCGTTGTGCCAGATTGCGGTGGGTGTGGCTGGCGCAGTAGCCGTAGCTGGCGTAGCCGGCCATGTCGGATCGTTTCACCGTCTCGCGGCTGCGGCCGCATTCGACTGGTGTGGAATCGGCCAACCACAGGTCGTTGTGCCGTGACGGGCAGTCGCGGGCGAGGACACCGATGATGTGTTGCATGGTCGTGGCGGTGTGGCGGAGCCCGTTTGTTGTAGGCGGGTCGTTGTGGCAGATACGGAAACAGTGCTCGCAGATGGGTGTGGGCGTGGCGGATGAAGCGGGCCTCGGACGTGAAGCCGAGTAGTGCTTGGATGACGGCCAGGGTGACGAGTTCGGCATCGCAGAGCTGCGGTGTGATCCCGACCGCGGGCCGCTCAGGCCGCCAGTCGGGATGATCGATCAACAGGTCATCGATGGTGACGTAGAGTCGGGTCGCGAGCGCGTCCAGGTCAGGGTTCATGCCAGTCCTCCAAGACAGTTGGCGTGTACGAACGCTCTGATCATGGGCGCTCTCGCGCTCTACGTGGTGGTTCGCGCGGACCGCGCGAACCCCTTGGAACTACTCGCCTAGGGTGACCGGCCGTGACGGATCGGTGCGACTGTGGTTTCGGCGACGACTCGGTGTCGATGGAGGCCGTCCCGGCGCGGGCCCGGGCCGGTGCCGACGCCATCGCGGCGCGGCTGCACGACGGCGCCGGCGCGCCGCGCCGGCCGGTGCCCGATCGTTGGTCCGCCCTCGAGTACGCCGCCCATGTGCGCGACGTGCTGCTGACCGTGCGGGACCGCCTCGTGATCGGCCTCGTGGAGGACCGACCCCACTTCGAGCCGATGTACCGCGATGAGCGGCTGTCGCTCGGGTTGTACCGGGCCGACGGACCCGGCCCGGTGGCACTCGAGGTCGTCGCCGCGGCGGCCATGTTCGGCCGGCTGTTCGCCGCCATCGACCCCGCCGCGCTCGGCCGCGAGGTCCACTACGGGTTCCCCGAGTCGACCATCCGCACGTTGGCGTGGATGGGCCGCCAGGCCGTGCACGAGACCGAGCACCACCTGGCCGACATCGTCGAGAACGCCCGCCGGCTCAGTAGCTGAACGTCGTGGCGCCGTCCTCGCCGATCCACTCCCACATGGGGATGGTGCCGCCGACGGTGGCGCCGTCGATCAGCGCGGCATCCTGCAGGCGCTTGGCGTTCACGCACACCGGGCACACCAGGAACGTGCCGCCGGCGGCGGTGTAACGGGCCAGCAGATCGCTGATGGGCGGGCAGCCCTCGCACGCGGTGCCCACGGCCACGCCCGGCACGGCCAGGCGTACCGCTTCCTTGGTCAGGAACATCAACGTGGGCCGGCCGGTCTCGGCGGCGCCGACAGCGACGAGCAGGGCCACGGTGACGCGCTCGGCGTCCTCGAGTCCGGTGGTGAGGCTGACGACGGCTTTGTTGCTCATGATGGAGTGCTCCTCGGTGGTGGGTGGCGTACCGGCCATGGTTCGCCGACGTCGCCGGAGGCGCCACTACAGGATCTGTAGCGGCGTCGAGGCCGACGGCGGGCCTAGCCTCGGCCCATGACGGGATACGGCCAGTTCTGTCCGGTGGCCAAGACTTCAGAGATCCTCTGCGAGCGGTGGATACCACTCATCCTGCGCGAGCTCATGTGCGGCAGCGTCCGCTTCACCGAGATCCAGCGCGGCGTGCCGCTGATCTCGCCCACGTTGCTGTCGAAGCGCTTGCGCCAGCTCGAAGCGGCCGGCGTCATCACCCGCACGCGCACCGGCAACGGGTTCGACCACGTGCTCACCGACGCGGGGTGGGAGTTGTACCCGATCATCGAGGCGATGGGCGTGTGGGGCCAGCGCTGGGCCCGCAGCACCTACACCCCGCAGGAGCTCGACCCGTCACTGCTCATGTGGGACATGCGCCGCATGCTGCAGCCCACTGGTCTGCGCGACGGGCGCACCGTCGTCGAGTTCCGCTTCCGGCGGGCGCCGGCAGGCAAGTCGGCGTACTGGCTCGTGGTCGACGACACGATCGACCTGTGCCTGGTGGACCCCGGCCACGAGGTCGACCTACGGGTGAAGGCCGACCTGCGCGCCCTCACCGAGGTGTGGATGGGTGACCGCACCATGGGTGACGCCGTGGCCGCCGGCGCCATCAGCCTGGACGGACCCCGCACCCTCGTGCGGCGCTTCCCCGACTGGCTCGGCCACCATCCGATCCTCGGCCCGGTCGCCGCCGCAACCGCCTGACCAGAGCTACTCGACGGCCGCCATGGCCGCGGCGGCCCGGGCTTCGTCCATGCCCGAGGTGGTGCGCAGCGCCCGCTCCTGCAGCATCCAACCGAGGGCGAGCACGACGACGGCGAGCGGGATGTTCACGAGGTACACCATGTGGATGCCCTTGGCCACGGCGTGGATGACCGCGTCGCGCTGCTCGGCGGGAAGGGCCCTGATCGCCTTCGGGCTGCCCACGAGCCTGCGCATGTCGAGTTGGTCGGCACCGGGCAGAGTGCGCAGGATCTCGGAGCGGACCTTGGAGAACAGCACGGCACCGAGCGCGGCCACACCGTAGGTCTGGCCGAGCGTGCGGAAGAACGTGTTGGCCGACGTGGCGACCCCGAGGTCGGCATAGCCGACCGCGTTCTGGATGGCGACCGACAGCGGTGGCATGAGCAGGCCCATGCCCAGGCCGAGCACGATCATCCACGGGGTGGCGTGCCACACCTTCGAGTTCACGTCGAGCCGAGTGAGGCCGAGCCCGCCGAGCACGATGATGACCGGCCCGGTGCGGATGAGCGGCTTGTAGCGCCCGGTGCGGGACAGGTAGCGACCCGACATGATCGACATCACCGTCAGCGTGAGCATCATCGGCGCCAGCAGCAAGCCGGCGCGCGTGGCCGATGAACCGGCCACCGTCTGCAGGAAGAGCGGCAGGTACACGTTGGCCGACATGAGCGCGGCGCCGGCCACGAAGGCGATCGACATGCCCACGGCGAACACGCGGTCGCGGAACAGCCGCATGGGCAGCACCGGTTCGACCGCCCGCTTCTCCTGGGCGATGAAGCCGAGGGTGAACACCACACCGGCGATGACGAGGGCGAGCATGGGGCCCGACCCCCAGCCGTTGTCGTCGCCGAGGCTGGCGTACAGCAGCAGGCAGACCACCGCGGCCACCATGAGCGCCGAGCCCTCCCAGTCGATGCGACGGCGCGTGCGGTTCACCGGCAACAGGCGCATCACGAACACCGTGACGAGCGCCGCCACCAGGCACAACGGGAGGTTCAGGTAGAAGATCCAGCGCCAGCCGAGGGCGCCGGAGTCGACCACGAGCCCGCCGAGCAGCGGCCCGGCCAGACCCGACAGGGCGAACGTGCCCGTGAACAGGCCCATGTACTTGCCCCGCTCACGGGGCGACAGGATGTCGCCGAGCACCACGAACGACAGTGCCTGCAGACCGCCACCGCCGATGCCCTGCAGCGCCCGGGCCAGCACCAGTTGCGTGATGCTCTGGGCCGCACCGCACAGGATGGAGCCGATCAGGAACACCGCCAACGCGAACTGCAGCACCCGCTGGCGCCCGACGAGGTCGGAGATCTTGCCGAACAGCGGCGTCGCCGCCGTGGAGGTGAGCAGGTAGGCGGTGACCACCCAGCTCATGCGGTTCAACCCGCCGAGCTCACCGGCGATGGTGGGCAGCGCGGTCGACACGATGGTGGCGTCCACCGCGGACAGGAACACGCACAGCAGCAGGCCCGCCAGCACGGTCATGACCTGCCGATGGGTGAGCACGCCCTGTTGCTGCTCCGCGCCGGTCGACGCTCTGGTCACGGCCATGTCACCGCACCCCCCAAAGTAGTTGGCGACGACAAGCACTGTAGGGCACGGCGGCCGTGGGGCCTCAAACGGGCGACGGGCGCGACGGTCGTCGGCCATGTCCGCTCGAAGGCGCCCCTGGCGGGGTGTGACACGCTCGGACCCTCATGGCGATGCGCGTGTGGGAGCGGACCGGAGGCAGCCGTCGGGGTCTGGCGCGCTGCGCCGCTGCCGCCGTGCTGTTCGGGTTGTCGACACCGGCGGCGTCACGCCTCGCCCGCCACCTCGACGGGCTTCCGCTCGCCGGGTTCCTCTACCTGGGCGCCGCGCTCGGGGTGGCGCCGTTCGCGCTGGCCCGACGGCCGACCGTCACGGCGGTGCGGGCCAGCGCGCCCCGCCTGGCCATCGCGGTGGTGCTCGGGGGCGCGGTGGGTCCGGTGCTGCTGGCGTTCGGCCTGCGTGACCTACCGGCGGCCACCGCCTCGTTGCTGCTCAACCTGGAGCTGGTGTTCACGGGGGTGCTGGCCTACGTGCTGTTCCGCGAGTACCTGGGCGCCTGGCTGGTGGCGGGCACCGCGCTGGTGGTCGGCGCCGGCGCCGTGCTGGGCTGGAGCGGCGCCGCTGAGCTGCGCACCGGCGCTCTGCTGGTGGTGGCGGCGTGCGTGTGCTGCTCGGTCGACAACACGGTGACCGCTCACCTCGAGACGCTGGCGCCCGTGCACATCACGCTCACCAAGGGCGCCATCGCCGGGTCGGCCAACCTGGCCATCGGTCTGGCGACGGGCGGCGCCATGCCGTGGCGGTACGCGCTGCTGGCCATGGTGGTGGGCGCGTTCGGCTACGGCGCCTCGATCACGCTGTGGGTGGCCGGCGCCCGCGAGATCGGCGCGGCGCGCGGCCAGTTGGTGTTCGCCTGCGCCCCGTTCGTGGGCGCGGTGGCGGCGTGGACGGTGCTGGGGGAGCCGGTGCTCGGTCGTCAGGTGCTGGCGCTCGTGGTCGCCATGACGGGCGTGGCGTTGGTGCTGCAGAGCGGTCACGAACACACCCACGTCCACGACATGCACGAACACGACCACGAGCACGACCATGACGACGGCCACCACGAGCACCACGAGCGCGCCGTGATGGGGCGGCACCAGCACGCCCACCGCCACGAGCCCGTGGCTCACGACCATGGGCACATGCCCGACCTGCACCACCGCCACGAGCACGAGGATGACGCGTGACCGTGCCGCGTCTCGTCAGCTCGGCGCCGCCTCGTCCTTGAGCAGGATGCCGGCCCGGTACCACTCGTCGATCTCGCCGGGCGTGGCGCCGAGCCAGTCGATGAGGGCCACCTCGTTGTGCTCGCCCCGGAACGCCGCAGGCCCCCGCACGCCGGCCTCGGCGTCGGAGAAGCGGTAGGGCGTGTTGGTCACGCGGCGACGGCCACCGGCGCGGTCGTCGACGTCGGTGAGCACCTGGCGGGCCTCCACCGAGGCCTGCTTGTCGAACACGGTGCGGTGGTCGTGGATGTCGCCCCACGCCAGGTTCACCTCGTTCAGCTTGGCCACCAGCGAGTCGCGGTCGGCGAACGAGCGGATGTAGTCGGCGATGACCCCGCGGCGCATGCGCACCTTCGTCTCCAGGTCGGCGCCCTCGGGCGTGGGGTCGACCAGGCCGGCCTTGCGGCTCAACACGTGCCAGTGCCACTTCTCGTCGCCGGCCAGCATGATGTGGCCGCCGGGGGCGTCCATCACGATGCCGCCACTGTTGAGCACGCGCACGTTGTCCATCTCGAAGTGGGCGTAGTCGTCGGTGAAGAACATCGCGTTGATCATGGCGATGTCGACGTGTTGGCCCTGGCCGGTGCGCTGGGCCGAGTTCAGCGCGGCGAGCAGCCCGATGACGCCGTGGAGGCCGGTGAAGGTGTCGGCCACCGACAGGGCCAGGTCGCGTGGGCGCTCCTCCCCGCCGGTGAACTGCTGGCGCTGCAGCAGGCCGACCTCACCGTGGATGATCGGCGCGTACGAGGCGCGGTCGCGCTCGGGGCCTTCCTGGCCGAAGCCCGAGATCGACAGCATCACCAGCTTCGGGTTCACCGCCGACAGCTCGTCCCAGCCGAGGCCGAAGCTGGCCATGACACCGGGGCGGTAGTTCTCCATGACCACGTCGGCCTCGGCGGCCATGCGCTTCATGAGCTCCTTGGCTCCCGGCTTGGCCAGGTCGACGCACACGTCGCGCTTCCCGACGTTCTGCTGGGTGAAGTAGCCGGAGATGCCGGCGATCTTGCGGCCCATGGTGCGGGTCATGTCGCCTTCGGGCGGTTCGATCTTCACCACGTCGGCACCGAGGTCGGACAGGATGCGGCTGGCGAACGGGCCGGCGAGCACCCGGCTGAAGTCGAGCACCTTCACGCCGTCGAGCAGGTAGGTCATGACGGTTCAGCTCCTCACGGGTTGGTCGGTGCGGTGGGCCAGCCGGGTACGCCCTCGTCGAGCTGCACGCCGGCCGAGTTCAGGAGGCCGCTCACGAGTCGGTAGCACCCGCCGGCGGCCACGATGTGGACGATGTCGCTGTTGCTGAAGTGCGCGGTGGCCTCGGCCCACGTGGCGTCGGTGACGCAGTCGTCGACGTACAGGTCGTCGACGATCTGCAGGATCACGGCATCGGGGGCCGACCACGAGCCATCAGCGATGGGCCGGGTGGTGCCGTAGATCTCGGCGTCGCTCAGGCCGGCGGCGCGGCCGAACAGCGTGTGCTGGCCGAACTCGTAGATGGCCCCGCAGTTCCAGCCCATGCGCAGCACGGCGATCTCGACCTGACGCCGCGGGAGGTCGCCGCCGAACAGGATCGTCTGGGCGAACGTGCCGATGGCCTTCGACATGACGCGGTTGTGAGCCATGGTGGCGGTGACGTTCACCGCATTGATCGGCTGGTCCTTCATGGTCTCGCGGGCCTTGGCCGCCACCTTCTCGATCGGTGCCAACCGCGGCGTCGCTGGTCGAGCCACGTGCATGCCTGCCCCCTCGTGTCGGATTCCCCGGCCGCCCGGCACCCCACCGAGCGAACGCCCGCGACCCTAGCCGTGGCGCTCCCAGCTCACCGAGTGCGCAGCAGGACCTCCTGGGCCACGGTGGCCACGAGGGTGTCGTCGAGGGCCCGCAGCGTGCCGGTCGCCAGCCCGCGACCGCGGGCGGTCGACGCCGGCACCAGCTCGCTCAGCAGCCACTGGTTGGCGTCGGTGGGGCGGTGGAACCAGACGCTGTGGTCGAGGGTGACCGACTGCCGGCGGGCGTCGTCGGCCAGGTGGGCGTGGGGTTCGCGCGCGGCGCGGGTGGGGCCGTGGTCGCTCAGGTAGGCGAGGGCGTGCTGCTGCAACGCGGGGTCGTCGCCCAGCGGTTCGATGACGCGGAACCAGGCCCGGCGGGCGTGCTCGGGTACGGCGGGTGCGCCGTCCACCGGCACGTCGCGCGACTCGACGTAGGGGTTGTCGTAGCGGCCGGGGGTGAGCGCGTCGGGTCTCGGGATGCCGGGCACCGGCGCCTGCTCGTAGTCCACACCGTCCTCGTCGCGGTGGAAGTCGGCGGTGAGCACGAGCACGATGCCGCGCTCCTGGCGCACCACCACCCGCCGGGTCGCGAAGCTGGCGCCGTCGCGTGTGCGCTCCACCAGGTGGTGCAACGGCTCACCGCCCGAACCGGGCACCAGGAACGAGGCGTGCACCGCGCGGGCCAGGTGCCCGGCGTCGACCGTGAGGGCGGCGGCGCGCAGGGCCTGGCCGACCAGCAGCCCGCCGAAGACGTGGGGTCCTTCGACGGCCTGCTTCGACACGAAGTGGTCGTCGTCGTGGGCGACGAGCGCCAGGCGCTCGGCCAGGGACGCGGTGCTGCGGGGCATCGGGTGATCGTCGCATGCGAGCGCGACGGTCACGCGGTTCCCCCTTGCAGACCGAGCTCGGATGTGTATCACATCCGATACACTCGGGCCGTGGCCGAGTCGAGCGCGCCCGAACTGATCCGCTACGCCCGCCGCCGTGCTGGGGTGACCCAGGCGCGCCACGCTGAGATCGCCGGAACCTCGCGCAGTCGGCTGTCGACCTACGAGTCGGGAGCGGTGGACCCCACCGTCGGTACGCTCGAGCGGTTGCTGTCGCCGGCGCGCCTGGCCATTGCCGCCGTGCCTGCTCTGACGCCCGAGGATCGGCGGAGCTTGGGCTTCGGCGAGGCGCTCGCCCGTCACCTCGACGGCGAGCGCGGGCCCGCACTCGCCGAGCGGGCCCGGCGCACGCTGGCACGCCTGCGGCGCAGCGACGAGCAGGGCGGTGGCCATGCCGGCCCCCTGCTCCGCATCTGGGAAGCGCTCCTCGACCTCGGTCCGGGCGCGTGCGCGGGGGTGCTGCGCGGTCGTGACGAACTGGCCCAGGAGCTGCGCAGCGCGAGCCCGTTCGCCGGCATCCTCACCAACGCGGAGCGCAGCAAGGTCATCCGGGAGACGATGTCGTCGTGAACCGGGAGCAGTTGAACCATCTGGTTCGCGCCGCGGCAGCCATCACCGAGCGGGACGACCTGATGGTCATCGGGAGTCAGGCCATCCTCGGGTCCTACCCCGAAGCCGCGCGGGTTCGTGTCCGCACCAACGGGGCGTGACGTGACGAACGTGGTTCCGGGTCAGTCGCGGTCGCCGCGGAGCTCGAGCACCACCACTTCGAACGGGTTGGGCTGGGGCAGGCCGAACTGGGCGTTCACGGCCACGAGCAGGTTGCCCTTGATGGCCATGGTGGTGGGCACCTCGAACAGCGGGCTGGTGATCGTGTCCACCAGCGTGGCGGCGGTGGGCGTCTCCTCGTCGTTCAGGCGGAACACCGCGATCTGGTTGTTCTGATTGCGCACCACGTAGAGGGTCCGGCCTTCGAGCCACAGACCGTCACCGTTGGTCACGGTGGCGCCACCCAGATCGATGGTGATCGACGAGCCGCCATTCGGGTCCACCGAGTAGAGCTCGCCCTTGGTGGAGTTCACCACGATCAGCCGGGCGCCGTCCTCGGTCGCCTCGATGCCGTTCAGGTTGAACCCGGCCACGAACACGCTGGCCGGTCCCGACAACGTGATGGCCCGGGGCGCGCCGATCGAACCGTCGTCGGCGATGGGCAGCTCGTAGAGCACCGGCGAGAAGCTGTCGGTCAGGTAGGCGGCGTCGCGCGTGGCGATGACGTCGTTGATGAAGCTGGGCGCCGCGGTGAGGCTGTGGGCGGCCACCGTGGCGCCGGTGCGGGCGTCGTACACGGCCACGGCGCCGGTGGGACCGCCGGCGGCGAACAGCAGGTCGTGGCGCTTGTCGTAGGACAAGCCGACGGAGATGGGCAGGGCCGGCCCGGTGACGAACGGCGCCACCGTGCCCTTCTTCAGGTCGCCGCGGGCGATGGTGCCGTTGCCGAGGTTGGAGACGAAGAACTCGTTCCCCTTGCCCGTGACCACTCCTTCGGGCGCCGCCGGCGGCGGCAGGGTGATGGTGCGGGCCGAGGGCGCGGATGCGCCGGCGCCGGTGGCGACGGCGAGCACCCCGAACGCGGACGCGGCGAGTGCAGCGAGCTTGCGCATGAGACGAAACCTCCCGAGAGTCTGAGAGATGTACGGCGCCGAGGGTCGAATGGCTTTTCTTCGGTCACGCGTCGCGGTCACGCACCGAGGCCGAGCTGGTGGAGCACGTGAGGCGACGGTGACCACCGCGGGCGGTGATGGTCACCGTCGCACTCACCGGCGACGGCGCCCGAAGGGCCATCAGCCGACCAGTTGACGCGACTCCGACCGGAGTCGGCGCGTCCTGGTGCTCATGATATGTCAGCGGTGGTGACGAGCGAAACCCCACCCGGCGCGGGCGCGTGCGCGCCAGTGGTGCGCGTCAGCGGGCGAGGTACTCGTCGAGGCAGGCGTGCATGTGGCGCAGCTTGGTCTCCTGGTAGTTGGCCAAGGTCACCTGGTCGATGTTGCCGGCCTCCAGTCCGGCCTGCACCTTGGGCAGGTTGAACACGTCCTGGTTGAACACGCGTGCGAGCAGGCCGAGCTCGTAGGCGTCGGTCCAGTCCTCGTCGGGGCCGAGCAGGCGCAGCGGTGCCGACGGCGGCCGCTCCCCGTCGAAGGGCGCCAGGTACATGCACTCCATGATCGACATGTCGTGGCGGTTCCCGTACGGGCGGAAGCGGTACACGATGCGGTTGTAGGCGCCCCACGGATGGAAGTTCGGGAACACCGTGTAGTAGATGCTGTCGCACATCTCGGCGTCGGACAGCGCCTCGGCGCCGGCCTCGCCCAGCACCGGTGCCAGGGCCCGGCGGCGCATCTCACCCACCAGGGCGCGGGCGGTGCCGCCCTCGGGCACGGTGATCATCTGCGGCTCGTCGAGGTTGCGGTCGAGCATGGCGTCGAGCACGTCCTGCTCGGTCGGTTGCCACTGCAGATGCGGGCTCGGCGTGCCGTTGGGCGTGACGGCTCGGCAGAAGTTGCCGAACACGTCGTACTGGCTGTTGCAGTCACCGATGCCGGGCAGCAGCTGCGGGTGCGTGGCCACCACGTGGAAGGCCTCCATGAAGGCCTCCTGGGCGAGCTTCCAGTTGCAGCGCAGCACCTTGCCCACGTGGGCCTGCTTGTAGCGCTGCTCCAACGGCCACTTGGCGAAGTGCTCGCCGAGCGAGCCCAGGTGGTCTTCGAGCGGGCCGCTGTCGGGATCGAGGTTGATGAACACGAACCCGCCCCACGTACCGACCTTCACCTCGGGCAGGCACCACTCGTCGGTGACCTGGGGGAAGTCCCAAGCGCTGGGTACGTGCTTGAGCGCGCCGTCGAGCTCCCACGCGAAGCCGTGGAACGTGAGCAGGCGGCCGCGGTGCAGGCAGATGTTCCGGTAGGCCCTGATGGTGCCGGGCGCCGAGCGCACGACCAGGACGGCGATGCCGGCGATCTCGTAGGGGACGTAGTCGCCGACCTCGGGCAGGTCCTCCTCGCGACAGGCCATCTGCCAGACCTTCTTCCAGACCTTCTCCACCTCGAGCTTGTGGAACTCGGGTGACACGTAGCGCTCGACCGGTACGAACGTCGGCCCCGGGGCCATGGGCGACACCATGCGGAGCACGTCGGGGACGGCTCGGCTGTCGTCGTCGAGCAGCTCCTGGTAGCTGACGCCCTTCGAGCGGGCCGGGCTCTCGTCGATGGCGGTCACCTGGCGGCTCCTCTGGTGGCGGCCGAGGCGACCGACCTGGCCACGTCGGGGTGCATGTCCTTGGGGTTGCGGGCCAGGCTGGCCGGCAGCTGGCGACCGGCGAGCCAGCCGCTCAGGTGGGGGTCGACGTGGACCTTGGCGCCGCGCACCCAGTCGCCCTCGGCGGTGAACACCCCGGTCTGGCCGTGGTCCGTGACGTGCACGAGCCCCTCGGAATCGACCTCGTACATGGCTCCGCTCAATGGATGCCGGCGCTGGCGCATGGTTCCCCTCCTGGCGTGTGCGAGGAAGGGTACGAACGCCCGACGGGTCGCTTGTAGGGACCAAGGTCCCGAAGTGATCGCGCGATCGATTAACGCGCGCCGAAGCGCGGGGCCCGCTTCTCGACGAAGGCTTGCGACGCCTCGCGGTGGTCGGCCGTGGTCGCCGTGTACACGTGGTGGAAGACCTCGGTGTCCATGTAGTCGTCGAGCGACGTGTGCATGGCCCGGTTCAGGTTCTCCTTCATGAACTGCAGTGTGAGCCGGGGCCCGTCGGCCAGGCGCCGGGCCATGGAGGTCGTCTGCTCGGCGAGCTCGGCGGCCGGCACCACGCGGTGCAGCAGGCCGGCGGCGTGGGCGTCGGCCGCGGTCGTGCGCTCGGGCAGCAGGAGCAGCTCGCGCGCCTTGGCCGAACCGACGACCTGCGTGAGGAACCACGCCGAGCCGTAGTCGCCCGAGAGTCCCACCTGGGCGAAGGCCATGGTGAACACCGCCGAGTCGGCGGCCACGCGGAAGTCGCACGCCAGCGCCATCGACAGACCGGCGCCGGCGGCGGCACCCGGGATGGACGCGATGGTGGGCTTCGGCATCGTGTGCAGTCGGCCCGAGGTGTTGCGCTGGTTGCGGCGTTGGGTGCGGATGGCCTCGTCGATGCCACCGGCGTTGCCACCCCCGGCCGCGTCGCCGCGCTCGGCCATGCCCTTCACATCGCCGCCCGAGCAGAACGCGCCGCCGGCGCCGGTGAGCACCACGCACCCGACGGCCGCGTCGAGCTCGACCTTCTCGAGCATGACGCCGAGCGCAGCCAGCATCTCGCCGTTGAGCGCGTTGCGGCGCTCGGGCCGGTTCATGGTGATGGTGGCCACGCCGTCGGTGACCTCGGCCAGCAACGTCTCGGTCCCGGTGTCGAGCATGGTGCCCATGACAGCCCCCTCGTGTCGCCGGTGGGTCCGGCGTTCCCCGGGGCGAGCATCGCCGCCGGGGTCGGGACGGGTCAAGGCCGAACGCCTCGCCGCTCAGCTCCTGGGGCGGCGGCGCTGCGACGGGCGGGTCGGTGCCCGGCCCGGGCCACCGTGGGCTTCGCTGAAGGCGATGGCGGCACCGGCCTCGCCGAGGAAGTCGAGGGCGGTGCTGAACTGCTCGATCGAATCGCGGTTCGGGTCGACGATGGCGTGCAGGGCGAAGCCGTCGTCCATGGCCACGATCATGGCGGCGATGGCCCGCCGGTTGTCGGCCGCCGCCAACCCGAGTGCGGTGGCGTTGCGTTCCACGACGCGCCACACCATCTGCTCGGCGCGGTCGAGGCGCTCCTTCAACAACGGCCGGGCCGCGGGGTTGCGCATGGCGTAGAGCACGAGCTCGACCGACAGCACCGGGTCGTGGCTGCCGTTGCGGCGGGAGGGGGAGACCATCAGTTCCTGGGTGGCGCGGATGTACTCGTCGGGGTCGGGGAACCGTTCGAGCAGGTCCTCGATCTCGGCCATGGCGTCGTCGGTCATCTTCTGGAGCAGCGCCAGCACCACGGCGTCCTTGTCGGCGAAGTTCGAGTACACCGCCCCGCGACTGAAACCGGCGGCCTCGGCGATGTCCTCGACGGTGGCGGCGGCGATGCCGCGCTCGACGAACACGCCGACGGCGGCGTCGAGCAGGCGGGCTCGGGTCTCGGCCCGGGTAGGGCGGCGGGAGCGGGCGCTCGGAACGCTTGACATCCGTCCGAGAATACATGACTGTACTCGATACAGACTTGTATCGAGTGAGGTGCCCATGACCGCCACCGACGACCCCACCGCCACCACCGATCTGTTCGGACTGTTCATGTCGCCCGCGGTGCGACCCGACCCGTACCCCACGTACGCACGGCTGCTGTCCACCCGTCCCGTGGCCGACGTGAGCCCCGACATCCGCTTCGTGTTCGGCCACGACGACTGCCTGGCTCTGCTGCGCGACCGGCGCGTCTCGGTGGACGAGCGCCACTCGAACTTCGATCTGCCTGCGGCCCGCGACGTGGTGCCCACGCTGATCCACCTGGACCCGCCCGACCACACCCGCCTGCGGGCGCTGGTGGCCTCGGCGTTCACCCCGCGCCGGGTGGACGCGCTGCGGGCCCGGGCGGTCGAACTGGTCGATGCGGCGCTCGGCCGCTTGTCGCCGGGTGACGAGGTCGACCTCATCGCCGAAGTCGCCTACCCGGTGCCGTTGACCATCATCTGCGACCTGCTCGGCATCGCCGAGGGCGACCGGACGGCCGTGCGTCAGTGGTCGACGTGGATGGCCCGCTCGATCGACCCCTCGGTGCTCCGGTCGGCCGAGCTGAACGCCCGCATCGAGGTGGCCGAGACCGAGTTCGCCGACTTCATCCACGCCCTGGTGGCCGAGCGTCGGTGCCGGCCCGGTGACGACCTGCTGTCGGAGCTGGTGGTGGCCTCGGTGGACGGTGACCGGCTCGGCGAGAGCGAGCTGCTCGGGCTGGCCGTGCTGCTGCTGGCCGCCGGCCACGAGACCACCGTGAGCCTGGTGGGAAACGGCATGCTGGCCCTGCTGCGTCACCCCGACCAGTGGCAGGCCGTGCGCGACGGCGTGGGCGACGAACGCCGCATCGTCGACGAACTGCTGCGTTACGACCCGCCCGTGCAGATGACCACGCGCATCGCGCTGGACGACATCGAGCTGCCCACCACGACGATCGCCAAGGGCACCATCGCCGTGCTCATGCTCGGCTCGGCGAACCACGACGCCGCCGTGTTCGCCGACCCCCACCGCCTCGACGTGCAGGCCGAGCGGGCCACGGGCCACGTGGCGTTCGGGTTCGGCATCCACCACTGCCTTGGTGCCGCGCTGGCCCGGGCCGAGGGCGAAGCCGCCATCCCCGCGCTCGTGCGCCGCTTCCCGGGCATGACGCTGCTGGCCGAGCCACCGCTGCGCCCCACGTTCGTGCTGCGCGGTCGTGATGAACTGCGCGTGCGGCTCGCCTGAGCCGGCGTCCGGCGTCAGCGGAACGCGTCGATGACACCGGCGAAGCGCTCGACGGCGTCGGCGTCGCGCAGGTCGGGCAGGCTCACGATGGCGGTGCCCACGCCGGCCGCGGCCAGCTCGCGGTAGCGGGCCACCTGATCGGCCACCGTGCCGGCGTTGGTGCGGGTGGCCCACCGCTCGGCCGCGGTGCGGCGGGGCCGGGTCTGCTCCACCAGCCCGGCCACCTCGACGGCATCGCGGCCCACGATCGTGGTCGACAGCTGGGTGAGCTCCACGCTCGACGGGTCGCGGCCGACGTCGGCGCAATGGCGGTGCAGCGCGGCGAGCTTGCGCCGTACCACCGCGGCTTCGCCCACGATGTTGCAGGCGTCGGCGTGGCGGGCCACGAGGGCGAGCGTGCGCCGCTCGCCACCTCCGCCCACCATGATCGGCACGCGGGCCTGCAACGGGCGGGGATAGCACAGGGCTTCGGGCACCTGCAGCCGCCGCCCCTGGTAGCTCGGCGTGCCCGGCCCCCACAGCAGCGGCAGCAGCTCCAGTGCGTCCTCCAGCAGGGCGTAGCGCTCGGCCACCGGCGGGAAGGGGATGCCGAGGGCGCGGTGCTCGTCGGCGAACCAACCCAGGCCGAGCCCGCACGTGGCCCGCCCACCCGACAGCACGTCGAGCGTGGCGACCACCTTGCCGAGGTGACCCACGTGGCGGAAGGTGATCGGCGTCACCATGGTGCCGAGGCGGATCGTGCTGGTGGCGGCGGCGAGGAAGCCGAGCGTGGTCCAGCTCTCGAGCATGTCGAGCCACGGCGGGCCGAACAGCGGGATCTGGCGCAGGTGGTCCATGAGCCAGAGCGAGGTGAAGCCGGCTCCCTCGGCGGCGGCAGCGACGGATGCCAGCCGCGGCCCGATCTCGGCCGGACCACCCGGCCATGTGAACACCGGCACCTGCAACCCGAACCGCAGACTGGTCCGATCGGGCACCGACGTCGCGGTCGCCGCCTCGGCGGCCCGCACGACGTGCCGGGGCGCCGTGCGTACCACCACGGGGGTGAGCACCTGCTCGAAGCCCTCGTCGCCGAGGCCCGGCTGCTGCTCCACGAAGGCCCGCCGCTGCGCGGTGATGACGTGCTCGGGGACCCGCTTGTCTCGGCGTCGGTTGCGCTCGCGGCACTCGGCCGCGGGCACGTCGAACGTGACCGCCACGGGCGTCACATCGGTCTTTCGGGCGGCGCGCACCCACGCCTGGCGGCGCTCGGGTTCCAGTCCGGTGGTGTCCACCACAGTGGTGAGGCGGCGACGCAACCGGTGGGCGACGATCGACTCCAGCAGCGCGAACGCATCGACGCTGGCGGTCAGATCGTCCTCACCCGCACCCACCACGGCGCGCAGTCGATCGCTCGAAACGACGGCCGGGCCCGGGAAGTGGGCCTCGGCCCACGTGGTCTTGCCGGCCCCCGAGGGGCCGATGAGCACCACGAGGCATGGTGCCGGAAGTGCGAGCGGATCGTCCATGGACTTAGTCTCCCAGCCGCTTTCGCGTCGCACGGCAGTCGTCGGGTCTCGGGGAACCCCATTTTTCAGGGGTATCCGCGATTTCCCCGCGCGGATTGGCCACGATGTAGAGCGCAATACCTACGAGGAGGAAGCATGAACCGCAAGGAGTTGGTGGCCGCGATCGTGGCTCACACCGGCCAGGAGAAGAAGACGGTGGAGGCCGTGTTGGGCGGCTTCGTCGACGCGACCCTGGCGAGCGTCGCCAAGGGTGAGGTCGTCACCATCCCCGGCTTCGCCAAGTTCGCCAAGGTGAAGCGGGCGGCCCGCACCGGCCGCAACCCCGCCACCGGCGAGACCATCAAGATCAAGGCCTCGGTGAAGGCGCGCATCACGCCGCTCAAGGGCTTCAAGGACGTCGTCGCCGGTACGGCGCCGGCCCCGAAGCTGGGCAAGCCGGCCGCCGCGCCGGCCCCAACCAAGAAGGCGGCCGCTCCGGCCAAGAAGGCCGCGGTGGCCAAGAAGGCTGCTGCGCCCGCCAAGAAGGCCGCCCCGGCCAAGAAGGCGGCGGCGCCGGCCAAGAAGGCCGCTCCGGCCAAGAAGGCTGTCGCCAAGAAGTGATCCCCGCACGGAGCCGCCCCGAGCCGTGAACCTCACGGTCAAGGGCGGCTCCGTCGCGTCCGGGCCCGCGTGCTACGACCGCGTCGTGCACGGTGAGGACGAGACGATGCCGTCGAAGGGTGAGCGGTGGCCGCTCCGGTCAGACGACGCAGCCGAAGTGGGCCGACGACACGAGACGCACGTACTTCGACAGCACCGAGCCGGGGCTGACGCGGCCGTCCAGGTCGGGCGGCTGCCAGGCGGCCATGCGAGCGGCGATCTCGTCGTCGGGCAGGTCGAGGTCGACGGTGCGCGCTCCGGGGTCGATCACGATGGTGTCGCCGTCGCGCACGGCAGCCAGTGGGCCACCGCGGGCCGCCTCCGGGGAGATGTGCCCGATGAGGATGCCGTGGGACACGCCCGAGAAGCGCCCGTCGGTGATGAGCGCCACGTGCTCGGCCAGGCCGCGGCCCTGCAGCTGCACGGTGAGCATCACCATCTCGGGCATGCCCGGTGCACCCACCGGGCCGACGTTGCGCACCACGATGACGGTGCCCGGCGTGATCTCGCCGGCGCGGATGGCCCGCATGGTGTCGGCCTCGGATTCGAACACTCGGGCGGTGCCGCGGAACTCGCCGTGCTCCAGCGTCTTGCCCGACAGCTTCAGCACGCAGCTCTCCGGCGCCAGGTTCCCGGTGAGGACGGTGATGTGGTTGTTGGGCGCGGCGATGGGGCTCGCAACGGGGAACACGACGTCCTGGTCGCCGAGCTCCTCGAGCGTGGGCACCGCCTCCAGGTTCTCGGCCAGGGTGCGGCCCGTCACGGTGAGCACGTCGCCGTGGAGCAGGCCGTGGCGCAACAGCTCCTTCATCACCACGGGCACACCGCCCACGCCGTGCAGCACGGTCATGGCGTAACGGCCGTGCGGCTGCAGGTTGGCCAGCAGGGGGATGCGCTCGCCCACGGCCTGGATGCGCTCGATGGGAAGCGGCACGCCGGCGTCGCGGGCGATGGCCATCAGATGCAGGTACACGTTGGTGGAGCCGCCCATGGCGTACACGGTGGCGATGGCGTTCTCGAAGGCCCGCTCGGTCATGATGTCGCTGGGCCGGATGCCGGCGGCGATGAGGCCGTAGAGCGCGTTCACCGAGGCGCGGGCCTGGGCGCGCACGTCGTCGTGGATGTCGCTGGTGGCGTCGTAGTCGGCCGGGTGCGAGGCGCCGTGGGGCAGCATCATGCCGATCGATTCGGCCACGGTGCTCATGGTGTTGGCGGTGAACATGGCCCCGCACGTGCCGCTGCCCGGCAGCACGTTGCGTTCGAGGGCGGCGAACTCATCGTCGGTGATGGTGCCGGCCTCGTGGGCGGCGCGGCCCTCGGCGTAGTCCATGATGGTGAGGTTGGGGCCCTTGGCCGCCCAGGGCCCGAAGGAGACCTGGCCGGGCGAGCTGGTGCCGGGGTAGAGCACGAGCCCGAACGCGTTGGTGCGGGCCAGCGGCATGAGGGCGGCGGCGCCGGTCTTGTCACAGCCCGAGATCACGATCATGGCGTCGCCGTGATGGGCGCGGTGCCCGATCTCGAAGCAGTCGGCCACCACGTCGCGCGACACCAGGCTGTAGCCGGCGGTGGGCGTGCCCTGGGTGAGAGCATCGGATACGGCCGGTGCGCCCACCAGCAGGCCCTGGCCGCCGCGCTCGGCGATGAGGTCGACGAGCAGGTCGCCGATGGTGCGCACGCGGTTGTTGCAGCGGTGGGCGTTGGTGTGGGCGTTGGCGATGGTGACCACCGCGCTGGCCTGGGCGGCGCGGTCGGGGTCGAACCCGGCGGCGCGCACCTCGACGCGCGCCCGCTTCCAGTAGGTGCTGCTGTCGTCCATCGCTGTGGCCCCCTGCCGCGGTTCGGTCGCTGGAGCTGCAACCTAGTGCGACGGGTCGCGCTGCTCCGGCGGGTGCTCGATGCTGGCGCGCTGTTCGTCGAGCGTCATCGCCGACAGGTCGACCGAGGCCAGCATCTCGTTGATGGCGCCGAGCTCTGGACTCGGGCTGCTCGCGCTCATCGAACCGGGAGCACACCGAGGGCGCGCAGCTTGTGCCAGGAGCGCTCGACGATGAGCGGGTAGGTGTGCAGGTAGTAGGGGAGCGCGGCGCACGCCTGGTTGATGGCGGCGCCCCGGCTGCGGGCCACGGTGGCGGCGTCGACCGCCAGCGCGTCGAGGAAGACGGCGCGGGACCCCGGTGTGAACAACGGCGACCAGATCACCTGCACGTCCACGGCGGGGTCGCCGGCGCAGGCCGAGCCCCAGTCGACCAGGCCGCGGAGATGGCCGTCCTGCACGAGGCAGTTCCCCTCGAGGTCGGCGTGCACCCACACCGGTGGACCGGTGTGGGGCTCGGCCGCCAGCGCGTCGTCCCAGATGGCGGTGGCGGCATCGGCGTCGATGAGATGGCCGGCGTCGGCGATGGCCCGCCGGGTGGCGGCGTCGTACTCCTGCAGCGGTCGGGCCCGGTTGCTCGCCGGTGGCGCACCGGCGGTGGGGATGGCGCGGAGGTGCCGCACGACGTCGGCCAGTTCGAGCGCGAAGGTGACGGTGTCGCCGATGGTGTCGGGTCCCGCACCGTGGCCGGGCAGCCAGCGGTGCACCGCCCACCGGAAGGGGTAACCCTCGCCCGGTTCGCCGACCGCCACCGGTTCGGGCACCCGGATCGGCAGGTGCGGCGCCAACCGCGGAAGCCAGGTCGCCTCGAAGGCGACCTGGGCCTCGGCCCAGCCGATGCGGGGCAGGCGCACGACGAGATCGTCGCCCAGGCGCCAGATGCCGTTGTCGGTGCCCCAGGGTTCGACGCGCACGATCGGCAGCCCGGTAAGCCCGGGCATCTGGGTCGCGAGCAGTCTGGTGACGAGCGCGCCGTCGACGTCGACCTCGTCACGATGCATCCGTGTCGGCACCGCCCGAGTGTCGTCGGCCGAACTTACGCCCGTCGAACGGATTCGCCGCTCCACTCGGCGATCGCGACGCCGTCTACTCGTCGACGTTGGCGTAGGTCGGGGCGCCGGCCGTCTCGTAGGTGAGGTGGAGCGTGCCGCTGGGGTGGGTGGTCGAGTCGGTCAGACGCAGGGCGGTGGGCGCGGCACCGCCGGCGAACAGCTGCTTGCCGGTGCCGAGGATCAACGGGTGCACCCAGAGGTTCAGCCGGTCGATCAGGCCGAGGCGCAGGAGCGACTGCACCAGGTTCAGGCTGCCGATCACGTGGACCTCGTCGTGGCGGTCCTTCAGGTCGGCGATGCTCTCGGCGGGATCGCCGATGAGGAGCGACGTGCCGTGCCAGGCGAGCGGCTCGGCCAGGGTGCGGCTCGCCAGGTACTTGGGGATGCTGTTGAGCAGGGCGGTGAACGGGATCTCGTCCGACGCGTGCGGCCAGTAGCCGGCGAAGATCTCGTACGTGCGCCGGCCGAGGAGCAGCGCGCCCATGGTGCTCGCCTGTTCGAACATCACCGCACCCGACTCCGGGTCGGAAACCGGCGCCTGCCACCCGCCGTGCGGGAAGCCGCCATCTCGGTCCTCGTCGATGCCACCGGGCGCCTGCCCCACCCCGTCGAGGGTCACGAACTCGGTCACGATGAGCTGGCCCACGGTGCGCTCCTCTGCCTGATCGTCGGTGCGTCAGGTGGTGAGACGGCATCGTGGCGGCGAACTCATCGCGGCGTCGCTACCGCCCGGTTCCTCAGGACGGCGAACGCGCTGGTGGACCACCAGGCCCACGCCACGAGCACGGGCTGGAAGAAGAGGCGGGCGCGTCGGGCGCTGTTGGTGTCCAGACCGAAGGCGCGGTCACCGTCGACGAACTGGCTGATGTTGCCGGGGAACACGGCGATGAAGAAGAGGCCCGCGGCCAGACCCAGCAGGGCGCGGCGCCGGCGCACCACGATCAACGCGGCGCCGAGCGCGATCTCGACGAGGCCGGACAGGATCACGACCACGTTCTTGTCGACGCCGACCCAATCGGGTACCTGGGCCTGGAAGTCGGTGCGGGCGAAGGTGAGGTGGCCGAGCCCGGCGACGATCAGCACCCCACCGAGCACGACGCGAGCGATGGAGCGGACACGAGTCGACCGAGCGGTGGTCATGGGCCGCATCGTAGGGAGCATCCTTGCCTCTGTCGTCGTTCAGCGCGCCTCAGGTCAGTCGTTTGACGGCGTACGTGTCGCCGATGTCGTTCGTCCGGGACGGCTCGTAGCCCCGAGCCCGGTACAGGGGCGCCGGTGAACCGCGGCCCTCGGCCCACGACACCTCGACGGCGGCGGCCCCACGTTCGCGACACCACTGCTCGAACTGGTCGAGCGCGACAGAGCCGATGCCGCGCCGCTGGTGCATCCGGTCGATGAGGAACCGCCACAGGAACGGGTCGGGATGGGCGTCGGTCATCTCGGCGGCCATGAGGAAGCCGACGACCTGGCCGTCGGCCTCGACGGCCCGGAACCACGGCACGAGGCGAGCGCCGTTGCGCACCGGGGGCACCAGGGCGTCGCGGAAGTTGCCGAGCATGGGCGACACGAAACGTTCCTGGGACTTGTGGGCAACGAGGTCGCCCACCGCCCGCTGGTTGTCGGCGGTCACGGGCACCAGCTCGACCCGCGCCGGCCGGTGCCGGGGACGGTCTCGCCACGACTCCCAATCGGCGCGGGTCGCGCCGTACAGCATGTCGTCGGAGCACACGTCGCCGACCCAGAACGACTGGATGGTCAGGCCCTCGAAGACGAGCCCGCACGCCTCCAGGACCCGGGCCGACGGAAGGTTGTCGGGGTGCAGCGACGCCTGCACCCGGCGCACGCCCAGCTCGGTGAACAGGTAACCGACGATGGCCTGCGCCGCTTCGGTGGCGTAGCCCCGTCCCCAGTGGTCGGGGTGAAAGGTGTAGCCGAAGGAACCGCAACGACTGCCCCAGCTGAGCCCGACGTACACGTCGCCGAGGATCACGTCGGGCGCCGCGGCGTCGACGACGGTGACGTTCCAGCCTTCACCGTCGACGGGACCGCCGAGCGCCACCGCGTCGGCGACCGACTGCTCGGCCCGCTCCCGCGTGTAGGGCATCTCCCAGTCCTGGTAGCGGGCGACCTCGGGGAGGCTGCGACGGGCGTAGGCGGCGTCGGCGTCGCTGAGGCGGGGCGCCCGCAGGATCAGCCGCTCCGTGCGGATCGGTTCGAAGCCCACGACCGGCGACCGTAGCCGTGGAGACCGATCCCGAGCCGGTGTTCCCGGGATCGGCGACCGTCCGGAACTCGCGTGCCACCATGGAGCGTGCTCGATCGGGTGGCGCTGGCCGACTTCGACGCGTTCGCCCACGGCGAGCAGCTGATCGCCGGCTGCGTCGTGCGCAACGTGAGCGACGCCCGCCATGCCGCGTCCACGGCGCGCCGGGTAAGCGTTGCGCTGCTGGTCCTCGTCGCGCTGCCGGTGGCGATCCTGGCGCTGGCCCAGGTGGGCGTCGTGTGGATCGGCGCGATGTTCGTGATCGCTCCCGCCGTTGCGCTCGGGTACCGAAACCTGGCCGGTCTGTCGGTGAAGCCGAAGGTGCTCCATGCCATCGTCACCGAGCGGTTGCTCCTGCTCGTCGATGCAAGCCGTGAGGGCGAGGCACCGATGGTCGACCACGCCTACTCGCGTCTTACGCTGGCCGAGATCCGGGTCAAGGGTGGTCGCCTGACGATGACGAGCACGGGCAGCCCGATCAAGCTGCTCGCCGATCCCGACGATGCCCAGCAGCTGGCCGCGCTGTTGCCGCTCCCAAGCTAGGTGATCTCGGTGCCGTCGGGTCGGTAGGTGTGCCAGCGTCCATCGGGGTCACGCCAGGTGCGGAACCCGCGTCGGGATTTCAACCGGTTGTGGACACCGCAGCGGGGGCTGCCGTTGTGTTGGTCGCTGGGGCCGCCGTCGTCCCATTCGTCGATGTGGTCGCTCTCGCATCGGCTGCTGGGGATGTCGCAGCCGCGGTGATCGCAGTGCTGGCGTTGGAGCTTCACCGCTTCGGCGGCTGGCCCGGTGAAGAGGCGTCGTCGTCGCCCCAGGTCGATCACGACTCCGGCGGAGTCGAACACCACGCGCCGCACGTACCCGTGGAACGCGGCAGCGAGGATGTCGTCACCCGCGAGTGGGTCACCGCGGTCACTCTCACACCGG
>JANMAT010000032.1:0-23927 GCA_031359995.1 Actinomycetes bacterium
TCGACGAGGCGGTGGCCGCCGGGTGCCGTGTGAACGGGTTCGTGACCCCGGTGGCCAGCTTCAGGTTCGTCGTCGCGGTCGCCGCCAGGGCCAGCGCCACGTAGGGATCGCCGCTCAGGTTCTGCGAGTCGACGACGGCGAAACCGGCGTAACCGGCCGCCTCGCACCGCTCCGCGACGCGCGCCGCCGAGCGGGGCGCGGCGACGCCCAGCATCCACATCTCGGCCATGACGCGTGCCTCAGGCCGGCACGAGGGTGGCGACGTCGATCCCGTACAGGTCGGCCGTGTTCTGGGACAGCACGGCCCGGTTCTGTTCGGGCGTGAGGAACTTGGTGTGCTCGGCCAGCAGCTCCTGCGACCACGGCCACGTCGAGTCGCTGTGGGGGAAGTCGTTGGCCCACAGCAGGTGCTTCCAGTTCATCTCGTTGGCGAACTTGAACGCCGTCCAGTCGTCCTGGAACGTCACGTAGATGTTGTCGCGGAAGTACTCGCTCGGCATCCGGCTCAGCTCCTGCCCGGGCGGCAGCCAGTAGCGGTGGCGGTTGAAGGCGTGGTCCATGCGGTACATGAAGTGCGGCACCCAGCCGGCGTCGGCCTCGACGCACACGATCTTGAGGTTCGGGTGCCGCTCGAACACCCCGCCGAGCACGAGCATGCCCATGATGTCCTGGCAGCCCCGCACGATCGACAGGAACCCGTTCATCTTCGGGCCGCGCGTGCGCTCGGCACGCGTCGTGAGGATGTGGAAGCTGAGCGGCAGACCGAGGTCGATTGCCGCCTCCCAGAACCCGTCGTAGGCGGGCGAGTCGTAGTCGAGCCCGTCGTCGAACGTGCCGGGAAGGCCGGGCATCATCACGCCGCGCAGGCCGGCGTCCTTGATGGCCGCCAGGTCTCGGATGCCCTGTTCGGGCGAGGCCATCGCCGTCTGGCCCACGCCCAGCAGGCGATCCGGGTTCTCGGAGCAGTACTGGGCGATCCAGCGGTTGTAGGCCTGGAAGCACGCGTGCTTGAAGGCCGTGTCGCGGTGGTTGCACAGGATCATGCCGACGGTCGGGTAGATGACCTCGGCCGACACGCCGTCGCGGTCCTGATCGGCGCAACGAACGGTCGGATCCCACCCGCCGCGCTGCAGGTCCTCGAAGCGGTGGCCGGTCTCCTTGATGTCCTTCGGCGCCACGCCGGCGGCGGCCGCCGTGCCCAGCACGACCGGCTTCTTGAAGCCGTCGACCTCGAACACGTCGCCCAGCGCCCCGGCGGTGACGATGCGCGGGGCGCGGTCGCGGTACGCCGGGTCGATGAAGTCGACGTAGGTGTTGCCGGGCTCGGTGACGTGCGAGTCGGCGGAGATGATCGGGAAGTCCATGGGGACGGTCCTTTCAACGGGCGGTGGGCGCGGGCTGGGCGCCACGGACGAGGCGGCCGGGCAGGGCGCCGGTGGGCTGACCACCGGCGTAGATCTCCTTGCCGGCGACGAAGGTGTGGCGGTATCCGTCGACGTCTTGCAGGAGGCGCTTGCCCCCGGCGGGAAGGTCGAACACGAACCGCGGCGGATGCAGGCGCAGCCCGTCGAAGTCGATGACGTTCACGTCGGCCCGATAGCCCGGTGCGAGCACACCCCGGTCGTAGAGTCCGACCGTGCGGGCCGTCTCGCGGCATTGGGCCTTCACCACGTGGGCGACGTCGAGGCGTTCGCCACGCGACCGGTCACGGCACCAGTGGGTGAGCAGCGTGGTGGGGAAGCTGGCGTCGCAGATGGTGCCCACGTGGGCGCCGCCGTCGCTCAGGCCCGGCACGGCGAACGGGTGGCTCAACAGCTCACGGGCGACGTCGAGGTTGCCCCCCGGGTAGTTGATGATCGGGCTGTAGAGCAGGGCCCGGCCCTCGTCGGCGAGCACCATGTCGTAGGCCAGCCCGGCGCCGTCCCGGCCCTGGCGCTCGGCCTCGGCGGCCACGCTCGCCTCGGGCGCGGGCTCGTAGTCGGGCGGGTCGCCCAGCGCGAACATGCGGCCGAAGCCACCCTCGAACGGCAGTTGGTGGGTGGGCCACTCCTCCACGATGGCCGAGCGGCGGCCGGGCTCGCGCAGCGCCACGATGCGCTCGGGTAGCGGCAGGCCGGCGACCTCCTTGTAGGACGGGCAGCGCGAGAACGGGTTCATGGTGGCCTGCAGCCCGAGCAGGATCCCGATGCCGCGCGCCGCCACCTGGGCCCGCACCTGCAGGCCGTCGGCGTTCATGCCCTCGATGGCGTCGAGCACGCGGCGGTAGGTGTCGCCACCCTTCGATGCCGCGGCGAGCGACACCGACAGCGGGCGGCCGCTGCCGGCGGCCATGGCCCGCAGCAGACCGGTTTCGGCATCGACGTCGAAGAAGTCGGACACCACCTGCAGCACACCCTTGCCGACCGCGCCCAGGCCGCGGGCGATGCCCACCAACTCGTCGGCGTCGCTGATGAGCGACGGGGTGAGCTCGCCCTTGCTGGAGCGGTGGTTGCGGGTGCGCGAGGTGCTGAAGCCGAGGGCACCGGCGGCCACGCCCTCGCCGGCGAGGCGGGCCATCTCGGCGATCTCGTCACCGGTGGGGTGCTCCTGGTGGTCGGCACCGCGCTCGCCCATCACGTGGAGCCGCAGTGCGGCGTGGGGCACCTGGGACGCGAAGTCGATGTCGTGGGGCCGGCGTTCGAGCGCGTCCAGGTACTCGGGGTAGGTCTGCCAGTCCCACGAGAGCCCTTCGTGCAGGGCGGTACCGGGGATGTCCTCCACGCCCTCCATCAGCTCGATGAGGCGATCGCGGTGCTCCGGGAACACGGGGGCGAAGCCGACGCCGCAGTTGGTCATCACCACGGTGGTCACACCGTGGTTGGCCGAGGGCAGCAGACGGCTGTCCCACGTGGCCTGGCCGTCGTAGTGGCTGTGGATGTCGACGAAGCCGGGCGCCACCATCAGACCGGCGGCGTCGATCTCACGCCGGCCGGTGCCACTGACGTGACCCACCTCGGTGATGCGGCCGTCGGCGATGGCCACGTCGGCGGTGCGCGGCGTCGCGCCCGTACCGTCGACCACCGTTCCTCCGCGGATGACCAGGTCGTGCTCCCCCATCGGCGCCCCCTTGCCTCGGTTGGTACGTGTAGTTGTATCAAGCAACCGCCGTGCTTGTCGCCCCTCGTGCGCTACAACGGCGCCATGTCCGTGTCCGACCTGCCCACCCCGGCCCTCGTGCTCGCCGCCGACGTGTTCGAGGCGAACCTGGCCACCATGGCCGCCGCCTGCCCGGGGCCGCGCCTGCGACCGCACGTGAAGGCCCACAAGTGCACGGCGTTGGCCGCCGCCCAGCAGCGTCACGGGCACGCCACGTTCACCTGTGCCACACCGCGCGAGGTGGTCGGCCTGGCCGATGCCGGGGTGGGCACCGACCTGTTGCTCGCCAACGAGTCGCTCGACCCGGTGCGCCTCGCCGCCATGGCCGCCCGCCAGGACCGGGCGACCATCACGGTGGCCGTCGACTCGACCGACACCATCGAGGCCGCGGCGCGGGCCGGGCTGCGCAACGTCCTGGTCGACGTGAACGTGGGCCTGCCACGGTGTGGCTGTGCGCCCGACGCCGCCGGCGCGCTGGCCGATGCCGCCCGCCGCGCCGGGCTCACGGTACGCGGCGTCATGGGCTACGAGGGTCACCTCATGGGGGTGGTCGACCGGGCCGACCGCACCGCGCGGCTCGCGGTCTCGGTGGACGCGCTGGTACGGGCTCACGGCGACGTGGGCGGCGACATCGTGTCCACCGGCGGCACCGGCACCTACGACCTGCACGACGGGCGGGTCACCGAGATCCAGGCCGGCAGCTACGCGCTCATGGACACGCACTACGAGCGGCTCGGGTTGCCGTTCGGTCAGGCCCTGTTCGTGATCGGCACGGTGGTGTCGTTGTCGCCTACGTGGGCCGTCGCCGATGTCGGCCTGAAGGCGTTGGGCATGGACCACGGCAATCCGTCGATCGCCGGGGCCACGGTGTGGTTCTGCTCCGACGAGCACGTCACCTTCGCGCCGGTCGACGGTGGCGTCCTCCCCCGCGTCGGCGACCGGGTGTGGGTCACGCCGGCCCACTGCGATCCCACGATGGCCATGCACGAACGGGTGCACCTGGTGCTGGGCGACGAGGTGGTCGATACGTGGGCCGTCGACCTGCGCGGCTGGTGAGCCCCCAGCGCGCGACGGGGGTCGTGAGACGGCCCGAGGGCCGAGGGGTCGGTCGGGCCACCACGGTGGAAACCGATGGTCACCGTCCTCGCCTCCACCACCGCCGTGCCCGAGCTGTCCGACGGGCTGGCCCGGCGCCGCGCCGACGGCCGCCATGGTGGCGACGGATGGCGAGACGGCGTGCTGCTGCTGGCTGACCCGAGCCGGCCCGAGCAGGGCGAGGTCGTCGCCCGCCTCACCGGCTACCTGCTGCCCCTCGCCGATGCGCTCGGCCTGTGCCTGGCCGTCGGGGCCACCATCGGCCAGCCGGGCCGCGAGTCGCTGGTGCCGGCCATCACCGTGTTCGACGGCGGCTCGCCCCGCACCACGCCGGCGTCGCTGTCGACCGCCGAACTCGTGGTCGACGTGATCGACCGCGGCGCGCCCGGTGGCGACCGCATGGGCTTCTACGCCCGCTGGCGCGTGCGCGAAGTGCTGACCATCGATCTCGACCATCGCTCCCTCGCGCTGCACCGCAGCGGAACCGATGGCTGGGAGGCCGACGGCCACAGCCAGATCCTCGGGTTCGAGGTCGAGGCCGATGCCCTCACCAGCCTTCGCGGCCACGAGCGCATGGTCTGGCCCGCCACCTGAGCGTCGAGACCGCGACCCGTTCGATCAGAACGGGATGAGGTCGACGCCGCCGTGATCGAGGGCGGCGGTGAAGTGACGCTCGGCCATGCTGGCCACCAGGGCCTTGGCCCGGTCGTTGGTGAGGTCGAGCGTGCCGGCGGCGAACAGGGTGACGGCCAGACCGCCGAGCACCATGCCGTAGCGGTAGTCGTCCCACACGGCCTCGGCCGGGTAGTCGACGCCGTTGGCCGTCAGCACCTCGTGGTAGGCGGCGACCAGGGCGCGCTCGTGCGTGCGCCGTTCCGCGGTGGGCAGCGACCCCCCGAGCACGTAGGCCACGTCGTAGCCGCCGGGGCCGCGGCCGATGCCCTGCCAGTCGATGACGACGACTCCGTCACCGTCAGGGCCGGCACCGAACAGCAGGTTCTCGACCCGGAAGTCCTGGTGCAGCAGCGTCCAGGGGCGTGACGCGAAGCCCTGCATGAGGTTGAAGTAGTTGCTGGCGAACTTGTCGCCGAGCACGACGCCGCCCTCGGGCAGCGCCGATCCGAAGCCGGCGGCGAAGCCCTGCCAGATCGCCGGCAGCATGCCGTCGACCATGCGGATGCGATCGTGCACGATGCTGGGGATCCACTCGAGCTCGGGGGTCTGCACCTTGCCCCACCACGCGGCGTGGATCTCGGCCAGCGTGCGCACCGCGGCGAGGGCCTGGTCGACGCTCATGCCCGCCGTCTGCTCGACCTGGGTGAGGCCCGACAGGTCCTCCATGACGATCACGAAGTCGGCGGTGCCCGACACGATGCGGGCGTGGTCGACGCGCGGCAGGCCGCTCGGCGTGCGCGGGGCGAGCTCGTTGTAGAAGCGCACCTCGGCCTCGTACATGCCGAGGGCCACGCCCTGGGCCCGGCTGCCCTCGGTCTGGGCCGGCACCTTCACGACCACGCTGGCCGGACCGCTGGCGCCGTCGGCGTAGTCGAGACCGACGCGGTAGATCTCGCCCATGAGCCCGACACCCTCACCGATGCGCTCCGGGCGGATGGCGGCGAGCGGCACACCGAGAACGCCCCCGAGCCAGGCCGGCGTGACGGCGTCGATGGAGCTGGGGAAGTCGGGTGCGCTGGTGCTCATGGAGGCGGAACTGTACCGCCGCGCCCTGTCCCGCCGTCACCCGGGCAGGCGGATGATGGCGCGGTGATCGACCGACACCGCCACGCGGCCGTCGACCACGAGTTGCACGTCGCAGCGGATCTCGTCGCGACCTTTGCGCTGCACGGCCTCGACGACGCGGCTGCGCACGCTCACCGCGGTGCCCACGGGCAGCAGCGCGCCGTGGTGGCGGTAGGTGCTGGCGGTGTGGATCCACGCCGGCAGCCCGATGTTCTGGGTGAGGGCCAGGTGGGCGGCCTCCAGGAAGACGCCGGGATGCACGGTGGTGCCGTCGACGTAGGCGTCGAGGTCGTCACCGACGTCGTCGGCGTAGGCCGCACCCCAGCCCCGGTCGAGCACCGTGTCGATCGACCCCAGGTGCTCCACCGCGGCCAGGATGGTGGCGTCGGCCTCGAACTTGTCGTGCCGCGGGGTGGCCGGCAGCAGGGGCGGCGGCGCCACGACCGCGGGCGGGCGGGCTACCAGGATCGCCCGCGGCTCGTCGTCGGTGGTGAGGGCGTCGATGGTGAGCGTGCCGTCGTCGTCGGCGGTGGATCGGCACGTGACGAGCTCCCGGTCGAGCACGGGCCGACGGAAGCGCACGGCGCCGCCGCCGTCGCGTCGCCACGCGTCGCCCCACGCCAGCACCGCGGGATGGGTGAGCCACGCGTGCACGGTGACGCCGGCGACGAGAGCGCCGGGGAACCCGGCGGCGCGCGCCCCGGCATCGGTGTGGATCGGGTTGCCGGCGTGGGCCGGATGGTTGCGGGCCACCACCTGCCATGGTGCGGGTGCGTTCATGCGTCGTCCTCCTGCAGGTCGGCGGCGAGCGAGCGCAAGGCGCGGCCGCGGTGCGACAGCGCGTGCTTCTCGTCGTGGTTCATCTGGGCGAAGGTGCGCCCGTCGCCCTCGATGGGCACGAACACGGGGTCGTAGCCGAAGCCGCCGTCACCGTGCTCGCCGGCGGCGATCCAGCCGGCGCACACGCCCTCCACGGCGAGCTCCCGACCGTCGGGCCACACCACCATGGCGACGGTGCGGAACGACGCGTCGCGCTGGTGGGCGGGCACCTCGGCCAGCTCGTCCAACAGCTTGGCGCGGTTGTCGGCGTAGGTGGCGTGCTCGCCGGCGTAGCGCGCCGTCCACACGCCGGGCCGTCCGTCGAGGGCGTCCACGAACAGCCCGGTGTCGTCGCTCACCGCCGGCATGCCCGTGGCCCGTGCTACCGCCATCGCCTTGAGCCGGGCGTTGCCCACCAGGGTGTCGGCGTCTTCGTCGACGTCGGGCAGGTGAGCGGGGCGGGGCAGCAGCTCCACCCCGGCGTCGCCCAGGATCACCGCGATCTCGGCCACCTTGTCGGGGTTGGCCGACGCGCACACGAGCCGCATCGTCACGCCGCCTAGCTCCGCGTGGCCGGCGGCTCGGCCGTGTAGGCGGCCTGCATGGCGAAGATCTCGGCCAGGCCGGCCTCGGCCAGGCCGAGCAGGCGGTCGAGCTCACGGCGACTGAAGGCGCCCGCCTCGGCCGTGCCCTGCACCTCCACGAAGCGGGCCTCGCCGTCGGCCGGCGCCAGCATCACCACGTTCATGTCGACCTCGGCGCGGCTGTCCTCCACGTAGGGCAGGTCGAGCACCGGGGTGCCGTCCACCATGCCCACGCTGATGGCGGCGCATCGACTGTGCAGTGGGTGCTTCTTGATCTCCTTGCCCACCAGCCGGGCCAACGCGTCGTGCAGGGCGAGGTAGCCGCCGCAGATCGATGCGGTGCGGGTGCCGCCGTCGGCCTGCAGCACGTCGCAGTCGACGATCACCTGCCGTTCGCCGAGCGCCGCCATGTCACAGACGGCGCGCAGGCTGCGGCCGATGAGGCGCTGGATCTCGACCGTGCGCCCCTGCTGCTTGCCCTTGGCCGCTTCGCGATCGACGCGCTCGGGCGATGAACCGGGCAGCATCGAGTACTCGGCGGTCACCCAACCCTTGCCCTTGCCCTTCATCCAGCGGGGCACGTCGGCGTCGATGGACGCGGTGCACAGCACGCGGGTGCGACCGAACGTCACCAGGCAGCTACCGGACGCCATCTCGGTGTAGTCGCGCTCGAAGGTGATGGGGCGCAGCTGGTTCGCTTCGCGTCCGTCGGGACGGGGCATGGTTCAGGCTCCTCGGGGGTCGGTCGTACCAGGATCGTCGAATGCCACGGCTTCGGCCGCATCCAGTTCGGGGCCGAGCAGGCGGCTGCCCAGTTCCACGAACGTGCGCACGTCGCCCGACGAGCAGAACCGGTGCGTGCCCGCCCCGCGGCCGGCCGGGCGGCGCAGCCCGGTGCGGGTCATCACGGCGGCCAGTTCGAACGCCGTCTCCTCGGCCGACGACACGAGCACGACCTCGGGGCCCATGACGTCGCCGATCACGCGCGACAGGAACGGGTAGTGGGTGCAGCCGAACAGCAGGGTGTCGACCTTGGCGTCGAGCACGGGGGCGAGCAGGCGCTCGGCCAGCACCGTGATCTCGTCGCCGGCGGTCTGGCCCCGCTCCACGAACTCGACGAAGCCGGGGCACGCCGCGCACGTGAGCTCGACGCCGGCGATGCCCTCGTCGGCCGCGATGGCGGCCACGGTGGTCTGGTAGGCGCCCGAGCCGATGGTGCCGACGGTGCCGATGACGCCGATCCTGCCGCTGCGGGTGGCCTGCACCAGCGAGCGGGCGCCCGGCTCGATCACCCCGATGACGGGCACGGGCAGTTCGGCGGCCAGCTCGGGCAGGGGCGCCGCGGCCGCGGCGGTGTTGCACGCGACCACCAGGACCTTCACGTCGAAGTCCTCGACCAGGGTCCAGGCGATCTGGCGGGCGTAGGCGGCGACCTCGTGGCGGGGCTTGGGCCCGTAGGGGTAGCGGCCGGTGTCGCCGATGTACACGAGGTGCTCGGCCGGCAGCAGGTCGATGACGGCCCGGGCCACGGTGAGGCCGCCGAAGCCCGAGTCGAACATGCCGATCGGGCGATCGACGTCCACGGCGCTCACGACCACCCAGGCTACGCGGTCGCCGGGGCCGGGTCGGGTTGGCTCAGCTCGGCCGGCCGAGCGGTAGCCACACGCCGGCACGCAGCGCCTGCACCTTCTTGCAGTTGCTGCAGAACCCGGTGGGGACCGGGTCATCGCCCTCGTGGCGGGCCGGCAGGAAGCCGGTACGCGTGATCTCCCCCGCGCAGGCGAGGCATTCGTCAGTGGGCACCACGGGTCCTCTCAGCCAGAACGGGTGTCGCTCACACGGGTTGTGTCCAAACGTTGCTAGCACCTGACGGGGTGACTAGAACGAAATGTCCTCCGTTTCCGGCGTCCTGACACCTTTTCTTAGGGCTTCGTCACCGTTTCACCGCGATTGGTGTCGGATACGACGCCGTGCGTCCGGACGATCGAACTTCGTCGTACGACGAATCACGGCCTGTGACCACTCGCCCGGCCAACCGCCGCAACCGGCACGGAGCGTGCCGGCTGCGACGTCAGCGAGATCGGCTCAGAAGCACGTGATTTCGGCGGAGGGCGCGGGCGGCAGTGACGACCGCAGGGCCGGCGTCGTGGCGAGAGCGGCCCGCGCCGCGCCCTTCGTCGGCCACTTGGCGATGACCGCGCTGGCGGCGTTCGCTGTGGCGAACGAGGTGCCGCCCCACCACCACGATTCGTTCTGCCAGTTCTTACCGTTCCAACCGGGCACGGCGCCGTAGCAGTCGCCGGGCATCCAGGTCGTGACCGCGCTGCCGCGGTTCGAGTACGGCGCCGCGGTCGCCTCGCTGCGTACGGGGTTCGAGCCGGGGTACGCCGCGCCAACGGCGAGGACAGACCGGTCCAGGTTCGAGCCAGGCGGCAACGCCAGTGCCGCCGCCACCTGGTCGAGGGTACCGGCGACGGCGAACCCGGCCGGCAAACGCGTGGCGTCGACCACGCCGTCGTTGCCGGCGGCCGCCACTACCACGGGAGGTTCCGGCGCCGAACCGGTCCAGCCGCCGCTGGCGAGGAGCCGGGCGAAGACTGCGGTCAACGGCGTGTGGGCGAACGGAGGACCGCTCGTGGCGTCGCTCCCGAACGACATGTCGACCACGGTGGCACCCCGAGGTGCCTTGGCCCCCGCGACGGCACCGAACCTCCACGAGGTCCCCGACTGGCCGTAGCCGAAGACGCGCTTGATGGTGTCGAGGAGATCGGCCTCGTCGAAGTACGGCAGTGTCAACTGCGAGCCGAGTCGCGCCAGCACCAGCTTGCGTGCTGACACGGTGGAGCCCGTGACCGCCGACGCAGCCAGTTGACTGACGATGAACGGTCCGTGACGGAGCACCTGCTGCTCGGGCGCCAGGGTGGCGATGCCGGAGGTCTTGGTGTAGGCCGCATCACTGCCTCCGTCCACGACGAGCCACTGCGGCTTCGAAGCACCGGCGTTGTCGGGATACCCGGTGTCGATCACCACGACCGAGGGAGATCCGGACGACGGGAGCGGCACGGAGGACGGCAACGTGAGCTTGGTGATCGTCTTCGCCGGAGTCGACGGGATGTGCGTCGGGTTCTCCGAGGGGTCGTAGGCGGGCTTGAAGGACCAACCCGGAGTCAACGCGTGTACGTAGTTCAAATCGATGAACACCTGCTTGCCATCGACGAGCGCCGAAGGTCGGTCCTTGTCGTGCAGGACTCCGCCGACGCACAGGGCATACCTGGCCTGCGCCGCGGCAGCCGCCGCGGGTGTGTCGGCGTCGGGCGTGAAACCCCCGACATCGAACACGGTGGAACTCGGCGCCGGCGTGCCATCGCCGGTGGCTTCGGCGGCCGCCGCGGGGGTAGTGGTCGTGGACGGATCGACGGTGTCCACGCCTGACTTCTCCGCGGGGATCTCAGGGCGGTCCACCGTGGTGAGCGAGATCTCCCCGCCGCCGTTGCACGTCGTCAGCGCACGGCTGATGTAGTTCCTGATGGCTTCGTCCGAGGCACCGTCCGCGTCCGTCTGCTCCACGATCAACTGATCCCGCACGAAGAGGATCGGAAACTCGGGACGCCCGGACGCCGTACACCATACGGTCGCCACTTGTGCATCCAGTTTCGGTGTGATGGTGCTGTCCTGACGGGATGCGGGTCCACAACTCACCGCCCCATCCCCGGGATGAGTCACCAGCATGACGACCAACAAGACGAGCAGGATCAGCACCACGATCACTGCGATCAGTGCGCGCCAGTTCCACCGGCTCCCGTGCCAGGAACCTCCATCCGCCTCAACCCTCGCCATCGCGCCTCCCTGGGATCGTTGTAGAAACTGACGGACAGCCGTGCGCCCTGATACGCCAAACTAGGCGAGTGCGAGGAGACACCCGACGAGCATCTGACGCATCTGCGTTGCTCTCTCTCGCCTACGACTCGCCGACCGAAACCGTGCAGCAGGCCGACCGGCTCCTGGGCGAGGTCTTGACGTCTCGCGAGCGGGCGACGTGCGGTCGTGCGCTCGGCATTGCCCTTCGCATCCTGGGTGATGCCGTTCGGTCCGAACAGGTGCTCGGCCGCGCGCTCGAACAGGCCCGCATCTGCGGTGACCATGAGCTGGAAGCACTCACCGGGATGACCCTCGCCGTCACCCTGCTCTACCGCGGTCGATCCGACGAGAGCCTCGCGCTCTTCGAGGCAGCCCGGACCAAGGTCGATGGCGTGACCCGAGCGCTGGTCACGAGCGAGCAAGGCGGGGCGTTGCTGCGTCTGGGACGCACCGCGGACGGCCTCGCGCTGCTCGACGATGCACTTCCCGTTCTCCTCGGCTCGCCCGACCCGACGGACGCCGCTGACCTGCTGACGAATCGCGGGATCGCCCGGACGTTCCTCGGCGACCTCGACGGCGCCGAACAGGACCTCAGCGCCGCCCAGGATCTGTATGCCGGCGTCGGTGCCCGGCTCCACGCCGCCCGGATGACGTGGAATCTCGCGTTCGTGGCGTCGCGACGGGGCAACATCGCTCACGCGCTCGCGTTGTTCGAACGAGCGACATCGGAGATCAGCGAGTCCGGCGGCGATGCTGGGGAGATGGCGACCGATCGATGCGGCGTGCTCCTGACCGCGGGCCTCGCCACCGAGGCGCGGGAGTTCGCCGTCGCAGCCGTCGCCGGCTGTCGTGTCGGGGGGCGCGAGGCCGACCTGGCCGAGGCCCTCCTACTGCTCGCACGCTGTGCCATTGCCGATGGTGAACCGGCCCAGGCTCGTGCGGCGGCGAACGAGGCGGCGAGCCTCTTCGAGGTCCAGCGCCGACATGTCTGGGCCCGCCAAGCCGCCGTGCTCTCCTGCCGCACGCGTATCGAGGAGGGTGACATCACCACCGCACTGGCCGACGAGCTCGATGATCACGCATCGGTGCTGCGTCGGGTCGACGGCCACGCGGCGAACGAAGCGCAGGTCCTGCGGCTCCTAGCGCTGGCTCGCCTCGGACAGCACAACGCGGTGACATTGGGAGTCCAGCAGGTCGCCGCCGACCTGCCGATCGAACTCGACGTCTGCCGCGCGCTCGCGCTGGCCATCTCGGAGCGCGACCAGGGCGAGCGGGTGTACGCGCTCGACATCGTTCGCGCCGGCCTGTCCTCGCTCGACCGGCACCGGGCGGTCCTCGCCTCCACCGAACTGCGCACCCACGTCGCCACCCATGTTGTGCAGCTCGCCCAGCTCGGCATCTCCTTGGCGTTGGACCGAGGTGACCCTGACGAGGTGTTGGGGGCCGTAGAGGCGCAGCGAGCCCAAGCACTGCGGTTTCAACGCCTGTCGCCGCCCGGCGATCTCGTTCTGGCCGATCTGCTCACGCAACTGCGCCAAACGCTCGCCAGACGCCGCGAGTCGGCGGGCGACGCTTCGCTCAGCGACGAATTCGACCGGGAGCGCGGGCGGCTCGAGCGAGCGATTCAGGCGCGGGCCCGTCACGAGCAGAGCATCTTGCGACACCTCGACATCGCCGCGACACGCGAAGGCCTGGAGGAGGCGTTACAGGACGACGAGATCCTGGTCGAGATGTTCGCCCACGGCACGGACCTGCTGGCGTTGGTGATCGGCCGAGGTCACGCCCGGGTCGCGCACCTCGGTCAGGCTGCCGACTTCGACCGCAGCGTCCTCACGATGCCGCGGGCATACTGGCGAGTGATCAGCCTCACCGCTGACGATCGGCTGCTCCAACAGAGCGCTGGTCAGCTAGACGCCATTGCACAGAAGCTCGACCGTCTGTTGCGCCCTCTGGTGAACGACGCCGGCCGCGTGGTGCTGAGTCCAACGGCCGCCCACCACGCGGTGCCCTGGCGACTCGTCCCGGCGCTGGCCGAGCGCCCCGTTGCCATCGTGCCGTCGGCAACGACCTTCCTCGAGATCCGTCGCCGGCCCACCCGCGCCCGTTCGTCGCTGTTGGCGGTCGCCGGCCCGGACCTGGCGTATGCGACCGAGGAGGTCGATGCGGTCGCGGCGCTGTACCCGAAGAGCGAGGTCCTCGCGCGCGCCGAAGCCGATCAGGTGGCGCGTTCGCTGTCGGGCGCCGATGTGGCCCACTTCGCCTGCCACGGCCGGTTTCGACACGGCAATCCGATGCTGTCAGCGCTTTCGCTCTACGACGGCCCCCTCACGGTGTACGACCTCGAACGTGCGCGTCGCCTTCCCGATGTCGTCGTGCTCTCGTCCTGCCATCTCGGGCTGTCCGGAGCGTTCGCCGGCGACGAGCTGGCCGGCCTGACTCAGGTCCTCCTCGGGATGGGCACACGCAACGTCATCGCCTCCGTCACCGCCACCCCAGACTCACCGGCCACCGTGGAGTTGATGGCCTCGCTGCACCGTCATCTGGCGATGGGCACCGCGCCCACCGACGCAATGGTTCGGGCCGCGGCCGAGTCCACGCCCGAAGCCGCGGCCGTTGCCGCGGCGTTCGGCGTATTCGGAGCGTGACGGGAACCTGGATGTATCAATCCCGCGGGCTGGTGCGTCTACCTCTCATGACGACCGACCTCACGCGACGACGGCACTCTCCCGGCATGCCCGACTCGCGGGGCAGGAGCAGACGATGACGTCTCAGAGGATGCCGAGCCCACGGAGGGTCAGCCACTCCACTGGCGCACCGTCGGAGGATTCCGAGGAATCACTCACCGAGCTCGTCGAGCGAGCGCGTGCCGGTGATCGGCGCGCCTGGGGCAACCTCGTGGATCGCCTCGAGTTGGTGGTGTGGAAAACCACCTATCAGGTCGACATGTCCCAGGAGGACCGTGAAGAGGCGAGCCAGAACACCTGGTTGCGGCTCTTCGAGAGCCTGCACCAGCTGCGCGATCCTGAGCGGCTCCCGGGCTGGCTCGTCACGACCACCCGACACGAGGCGCTCGCCATCGTTCGACGGCGCAAGCGGGTGACGCTGTCCCGATCCGATACCGAGCTCGACGTCCCGCCGCACCAGGTCGACAACGATCAGCCCATGATCGACGCCGAGCTGCGCGCTGCCCTGCAGCACGCATTCGAGCACCTGACGCCCGTTTGCCAGCGGCTGCTTCGGCTGCTCATTGCGGATCCACCGATGAGGTACGAGGAGATCGCTTCGCAACTCAGTACCACCGTCGGCTACATCGGGCCGACACGGGGCCGATGCCTCGATCATCTTCGGGCGACGGCGGAAATGCGCCCGTTCCTCACGGGAAGTGACTGAATCAAATGGACCCCACGTTCGACCTGACAGACGACGACGACCTCGTGATCGCACTACGGCAGGCCGTGCCCGCCACCAACGACGTCGTGCCCCGAGCCGTGCACGACTTCGCGCTGGCGGTGTACGACCTCGGCTCGCTCGACGTCGAGCTGGCAGCCCTGATCCACGACTCTCTGGTAGACGCCCCCTCGGTAGCTGCACGCGCCAGCGAAGACGACCCCAGGGTGATCGTGTATTCGGCCGCCGGCACCTCGATCGAGCTGCGTGTGACGGGCGAGCGGGAGCTCTTGGGACAGGTAGCCCCCGCGGGCGTTGACGAGGTCCAGGTCCAGACGGCGTCCGAGAGCATGGTCGTGGTCTTGGACGAGTTCGGCCAGTTCGAGACCGCTGCTCCCGACGCGCTGATGCGCGTCCTAGTACGACAAGAGGGCCGGACCGTGGCCACACCGTGGATGCGGCTGTGACGCACCCAAGCGTCAGAAGTAGATGATCTTCTCGGCCTTGGACTCGGCCTCGTCGAGGTCGTCGGTGTAGGCGCCGGTCGACAGGTACTTCCAGCCGCCGTCGCACACGATGAACGCGATGACGCCCTCGTCGATCTCGGTGGCCACCTTGGCCGCGCCGGCCATGGCGGCACCAGCGGAGATGCCGGCGAAGATGCTGCACTCCTTCACCAGGCGTCGGGTCCACTCCAGCGACTCGCGGGGCCGCACGACGCGCTTGCGGTCGAGCAGGTCGAACCCGTGCCACGACTCGAACAGCGGCGGGATGTAGCCATCGTCGAGGTTGCGCAGACCCTCGACGCGCTCGCCGAGCGGGGGCTCGATGGCGATCACCTTGATGTGCGGGTTCTGCTCCTTCAGGTAGCGGCCGGTACCCATGAGCGTGCCCGACGTGCCGAGGCCGGCGACGAAGTGGGTGATCTCGGGCAGGTCGCGCCAGATCTCGGGGCCGGTGCCTTCGTAGTGGGCACGCGGGTTGGCGTCGTTGGCGTACTGGTACGGCATGTACCACTCGGGGTGCTGGGCGTGGAGCTCGAGAGCCCGCTTCACCGCGCCGTTCGACCCCTCCTCCCCCGGCGTGAGGATGATCTCGGCTCCGAAGATCTCCAGCATCTGGCGCCGCTCGATCGAAACAGAGGTGGGCATCAGGATCTTGATCGGGTAGCCCTTGATCTGGGCGATGGCGGCGAGCGCGATCCCGGTGTTCCCGGACGACGGCTCCACGATCTGGCGGCCCGGGGTGAGCAGGCCCTCCTTCTCGGCCGTCTCGATCATCGACTTGGCGATGCGGTCCTTCACCGAACCGAACGGGTTCTGGCCCTCGAGCTTGCCGAAGATGCGGACGCGGGGGTTCGGGGACAGCACCGATACGTCGACCATCGGGGTGTTGCCGATCAGATCGAGCACGTTCTCGTAGACGGCCATGTCGCCTCCAACGCGGTCCGGCGGGCGGACATTCCCGAGGATCCCGATCAGCATTGTACTGAACTCCCCCGGAGGGGGACCCAGCCGGGCTGGCGACGTCAGCCGCGGGCCACCGGTTCCTCGGCGATCTGGCCGTCGACGATGCGGTAGCTGCGCACCACCGGCGCCTCCCGCTTCAGTGAGACGATCACGTAGTGCCAGCCCGGATCGGGCGCGGCGGCCACGTCGGTGGGGCTCGGGTAGGCCTCGGTGTGGGTGTGGGAGTGCACGACGCCGACGATCTCCCAGCCGTGGTCCTCGGCGTCACGTTCGGCGCGCAGGTGGTCGCGGGGCGACACCGTGTACACGCGCGCCGACTTCGCCGTGTTCTCGCACGGGTAGAAGGCGGCCACGTGGCCGGCGCCGGGCGGACCGGCCAGCAGGCCGCAGACCTCGAGCGGGTAGCCCGTGTAGGCCAGGGCGACCATCTCGTCGTGGGCGTGGGGGGCGACGCGCAACATCCGAGGGGCAGGCTAGGCGAGCGCACCGGTAACCTGACGCACCCCATGCGTCCCAACGGCACCACGCTCGTGGCCTCCAACCGGAAGGCCCGGCACGACTACGCCATCCTCGACGTCGTCGAGGCGGGCCTCGTGCTGCACGGCAGCGAGGTGAAGAGCCTCCGCCACGCCCAGGTCCAGCTGGCCGACGCCTACGCCCGCATCGAGCGGGGCGAGTGCTGGCTCGAGGCGCTGCACATCTCGCGCTACTCCTACGCCCATGGGTTCGGCGACCACCTGCCCGACCGGCGCCGCAAGCTGCTCCTCCACAAGGAGGAGATCGACAAGCTGGCCTCCCGCGTGAACCAGGAGCGCCTGTCGCTCATCCCCCTGTCCGTCTACTTCAAGGATGGCCGGGCCAAGGTGGAGCTGGCCTTGGCCAAGGGTCGCAAGAAGGGCGACCATCGCGCCGCCATGGCCGAGCGCGACGCCAAGGCCGAGGTCGCCCGCGCCCTCGGCCGCCAGCGCAAGGGCATGGACTAGGCCCGGACTGGGCCTCTCCCTCGCGCCGGCGCCCGTCGGGTCAGGCGGCGACCCGCTCCAGCGGGCCGAAGAAGCCGGTGACGACGGCGATGCGGCCGTCGGCGGCCAGGGTGAGGGTGTCGTGGCCCACGGCGGCGACGGTGCCGTCGGGCCCGACGAGGTCCCACGCGAGGCGGACCAGGTCGTGGTGGGTGTCGACGTTGCTCGACAGCACGAACCGGTGGCCGGCGAACTGGGCATCGACGCCGCCCATGAGGGCGGTGAGCTCGTCGTACCCGGTCGTGTCGGCCATGGGGTCGGTGAAGCGGCACTCGGGGGTCCAGGTCGCTTCGAGGGCGGCCCGACGCTCGGCCGGATCGGTGGCGTTCCAGGCGGCGAGGTAGCGCTCGGCGATGGTGGCGGTGGTGTCGGTTGTGGTCATGGGCATCACGATCGGGCCTCGACCGGCGGCAAAGCGATGACGTGGGACGTAATGGGACGGGTGACGTCGGGCGCGTACGTTGGCGCCATGGCCACCCCCCGAACCAGCGCTGGCGAGCTCCTGAAGCAGTGGCGGCTGCGGCGACGCTTCAGCCAGCTCGACCTCGCCACCCGCGCCGAGGTGTCGACCCGGCACCTCAGCTTCGTGGAGACGGGTAGGGCCAAGCCCAGCCCCGAGATGATCGATCACCTCGCCGAGCACCTCGCCGTGCCGCTGCGGGAGCGGAACCAGATCCTGCTCGCCGCCGGCTACGCGCCGCGCTACACCCAGCAGTCGCTCGACGACCCGGGCATGGATGCGGTGAGCCACGCGGTCGATCTGGTGCTCGGCGCCCACCCGTACCCGGCCATCGTGGTCGACCGCTACTGGAACCTGCTGCGGGCCAACGCGGCGGCGAACCTGTTCCTCGTCGGCCTCGACGAGGAACTGCTGCAGCCGCCCATGAACGTCATGCGCATCAGCTTGCACCCGGGCGGCCTGGCCCCGCGGGCCACGAACTTCGCCGAGTACGCCGAGCACCTGGTGCTGCGCCTGCGCGAGCAGGTCGATGCCACCGCCGACGCGGTGCTGGCCGACCTGCTCGACGAGGTCCTCGGCTACGTGGGCCCGTCGGTGGCCCAGGCCCACGGCTTCGCCGGCGTGGTGATGCCGTTGGCCATCACCACGCCCGAGGGCGAGGTGCGCATGTTCTCCACGCTGGCCCTCATCGGCTCGCCGCGCGACGTCACCACCGACGAGCTCACCATCGAGGCGTTCTACCCGGCCGACGCCGAGAGCCGCGAGCGCCTGGAACGCCTCACCGCGCCGGCGCTCAGTGCCCGGTAGGGCGGTCGCCGAAGTCGGGCGCCTCGGTGCGCGTGCGCTTGATCTCCCAGAAGTCGGGCAGCGTGGTGACGGTCTGGAACGCGTCCCACAGGCGCAGGTGGTCGGGTGCCTTGGGCACGCGCGTGATGACGGGACCGAAGGCCCCCACGGTGCGGCCCGCGTGCTCCCAGGCGATGATCGGCGTGCCGACGTCGGCACCGACCAGCGCGAGTCCCTCGTCCATGCCGGCGCGCACCACCGCGTCCCACGACTCGTCGTCGGCCGCGGCGGCGTGGGCGACGTCGAGGCCGACGGCCTTCAACGCCTCCGCCCCATCCCACAGGGTCTCTTTGTCGTGGTGGATGCGGGTGCCGTACTCGAGGTAGAGCGACTCGATGGGGCCGTCACCTTCGGCCGTGCGCACCGACTCCATCACGCGCAGCAGGCCCAGCGTCCAGACGACCTTGTCGTAGAACGGGCTGTCGGGCTGGGTGTCGTTCTTGAACTTCAGGCTGATGGGCTTCCACACCAGCTGCAGGTCTCGCTCGGGTGCCACCTCGGTGATCCAGCGTGCCGTCACCCAGCACCACGGGCAGATCGGATCCACCCAGAACCGCACTTCGGCCATGACTGCCTCCCCTGTCGCTCACGCCCTCGTCGACCGCGAATCCTAAGCGGTCGGGTCGGGAATCCAACCCACCGACCTACAAACGGCGACGCGAGCTGACGACGCCGGTGTCGAAGCCGGCCAGGTGGAGGCCGCCGTGGAAGCGGGCGTGCTCGATCTTCAGGCAGCGGTCCATCACCACGTCCAGCCCGGCGTCGGTGGCCCGCACGGCGGCCTCGGGGTGCCACAGCCCGAGCTGGAACCACACCGCCTTCGTGCCGATGGCGATGGCTTCCTCGGTGACCGCGGGTAGGTCGTCGTGCCTGCGGAACACGTCGACCAGATCGGGCACCACCGGCAGGTCGGCCAGGCTCTGGTAGACGGGGCGGCCCATGATCTCGGACGCCGCCGGGTTGACGAAGTACACGTCGTAGTCGGCCGACGACGACGTGAGGTACGTCGCCACGAAGTAGCTGGGCCGCGCCGCGTTGGCCGACACGCCGACCATGGCGATCGAGCGCGTGCGCCGCAGCAACGCCAACCGGTCGCGCGCCGAAGGCTCGGCCCACCCGGGCACCGGGTCGTGCACGCCGGCCATCACGCCAGCTTCCCGGCAGCGGCCAGCGCCTGGTCGAGGTCCCACACGATGTCCTCCAGGTCCTCGAGCCCGACCGAGATGCGCACCATGTCGGGCGTGACGCCAGCGCGGGTCATCTCGTCGTCGGTGAGCTGCTGGTGCGTGGTGGACGCCGGATGGATCACCAGCGTCTTGGCATCGCCCACGTTGGCCAGGTGGCTGGCCAGTTCGAGTGCCTCGATGAAGGCGGCACCGGCGGGGCGGCCGCCCTTCACGCCGAAGGTGAAGATGGCGCCCGGCCCCTTCGGCAGGTAGCGGCGGGCCAGGTCGTGGTAGCGCGAGTCGGGCAGACCGGCGTAGCGCACCCACGCCACCTGCTGGTGTTGGGCCAGGTGGGCGGCCACCGCCTTGGCGTTGGCCACGTGGCGCTCCATGCGCAGCGGCAGGGTCTCGATGCCGAGCAGGATCAGGACGGCGTTGAACGGGCTGAGGCAGGCGCCGATGTCGCGCAGCTGGTGGACGCGGAGCTTGGTGCAGTAGGCGTACTCGCCGAAGTTCTCCCAGTACTTGAGCCCGTTGTAGGCGGGCACCGCCTCGGTGAGCCCCGGGAAGCGTCCCGAGGCCGACCAGTCGAAGCGGCCCGATTCGGTGACGGCGCCGGCGATGGCCACGCCGTGGCCGCCCAGGAACTTGGTGGCCGAGTGCACCACGATGTCGGCGCCGTGCTCCATGGGCCGGCACAGATACGGCGAGGCGAAGGTGTTGTCGACCATGAGCGGCAGGCCGTGGGCGTGGGCCACGTCAGCCAGCGCGCGCAGGTCGGCCACGCACCCTGACGGGTTGCCGATGGTCTCGGTGTAGAGCAGCTTCGTCTCGGGCGTGATGGCGGCGGCGAACGCCTCGGGGTCGTCGGGGTCCACGAACGTGGTGCGGATGCCGAGCTCGGCCAGGGTGGAGCCGAACAGGGTGTACGTGCCGCCGTACAGGTTCGACGACGCCACCAGGTGGGAGCCGGCGCCGGCGATGGCGGTGACGGCCATGAACTCGGCCGCCTGCCCGCTGGCGGTGGCCACCGCGCCGATGCCGCCCTCCAGGCTGGCGATGCGCTCCTCGAGCGCAGCGGTGGTGGGGTTGGCGATGCGGCTGTAGATGTTCCCGTACTTCTGCAGGGCGAACAGGTCGGCGGCGTCGGCGGTGTCTTCGAAGACGAAGCTGGTGGTCTGGTAGATCGGCACGGCGCGGGCGCCCGTGGTGGGATCGGGTCGGCCACCGGCGTGGAGGGCTCGGGTGGTGAAGCCCCAGGATCGGTCGGTCACGGCCGGAGCGTACCGTCGTGGGTAGCGTCGGGCGATCAGCACCTACACCCTCCTCGACCACGGGTTCGCCGCGCTCGCCGCCGCGGGCGCCGGCATCGTGAACGCCATCGCCGGCGGCGGCACGCTCATCTCGTTCCCCACGCTCGTCGCCATCGGCGCGCCCCGCGTGGCGGCCAACGTCACCAACACGGTGGCGCTGTGCCCCGGCTACTTCGGCGGCACCTACGCCCAACGCAAGGATCTGGCCGACGACCCGGCCCGGTTGCGCCGGCTCGCCGTCGCCGGCGGTCTCGGCGGACTGACCGGTTCCATCCTGCTGCTCGTGACCGGGGAGGCGGTCTTCACGCAGCTCGTGCCCTACCTGATCCTGCTGGCGTGCGCCCTGCTCGGCGGCCAGGTCTGGATCCGCAAGGTGCTGCGCATCGGCAAACGGGAGCACGGTGTGGAATCGCCCGTCACCGCCATGATCGTCACGTACGCGGCGTCGATCTACGGCGGCTACTTCGGCGCCGGCCTCGGCATCATGCTGCTGGCCGTGCTCGGCCTGCTCTATAGCGAGCCGCTACCGAAGCTCAACGCGCTCAAGCAGGCACTGTCGTTCGTGGTGAACGTGGTGGCCGCGTTGTTCTTCGTGTTCACCGGGAAGGTGCTGTGGACGCTGGTGATGGTGATGGCACCGGCCAGCCTGCTCGGCGGTTCCATCGGCGGCCGTCTCGTGGGGAAGATCAAGCCGGTCGTGCTGCGCAGCGTCGTCGTCGCCTACGGCACCGTGCTGGCGATCTGGTACCTGGTGCGCTGAGCCCGCCGTGGGGCGGGGTGCAGCTGTCACACTGGTGCCATGGCTGACGATCGGTCCATCGGCGATCGGGCGGCGGCCTACCTACGGGCCTTCGCGAGCGGTGACGCCGATGCCGTGGCCGCGTTCGTGACCGAGGGGTTCGTGAACGATCATGCCAGCGCGTTGGGCTCCGGCTGCGTGGGGCGGGCCGAGTACCGGCGTCGCCTGCCGGGCTTCTTCACGTCGATGCCCGGGCTGCGCTACGAGCCGGGCCCGCCCATCGTGGAGGGCGACCGCGTGGCGGCGCCCTACGACCTGCACGCCAACGCCCGTACGCCCGACGACACCGAGGTACCGGTGCACGTGCGCGGTGTGATGCTGCTGCGCTTCGACGGCGACCTGATCGCCGAGCGGTTGGACGTGTGGGATGCGCTCACGTACCTGCGCCAGACGGGTCAGGCGTGACCGGCGCGTTGCTGGTGGTGGGCGCCGACCGCGTCGTCACCATGGACGGCGAGCGCACAGTGCTGAGCGACGCGGCGATCCTGGTGCGCGACGGGCGCATCGCTGCCATCGGGCGCTCGGTCGACCTGCGTGCCGCGCACCCCGGTGCCACGGTGCTCGATGCCGACGGCGGCTGGGTGGTACCGGGGTTCATCGACGCCCACCAGCACCTCACCGGCGACCGCCTGGCCCGGGCGTCCATCCCTGACGACCTGGCGCCGGGCGCGGCGATCTTCTCGTGGGCGGTGCCGTTGCACGCGGCCCACACCGGCGACGACGACGAGCTGTCGGCGTCACTCGCACTGGTGGAAGCGGTGCGCAACGGCGTGACCACGGTGGTGGAGGCCGGCACCGTGGCCCACCCGGAGCGCGTGGCCGCGGCGGCCCGCGCCGTCGGCGTGCGGGTGGCCCTGGGTCGTTGGGGGTGGGACGTGGCCGACGCGCCCTATGCCGCCCCGGCGGCCGATGTGCTGGCCGGCGCCGCCGAACTGCTCGATGCGTTCCCGCCCGACGCCGACGATCTGGTGCAGGGCTGGGTCGCGCTGGTGGGCCACGACCTGATGTCGGACGAACTGGTGGCCGGTGCGTCGGCGTTGGCCCGTTCGCGGGGCACGCACCTCACGTTCCACCTCTCCCCCGGCCCGGGCGACGCCACGGCGTACCTGGCCCGCACGGGTCGCCGCCCGTTCGTGCACCTGGCCGCGCTCGGCGCGCTCGGGCCGCACGTGCTGGTGGCGCACGCCGTGCACGTGGACGACGCCGAGGTGGACGCGATCGTGGCGCACGACGTGGCCGTGGCCACGTGCCCGTGGGCCTACCTGCGCCTGGGCCAAGGCGTGTCGCAGGTGGGTCGCCATGTGGAACTGGTGCGCCGCGGCGGCCGGCTGGCGCTGGGGTGCGACAGCGAGAACGCCGGCGACCAGATCGACGTGCTGCGCGCCGCCGCACTGTTCGCTGGTCTGGCCAAGGACAGCGCGGTCGACCCCACGCAGCCAGGCGCCCACCTGGCGCTGGAGCTGGCCACCATCCGGGGGGCGGCGGCCATCGGTCGGGCCCACGAGCTCGGCTCGCTCGAGGTGGGCAAACGGGCCGACCTGGTCGTGCTCGACGCCCGCCGGCCGGAGTGGACGCCGGTGGGCGACGACCCCGCGCTGCAGCTGGTGTGGGGCACCGACGGTCGGGCCGTGCGCCACGTGGTGGTGGACGGCGAGGTCGTGGTGCGAGACGGCCGCGGCACGAAGGTCGACGAGGCGGCTCTGGCGGCGGCGGCCCGCACGGCGGGCCCGGCGCTCAAGGCCCGGGCCGGGCTGACCCCGGTGGTGCCATGGCCGGTGCGGCCGGCGTAATCGGCCAGGGTCACCCGGGCCCCGGCCCGGTATGCTGGTGCCGTACACGACCTACGGGGCTGACCGGTTTCGACATCAGTTTCGGTGGCCGAGCGTGCGACCCGAGTTGCTCAGACTCGCTAAACGGGGCAAAAACCAGAATTGCCAACGAGCAGTTCGCTCTCGCCGCCTGATAACTCAGGTGTTCGAGAGACATCGTGAGTCGCAAGACCGCACGGGGTCGATCCACTGCAGCCCGGCAACAGAAGCAGAGGATGGCAGCAGGAAAGACTGCTGACGGTGGGAAAGACCACTGACCGGTCGGAAAGTCGATCCGTGGACCACCGGGTAACCGATGGTCATCCGACCCGCCGGTGAGGTTGCGTCAGCCTCGAAGTCGGGAATGGTCGTAGCACGGGCGGTTTCCGCCTGGTGGACGGGGGTTCGATTCCCCCCAGCTCCACA
>JANMAT010000067.1:0-1974 GCA_031359995.1 Actinomycetes bacterium
GCTGCGGGGTGCGAGCCAGGCGGTCCAGTGGTCCCACCAGCTGCCCTGGTGGGCCGTGGCGCCGCGGTGCCATTCCTGCGCGCTCATGGCCACGCCGACGGCTTCAGGGTTGGTGTGGTACTCGCCCTTCGGGTTGCCCGAGGGGTTGACGAGTGCCTGGATGTGACCCTGCGAGCTGAGTACGAACTCCGATCGCCCGCCGAGCAGGTTGACCGTCTCGTAGCAGGCTTGCCATGGTGTGATGTGGTCGGTCACTGCGCCGACCACGAACGAGTCGCAGGTGATCTGCGACAGATCGACGGGCGTGCCGAGCGCGGTCACGGCGCCCGGCTTGGTGAGCGAGTTGTCGGCGGCCATGCGCAGGAAGTCGGCGTGCAGATCGGCGGGCAGGTTGGTCGAGTCGACGTTCCAGGCCAGCACGTCGAATGCCGGTGGGTTTCGGCCGAGCAGGTAGTTGTTGACCCAGTAGTTCCACACCAGGTCGTTGGGCCGGAGCCAGGCGAACACCTTGCCGAGGGCGTCGCCTTCGAGCACCCCTTTGGACTGGCTCGACCGCTTGGCGGCCGCGAGTACGGGACCGGAGATGATGGAGCCGACCGTCGAGGGGACGTCCCAATCGAGGATGGTGACGAGGAAGCTGGCCGAATGGACCCGCTCGTCGCCCGTCGCCGCCAGGTGGCCCAGCCACGCGGCGGTGGTGATGCCGCCGGCGCACACGCCGAGCAGGTTGAGATCACGCGAGCCGGTGATGGCCAACGTTGCGTCGCTGGCCTCCTTCAGCGCCTCGAGGTAGGTGTCGAGGTTCCAGTCGCGCTCCTTGGCGGTCGGGTTGCGCCATGACACCAGGAACACCTGTTGACCCTGGGCGACCAGGTGCTCCACCAGGCTTCGGCCCGGGGCGAGGTCCAGCACGTAGAACCTGTTGATCTGGGGCGGTACGACCAGGACCGGGCGCTCGTGGACGCGCTTGGTGCTGGGGCGGTACTGGATGAGCTCGAGCACCGGGTTGCGGAACACGACGGCGCCGGGCGTCGCCGCCACGGTCTCGCCGGGCACGAACGGTCGGGTGTCGACCATCGACGGCATGCCGCCGTTCGTCTTGAGGTCGTGGAGGGCGTGCCGCATGCCGCTGCGCAGGCTGCGGCCGCGGGTGCGCACGGCTTCCTTGAGTGCTGCCGGGTTGCCTAGCAGGGTGTTGGTGGGTGACACGGTGCTGGTGAGGACCGCGGCGATCAGCTCGGAGCGGAGTCGGCTCTTTTCGTCCATGTCCAGGTCCCCGATGAGCCGCGCCACCGAGCGTTCGAGGGCGATCTGGGTCTGGGCCAGCCGTCGGTAGCCGCCGCGCGTGCGGAACCAGTCGTCGGCGAATCGACGGTCGCGGCTGTCGGCCTCGATGGGGCTGGTTCCGAGGGCGATGCGGGCGAGATCGAGGCCCAGGCCGGTAACACGGCGGGCGACGGCGAGCGGCTGGGTGACGGCGCTGCGGGTCAGTCGGTTGCCGGCGGCGACGACCTGCGTCGGCGATAGCCCGACGGGCAACGCCGACGTGATGGCGTCGATGGTCGCCTCCACGATGGCGATGTCGTCGTCCGTGAGGACGCGACCGCCGGCGGCCCGGCCGTGGAGGGATTCGGCCCTGACGTTGGCGGTGGTGGCGGTGGTGGACCTGGTAGGGGCGGTGGTGGGCATCGTGCGCTCCGATGGGTGGTCGTCCGGACCTGCGATAGCGGCAGGCGCGGTGGGCGAAGGACCCGGAGCGAGCGTCGTTGCGGCGCCCCGTTCTGAACTATATGATCAATTTTGGAGGTAATCGTCAAAGATGTTGTTCCGATTGATCTGATCGCCAGCCAAGATGAGGCAGCGAATGCGGTCGGTTACCCGCGCAAGCGGGCTCGCACCCGGCGCCAGTTGCTGGTCGCCGGCATGGCCGCCCTGGCCGCACACGGGCCCGACGGGATAACCGTGGGCGAGGTC
>JANMAT010000071.1:0-21812 GCA_031359995.1 Actinomycetes bacterium
GCGGTGGCGTGACCGACGTTGAGGGAATCGACCCCGGGCCGGATGGGGATGCCCACCCGTTCGGCCCGGGCCATCGCCGCCGCGCTCAGGCCCGGTCCCTCGGCACCGAGCAGCACGGCCACGCGGTCGTCCGGCGCGCGCGACACCGTTCGCAGCGAGCGGGCGTCGGCCGCCGGTGTGAGCGCCAACACGCGCCAACCGCCGTCGGCCAACGTGTGCAGCGCGTCGGGCCACGGTGTGGCGCGCGCCCACGGCACGTGCAGCACCTCGCCCATCGACACGCGCACGCTGCGCCGCCCGAGCGGGTCGGCCGTGGTGGGGTCGAGCAGCATGGCGTCCACACCGAACGCGCGAGCCGACCGCACGATCGCCCCCACGTTCTCCTGGTCGCTCAGCCCTTCGAGGATCACGATCGTGCGGGCGTCGGCCAGTACCGTGTCCATGGCCTGTGGCGCTCGCCGCCCGGCCAAGGCCAGCACGCCACGGTGCACGTCGAAACCGGCGGTGGCGGCCAGCACGTCACGCTCGGCCACGTACACGGGCACCTCCGTGTCGCCGAGCGCCGCCTGCACCACGGCCAGGCGGCCGGGCAGGCACAGCACCGACCGCAACGGGTACGGGCTGGTGACCGCCCGGGCCAGCGCGGTGTGGCCCTCCACGATGAACACGCCGTCGGCCGCTTCCCGGCTGGCGCGCAGCTGGGCGTCGGTGAGGCCGACGTACCCCGCGAGGCGCCCGTCGGACGGGTTCGACACGTGCTCCACCAGTGCCACGGGTGCTCATGCTGACACCCCTTGACGCCTCCCGCGAACCTCGCGAGGATCGAACACATGTTCGCACTGGTCGACGCCCGCACCACCCCCGTCACCTCGGTCGACGACCTCCCCGGGGCGGCGGCGCCGCCCGGCATGACCACCCTCGACGAGGCCCGGCTCGCCGACGGCGTCATCGCCTGGCAGGGGTCGCTGTTCGGCAGCGACGAGCCCGAGCTCGACCCGTCGCTACCCGGCCTCCAGCGCCACTGGCTGGCCGACGGCTGCTACCTCGACCACCTGCCCGGCTGGCTGACCGGCAGCGACACCCTGTTCGCCGAGCTGGTGGCCCGCCTTTCGTGGCAGCAACGGCGGGTGCCCATGTACGGCCGCATGGTCGACGAACCCCGGCTCACCGCCTGGTGGTCGCTCCAGCAGGGCCTGGCCGACGTGCGCCAGCCGGTGCTGGGCGCCATGGCCGACGCCCTCGGCCGCCACTACGGGGTCTCGTTCGACTCGCTCGGCTGCAACCTGTACCGCACCGGCGCCGACTCGGTGGCGTGGCACACCGACCGAAACGGGCGCGGCGTGCCGGAAACGGTCATCGCCGTCGTGTCGGTGGGGGCGCCCCGCCCGTTCCTGGTGCGCCCGATCGGCGGGGGCGCGTCCCGGTCGTTCCTGCTCGGCCAGGGAGATCTCCTGGTCATGGGGGGCGAGACGCAGCACCACTTCGAGCACTCGGTGCCCAAGGTGGCCGCCGCCGGGCCCCGGCTGAGCATCGCCTACCGCTACCAGGCCGATGTGGTCACGCCGCTGTTCGGCACGACGAACGCCCTGCGTACGGACCATCACCCGGCGAGCGCGCGGGATCGTCACACTCCCCGCGCGGGTTCGGTACAAGGGTTTGTCAAGGTTTTAGGTGAGGGGTCGGGCGCATCCAGCACTCGACCGAGCCGGAGGTGAGCTGCAATGTCGTTCGTCCTGAATGTGGTTCTCGGTTTCTCGATCCTGGTGACGGTCGGATTGTTCGCCGCCACCCTGCTCACGGCGTTCTCCGAACGGTGACCGCCCCCAACTGATCGCCCCGAGCCCCCGATCGCCCGGTCGGGTGTCTGCCGTCATCGCCCGCCGGCAGGCACCCGACCGGGCACTGTCGGTCCGCATCGTCGGGTGGGTCATCCGCCGATCCACCCGACGATCGGACCTCGACCGTCGGTGTGCCACGCTCGGTGCCATGACCGCACGCACGATGGTGGTGGTCGGCGCTTCGCTTGCCGGCCTGCGCGCCGCCGAGACGTTTCGCACCGACGGCTTCGATGGTCGGGTGGTGATGGTGGGCGCCGAAGCGCACCTGCCCTACGACCGCCCGCCGCTGTCCAAGGCGATGCTGGCCGGCGACTGGGAGCCCGATCGCATCCAGCTGCGCAAGGCCGAGGCACTCGGCCAGCTCGACCTCGAGCTCCATCTCGGCGTGCCCGCCGAGCGCCTCGACGTGGCCGGCCGCACCCTGCACCTGGCCGACGGTCGCGATCTGGCCTTCGACGGGTGCGTGATCGCCACCGGCGCCAGCCCGCGCCGCCTGCCCGGCCAACCGGTCGGCTGGACCGGCCTGCACGAGCTGCGCACCCTGGACGACAGCCTCACGCTGCGGGCCGACCTGACCGACCACGGCCCCCGCCGCGTCGTGGTGATCGGCGCCGGCTTCATCGGCGCCGAGGTGGCGGCCACCGCCCGCAAGCTCGGTCACCAGGTCACCGTGCTCGAGGCGCTGCCGGCGCCGCTGGTGCGCGGCCTGGGTGAGGCCATGGGCAACGCCATCGGCGCCGTGCACACCGCCAACGGGGTCGACCTGCGCTGCAACGTGGGTGTGGCCGGATTCGCCGGCGATGGCCGCGTGGAGGGGGTGGTGCTGGCCGACGGCACCACCATCGCCGCCGACGTGGTCGTGGTGGGGGTGGGCGTCACGCCGAACATCGGCTGGCTGCAGGACAGCGGCCTCACGCTGGGCAACGGCATCGTGTGCGACGCCTTCCTGCGCGCCGCCCCGGGGGTGTACGCCGCTGGCGACGTGGCCTGCTGGCCCTACAACGGCGACGGCCCGCTCACCCGCATCGAGCACTGGAGCAACGCCAACGAGCAGGGCTCGCACGCGGCGGCCAACCTGCTGGCCGAGCTGAACGGCGAGGCGCCCACGCCCTTCACCACCCAGCCGTTCGTGTGGAGCGACCAGTACGACCGACGCATCCAGGTGCTGGGCCGGGTCAGCGGCGACCACGAGATCGTGGTGGCCCACGGCTCGGTCGACGACGGCGCCTTCATCACCCTGTACGGCGACGCCGGCCGCCTGATGGGAGTGCTGGGCGTGAACCTGCCCAAGAAGCTGGCCGGCTACCGCAAGCTGCTAGCCGCCGGGGCCAGCTGGCCCGAAGCCCTGGCCCATGCCCGCGTCGTGGAGACGCCGACAACCTGAGTCGGTGTGACTCTCGCGTAATGTTGTAATTGCAATTACCGACGGTAGCGTGCCGGCCATGGCTGACACCACAACCTCCGTCACCCTCCCGGTTCTTCCCGTGCCCGACGGCGTCGTCTTCCCCGGCACCGTCGTCACCCTGACCCTCGAGACCGACACCGCCCGCAGCGCCATCGCCGCCGCCCGCGCCGGTGAGCAACGCGTCGTCCTCGTGCCCGTGGTCGACGGCGCCTACGCCAAGGTGGGCACCATCGCCCAGGTCGAGCAGGCCGGCGAACTGCCCACCGGTCAGCAGGCCGCCATCCTGCGCGGCATCGGCCGGGCCGAGCTCGGCGCGGCCGAGACCTCGGAGCGGGCCGGGCTCTGGGTGCAGGCCCATCCCGTGGCCGACCCCCGGCCCAGCGTGCGGGTCGAAGGCGCGGCGCGCGAGTTGCGCATCGTGCTCGAGGAGCTGGCCGAGGTCCGCCGCTCCCGCCGCCTGCCCGAGCTGCTCCGCTCCGTGAGCGACCCCGGCGCCCTGGCCGACGGCGCCACCTCGTGGTGGGACGGCCCCGCGGCCAAGAAGGCCGAGGTGCTGGCCGCCGTCGACCTGGGCGAGCGCCTCGACCTCGTGCGGGCGTGGGCCACCGAGCTGCTGGCCGAGTCGAAGATCAACGAGGCCATCCGCCAGGACGTGACCGAAGGCGTCGACAAGCAGCAGCGCGAGTACCTGTTGCGTCGCCAGCTGGACGCCATCCGCAAGGAGCTGGGCGAGAGCGACGCCGACCCGGCGGCCGACTACCGCGGCAAGCTCGCCGCCCTGACCCTGCCCGACAAGACCCGCACGTTCATCGACGGCGAGATCGATCGGCTGGAGCGCAGCGGCGGCGGCCAGAACCCCGAGGCGGGCTGGATCCGCACCTGGCTCGACCGCGTGCTCGGCCTGCCGTGGGGCACCGTCACCGACGACAACCTCGACACGACGGCCGCCCGCGCGGTCCTCGACGCCGACCACGACGGCCTCGACGACGTGAAGGACCGCATCGTCGAGTTCCTGGCCGTGCGCAAGCTGCGCACCGAGCGCAACATCGCCGCCACCGGCCAGCGCGGCGACGGTGCCATCATCACGCTCGTGGGCCCTCCCGGCGTGGGCAAGACCAGCCTCGGCGAGTCCATCGCCCGGGCCATGGGCCGCACGTTCGTGCGCGTCGCCCTGGGCGGCGTGCGCGACGAAGCCGAGATCCGCGGCCACCGGCGCACCTACGTGGGCGCCCAACCCGGCCGTCTCGTGCGGGCCCTCGCCGAGGCCGGCTCCATGAACCCGGTCGTGCTGCTCGACGAGGTCGACAAGCTGTCGGCCGGCGGGTGGAGCGGCGACCCCACCGCGGCGCTGCTCGAGGTGCTCGACCCCGCCCAGAACCACACGTTCCGCGACCACTACCTCGAGGTCGAGCTCGACCTGTCGGACGTGGTCTTCATCGCCACCGCCAACGTGGCCGACACCATCCCCGGACCCTTGCTCGACCGGATGGAGATCGTGCGGCTGGACGGCTACTCGGAGGACGAGAAGGCGTTCATCGCCCGCAACCACCTGCTGCCCCGCCAGCTCGAGCGCAACGGCCTGCGCGCCGACGAGCTCGACCTGACCGACGGCGGCCTGCGCACGGTCATCAGCGGCTACACGCGTGAGGCCGGCGTGCGCGGCCTGGAGCGCGAACTCGGCAAGCTCGGCCGCAAGGTCGCGGCCCGCGTCGCCCTCGACCCGAGCATCACGCCCGTGCACGTCGACACCGACGACGTTCGTACGTACCTCGGTCGGGCCAAGGTCCACGACGAGGTCGCCGAGCGCACCACCGTGCCCGGCGTGGCCACCGGCCTCGCCGTCACCGGCAGCGGCGGCGACGTGCTGTTCATCGAGGCGTCGGCGTCCGACGGCGAGCCCGGTCTGACCCTGACCGGTCAGCTCGGCGACGTCATGAAGGAGTCGGCCCAGATCGCGCTCTCGTACGTGCGGGCCAATCGGGCCGCACTGGCGGTGGACACGGCGCAGCTCAACCGCCGGGTGCACGTGCACGTGCCCGCCGGTGCCATCCCGAAGGACGGCCCCTCGGCCGGCGTCACCATGACCACCGCGCTGGTGAGCCTGCTCACCGGCCGCACCGTGAAGCCCAACGTGGGCATGACCGGTGAGGTCACGCTGCAGGGCAAGGTGCTGCCGATCGGCGGCGTGAAGCAGAAGGTGCTCGCCGCCCACCGCGCCGGCCTCACCGAGGTCGTGCTGCCGTACCGCAACGGACCCGACCTGGAAGACGTGCCCGAGCGGGTGCGGGAAGCGATGACCTTCCACCTGGCCCGCACCATCGACGACGTGCTCGCCGCGGCACTGTCGCCGGCCGACGACGTCTGACGAATGCCGTCGCTCGGCACCGGTGCTCCGGGGAACCGGATGCCCGGTGCCGGGCGTAGCATCCTCTCCATGACCGCGACGTCACACCTCTCCCAGGTCTGGTTCTCCGTCACCGATCTGGAGGTGGCCTCGGGCAAGGGCTCGTGGGTCACCACGGTCGACGGCACCGAGTACCTCGACTTCACGTCGGGCATCGCCGTCACGTCCACCGGCCACGCCCACCCCAAGGTGGCGGCGGCCATCGCCGAGCAGGCGACGAAGTTCATCCACGCGCAGGTGAACGTCTACAAGCACGACCTGCTCGAACCGCTGGCGCAGAAGCTGCACGAGCTCACGCCGCCCAGCATCGACACGTTCTTCTACGCCAGCAGCGGCGCCGAGATCACCGAGGCGGCGGTGAAGCTGGCCAAGCAGGCCACCAAGCGCCCGCACGTGATCGTGTTCGCCGGCAGCTTCCACGGCCGAACCCATCTGGCCATGGCCATGACCACGTCGAAGACCGGCTACCGCGCCGGCCACTCGCCGCTGCCCGCCGGCATCTTCGTGGCGCCGTTCCCCGAGCCGCTGGCCGACGACCGCGACGCCGAGATCGACCGTTGCCTCGCCGGCTTCGACCACCTCCTCACGTCGATGACCGCACCCGACGAGACCGCCGCGGTGATCATGGAGCCGGTGCTCGGCGAGGGCGGTTACATCCCGGCGCCGCCCCGCTTCTTCCACGGCATCGTCGAACGGTGCAAGGCCAACGGCATCCTGTTCATCGCCGATGAGGTGCAGTCGGGCTTCCTGCGCACCGGCAAGATGTTCGCCGTCGATCACTACGACGTGGAGCCCGACATCATCTGCATGGCCAAGGGCATCGCGTCGGGCTTCCCGTTCGCCGCGCTGGGCACCACGCGCGCGCTCGACAGCCGTTGGCCCAAGGGCAGCCATGGCGGTACCTACACGGGCAACGTGCTGGGCTGCGCTGCCGCGCTGGCCACCATCGAGGTCCTCACCGAGGTGGGCTTCGCCGACCACGTGAACGCGCGCGGCAGTCAGCTGCGCGACGGGCTCGCCGCCATCCGGGCCGGCGACTCCGGCGTCACCGATGTGCGCGGTCTCGGCCTCATGAACGCCGTGCAGTTCGCCGACCCGGCGCGTGTGGCGGCCATCCAGAGGCACTGCTTCGACGAGAGCCGCGTCATCCTCATGAACGCCGGCACCTACGGCACCACCCTGCGCCTGATGCCGCCGCTCGTGGTCACCGCCGACGAGGTCGACACCGCGGTCGGCGCCATCGCCGCCGCGGTGAAGGCCACGGCGTAACGGCGGAGGCGGCATGGCGGCCCGCCCCGACGGGGAACGTCTCGCGGTGTGGCGCGCCTTCCTGGAGGCACACGCCACCATCACGGCGCGATTGGCCGTCGAGCTCGAAGCCGAGCGCGAGCTGCCGTTGTCGTGGTACGAGGTGCTGTTCCAGCTCTCGGAGGCAGGCGGCAAGTTGCGCATGCAGGACCTGGCTGCCCGCGTGATCATCCACAAGTCGAGCCTCACGCGCCTCGTCGACCGGCTCCAGGACGCCGGCTTCGTCGACCGTGAACCGTGCCCTTCCGACGGCCGCGGTCAGTTCGCCGTGTTGAGCCGTGAGGGGCGTGACGCGCTGCGCCGCGCCGCGCCCACGCACCTGCGCGGCGTGCAGCGCGAGTTCGCCCGCCACCTCACCGACTCCGACGTCGTGGCGTTGCAGCGCGTCTTCGCCAAGCTGCCCGGAGTGACGCGCCGCGACGACGGCGAGCCGTAGCCGCGGTCAGCCGATGCTGATCTCGACGCGGCGGGCCTTCTGCAGGTCGTTGTTGGGCTCGGCGCCTTTGGCGGTGATGGTGAAGGTGGCCTTCACGCCGGCGTTCTCGAACGCCTTCTGCACGGCCCCGGCCCGGTCGGCCGACAGCTTCTGGTTGGCCTCGGCGTTGCCGCGCGTGTCGGCCACGCCGACGAGCGAGACCCGTGCGCCGTTGGGGATGCGGGGCGCCGCGTCGCGGATGGTGGCCAGCGCGTCGGCGCGCAACGTGGCCGAGTCGGAGTCGAAGTAGACGGTCCACGCCTGCGCACCCGGTGCCGTGGTGGTAGCCGGTGCCGACGACGTGGACGTGGTGGCCGGCGCCGCCGTGGTCGTGGTGGGGGCGACGGTGGTGCTCGGGCCGGTCGTGGTGGGCGTGGCCGCCAGCTTCGACAGGTCGATGCCCTCGGGCACGAGGACCTTGTCGATCACGTGGATGATGCCGTTGGTGGCGGCCACGTCGGCGGTGACGACCTTGGCGTCGTTCACCGACACCTTGCCGCCGGTGACACCGATGGTCACGTTCGAACCGGCCACGGTGCGCACGGGCCCGATCTTGAGCGTGTCGCTCGTGAGCTTGCCGGCGACCACGTGGTAGGTGAGCAGCTTGCTCAGCGTGGCCTTGTCGGTGAGCAACCTGTCGGCCACGCCGTCGCCCAGCGCGGTGAACGCGTCGTCGGTGGGGGCGAACACGGTGAACGGTCCGCCGCCCTTGAGCGTGTTCTCCAGCCCGGCGGCGGTGAGCGCCTTCAGCAGCGTGGTGAAGCGGCCGTCGGCGGTGGCGACCTCGAGCACGGTGCCCACCGGGGGAGCGGTGGCCGCGCCGGGGCCGGTGAAGCCGGGCGGCAGCAGCACGGTGTCGATCACGTGGATCACGCCGTTGGTGGCGGGTACGTCGGTGCCGCTGACGGTGGCGTCGTTCACGGTGACCTTGCCGTTCGTGAGAGCCACCTTCAGGCTGTCGCCTTCCACCGTCTTCAGGTCACCGGCCACGAGCTGGGCGGTGGTGAGCCGCCCCGGCACCACGTGGTAGGTGAGCACCTTGGCCAGGTCGGCCTTGCTCTTGAGCAGCGCCTCCAGCGTGCCCGCCGGCAACTTGGCGAAGGCGGCGTCGCTCGGCGCGAACAGGGTGAACGGTCCGGCCGCCTTCAGCGTGTCGGTGACCTCGGCCGCGGCCAGTGCCTTGGTGAGCGTGCTGAACGTGGGGGTGCCCGCCGCGGTGGCCACCAGGTCGACGCGGCCGGCCACCGTGGTGGTTGGGGCGGGCGTGGTGGCGGGCGCCGCCGTGGAGGTTGTAGCGGCGGCGGTGGTGGACACGGCGATGGTGGGCGACGCTGACGTCGCCACCACGGTGGACGGCGCGGTGCTGGAGCCGCCGCTGTCGCACTGGCTGAGCAGCAGGGCCAGCACGGCGAGCACCGTGACCACGACGCCCGCCGGGAGCAGCCAGCCGGGGCGCCGATCGCCGCGGTCGTGGCGCGGCGGGGTCCACGTGACGGGGCCCTCGGTCACGAGCTCGCTGGCGCCCAGCAGGCCGACGCCGGGCACCACGACGCCGCCGACCACGCGCCGCACCCAGCCGACGTCGCCGGCGTCGAGGCGGCGTGACAGGTCGGCCCACTCGTGGTTGCTCAGGTGGTCGCGCAGCCAGTCGAGGCGTTCGGAGCGGTAGCCGGCCCGCAACCAGGACAGGTCACCGTCGGCCAGGTGGGCCCGCACCTCGCGGGCGTGGGTCAGGTGGTCGGCATCGGCCGGGTCGGCGGCGCCGCCCAGACCGGCGAAGCCGGCGGCCACGGTGGCGCCGGCCAGCCCGGCGTCGCCCCGGCGGAGGGCCTCGGCGGCGCCGACACCGGGCAGCTGCATGCCGGAGAGCGCGACCCGCACCCAGGCCACGTCGCCGGCCTGCAGGCGGGTGGGCAGCTCCCGCCAGGTGGCGTTGTCGAGGTGCTCGCGCAGGCCGTCGAGCTCGCCGTCCTGGAAGCGTTCCCGGATCCAGGCGACGTCACCGACGGCGACGCGGTCGAACAGGTCGCGCAGTGCCGTCGGGTCCAGGGCCATGACGACCGAGCCTACTGCCGCGGCGGTATCTTGACCGTCGGGTCAAGTCGTGCCGGGCCGAGCCGGCAGTCCACCACCGGAGGTTCCCCTCATGCCCATCGCTGTCATCGTCGACGCCGTCCGCACGCCCATGGGCAAGCGCAACGGCAAGCTCAGGAACTGGCACCCGGTCGACCTCGCCGCCGAGACCCTCAAGGCTCTGCAGGCGCGCACCGGCATCGACCCGGCTCTCGTCGATGACGTGGTCATGGGGTGCGTCATGCAGGTGGGCGAGCAGGCCGTGAACGTGGGCCGCAACGCCGTGCTCGCCGCCGGGTGGCCCGACACGGTGCCCGGCACCACCGTCGACCGCCAGTGCGGCTCGTCGCAGCAGGCCGCCCACTTCGCCGCCCAGGGCGTCATGGCCGGCGCCTACGACATCGTCGTGGCCGCCGGGGTCGAGGTGATGAGCCGCGTGCCCATGGGATCGTCGGTGGCCGAGGGCAAGTTCGGCATGCCGTTCGGCCCCGGCGTGGCCGCCCGCTACGAGTCGGTCGGCGGGCTCATCCCGCAGGGCATGTCGGCCGAGCTGATCGCCGAGAAGTGGAACATCAGCCGCGAGGAAATGGACCGCTTCGGCCTGCGCTCGCAGGCCTACGCCGCCCGGGCCACCCGCGAGGGCCGCTACCAGCACGAGATGATCCCGATCCTCGACGCCGAGGGCAACCTCATGAACGTCGACGAGGGCATCCGCGAGTCCACCTACGACAAGATCGCCTCGCTCAAGCCGGCGTTCCTCGAGAACGGTCGGGTCACCGCGGCCAACAGCTCGCAGATCACCGACGGCGCCGCCGCCCTGCTCATCATGAGCGAGGAGAAGGCCAACCAGCTCGGCCTCACACCGCGGGCGCGCTTCGTGAACTTCTCCCTGGCCGGTGACGACCCCCGCCTCATGCTCACCGCCCCCATCCCGGCCACCACCAGGGTGCTGGAGCGGGCCGGTCTCACCATCGACCAGATCGACCTCGTCGAGATCAACGAGGCGTTCGCGGCGGTCGTGCTGGCGTGGGAGAAGGAGCACCACCCCGACATGGAGAAGGTGAACGTGAACGGCGGCGCCATCGCCCTGGGGCACCCCCTCGGCTGCTCCGGTGCCCGGCTCATGGCGACCATGCTGAACGAGCTCGAGCGCACGGGCGGGCGGTACGGCCTGCAGACGATGTGCGAAGGTGGCGGCATGGCCAATGCCACCATCATCGAACGCCTGTGACGCTGGCGCGAGTTTGTCCACAGGAGTGACAGGAACGGCCCCGGAGGAGCCCTCCGGGCCGTTGCGCGTCCCCACCGTCCACACCGCTAGCGTGAAGCCCGTGCTCGGGACGATCGTCAAGGTGGTGCTGGCCGCGGTGGTGGCGTGGGCCATCATCAAGTTTGGCGTCGGGCTGCTCCGCGGTCTGGGTCAACCGCTTCCGCCACCCCCGCCACCTGGGGAACTACGCAGGGTGACGATTCGGTTCCGGTGCAGCGTCTGCGGGCTCGAGATCCGCACGACCCTCGCCAATGACCAGGATCCCGAGGCGCCCCGGCATTGCATGGAGGAGATGGATGTTCTCGTCCCTGTGGATTAACGCTTAGTGATCTGTTGGCTACCCACTGCATTATCCACAGACTGGGGACAAAGCTGTTCACAATGACAGCTCTGTAAGTTGGCCATCCGGGCGCCACTCGGGCGTCGTCCGCCGGTCACGGGCGCGTCACCACGGGCGCCACGCTCCGCGACAACCGGGCCCGCCCGCCCTCGACGGGCTAGCGGTACTGGGTGGCGGTGATGATGCCGCCGAGGATCAGCACCAGGCCGACCAGCAGGTACCAGTTGTTCGTCGCCCCTGGCAGGATCACGCCGAGGTAGTTGACGAAGATCACCAGCGCACCCAGCAGGAGCAGGCCGAACATCACGAACGGCACCCAGCGGGGGCTCTCCTTGAACTCCTTGGGCGTGGGCGGCGTGTAACGCGACGACGCCGCGGCCGCCCGGCGCGGGCCGGCCTCACCGACACCCGAGGATGCGCCCACCGTGGGCGCCGCCGAGGGAAGTTGCCCGGGACGGGTGCCCTTCGGGGTGACCCGCCCCCCTGCCTTGCGCTTCGGAGGTGCCATGGACCCGGGAGTCTAGGCCCCTGTCGCCGGTCTGCACCCGTCTGCGTGGCCGGCGCGGTCGGGTCCGGATCGCGTTCGACAGGCGCCGGGCCCCCTGCTGCAATGGACGCGATGGGTGCACGCGTCCTCGTGATCGACAACTACGACTCGTTCGTCTACAACCTCGTCCAGTACCTGGGCGAGCTCGGCGCCGAGCCGGTCGTGCACCGAAACGACGCCCTCACGGTCGAGGAGGCCCTGGCCCTCGACGTGGTCGGCATCCTGCTGTCGCCCGGGCCCGGCCGCCCCGAGGACGCCGGCATCCTGTGCGACCTCGTGCGGGCCGCCGCCGGCCGGGTGCCGCTGCTCGGGGTGTGCCTCGGCCACCAGGCCATCGGCCACGTGTTCGGCGCGGCCGTGGTGGCGGCACCGACCCTCATGCACGGCAAGACGAGCCTGGTCCACCACGACGGCACCGGCGTGTTCGCCGGGCTCCCCGATCCGTTCGAGGCCACCCGCTACCACTCGCTCGTGCTCGACCCCGCCACGGTGCCCGACGCACTGGTGGTCAACGCCCGTACGAACGAGGGCGTGATCATGGGCGTGCACCATCGCGACCTGGCCGTGCACGGGGTGCAGTTCCACCCCGAGAGCATCCTCACGGCCGGTGGCCACGACCTGCTGGCCAACTTCCTCGGCGCGCTCGTCTGACCGGCGGCGACCCGGGCGGGCCGCGCCGCCCCACGACCACGACGGCCGGTCAGGTCGTGGTGGTCGGCTTGATGGTGGTGGTGGCGGCCGGCTTGGTGGTGGGCGGCTGCGTGGGGGCCGGCGTGGTCGGCACCGTGGTGGGGGCGGGCAGGGCCTTGCCCACCAGCAGGGTCACCGGGGTGCCCTTGGGCACCTGGGCGCCGGCACCGGGGCTCTGGCTGATGACCTTGCCGTCGCGCGGGTCACCGAAGGGCACGTCGGAGAACTTGGTGCTCCACTGGAAGTTCCCGGTGAGCTTGGCCACCGCCTCGTCGAGGGTGAGCCCCTCCACGTTGGGCACCGCCACCTTGGGCGGCCCGTCGGAGATGACCAGCTTGATCGAGGTGCCCTTGTCGACCGTGATGCCGGGCCCCGGATCGGTGGAGATGATCTTGCCGGCCGGAATGGTCTCGTCGGCCTTGGTTTCGGTGGTGATGGCGAAGCCCTTGGCCCCGAGCTGGTTCGACGCCGTGGCCAGGTCGAGGTTGAGCACGTTGGGCACCTCGATCTTGCCCTTGCCCGCCGACACGACGACCTTGATCTTCGTGCCCGGCTTCACGGCGGACGCCGGCGGGTCCTGGGAGATCACCAGGTTCTCGGCGATCGTGTCGCTCTCCTGCGGCGTGTACTCGGCGGTGAGGCCCAGCGCGGTGAGCTGCCTGGTGACCTCGTCCTTGGTGAGGCCGACCAGCGAGGGCAGGGCCACGTTGCCCTTGGGCGGGTTGAAGGTCAGGGTGACCTTGTCGCCCTTACTCACCAGCGCGTTCGGCTTGGGGTCCTGGTCGTAGACCTCGTTCTCGGTCACCGAGTCGGACGCCTTGGGCACGGTGTCGACCACGAGACCCTGTTCGGTCAGTGTCTTGCTGGCCGCGTCGAGCAACGTCTGGCGCACGTCCACGAGGGGGAAGACCTGCTCGACCGCAGGGGTGTCCTTCTTCGACACGGCCTTCACGATGAGCACGGTGCCCAGCGCCAGCACCGCGGCCAGGGCCACCAGGCCGGCCACGAGCCAGCCGGTGCGGCGCGGCGGCTCCTGGAAGTACGACTCGTCGGGGGGCGGGCCGATGGGCCGGGCCCGCACGATCTCGGGCTGCACGCGGGTGGCGTCGACCGACTGGACCGGTTGGGCGGAGCGCACCATGGCCGTGGTGGCGGCTGCGGCCGCTGACGACCGGGCGGTGACCGTGGTGGGGTCGGTGCCGGTGGCCAGCGCGCCGAGGGCCAGCGGCGTCTGGCCGGAGCGGAAGCGCACGAGGTCGGCCCGCAGGTCTTCGGCCGACACGTAGCGGTTGGCCGGCGTCTTGGCCAGCAGTCGCATGACGATGGCCTCGTAGCCGCGGGGCACGTCGGGGCGTAGCTCCGACAGCGCCTTGGGCGCTTCGTGCACCTGCTTGTACGCGATGGCCACCGGGTTCTCGGCGTAGAACGGTGGCTTGCCCGCGACCATCTCGTACATGACGATGCCGAGCGAGTAGAGGTCGCTGCGGGGATCGGGGTTGGCGCCCTGGGCCTGCTCGGGCGAGAAGTAGGTGGCGGTGCCCATGACCGCACCGGCCTGCGTGAGCTCGGCCTCGCTGGTGGAGTTGAGGGCGCGGGCGATGCCGAAGTCGGCGACCTTCACGGTGCCCGTGGGCGACACGAGGATGTTGCCCGGCTTCACGTCGCGGTGCACGACGCCGTTGCGGTGGGCGAAGCTCAGCGCCGCGGTGACCTCGCCGGCGATGTCGACGGCGCGCATGGCGGCCAGCGGACCGTCCTGCTTCAGCTGCTCGGCGAGGGTGCGGCCGTTCACGTACTCCATGACGATGAAGTAGGTGCCGCCCTGGCGACCCCAGTCGTACACGCCCACGATGTTCGGGTGGTTCAGGTTGGCGGCGGCCTGCGCCTCACGGCGGAAGCGCTCCACGAAGCTGGGGTCGGTGGCGTACTCGGGGAACAGCACCTTCACCGCGACCGGCCGGTCGAGCAGGCGGTCACGCGCCAGGAAGACGTCGGCCATGCCACCCCGCCCGATGCGGCTGTGGATCTCGTACCGGTCGTTGAAGACGGGGCGCTCGGGGCTGGGGTTGGCCATGACGAAGAACGAGGTTACCGACACCGCGAGCGGTACGGGCGGCACGGGTGATGACGAACGGCGCGCCGGACCGTGACGGAGCAGGGCCGGGCCGTCATGCGGGCACCGCGAACATGGCCGCGTCGAGCAGGTTGTGGGCCACCGGGCCGGCCAGGGTGCCGCCCACGCCGGCGGTGACCTCCTGGCTGGCCTTGAGCATCACGGCCACGGCGACGCGGGGGTTGTCGGCCGGCGCGAAGGCGGTGATCCATGCGTGCGACAGGGGGCCACGGGGGTCGCCCGGGGCCCGCAGCTGGGCGGTGCTGGTCTTTGCCGTTGCCTGCACCCCGTTGGCCAGTTGCATGCAGCACCGGGCCGTGCCGCCCTGCACCACGCCGATCATCGCCTGCGTGAGGGTGGCCGCCGTCGCCTCGGTCATCGGCGTCTTCCACACCTGCGGCTTGGTCGTCTGCAGCACCGTGCCGTCGCTGTCGAGCGTCTTGTCCATCACGTAGGGGATCATCATCTTCCCCTTGTTGGCCACGCTCGCCGCGATCATGGCCAGGTGCAACGGCACCACGGTGACCGCGTTCTGGCCGAAGCTCGACTGAGCCAGGCGGGGCTCGTCCTGGCTGAAGTCGCCCATGCCTCCGAAGAACGACGACACGGCGCCGGGCAGGTCGATGGGCAGCTTCTCGCCGAAGCCGAACGCCTTGGTGGTGTCGACCATCGTCTGGGCGCCGAGCTCCACACCGAGCCGGGCGAAGGGCGTGTTGCAGCTGAACTTGAACACGGTGAAGAAGTCGCCACCGCACCGCTCGCCGCCGTAGTTGTTGATGGGCTTGGTGGTGTTGGGCGGCGTGTACGACGTCTCGGTCTCCCACACGCGGTCGGTGGCCACGCCGTGCTCCAGCGCCGCGGTCGACGTCATGATCTTGAACGTGGAGCCCGGCATGTAGCTCTCCTGGTAGGCGTTGGCCAGCAGGGGCTTGCGCTCGTCGGCCAGCAGGGCCTTGCGGGTCGACTCGGCCACGGCCACGTCGTGGCCCGACACCGCGTTCGGGTCGTAGGCCGGGTAGCTCCACATGGCGAGGATGGCGCCGGTGCGCACGTCGAGCGCGACCACGGAGCCCTCGCGTTCGCCCAGGGCGTCCTTGGCCACCTGCTGCAGGTCCTTGCGCAACGTGATGTGCACGTCGCCGGTGCGCTGCTTGTTGCTGAACAGCGCGCCCAGGCCCCGCAGACGCTGCTGCGACGTCTCGCCGACGAGCACGTCGTTGTACTTCTGCTCCACGCCGGTGGCGCCGAAGAACGGGCTGAACGAGCCGACGGCGCCGGCGAACAGGTCGCCGTCGGGGTACTGGCGCTGGTAGGCGAAGCGGTCGTCGACGGGGCTCGACTGGGCGACCAGCTCGCCGTCGGCCGTCATGATGAGGCCGCGTGCCCGGGCCTGGTCGCGCGCCAGTTCGACGGTGTTGCGCGGGTCGGTCGCGTACTTGTCGGCGTTGGCCACCTGCAACACGTTCAGCTGCGCGAACAGCAGCACGAACAACGCCATGAGCACGACGGCCAGACCACGGAGCTGCTTGTTCACGTCGCCCCGCCTTCCGCTTCGGCGATGGCCGCGTTGGTGCGGCCGCTCGTGTCGGAGATGCGCACGAGCAGGGCCAGCAGCACGTAGTTGGCCACCAACGACGAGCCGCCGTAGCTCACGAACGGCAGCGTCACGCCGGTGAGCGGCACCACGCGCACCACGCCGCCGATGATCACGAACGCCTGCACGCCCACGATGGTGGTGAGGCCGGCGGCGAGCAGCTTGGAGAACACCTTCTCGGAGCGCACCGCCACCCGCAGGCCGGTGCCCACGAACAGCATGAACGCCACCAGCACCGCGGTCGAGCCGAGCAGGCCGAGCTCTTCGGCGATGGCCACGAAGATGAAGTCGTTCTTCACCTCGGGGATGCGGGTGGGCGAGCCCAAGCCGAGGCCCGTGCCGGCCACGCCGCCGGCGGCGAACGAGAACGCCGACTGCACCAGCTGGTAGCCCTTGCCCTGGGCGTCGGCCCACGGGTTCAGCCAGATGGACACACGCGTGAAGACCTGCCCGAACTTCATGCGGTACGCGGCGTACGCCGCCCCGGCGAACAGCACGCCGGCGATGACGGGGTAGCTGATCTTCGCGGTCGCCAACCACATGAGCGTCACGAACAGGGCGAGGAACAGGATGGACGAACCGAGGTCGCGCTGGCCCACCATGATGGCCACGCTCAACGCCACGGCACCCACGACGGGGCCGAGGTGGCGGGGCTCGGGCAGGTGCAGCGGGCCCACGCGCCACGTGGCCACCGCCAGCAGGGCGCGCCGCTCGGTCAGGTAGGCGGCCAGGAAGATGGCCAAGGTGACCTTGGCGATCTCACCGGGCTGGAAGCTCAGCGTGCCGACGCGGATCCAGATGCGGCTGCCGTTGATGTTGCGTCCGATGCCGGGCACGAACGGCAGCAACAGCAGCAGCACGCCACCCACGGCGAGCGTCCACTTGAACTTCATCAGCCGCTCCACGTCGCGCAGCACGAACAGCGTCACGACGAAGGCGATCACGCCGATCATCGTCCACGTGGCCTGCAGCGCGGCGAGGTGGTCGGACAGGCGGGCGATCACCACGAAGCCGAGCCCGTTCAGCAGCGCGGCCAGCGGCACCAGCGTGGGGTCGGCGAAGCGGGCCAGCCGGCGCGTGGCGATGTGGGTGGCGGCCAGCAGCACGAGCATCTGCACGAAGAACGGCACGATGTCGGCCGGCAGCGACGCGGTGCGACCGAGGGCCACCAGGATGTAGGCGCCCACGGTGATGACCCCGGCCATCAGCATGAGCGCGAGCTCACTGCGACGACGGCCGCGTGCGATGGCGAGCGCGTTCACGCGGACCTCAGGCCGGCACCGTCGTGTCGGTCACGACGGGAGCAGCGGCGCTGGTGGTGTCGACCGGGATCGTGGGCACGGTGGTGGGCACCGACGGGCTGATGGTGGCGAGTGCGTTCGTGGTGGTCGGGCCGGTGGCCGTGGTGGGCGCCGTCGTCGTGGTGGCCGCGGCCAGGCGCGGCACCGCGTCGGGATTGGCGGCGAGCAGTCCGTACCAGCGCTCGGCCGCCGCGCGGCTGGTGAAGGTGATGTGGGCGTCGATCTTCTGCTGCCAGCCGGCGTCGAGCTCGGTGCGGGTGAGCGGGTAGGTGGCCTTGGCCACCGGCTTCACCCACAGCAGGCCCTCGGCCCGACCCTGGTACAGCGTCACCTGGTCGTTGCGGAACGTCATGTACCAGCCGGCGCGCCCGTAGGCCTGGATGGAGCCGAGGGCGAAGCCGAGCACCACCAGGAACACGGCCAGGAACGACCCGTTGCGAATGACGGTGCGCACGCGGCTGGGGCCGGTCGCGCCGCGGCGGCGCGGGCGCCGGGGGGCCTTGGCCTCCGGCGGGGTCGCCGGGGTGGGTGGCACCGGCCGGGGCCGCGGCTCGTCGGTCAGCGTGGTGATGCTGGACGGCTGGCCGGCCGCGTCGGGCACGGTGTCGGCGGCGTCGTCCCTGGCCCACGCCGGGGTGGTGAGGGTCGGGCCACCGAACGCCGCGGTGGGCTGGGCCATGGCCCGCAGGTCGTCGACCTGCAGCCCCACCGGCGGGGCCGGCACCTCGATGCGGCCGTCGAAGCCGTCGTCGACCACGTCGACCACCAGCACGGTCACGTTGTCGCGGCCCCCGCGGTCGTTGGCCAGCTTCACGAGGCGGTCGGCCGCGTCCTGGGGGTCGGCGTTGGCCCGCGAGAGCTGCTCGATGTCGTGGTCTTCCAGCTCGTTGGACAGGCCGTCGGAGCAGATGATGTAGCGCTCGCCCACCGTGGCCGGCCGCTCCCAGGTGTCGACGAGCACGTTGGGTTCCACGCCCAGGGCCCGGGTGACGATGTGGCGCTGCGGGTGGCTGCGGGCCTCGAGCGGGGTGATCTCGCCCGCTTCGACCAGATCCTCCACGTAGGAGTGGTCGCGCGTCAGCTGATGGATGCCGTCGGCGCGCACCACGTAGGCGCGTGAGTCGCCCACGTTCACGAGGGCGATGTGGGGTCCGGTGCCGTCGTCGCCTTCCAGCAGGGCCAGTCCGCAGAACGTGGTGCCCATGCCCCGCAGCTCGGCCTGGTTGCGGGCCTGTTCGAACACGGCCCGGTTGGCCACCGCCACCGCATCGACGAGAACGTCGAGCGTGGGTCGGCGCCCCGGACCCACGTGCTGGCGGGCGATGCCGAGGGCGAGCTGGCTGGCGACCTCGCCGGCGGCGTGGCCGCCCATGCCGTCGGCCACCACGAACAGCGGGGCCTCGGCCAGCACGCTGTCCTGGTTCACCGACCGGCTGCGGCCCACGTCGGAGGTGACGCCCCAGCGGAGCCCGGTCATGCGCTCACCTCGAGCACCGTTCCGCCCACCTGCACGCGATCGCCGGCATCGAGAGGTGCGACGGCGGCGATGCGCTCCCCGTTCAGCCACGTTCCGTTCGTCGACCCGAGATCTTCCAGGTACGCCTGGCCGTCGACGGTGAAGATGCGGGCGTGGAGGCCCGACAGGTAGGTGTCCGACGGCAGCGACACCGTGCAGTTGGCCGCTCGGCCGAGGGTGATCTCGGCGTCCAGGCCCAGCACGCGACCCTTGGCCTCACCGCCCGAGGTGACGGTGACCGAGGCGGCGGCCACGTTGCGGGTATCGCCGGTGGCGACCCGGGCCGCCCTGCGGCTGGTGGTGGTCGGGGTGGGCACCGCGCCGGCGTTGGGGGCCGGGGTGCGCACCTCGTTCCACACCGCCCACAGGACGCGCACGAAGAAGAGGTACACCAGCGCCAGCAGGCACAGCTTCAGGAGGCCGAGCAGCGCGGTGGGCATCGCGTCAGCGGACCTCGAAGCGGAGGCGGGTGGCGCCGATGGTGACCACGTCACCGTGGGTCAGGCGCTGCTCGCCGTCGACCGGGTTGCCGTTCACGCGGGTGCCGTTGGTGGACCCCAGGTCGACCACGACCCAGGCGTCACCGGCCGAGCGGACCTCGCAGTGGCGGCGGGACACGTTCGGGTCGGTGACGACCACGGTGGCGGTGGGCAGACGGCCGATGGTGGCCGTCTGGCCCGGCCGCAGGTCGTGGCGCTCGCCGGTGGCCAGCTCGAGGGTGGCAGTGGGAGCGGCGGCCTGGACCACGGTGGGCGCCACCGCGGCCGGGCTGATCACGGTCTCGGGGATCGGGAGCCTCGGTGCCGGACCCGGTGCCGGGGCGTCGGCGCCGAGGACGGTGCCCGCGGCGCCGATGTCGGTGCCGGCGGCGCCGATGTCGGTGCCCCACGACAGCGCTTCGGCCGCCCACGACGGCGCGTCGACGGCGGGGGCGTCGACCGGGGAGGGGGTGGGTGCGGGCGGCGGGGCGGCCGGCGCGGGCACGACCACCGCGGCCGGGGCTGGGGCCACGCCCGAGGCCGGGCGCGACTGGGCCGACAGCTCCGAGGCGAGGGCCAGGCGGCCCGACCGCAGGGTGTCGTCGGCGATGAGCTCGACCCGGAGCGGGCCGAGGAAGCCGTAGCCCTCGTCGCGGGCGTGCTCTTTGGCCGCGTCGACCAGCTCACGCACCAGGGGTGCCTCGATGGCGCTGAAGGCGTGGTGGTCGGCCGGCGACAGGCGGAAGTGGAAGACGTTGGGGACGATGGCCCGGCCGTGGACGTCGAGCGTGCGGTGGGCGTCCATCTCGCGTACCAGTCGACGGCCCAGCTCGATCGGCTTCAGCGAGGAGCGGAAGGCACGGGAGAACACGCCTTCGACCATACGCTCTACCCGGGCCTCGAAGCCTTGCAACGCCACAGCACCTCCTGCCCCGGCGACTCCCTGCGGGTGGGGGGTCGGGCCGGCGACGTGCGAGGCCAGGCTAGCGGCGCCCCGGTTTCCGGTTGGGGCGGGCGCCCGGACGCGCTAGGTTCTTCCACCGTCTACTCGGGCGAGTGGCGGAATGGCAGACGCGCTAGCTTCAGGTGCTAGTACAGGAAACTGTGTGGGGGTTCAAGTCCCCCCTCGCCCACTGGAAGACCCCTGCTAGACAGGGGTTTCTTCGCGTCTCGGGACGGGTTCTTCTACCGGACTTCTACCGGGCCGGATCCGATCGGCTTCTGGGGCTGCCGGGGTTGCAGGTCCACCTCCGCAAGGCGGGTGGTCGCAGGTCGCCGACCGCGCGAGCGCGAGCATGGTGCGGTGCGAGTCGATGCGGGGTGGCTTGAGGGTGTTCTCGACGGCGCACGCGGAGCCGAGGCGAACGCAATGGCGATCGCGGCACCCGCGTTCACCGAGGTTAACCAGGCTGCAGCCAACGTCCACGACGTGCGTACGTCCATCGACCTCGTCAAGTGGCGCGCCCGACTCGATGACCTGGGCGCCCCACCGCGCAACGCCGTCACCGTCGACGCTGCGCTCGACACCTGGGGCCGTTGGGCCGCCGGCCAGGCCATCGGCCAGCACGAACTCGGCGAAGCCGTCGCCGTTCTACGACAACAAGCCATCGTCGACCCCGCGAAGCCAGGGACACTTGCGGATGCCGCCGAGCGAGTGATGAGAGTGGACTTCGGTCAGATCGGTGACCGCCAGGTGCCACCAACGGATCGACCCCGTCGAGACCCTGGGCTCGGCATCGATATGTAGACCGCACCACGCGGACGTCAGCAGTCCTGAGCGTGGGAGGACGCGCAAGCCCGAGTTGCTCCGGGCCGGACCGCGTCTGGTCCGTACGTCGTGAGCGCCGAACCGGCTCACCGGCGGTCGGCAGGATCCCCCGACGACGGCCACCACGGCCAGCGTTCACCTCCGCGTCGCAGTCAGTGATCCCGGGTGCGCTGGAAGGGCCGGAGTGCGGTGCCGCTCCAACGGCTGGAGGCGGCGTTGCGAGCGGCGATACCGGGCGGCTTCTCCGCGGATACACCGGTGATCGACGAGCGCTCCCCGGTGATACTCCGGTGATCGACGGCCTTCTCGCCGGCGAAAGGCCCCCGGCTACTGACACGTGGATCGGCAGGATCTGGGCCTCCGGATGTTCCCTCAGTGCGACTCCGGTGGAGCGTCGAACAAGGCCGTCTCGACATCGTCGGGCGCCTGGAACAGGGCGGCCCACTCGTCCAAGTGGCGGCGCAGGATCGGTTCCGTGTTCCAGGGCGGCTCCGAGTTGCGGGCCTCGATGCGCCGCCAAAGCTCGTCGAGGGGCACCTCGATGTAGTGCAGTTCGACCCCGACACCAATGCTCCGGGCGGCGGTCCTGAACTCGTCACGTTCCATCCGCGCCCAGAGCCCGAAGTCCAAGACGACGCTCAGCCCGAGCCGAAGGACTTCCTGGGCGAGGTGCCAGAGCTCGCGTTCGACC
>JANMAT010000075.1:0-170773 GCA_031359995.1 Actinomycetes bacterium
TGCCCCTGGCTCGGCTGCTCGACATCGAGGAGGTGGCCGACCACCTGGGCGTTAGCGTCAGGCATGTTCGCCGACTCGTTGCCGAGCGCCGAATCCCGTTCGTCAAGTGGGGCCACTTGCTTCGCTTCGACCCGAACGAACTCGCTGCCTGGATCGACGACTCACGGGTGAATCGCCTTCTGTAGCGCTCGACGGTCACCGAAGAGTGCGTTGGTGCGGTCGTTGGCGAGCTGATCGTCGCGCGCTGGTGCGTCGCCGTAGACCTCCACTCGCGTTCCAGGCGGTTCGCCGAGGCGTCGCGCGACCTACCTCTCCGAGACGGTAGGCCTGCCTGTACCCCAGGTGGTCGCGCCGCGTGACGGGAGTGGTAGACCCGCAGTCGAGGGTGGCCGCCGACGGGGCGGCCCGGATCAACCTCGACGTCGTTCGGACTGAGCATTCGATGCCTCGGCGGTCCGCTCACGACCAACCGGCTACGCATCGGCTCGTGCGGTTGCGGCGGGAATCCTCCCCACACCCTCCCCAATTTCGGAGGCGAATCGGGGTATCTGGCGGCGACTGGCGGTCAATCCGCCCGATCACCGAGAACGGTGTTTTCCCTGCTCAGCGGCAAAATACCTGGGCGCCCTCGGTAGGATTCGAACCTACGCATCCGGCTCCGGAGGCCGACGCTCTATCCCCTGAGCTACGAGGGCAGGGGCGAGCAGACCCTAGCGGGTGCCCGCGCCGGATTCCGACTCGGTTCGGGCGACCATCGCCTACCCTGCACCGGTGCCCGCCGGACCCGTCCCGCTCCAGCTCCTGCCCGACAGCGCAAGCATCGACGACGGCGGCGGGCTGACCATCGGCGGGGTCGCCCTCACCGACCTGGCCGCAACCTACGGCACCCCGCTGTTCGTGTACGACGAGGCCCACCTGCGCAACCGTTGCCGGGAGGCCGTGGAGGCCTTCGGTGCCGGCAACGTCACCTACGCGTCGAAGGCGTTCCTGTGCACGGCCATGGCGCGCCTGGCCCACGAGGAGGGGCTCACCATCGACGTGGCCACCGGTGGCGAGCTCCACGTGGCCCTCGCCGCCGGCGTGCCGGGTCGGCGCATCGTGCTCCACGGCAACAACAAGTCACCGGCCGAGCTGCGCCAGGCCGTCGTCGCCGGCGTGCACCGCATCGTGGTCGACAGCTTCGACGAGCTCGACCGGCTCGATCGGCTCCACGCCGAGGGGCTGCCGGTGCCGCGGATCCTGCTGCGCGTCACGCCCGGCGTGCACGCCCACACCCACGAGTTCATCGCCACGGGGCAGGACGACTCGAAGTTCGGCTTCACCGTGTCCACCGGCGCGGCGGCCACCGCCATCGCCCGCGTGCAGGCATCGGCCTCGGTCGAGCTCACGGGCCTGCACTGCCACATCGGCTCCAACGTGTTCGCCGTCGAGAGCTTCGCCCGCGCCGCCAAGGTGATGGCCGATCTCGCCAACCCGCTCGGCCTGCCCGAGCTGGTGCTCGGCGGCGGTCTCGGCGTCGCCTACGTGGAGGGCGAGGAGGCGCCCACGCTGGCGGCGTGGGGCAACGTCATGGCGCGCGCCTGCCGGGAGGCGGGAGTGCGCTCGCGGGTGATGGTCGAACCGGGGCGGTCGCTGGTGGCGTCGGCCGGCGTCACGCTCTATTCGGTGGGGACGATCAAGCACCTGCCCGGCATCCGCTCGTACGTGGCCGTCGACGGCGGCATGAGCGACAACCCGCGCCCGGTGCTCTACGGCTCGGGCTACGAGGCGTTCCTGCCGCGCGCCGTCGGCGCGCCGCGCCCCCAGGTGGCCCGCCTCGTGGGCAAGCACTGCGAGAGCGGGGACATCCTGATCTTCGACGCCCAGCTGCCCGCCGATCTCGCCGTCGACGACGTGCTGTGCACGCCCGTCACCGGCGCCTACGGCTACACGATGGCGTCGAACTACAACAAGGTCCCTCGCCCCGCGGTCGTGTTCGTGCGCGACGGCGAGGCCCGCCTCGTGGTCCGTCGCGAGACCTACGACGACCTCGTCCGCTGCGACGTCGGCTGAGCGGGCGGACCCCGATCGGGTGACCGGCGAACCGCGGAAACCTCGGGCGTCGGAGATCGCCATCGGCGACGATGGAGGGGGGACGAGAAGGACAGGTCGGATGGTGCGACGGCTGCGCGACAGCAACCAGTGGGCGTTCTTCGGGGTGTTGCGCCGGGCCGCGCCGGCCCACGCCACCGCGTGGTGGGCGCTCCTGGCCCTGCGCGGCCTGCTGCCGGCCCTGCTGGCGTTGGCCACCGGCTCACTGGTGAGCGCGGTGACGCGCGGTGTGTCGCTGGCCGCGTCGCTCACCTTCGTCGGCATCGTCTTCGTGGCCTTCCAGGTGCTGACGCCGCTGCAGCAGGTGGTGGGGGCCAACCTGGGCAGCCGTACGGCGGCGTGGCTCGACGACCGGCTGCTGCGGGCCTGCCTCACACCACCGGGCATCGGCCACCTGGAACAGCCCGAACTGGCCGGCGACCTGTCGATGGCGCGCGACTTCGACCTCGGCATCATGGGTCCGCCGCTGTCGTTGTCGATGGATTTCATCGCCGGCGGCTTGGTGGAACTGGTGGGTGGAACGGCGTCGGCCGTCGTGCTGTTCGGGTTCGCGTGGTGGGCGCCGCTGGTGCTCGTGGCCGCGTGGGCGAGCACCCACGTGCTGTTGCGGGAGAGCGGCGTGTGGAAGGACCGCAACACCGCCGAGGTCCGCAACGCACAGCGCCACGCCGACTACGCCTACCGCCTCGCCGTCGACCCGCCGGCGGCCAAGGAGCTGCGCCTGTTCGGGTTGGCCGGCTGGGTCGTCGACCGCTTCGTGTCCCGCCGGCAGCGTCTCTACGAGCTGCAGTGGGCGGCGACGCGCCTGCGCGAGAAGTCGGTGCTCGGCGCGCTGGCTCTGGTGGGCGGGGCGAACCTGCTCGTGTTCTGGAGCCTGGCCGCCGCCGTCTCCGACGGCCACCTCACGTTGGCGCGGGTGGTGGTGTTCCTTCAGACCGCCATCGGCACCGGCATGATCGCCTTCGGTGGCCTCAGCTGGGCGCTCGACGGTGCCGCGGCGCCGGTGGCGGCGGTGCTGCGATTGGAGGCGGCCATGGCACCTGCCGGTGCCCTGGCCGAAGGGACCGCGCCGGCCGAAGGTCGTCCGGCGCGCGAGATCCGCTTCCGCGATGTCACCTTCGCCTACCCGAACGAGGGCCGGCCCGTGCTCGAAGGCTTCGACCTGACCATCCCGGCCGGAACGTCGATGGCGATCGTGGGCGTGAACGGCGCCGGCAAGACGACGCTGGCCAAGCTGCTGTGCCGACTCTACGACCCACAGCACGGTGCCATCGAGGTCGACGGTGTCGACCTGCGCACCATCGCCGTCACCGGCTGGCGGCGGCGCATCGCCGCGGTGTTCCAGGACTTCATCCGCTACGAGCTCACCCTGCGCGACAACGTGGCACCCGCGGGAGCACCCGACGACACGGTACGGGCCGCGCTGGCCGACGCCGGAGCCGCTCACCTGGCCGACCTCGACACGATCATGGCGCGCGGGTACCAGGGCGGCACCGAGCTGTCGGGTGGGCAGTGGCAGCGCGTGGCGCTCGCCCGGGCGCTGTGCGCGGTGCGCCAGGGCGCCGGGGTGGTGCTGCTCGACGAGCCCACGGCGCAGCTCGACGTGCGGGGCGAGTCCGAGATCTTCGAACGCGTGCTCGCCGCCACGCGCCACTGCACGACGGTGCTCATCTCGCACCGGTTCTCCACGGTTCGTCGCGTCGACCGCATCTGCGTGCTCGAGCACGGACGCGTCGTCGAGATCGGGTCGCACGACGAGCTGATGGCACTGGGCGGCCGTTACCGGACGATGTTCGAACTGCAGGCGTCCCGCTTCGTCGAGGTCGACGACACTGGCATGGAGGTCGTGCATGACACGCTCGCCTGACGACCTGCCGCCAGCGCTGCGCTCGCTGTGGCGCACCGTGCGGCTGGGCTACCGGGCCGAGCCGCGCCTGCTGATGGCCTCGTTCGCCATGATGCTGTTCACCGCGCTCCCCGACGCGCTGCTGGCGCTGTGGTTGAAGCTGCTGGCCAACGGCGTGGCCGACCACCACCGCGGCCAGGTGCTCGCTGCTGCCGTCGGCCTCGGGGTGTCCACCACGGCAACGTGGTACCTGCGGGTGCTCTTCGATCGGCTGCAGCGACGTTTCCGTGACCGCGTCGGCATCGCGCTCGAATCGCACGTGGCCCGCCTGCAGGCGTCGGTGGCCACGATCGAGCACCAGGAACGACCCGAGCACCTCGACCGGCTCTCGGTGCTGCGCGACCAGGTCTTCGCCCTCGACCACCTGTTCATGTCGCTGTTCTCCACCCTCGGATGGGTCGTGCGCCTGGCTGTCACCATCGCGCTGCTGATGTCGGTGCACCCGGCGCTCGCGCTGCTGGTGGTCTTCGCCGCGCCCACCGTCGCGACCGCCACGTGGCGACCGGGCGTGGAGCGACGCGTGGAGGAGGCGGTGGCTCCCCGCAGGCGTCTGGCCCGCCACCTGTTCACGGTGGGCACTGCGGCGGCGCCGGGCAAGGAGGTGCGCATCGCCGGCATCGGGCCCACGCTCGTGCCGCGACGCGACGACGTCTGGGCCCGCTGGTACGGGCCGGTAGCCGACGCGCGGTGGGGCACGGCGCTGGCCCACAGCCTGGCGTGGGCCGTGTTCGGCGCGGCGTACGTGGGCGCCGTGGTGTTCGTGGCCGCCGGGCTGCACGCGACGGCCGGCTCGGTGCTGCTGGTGCTGGCGGCCGGCTCGCGCCTGTCACAGTACGTCGGCGCCGCGGTGGGCGAGCTCGGGTTCCTGCGGGGCATCTGGCTCGACTCGTCGCGCCGCCTCACGTGGCTCGAGGACTACGCCGCCGCGGCCGACGCCGGCCGTGACGGCCGGGTGCCCGATGTACTGCACGAGGGCATCACGTTCGAGCGCGTGTCGTTCCGCTACCCGGGCACCGACCGGCTGGTGCTCGACGACGTGTCGCTCACGCTGCCGGCCGGCGCGGTGGTGGCCATCGTGGGCGAGAACGGTTCGGGCAAGACCACGCTCGTGAAGCTGCTGTGCCGGCTCTACGCACCCACGAGCGGCCGCGTCCTCGTGGACGGGCAGGACCTGGCGTCGTTCCCCGTGGCGGCGTGGCGCGAGCGGTTGTCGGGAGCGTTCCAGGACTTCGCCCGTTTCGAGCTCCATGCCCAGGAGACCGTCGGTGTCGGCGACGTGCCCCGAATCGGCGAGCGCGACGCGGTGACCGAGGCCGTGCACCGCGGCGGCGCCACCGACGTCGTCGCCGGCCTCGGCGCCGGGCTCGACACCCAGCTCGGACCGACGTGGGACGGTGGCGCCGAGCTGTCCCATGGCCAGTGGCAGAAGCTGGCCCTGGCACGCGGCTTCATGCGCCTGTCGCCCCTGGTGCTCGTGCTCGACGAACCGACCTCGGCGCTCGACGCCGAGACGGAGCACGCACTGTTCGAACGCTATGCCGACGAGGCGAGGGCCACCGGCGACGGGCGTCTCACGCTCCTCGTGTTGCACCGCTTCTCGACGGTGCGCATGGCCGATCTGATCGTGGTGCTCGACGGCGCCGCCGTGGTCGACGTGGGCACCCACGACGAGCTCATGGCCGCGGGTGGGACGTATGCCGGCCTCTACGCCATCCAGGCCGCGTCGTACCGCTGAGGGCTGGTCGCGCTGGCCTGCGGTAGGGCGGCCCTGCCCGGCGGGCGAGCCGAGCAGGGCCGGACCCCGGTGATCGGATCGGTCGTTCCCGACCCGGGCACCGCCGCCACTGCGGTGACCACCGCGGCGGGCGAACCGCGGGGTCAACCACGGCTCCGACCTTGCACGGAAGCGCTCGGAGAAGGCTACTGGACCTTGGTCGTAGCACTAATTGGCAGTGCCGGGAGGTATTTCCAACGTCGCCGGGATGCACTCAAATGGGATCAGGCGACGTGTTCCCCAGAAACGGCACCGCCCGGCATGGCGGCGCGTATTTCCGGGGACACGCTCCGACACTGTTGCGGCGTATGGACTCGACACCTTCTCTCGACCCCGGGGATCTTCCGGGCACGCTCGCCGGGGCATCGACGCGCGTCCGGTTCGTCGACCTGCCGGCCTCGCTGCGCCGCACGCTCGTCGACCAGTTCGATGTCTGGGCCGTCGATCGCCGCCCGGCACGGTTGCGCGACCGCATCAAGGCGTTGCTCGACGTCGACCTCACCACGTTGCCCGCCCTTGCCGGCACCCGTGGCGCCGGCACCGACACGGGCCGACAGCTGCTCTTCACGAGCGACGTCGCCGACATCGCCATCAACGTGCGTGACGCCAAGACGCCGGCCGTGCTCGACGGTCAGGTGCTGCCCGTCGCTGACAGTTCCGCGGCCGTCTACGTCGAGCTGGTGCTCGACGAGCAGGTGGTGGCCGAGGTGGTCGCCGACGAGACCGGCAGCTTCCTGATCGACGGGGTGCACCCGGGCCGCTACACGCTGCTCGTCGCCGTGGGTGATGCCGAGATCGAAGTCGGACCGGTCGAGGTCGCCGCCACCCCATGATCGTCACGGTCGACCTCACGCGCATCGACGCCGCCGCACCATCGAGTGTGGCGGCATGGGCGCGCGTGGCCCCGACCGATCCCGACGGCATCGCCGCCGTCGTCGATCAGATCGCCGACAGCCTGCGCGACGACCCGGGACTGGCCGCCAAGGTGCTCGAGCTGCTGCTCGACCTCCTGCCCTCCCTCGACGCCGAGGATCACCGCGCCCGGGTGTGCTACCTGCTGGCCCAGGCCCGCATCGCCGAAGGGCGGCTCGACGAAGCGCTCGACTTCATCGAGCGGGCCCGCCGGTTCTACGCCCAGGCCGGTGACGACCTGCAGGCCTTGCGCACGAACCTGGCCCGCACCCACGTGCTGTTCGAGATGGGACGCCACGACGAGGCCCTCGAAGCAAGCGTCGAGGTGCTCAGCGCCTTCTCGATGCCCGTCGACGGCCTGGACGAAGCCGAACGGCTCAACGTGCGGGGCACGGCCCACATGAACGTCGGCGTCTGTCACGAGTACGCCGGTCGGTTCCAGGCTGCCCTGGCGTCCTTCGCGGCCGCGGCCGACGACTTCACATCGGTCGACAACCACGTCATGCTCGGCCACCTGCTCCACAACCAGGCGTGGGTGCTCATCGCTCTCGGCAAGGTCGGGGATGCCACTGCCATGCTCCGCCGGGCGGCCGCGGCGCTCGAGCGGGAAGGGGTTCGCGCCAGCGTCGCCATGACCCAGGTCGCTCTGGTCCGGGCCCACGTCGACATGGGCGAGCCGGCCGAGGCCCTGCAGATCCTGGAGTCAGCCGGCGACATCCTCGACGAGATCGACGCGCCGGGCGTGCGCTACGACCATCTGACCACGGCGGCCGAGGCCTACGCATCCCTCAACCTGCTGCGCGAGGCGGTCGACCTGTACCGCGACATCCTGAAGTGGCACACCGACAGCGGCTTCGAGGTCGAACGGGCCCGGGCCTCGTTCGGCCTCGGTGTGGCGCTGGCCCGGCTCGGCGAGCACGTGGATGCCATCGAGGCGCTGGAGCGGGCCGTCGCGACGTTCCGCTCGCTCGGTCACGCCAGCGGGCTGGCCCGCTCGCTCGTCGCCATGGGCGACGTGCGGGCCCGGGAGGGCCGCGGCCGCGAGGCTGCCGGCCATCTCGACGATGCGGCGCGGGTCGCGCTCGCGGGCGGTGCACCAGCCGAAGCCCTGCAGGCCCGGCTCGCACTGGTCGAGCTGGAGCCGACCGACGCGGCCACCGTTGCCCGGAACCACGCCGATGCCCGTGAGCTGGGCATCGCGCCACTCGTCGTCCTGGCCGCCCACGCCGCGGGGCGCCGTGCGCTCCACGACGGCGACCTCGCGAGCGCCCGATCCCACCTGTCGGAGGCCGCGGCCATCGTCGAACGTCAGCGCCGGTCGCTCCAGCACGAAGTGCTCCTCGTGGGGTTCGCCCGGGACAAGGACGGGCTCGACCACGATCTCGTCCGGCTGGAGCTGGCCGACCCGGCCAGTAGCGCGTCGGCGGCGCTGACCGTGATGGAGAACGCCAAGTCGCGCTCCCTTCGGCAGATGGCGACGGGTGCCTGCCGTCGCGGCGGGGCCGACCGCGAGCCCGAGCGGGCCGAGCTGCTCGAAGCCGATCTCCACGCCGCCTACCGCGCCATGTTCACCGCGGCGGCCGAGGACCCGGCGGCGTTCGAGCGCCTGCGGCGTCGCGCCGGGGAGCTCGAGACGCAACTCCAGCGGATCCGTCTGGCCGGCGTGGGGTCGGTCCGGGCCGATGCGCCGAACTCCGCCGGTTCGGGCACGGGCGGGCTCGATCCGTCGGCCGGGGTCCTGAGCTACTTCTGCCTGGGGCCGCAGGTGGTCGCCGTGGTCGGCCGGGGCGACGACCTCCGGGTCGTGGCGGTGGCCGAGGTGGCGCAGGTGCTCGACCTGCTGGCCCGCTTCGCCGCGCAGCGCGACCGCCTGCGCCTGGGTGCCGCGTTCGCCGCACGCCACGGGGCACGTCTGGTGCAGTCGTGCCGCAACGTGCTCGGCGAGCTCCACGACGCCCTCATCGCCCCGGTGCTCGCCGACCTGCAGGATCGCCCTGCGGGCGAGCTGCTCGTCGTGTCTCCCCACGGCCCGCTGCACGCGGTGCCGTTCCATGCGCTGTGGGCCGACGACCGTTACCTGATCGATGATCGACCCGTGGCGATCACGCCCAGTCTCGCCCTCGAGGCCCCCGGCCGGCGTGAGGCCATCGCCGGGCGGCCACTCGTCGTGGGTGTCACCGACGACCTGGCCCCGCTGGCCGGGCCCGAGGCCCGGTCGGTGCACGAGCGCATCGGAGGCGACCTGCTGTACGGCGCCGCTGCGACCGTGGACGCCTTCGTCGAGGCGGCGGCCGGCCGGTCACTGATCCATCTGGCCACTCACGCGTGGCACCGCTCCGACAACCCCATGTTCTCCGCGGTCCGCTTCGCCGACCGCTGGCTCACGGCGGCCGAGGTGTTGGAACGCCTCGACCTCACCGGTGCCGTCGTGGTGCTGAGCGCCTGCGAGACCGGCCGGTCCTCCACCACCGGCGGTGATGAGCTGCTCGGCCTGGTACGTGGGTTCCTGGGCGCGGGTGCCCGCCAGCTGGTGGCGAGCCTGTGGCCGGCCGATGACGCCGCCACCGCCGAGCTCATGGACCAGTTCCACCTGTCGCTCGCCACGGATGGCGTCGCGTCTGCCCTTCGTACCGCTCAGCTTCGGACCCGAGAGACCTTCTCGCACCCGTCGCACTGGGCCCCCTTCGTCGCTCTAGGAGCTCGCTGATCATGCTGTTCGGACACCACACCCATGCTCGTTGGCGGCACCTGTGCGGCGTCGCCGTGGCGGTGGGCGCGGCGGTGGCGTTCGTCGCGCCGACGACCGTCCAGGCCGTGGTGCCGGTGGCGGTGGTCATCGTGCGCGTCGGCAACGTGCCCGGCGAGACCGCCGACACCATCGCGGCCCGGCACCGGGTCACCATCGCCGGTCGTGTCCCGTCCGCGCCCGGCGTGGTGCTGGTCAAGGCGACCGACGGGCGGACGGCCGATGCGTTGGTCGGCGAGCTCGACCTCGATCCGGCCGTGGGGCGGGTGTCGCTGAACGCCCAGATCGGTAACGCCGAGACCGTGAACGCCACCGGGCGGTTCTTCGGGTACACCGCGGCGCCGGCGGGCGACGCGCAGGCGCAGTACGCCACCGGTCTGCTCGGCCTGGCCGCCGCGCAGAAGGCGGCCAGGGACGGCGCCGGTGTGACCGTGGCCGTCATCGACACGGGCGTGCAGCTGCTGCCGAAGCCGCACACGGCCCTGGCCGGTGTCCTCGTGGCGGGGTACGACGTCGTCGACGGTGACACCGTGCCCGACGACGCCGCGCCGGGCGCGGCGGATCCGATCAGTGGTGCCGTCGACCCGATGGCCGGGCACGGCACCCATGTCGCCGGCATCGTCCACCTGACGGCGCCCGGTGCCAAGATCATGCCGATCCGGGTGATGGACTCCAGCGGGAGCGGCGAGACCTGGAACGTCCTGGTGGGTGCCTACTGGGCGGCCGACCACGGCGCCACGGTCACGAACCTGAGCCTCGGCCTGCACGGCTCGGCCGGGGCCCTGAAGGACCTGGCCGCCGACCTGCAGGCGCGCGGCGTGGTGGTGGTGGCGGCGGCCGGCAACGACGGCCGTGACCGCGACAACTACCCGGCGGCGGCCGACTGCACGATCTCGGTGGCGGCCAGCACCGCCGGCGACACGATCGCCGACTTCTCCACCACCGGCACCAAGGTGCGCCTGGCCGCACCCGGCGAGGGCATCACCAGCGCCCACCCGTTCACCAGCACCGGCTATGCGTCGTGGAGCGGCTCGTCGATGGCGGCTCCGTTCGCCGCCGGCACCGCCGCGCTGTTGCGGTCGGTCGACCGCACGCTCACCCCCGGTCAGGTCCTGGTCACCCTGGCCGGCACGTCGGCGCCGGTCACGTCCACCTTCGGCACGGTGCAGTTCGGGCGCCTCGATCCCGTCGCCGCCGTGAGGGCCGTGGCCTCGGGTCGGCTGCCCACCGCCGTGCAGGCCGGCATCGACGGAGCGTGCCTGCCGTGATCCGGACCTTCGTGTGCGCACGGGAACGTGTCGTGCTCGGTGCGCTCATCGAGATGGTACGGGCCGATGGCCGCGTCGCCCTCGTGGGCGCAGTCGCCGGACCCGACGAGCTGCTGCCGTTCGCCGCGTCGAGCGCCGATGTCGTGCTGGTCTGGACGACCACCGACGCGGTCGATGTGCTGACCCGGCTCCGCGTCAGTGGGCTGGCCCATCGGACCGGTGTCGTCGTGGTGGTGCCGACGGTGAGCCGCGAGCTGGTGACCGCGGCGGTCGACGCCGGCGTGCGCGGGTTCCTGCTGGCCGAGGCCGGTCCCGACCAGGTCGTCGACGCGATCATGCGGGTCAGCACCGGTGAGGCGCCGTACGACCCGCGGGCCACCAGCTGGCTGCTGCACCCGCGCACGCCGGCCCGGACCCTCGGGCTCACCGACCGTGAAGAGCAGATCCTGCACCTGCTGGCCGACGGCATGCTCAACCGCGACATCGCCGGTCGCCTCGGCATCGCCGAGGCGACCGTGAAGGCCAACATGAGCCGCATCTACCACCGGCTCGGCGTCGACAACCGCACGCAGGCCGCGTCGTGGGCCCACGCCAACGGCTTCGGACCCGTGGCCAGCGCGGCGTCCTGACGGCATCGCGTCCCGCGGATCAACTCCCGTTGACGCTGCCGGGCGAGAGCTTCTCGAGCTGTTCCTGCAGCGCGTCGAGGCAGCGGCCCCGGGTGGGACCGATGGAGCCCACCGGTAGACCGAGCTGCGCGGCGGCCTCCTGGTACGAGGGCGCCGGATCGGTGAAGTAGAGCACCGTCAGCAGCCGCCGGCACCGCTCCGAGACGGCGGCCAGGGCCTGGTCGACCCACTCGATCTCCTCGACGCGCGACGTCCAGCCGTCGTGATCGGTCTCGACCGGCGGGGTGGCGGCCAGCAGCGCCCGGTCGCGCTCGCGGCGTTCCCAGATGCGGATGGACTGGCGGCGGGCGACGGTCGACAGCCAGGCGCCGAGCCGCTCGGTCGAGTGGATGCCGTCGACGCCCGACAGGAAGGCGGCGAAGGTGGCCTGGGCCACGTCCTCGGCATCGGCATCGCTCAGCCCGAGGTTGCGGGGGATGGAGTACACCAGGCGGCCGTAGCGGTCGAGCAGGCGGCGCCAGGCGCGCTTGTCGCCGGCCCGACAACCGTCGACGAGCTGCTGATCGGTGTCCACCTCGCTCCCTTCGTCCGCGCCCGCCGACCGTAGCGGTTCGTCGGCGCCATCCACGTGGGAACAGGTGTCGTCAACGCGAACGACACCAACGGACCCGGGTTCCGCGCGTGGGCTGCGCGACAATCCTCTCGCCCCTATGACCGATCCTGTCCTGCACCTCACCGCGGTGTTCCAGCCCGCCTTCGACGCCCTCGAGGCCGGGGCCGATCCGGTCGTGCGTCCGTCCGACCGCGCCGACTTCCAGGTGAACGGTGTGCTGCCCTTGGCCAAGCGCCTGGGGCGCAACCCGCGCGAGGTGGCCGAAACGCTGCTGGCGTCGGTCGACCTGTCGGCCGTGGCTTCGGTCGTCGAGATCGCCGGGCCCGGCTTCGTGAACCTGACCATGTCGGACGCGTTCCTCGCCGAACAGGTCGCGACCGTCGCGGCCGACGGACGTCTGGGCGTGCGGCCGGCCGCCGTGCCCGAACGCATCGTGGTCGACTACTCGGCGCCGAACACCGCCAAGGAGATGCACGTCGGTCATCTGCGCACCACGATCATCGGTGACGCGCTGGCTCGCATCTTCGGCCACCTCGGTCACACGGTGCTCCGCGAGAACCACGTGGGTGACTGGGGGCTGCAGTTCGGCATGCTCATCGAGCACCTGCTCGACGTGGGCGAGGTCGAGGCCGCCCACGAGCTGTCCACCGGCGATCTCACCAGCTTCTACCAGCAGGCCAAGCTGGCCTTCGACGCCCGCGCGGAGCTCAAGGAGCGCGCCCGCGAGCGTGTCGTGCTGCTCCAGTCGGGCGACGCCGAGACGCGGCGCCTGTGGGAGCTGCTGGTGCAGCAGTCCGACGCCTACTTCCAGACCGTGTACCGGCGGCTCGGTGTGCTGCTCACCTCGGCCGACACCCGCGGTGAGAGCGCGTACAACGACATGCTCGACGACGTCGTGCGCGACCTCGACGCCGCCGGCCTGCTCGTCGAGAGCGACGGTGCACTGTGCGTGTTTCCGCCCGGCTACACCAATCGCGAGGGTCAACCACAGCCGCTCATCGTGAAGAACCGCAACGGCGGCTTCGGCTACGCCGCCACCGACCTGGCCACGGTGCGCGACCGCGTCGACCGGCTGCACGCGACCTTGCTCGTCTACGTCGTGGGCTCACCCCAGGCCCAGCACCTGGCCATGGTCTGGAAGGTGTGCGAGATGGCGGGCTGGCTGCAGCCGCCGGCCCGCTGCGTGCACGTGCCCTTCGGCAGCGTGCTCGGCGAGGACCGCAAGATGTTCCGTACCCGCGCCGGCGAGACGGTGAAGCTCACCGATCTGCTCGACGAGGCCGTCGAGCAGGCCGCGGCCAAGATCGCCGAGGCCAACCCGGCCATCACCGGCGACGAGCGGGCCCGGGTGGCCCGCGCCGTCGGCATCGGCGCCGTGAAGTACGCCGACCTGTCGAACGACCGCATCAAGGACTACGTGTTCTCCTTCGAGCGCATGCTCGCCTTCGAGGGCAACACCGGCCCCTACATCCAGTACGCCCACGCCCGCATCAGCAAGATCCTGCGCGACGCCGGCGCCGAGCGAGACGACTTGGCCGGTGTGGCCCCGGCGCTGGCCGAGCCCCAGGAGCGCGCCTTGGCCAAGGCGCTGCTGGGTCTCGACGCCGCCGTGCACGACACCGCCGACAAGCTCGGACCCCACCGGCTGTGCACGTACCTGTTCGACCTGGCCCAGACGTTCACGAGCTTCTACGAGGCGTGCCCCGTCCTGAAGCCGGGCGTGTCGCCCGACGTACGCCGCAGCCGTCTGGCCCTCAGCGAGCTGACGGCGCGGGTGCTGGCCACCGGGCTCGGCCTGCTCGGCATCGAGTCGCCCGAACGGATGTGACCCGGCACGTCGGCCACGCCCGCGGTGCTCAGGTGTCGAGCACGCGCTCGAGGTCGTCGGCGACGGTGCGGGTGGCGAAGGCGATGACGGCGGCGTCGTCGGCGTGGCCGCCGGGCCGGATGTCGGGGATCTCGTCGGTGGGGCTCAGGAAGTAGACGAGCGCACCGAGGGCGAACTCGACCGAGGCCGGGTCGGCGTCGGCGGCCAGGCCGGCGGCGTGGGCCTTGACGAAGCGGGCCAGCCGGTCGCCGCGGTCGCGGACGTTGGCCACGAACGGGTCGCGCGAGTCGGTGAACTTGCGCTGGGCCCGCCCGGCGATCTCGGCGAGGGCGTCGGTGTCGCCGCCGGCGAGGAGGATGCGGGCCCGTTCGGCGAACGGCTCGTAGTAGTGCATGAGCCGAGGGTCGTGCTCGAGGCTCGGTTCGTGGCGTGACACCCGCGAAAACCTAGCTCGACGAGGTGGGCCATCGCCCGTCGCCCCCTGATCAGTTCTGGTCATGGACCATGTCAGCAAGGACTGCGACAGTTCCCACTTCCTGTGGGGACGGAACCGCATTACGTGCTCAACTATTCAAGAGTCATCACCCGCTTCACATGGAGTTCATCTCCACGGCGCATCGCCGTGATGTCAGCCCGAATAATGGATGAGGTCAGGGCGGACGAAGTCGGAGGCGACACGACAATGAGCACCGCGGAGCAGCTCGGGTCCAACCCGGGCAGCCCGCTCACGGGGTCGCCCACTGGCAGCGCGACCCTGCGGGCCACCACCACCCCGACCGCTGCGGCTCGGACCGCCGCCACCGCGCTCGCCGCCGGGTCCCGCAGCGGCCCTACGGTCGTTCCCGACGCCACGAACGTGCCGTGGACGACCCGCCACCGGCGGTTCCGCACGGCAACCCTGCTCATCGCGGCCGACGCCGTGGCGTTCTTCGCCTCCGTGCTGATCGCCGGCGACCTGCGTCCCACCACCGCGATCACCGCCGCCCTCACCGTCGTGCTGCTCGCCGCCGGCGGGCTCTACCAGCACCGTCTGTCGCTGTCCGTCCTCGACGACCTGCCGGCGATCGTCGGGCGCGTCCTCGCCGCCGCCGCCCTGGCCGCCATGTACCGCGAGCTGGCCAGCTCGCAGGTCATCCTGGCGCCGCGCCTCCGCCTGATGATCGTGTCGGTCCTGCTGGTGCTGCTGGCCCGCACCATCGCTTACGCCGTGATCCGGTGGGCCCGGGTGACACGCCGCTCGAGCTACCGCACCCTCGTGGTCGGCGCCGGCAAGATCGGCCAGGAGGTCGCCACCCTGCTGGCCGACCACCCCCAGCACGGCCTCGAGCCGATCGGCTTCTACGACCCGGAGCCGATCATGCACCCGGCCCCGGCCCTCACCGTCTTCTCCAGCCAGCGTGACCTGGCCGACATCGTCACCCGACTTCGGGTGCAGGTCGTCATCGTCGCGTTCAGCGGCGCCGGCGAGGAGGCCATCGTCGACGCCGTGCGCACGTGCGGACGCCTCGACTGCGAGATCTTCATGGTGCCCCGGCTGTTCGAGCTGCAGGCGCCGTCGAGCCGCCACGTGGACCGGATCTGGAGCATGAAGGTCATCCGCTTGGGCCGCAACGCCCATCGCTCCATGGCGTGGCCGATCAAGCGCCTCATCGACATCGTCGTGGCCGGCACCGGGCTGCTGGTGCTCAGCCCACTGCTGGCTCTCATCGCCCTGGCCGTCTGGCTCGACAGCCGGTGCAAGGGCAGCGTGCTCTTCCACCAGGAGCGGATCGGCATCGACAACCGGCCCTTCACCATCTTCAAGTTCCGTAGCATGCGCCCGGCCACCAGCGCCGAGGCGGCCACCAAGTGGAACATCGCCCGGGACAACCGGGTGCGCCCCCTCGGCCGGATCCTGCGGGGCACCTCGCTCGACGAGCTACCCCAGCTGTGGAACGTCCTGCGGGGTGACATGAGCCTCGTGGGCCCGCGGCCCGAGCGTCCGCACTTCGTGGGACTTTTCTCCCAGGAGTACCCTGACTACCCGGCTCGGCATAGGGTCCCCTCCGGCCTGACCGGATGGGCGCAGGTGCACGGCTTGCGTGGCGACACGTCCATCCGCGAACGGGCCCGCTTCGACAACGACTACATCGAGCACTGGTCACTCTGGAACGACGTCAAGATCATCCTTCGGACCGCGACAGCCACGCTGCTCCGACGGGGCAGTTGAGCGGCGCGCGCTCCGCGGCCGAGTCACAGCTCTTCGACCACCTGCGGATCGTCCGCCGCTTCTGGCGGTGGATCGGTGCCGGGGTGCTCCTGGTGGGCGTGATCGCGTACGTGAGCGAGGCCAGCAAGCCGGTCACCTACCAGGCCACAACCGACGTGCGCTTCGTCGTGCCCGAGGTGGCCACGTCGGGCAGCTCGGCACGCGACAGCGCCGACCTCCTCGGCAGCACCTACGCCAGTGCGGCCACGAGCGAGGCCTTCGCCACGCGGGTGCGCGATGCCGGCGCCGGCGGCGTCACCCTGCGCGAGCTGCGCAAACGGCTGACCATCGCGACCAAGGCCATCCCCGGCTTCATCCAGGTCACCGCCACCGACCCGACGGCCACCGGTGCCGCCGCGCTCACCGATCTGGCCGCCGCCCAGCTCGTGAACCTCATCAACCAGGACCAGGACCGGGTCGCCGCGTCGGTCGTGGCACCGCTCGAGACCCAGCTCACCAAGATCGACGCGTCCCTGGCCGTCACCGGCCTGTCCGACACCGAGCGCAGCGAACTGCAGCAGCAGCGCCGCGAGATCGACCGCTCCGTCGCCGACGCCCAGCAGAAGGTGCGGGCCACCGTCGTGGCCCCCGACCCCGCCAGCGTGCCCCGCACGCCGATCGCACCCAACCCCGTGCGCCGCGGGCTCACCATGGCCGTGCTGGCCTTCGTGCTCACCACCGAGGCGTTCGTGCTGGGCCGCTACCTGCGGGGTTCGCTGCCGCTGGGTGACCCGGCCGGTGAGCTCGGCCGCATCGTGGGCGCCCCCGTGCTCGAGCTCGGCGCGGTGCGTCGGCGCCAGCCGTCCACGCCTGTGCTGCCGTTCGTCGTGCAGCACCTCGAGGGCCGCCCGGTCGTCACCGTCGTCCAGCGCAACGGCGAGCCCACCACCCTGCCCGGATCGCTCGTCGCCGATGCGCTGTCACGGGCCGGCTCGCGGGTCATCGTGGTGGACGCCGACCTGCGCTCGCCGCTGCTCCACCAGGATCTCCACCTGCCGCTCAGCCCCGGGTTGGTCGAGGTCGCCACCGGGCAGGAGCGCCTGAACCACGCGGTGCACCGCTCGCCCACGGGTAGCGGGGCCGTGGTGCTCAGCGCCGGTGCGCTCGAGGACAACAACTCGCTGGCCCTCGCGCTGCTCGGTAGCGGACCGCTCCAGTCGCTCATCGAGCGCACCGGGGCCGACACGACCGTGGTGCTCACCAACTCGGCGACCACGCTCGAGGACGCGCTGCTCGTGGTGCACCAGTTCCCCGAAGCCGTCATGTTCGCTGTCGACGTGCGCACGGCCCGTCGGGCCGACATCATCGAGACGGTGCGGGTCATCCGCTCCATCGGCGGCAACATCGTGGGCGTCCTGTGCGTGCACTCCAACGGCTCGGCGTGGACGCCACCGTGGACGCGTCGCCGCCGCCAGGCCGATGCCGTGGCGCTGGCGGCCGAGCTCGACGCGTTCCACGCGGCTTCGTCGGCTTCGTCGGCGTCAGCATGAAGATCGCGCTCGTGCACGAGCGCCTCACCGAGCTCGGTGGATCCGAGCGCGTGGTCGGGGCGCTGGCCGCGCTGTGGCCCGAGGCGCCGTTGTACGTGCCCATCGCCGACCGCTCGTCGCCCATGCCCGGGCTGGAGCACACCGACATCCGCACGAGCTGGCTGCAGCACGCCTACCGCGGTGGGCCGCGCTACAGCTACCTGCTGCCGGCGCTGCCCATGGCCATGGCCACCACGCGCATCGATGCCGACGTGATCGTGACGAGCCACCACGCGTTCGCCAACCGAATCCGTGCCCGCCGGGCCGGCACCCCGATCGTCAGCTACACCCACAGTCCGGGCCGCTGGATGTGGGACGCCCGTATGCGGCGCGGCGAGCTCGGAGGTGCCGTCGGGTCGGCCGTGCTCGGCGCCTTCGCCGCCACCCAGCGCGGGTCCGACCGGCGCGCCGCCGGGCGCGTCCACACCGTGGTGGCCAACTCCACCGCCGTGGCCGAACGGGTGCAGCGATGGTGGGGCCGCGATGCGGTGATCGTGCACCCGCCGGTCGAGACGACGTTCCACACCTACGAACCATCGATCGACCGGGAGGACTTCTTCCTCGTGGCCGGTCGGCTGGTGCCCTACAAGCGTCCCGAGATCGCCGTCGCCGCGGCCGAGCGCGCCGGCGTGCGCCTGGTGGTGGCCGGTGACGGCCGGGCCCGCTCTGCGGTCGATGCTGCCGCCGGACCGAACACCACCGTGCTCGGCCCGGTCGACGACGACACGCTGCGCGACCTGTACCGTCGCTGCCGCGCCCTGGTGTTCCCGGGTGTCGAGGACTTCGGCATCATCCCGGTCGAGGCCATGGCCTGTGGGGCGCCGGTGGTGGCGCTGGGCGAGGGTGGGGCGCGCGACACGGTGGTCCCCGGCGTCAGCGGTGTCCTCGTGCCCGCCGGTCCCGAGGGTGACGGGGCGCTCATCGCCTCGTTCGCCGAAGCGCTGCGGCGCTTCGAGCCCGGCGCTTTCCCGCCGGCCACCGTCGTGGCCCATGCCGCGCGCTTCTCCACCGCGGTGTTCCAGCGGAGCATGGCCGAGGTGGTAGCCGACGCGGTGCGGTCGTGACGTCGCCGCCGTCAGGTGTGCAGCAGCGTCGTGAGCGCGTCGAAGGCCGGCTTCGGGGAGCCATCGAACCGGCGCAACCCGAACTGGCTCTCGATGTCCTTGCCGTCGACGCCCGAGTCGCGTTGGGTGAACACGAACGTGCGCTGCACCCACGGCAGCGTGCGCGCGGTGGCCACCGCGTCGACCACGATCTCGGCCTGGCGATCCTCGCCCACGGCCCGGCTGCTCGTGCCGGTGGGCGCGCCCACCTCGGTGAGCCACAGAGGGCGGGCGTCCATGCCGGCGCGGGTGAGCACGTCGTGCACGAGGGGCAGACGTACGAAGGTGTTCCACGTCGCGGTCGAAGTGTCGGACGGCAGCGCCGGGTACGAGTACGGGTGCACGCCGACCGCGTCGAAGTGGGCGCCGACATCGGCGTCGACGACACCCTGCAGGAAGGTGACCGGCGAGATCTCGTTGCCGTTGGCGGCATCGACGGCCGGGGCGAGACCGCCGGTGACGATGGTGGCCGCGGGTGCCGCGGCGCGAATGGCCGGCGCCACCGCGGCGAGCAGCTCGGCGTAGCCCTGGGCCGAGGGCTTCGGGGTCCAGAAGTTACGGCTGTTGGGTTCGTTCCAGACCTCCCACGTGATCACGCCGGCGGCGGCGTAGCGGGTAGCGGCGAGGATGGCGAACGCGGCCATGTCGGAGGGGTCGGTGGGCGGGTGCTTGTCGTTGGTGCCGCGGGGTCGGGCCCACGGGGGCGTGTAGGCGATGAGGCCGAGCACGTCGAGCCGCTGGGCGCGCGCGGCGGCCACGGCGCGGTCGACGTACCGCCAGAGGTAGATGCCCCGCTCGGGCTCCATGGCCGACCAGTCGACGTCGATGCGCACCCAGCCGGCGCCGGACGCGTAGATCGCGGCCATGTCGGCGGCGAGCACGGCGTCGTCCTCGTCGAGCGACGAGTAGCTGAGCGAGAAGCCGACGTCCGGCCGTACGGGCGGGGCCAACGTGGTCGTCGTGGTCGGCGCCAGGGTCGTCGCCTCCTCGGTACCGGGAACGGGTGGCGCGCTGCTGGTCGTGAGCGGCGGGAGCACGCGGGTGGTCGATGGGGTGAGCGCCCGCGTGTCGTGCACGTGGGCGTCGGGCGCGGCGGTGCCGCCGCACGCGGCGGCCACGAGCGCGACGAGCGCGGTCACCAGAACGGTTCGACGCACGCAGCCCATGGGCACGCCAGGCTAGCCAGGTACACCGGCCGACCTGCGGGCGCGGCGGCCGATCTCTCCTCTCTCCGGGCAGGGCAACCATGAGCGCGTTCACCATCGATGAGATCACCACCGCGGCCGGTCTGCAGGCCGTGGCCGGCGAGTGGGGTGCGCTCTGCGACGCGGCGCCGGCGGGTCCGTTCGGCATCCCCGCCGTGGCCCTCGCCTGGTGGGATCACCTGGGGCGGGGGCGCCCGCTGGTGGTGACCGCGCGCGACGCTGCCGGACGGCTCGTGGGGCTCGCCCCGCTGCACGAGCGCCGCCTCGCCGGCCTCGATGTGGTGCGCTGGTTGGGCTTCGGTCTCGGTGCGGTCGGCGAGGTGCTCACCGCACCGGGGGTCGACGATGTGAGTGTGGCGATCTGGCAGCACCTGTCGGGCTCGCCCCGGCGCGTGCTGCAGCTCATCGAGTACCGCCACGGTGGCCAAGGTCTCGACGCGCTGCGCCGCAGCGCGGCGTGGCAGGTGGGCGCCGAGCTGCGTGATGCCTGCCCGGTGGTCGACGCCTGCGGCCATGCCGATGTCGCGGCGTTCCTCGCCGAGCCGGGCCGGCGCAAGCTGCGCCAGAACCTGGCCCGCTACGACCGCCAGGCCGACCGCGACGAGGTGGCGTTGACGGTCGAGGTGCACACCACGGCCGAGGCGATCGAGGGCGTGGTGGGCGACCTCACGGTCATCCACGACAAAGCCGAGGAGGCCCACCCGCGCCTGCACTTCCTGGCCGAGCCGTGGCGCCCGTTCACGATCGACGCGCTGCGCCGGTGCGCGGCCGAAGGTCGCGTGGCCGCGTTCATCGTCCGTCTCGGCGGGCGGCCCGTGGGCCTCCACGTCGTGCTCACCACCGGCAGTACGGCGTATGCGTGGCTGGCGCGCTACGACCCTTCGGCATCGGCCTACGCGCCCGGTCACATCATGCTGCGCGCCGTCGTCGGTTGGGCGATCGAACGAGGCTTCCCGACGCTCGACCTGCAGCTCGGCGACGACCCGTACAAGCTGCGGTGGTCGTCGTCCACCTACGACACGGTCGGCGTGCTGGCGGCGGCGCCGGGCCGGCTGACCCGCGGCCGCGTGCAATTGCGGGCCGTCGATGTGGCCCACGCGGCCAAGGCTCGCCTGACGCGCTAGCGGCGGATCCTGCCCAGCAGTGGCTTGGCCACGCGCCAACCGTCGACGGCGATGGCCTTGGCCCTGTCGGCCACGCCCGACGCGCCCGGCGGGCGCGGCGACAGGCCGGCACCGCGCAGGTGGGCGTTGAAGGCGTACACCTTCGCGGTGCGGTCGAGGTCGGCGTCGTGGAACACGAGCGAGAACGAGATGGCGAGGCTGGCGGTGTTCTCCACGAGGTGGAGCGCGGGCGGCGGTACGTACAGACCGTCGCCCGGGTTCAGGGTGTGCACCACGGCGTTCACCGGCGCGAAGTTCGTGCTGCCGTACTCCTCGCCGTACATGCCCTCGAACGTACGGTGCTCGCGCTCGGCATCGGGGAAGTCGCCGGTGGTGAAGTGCTTCGTGCCGCGGATCTGGAAGAACAGGTTGTGCTCGTGGTCGACGTGGGCGGGGGTCACCGCGCCGGTGGCACCGATGAACACGTAGCCCTCGGGTCGGTAGGCGCGGTTGGCGTCCGTGCCCACCAGGGCGCAGAACTCGCCGAACAGACCGTCGGTGAGGCGCCGGTACGCCGGCACGGTCTCCACGTGACGCATGGCCATCCAACGGCCGTCGCGCTCGGCGTGCAGCACCAACGAGGAGGGCGCATCGGTGGGCGCGCCCGGGGCACCGAGCAACGTGGTCACGCGCTTGGCCACCACCTGGGGCGCGGTGGCGGCGGTGACCTCGATCTGCTCGGGCTTCAGCCGGTCGGCCATCTCGGCGAGGCCCTCCAGGCTGAGGAGCGGCTCGTCGACCAGACGGTGGGCGAACTCCAGCGCCCGGCGGCCGCCGTGGCGTTGCCACTGCTCGGGGGTGAGGTCGAAGCTCGGGGTCAGGATCGTCACGATTGCCTCCAGCGGCGAGCGGCGCCCCGCCGGCGACCGCGGTTCGGTGGGTGGTGTCATGTTCGCGCGCCGTCGGGTCCGACGGCGTCGAGTTGATGGTCGGGCCAGAGCGCCGGCGGCCGGGCCAGGTGGCGGGCGAGAGCCACCGCGGTCATGCCGGCGTGCGCGGTGAACCGCGGGATGCGCATCGGGTCGTCGCCGGGCCGCAGGCGGCCGTTCAGGAACGTGACCGCGGCACCGAATCCGGCGTTGGTGGCGGCGGTGCGCACCGCGGGGGAGTGGTGCCCCGATGGGTAGGCGAGCAGGTTGGCCGATGCGCCGAAGGTGTCGCGCAACAGGGCGCGGCTGTGGGCCAGATCGGCGTGCAGCACATCCGGCGCCAGCGCCGGGAGCGACGCGTGGACGCTCGAGTGGGAGTGCAGATCGACACCGGCCGCCTTGGCCTCGCGCAGCTCGTCGGCCGTCATGGTGCGCACGGCCCCGGGCCACCACGGCGGGCTCACCCCGATGGCGTCGGTGACGACGAACACGGTGGCAGGCACCTGCAGCTCCCGCAGAACGGGCAGGGCGTGGCGGTGCACGCCGACGAGCGCGTCGTCGAAGGTGATGGCGGCCAGCCCGTCGACGGGGCGGCCGCTCGCGAGGCGTTCGACGATGTCGGCGAGGGCCACGATCTGCAGGCCGGCGCGGCGCACGGTGTCGATGTGGGCCCGCAACTGGGTGGCCGACACGGTGTAGTGCTCGTCACCGGGCTCGCCGTCGGCGCGCACGTCGTGGTAGCCGAGCACGGCGGCCCCGGCCGCGGCGCGGCGGGTGACGGCCATGCGGGCGAGGGCGGCGCCGTTGGCGCGCAGCGAGGTGAGGTTCACGGGGACTTCCTGCGCTGGGCCACCGCATCGGCGATGACATCGATGAGGCGGGCGGTGGACACGTCGGCGCGGTAGCGCTCGTCGAAGCGGGCCCGGCTGGCGGCGCCCATGCGGGCCCGTTCCGCGGGATCGCCGAGCACCCGATCGATGGCGCGGCGCAGGGCCGCCTCGTCGCCGATGGGTACCAGCAGCCCGCTCTGGCCGTCGGCGACCATCTCGCCCACCGCGCCCGTGTCGACGGCCACGACGGGTAGCCCGGCGGCCATCGCTTCGAGCACGGCGTTGGGGGCCTGGTCGATGGTGGACGGGAACACGAACGCCGCGGCGCTGCGCAACACGTCCCACAACCGTCCGTCACCCGGGCGGATGTCGCCGATCACGGTCAGGTTGCGGCCGGCGGCCACGGACTCGGGGGTCACCAGCACGAGCCGGCAGCGGTCGGCGAGCTCGCGCTGGTGGAGCGTGCGGAGCATCTCGCCGCCTTTGCGGCGCAGTTGGTTGCCCACGAACACCAGGGTCGGTAGGTCGGCCCCAGTGGTGCCGGGCGCCTCGGGGCTGGCGAACGCCGGTGCGGCGATGCCGAACGGGAACACGCGGATCTTGGTGGCGGCCACGCCGTAGTCGTCGCGCAGCGAGCGGGCGGCCCACTCGCTGTTGGCGACCACCGTGACGGCGGCGTCGTAGACGCGTCGCTCGAACGGTTTGGTGAGCGCGACCGTGGCCGGCGTGAAGCGCGTGGGCATGCGGTACGGCAAGCGGTAGGCGTTGTTGGCGTTGGTCGTGTCGAGCGAGACGACGGTGGGCACCTTGGCCAGCACGTGGGTGGCGAGCAACCCGGCGTTGTGGGTGTAGATGTGCACGGCGTCGACGTGGGCGGCGCGCGAACCCAGCCGCGCCCTCACCCAGGCACCGAGGGCCAGCTGGGCCCGCAGCGGCTGCAGGTCGAGATCGAGCCTTCCCAGCCCGGGCACCGCCGCGCCGGCCAGACGGCGCAGGCCGCGCGGCGCGGGCACCGTGAGGAACTCGGCCTGCACGTCGTCGCGCTCGAGCAGGGCGTTGGCGAGGTGGTGGTGCACGGTGGCGTGGCCGCCGATGTTCTCGTTGACGAAGAGCACCCTCATCGCGGCGTGGCCCCGTCGAGCACGTCGAGGAAGCGACGGGTGGTCTGGGCCAGCGTGTACTGCTCCGACACCGCGCGCCGCGCCGCGGCACCCATGCGGGCCCGCGCCGCCGGATCGGCCAGGAGGGTGCGCACCGCGCTGGCCATCGCCTCGGCGTGGCGTGGCGGCACGAGCACGCCGCCGTCGCCCAGCACCTCGGGCGAACCGCCGTGATCGGTGGCGATCACCGGCAGGCCGATGCTCATCGCATCGAGCACCGACAGGGGGGCCGCCTCCGGGTCGACGCTGGCGTTCACCGCCACCGTCCACCGGCGCATGGTGGCCAGCGGATCGCTCTGGTGGCCGAGGAAGCGCACCCGGCCCCGCAGGTCGGGCTGGTCGGCCCGGCGCTGCATGGCGGTGACGTGCCCGGCGTCCTTCGGGAAGTGGCCACCCATCACCTCGAGCACGGCGCCGGGCACGTGGGCCATGGCGTCGAGCAGCACGGCGTGCCCCTTCCACGGGGTGACCATGGCGTTGATGCCGACGATCGGCGGCAGGGTGGGCACGTCGTCGGTGGGTTCCACCGGCCAGCGCGTCCCGTTGCGCACGACGACGACGGGGATGCCGCACTGCCGGGCCAGCGCGCCGGCGGCGTCGGACACGGCGATGCCGAGGTCGACGGTGGGCGCGCCGAGGCGCACCATCAGTTGCAGGTCCTTGCGCACCACCACGTCGTGGATGAGGTAGCACACCGGCACGGGGGGGCGGGCCAGGCGCAGCGCCGGCAGCGCCAGCAGCCCGTTGGCCAGCACGCGGTCGGCCTGCCGGGAGGCGGCGTGCAGCGTGCGCGCCGCCGGCAGCCAGCGGGCGACCATGGCCGACGCCGCCACGGGGCGGGGCCCGTCACCGAGCTTCAGCTCCGGCAGCCGAACCACGGGGATCGCCCGCTCGACCAGCGCGTCGCGGAGCGTGCCGTCGGGCGACGCGCACCGCACCTGCCAGCCCGCTTCGCGGGCGGCCTCGAGGTAGTGCACCAGGACGCGCTCGGCCCCGGAGAACAGCCCGGTGTGCGAGACCGCCAGGAGACGACGGCCGCTCACGGCTGAGCCCCCTGCAGGAGGTCGCGCAGGCCGCGCCGGCCGGTGGCTCGGCTGAGGTGGACGGCGCCGCCCACGACGGCGAGCGTGGCGATGGCCGCCACTGGCCACGGTGCCACCTGGCGCAGGCCGAACCCGACGGCGAGGCCGATGCCGGCGGACGGGAGCAGGCGCAGCAGGCGGCCGGCCCGCAACCCCCGCACGGTCGGGATGCGCAGCACGAACCACCACAGGGGCACGGTCACGAACACCTCGGTGATGAGCGTGTCGACGGCGGCGCCGTTGTAGGACCAGTGGGGGATCACGAACGCGTTCAGGGTCACGTTCAGTACGAGGCCGAGCCCGGTGACGACCGGGTAGCGCCGGTGGCGTCCGCTGGCCACCAGGATCGAGAACGCCAGCGATCCGAACCAGCCGATGCACTCGGCGAGGATCAGCACGCGCGTGGCGTCGGCGGCGTCGGCGTAGGCCTTCTTGCGGTAGAGCAGCGGGATCACGTCGCCGGCGAAGAGGAGGGTCTCGGTGAGCACCACCACCGCGGCGACCGACAGCAGCGACAGACCCTTGTGGACGCCCTGCCGGAAGCCGTCGTGGTCGTCGGGCCACGCCCGCACCAGCAGCGTGAGGATGGGCACCGACAGGGCGATCACCATGAAGTGGGCGAGGTCGACGAACTTGTAGGCCACGCCGTACACGGCGACGGCTTCGTCGCCCGAGATGTCGCGCACCATGAGCGTGTCGACGCGGTAGTAGATCGTGGCCATCGCCGCACCGATCGAGATCGGCACCGCCTCGCGCAGCAGCGCCCACCACTGCCTCACGTCGACCACGAAGTGGTAGCGCACCAGCCGCCGCGCCATCGGGTACAGGATCGACAGGATCACCGTCTCGCACAGCACGGCGGGTACCGCGAACCAGGCCAACGAGCCACCGCGGATCACCAGCGCGACCGTGAGCGACAGCTGGGCCATCTGCCCGATGACCTCGGCGATGGCCACGCGCGGCATGCGCATGCTGGTCTGGAAGGCGAGGTGGAAGGCGTGGTTCGGCGTGGCCAGCAGCACCACCAGCCCAGCCACGAGCGTGGTGCGCACGATCGGCGCCGGGTAGCCGCGCAGCAGCACGAACACCATGGCCAGCAGGTAGCCGATGAGGCCCATGGCGCAGCGCATCACGACGTAGGAGCCGGCGAAGCGGCCCCGGTCGGTGCGGTCGTCGAGCATGCCGTTGATGGCGACGCGCCCCACGCCCATCTCGGTGACGATCGACATCATCCCGAGCAGGCTGAACACGAAGGTGAACTGACCGAACTCGGACGTGCTCAGGTGGTTGGTGATGAGCAGGGTGCCGGCCCAGCCCATGGCGGCGATGAACACGCGCCCGAGCAGCATGGCGCCGGTGTTGCTGACGAGCGCGTCGCGACGGGGCGGTGCGGTACCGCTCTCGTCGATCAACACGTCGTCGTCATGGGTCGTCATGAGGGTTTCAGCTCGACGGTCGGGGGTCAGGGGTCAGGGGTTCAGGCGGCCACGCCGAGACGGCGGTACACCTCGAGCGTGGTGGCCGCGGTGCGGCCCCACGTGAGCGAGCGGGCCCGGGCCAGACCGCGACCGGCCAGGTCGGCGCGTTCGTGGTCGTCGGCCAGCAGGCGCGCCAGCGTACCGGCGAGGGCGTCGGCGTCGCCGTGGTTCACCAGTGCGGCGGCGCCCTCGGCGACCTCGCCGAGACCCCCGACCCGTGTGGCCACCACGGGTGCACCGCAGGCCATGGCCTCGACCGGAGGCAGGCCGAAGCCTTCATACGACGAGATGTAGGCCACGATCGTGGCCGCGCCGTAGAGCGCAGGCAGTTCGTCGGCGTCGACGTAGCCCAGGTGGCGGACACCGTCGGGCACGTGCTGGCCGGCGCCGACGCCGCCGGCGAGCACGCACGGCACGTCGACGGTGCGGCACGCCTGGGCCAGTGCGGCGACGTCCTTGCGGGGCTCCATGGTGCCGACCTGCAGCACGAAGCGGGCGGGCAGGTCGTGCCGGGCCCGCACGGCGGCGACGGTCCCGGCGTCGGCCGGCACGAGGTGCGGGGCCGGCGCCAGGTGGGTGACGGTGGCGTCCTTGCCGATGAGGGTCTTCACCCGCTCGGCGGTGAAGGCCGACACGGCCACGATGGCGTCGGCGCGCTGCAGCGAGCGCCGCACCAGGAACCGCTCGCCACGGGCCCGCACCGCGCTGAACGCCCATGGCACGTCGAACACGGCCATGTCGTGCACGGTCGACACGCACGGCCCGCCGACGCGCCACGGGAGGTCGACGTCGAGCCCGTGCACGAGGTCGGCGGGACCGAGTGACCGCAAGCCCTCGACGGCGCGCCGTACGCCTGCCGCCACCGGGTGGGGGATCGGGCGTACGGGCGCCGGTAGCTCGCCGACGGCGTCGGCCTGCACGTGGGCGGTCAGCTGCGCGGTGGTCACACCGGCGATGGCGCCAAGGAGGTGTCGGATGTAGGTCTGGACGCCACTGCCCCCGGGCCGGAGCGCGAGGGCGTTGTAGACGACGGATTGCTGATCGATAGCAGGACTCCCAACAACATCCAGAAGTAGAGATCGAGGGGGAAGATCTCCCAGTAGGTGGCGACCAACCCTGCCACGGCCGCACCGAGCACGCTGGCGGCGATGCCGTGCGCCAGTGCGGCATCGGGTCCGTCGGTGCGGCGCGCCTCGCGGCGGGCATGGGCGTACGCGCCCGCGACGATGAGCAGGAAGCACGACAGGCCGAGCACGCCGAGCTGCAGGCCGATGGCGATGTACTGGTTGTCGGGCTGGTACGGGACCATGGAGATCGGCAGGTTGAAGCGGGGCGTGGTGTCGTCGGGCAGCGGCCACGCCTTCTCGCCGGCGGCACCGACCGTGCCGAGACCCCATCCGAGCGGCCGTTCCACGATGAGCTCCACCGTGCTGCTCCAGCCCGACTGGCGTTGGCCCAGGCTGGTCGAGGACGTGAACACCTTGAACGCGCCGCCGGGCACCAGCAGCAGGCCGGCCACGCCGAGCACGCCCAGGTGCACGAGCCCGCGGAACCGTGAGATCGCCAGGTACACGATGCCGATCGCCAGGGCCAGGATGGCGCCGCGCACGATGGCGGTGGACATGCCGGCGATCATCATCGGAGTGGCCCAGAGGAACAGACGGTTGCGGCGCCGGCGCGGGTCGGCCAGCGCGACCGACAACCCGATGAGCACGGCCATGGTCACGAAGAACGCGAAGGGAAACGGCTGGTTGAACGTGGAGATGGAGCGGAGTCGACCGCCGGCGGTGCGCAGCGCGGTGTTCCAGTCGAAGCCGAGGCGGTTCAGCCGCTCGCCGCCGAGCAGCTGCTGCACGAGACCGAACGCCGCGGTGATGCCCGCGTTCACCATCAGGATGGTGACGAGGCGGTCACGGTCGCGGGCGGTGAGCGGGCAGCGCCAGAGCGCGAACGGCAGGACCGCGTAGAAGAGCGTGACCTTCAGGCCGAGGAGGCCGACGCGCGTGTCGGTGGTCGCGACCGACACGACGGCGAGCGCGAACAGGCCGAGAAGTGGCACCGCCCACGGTGCGCGGAACCCGCGGTCGTCACGGCGGCTGGCCGACGGCGCGATGACGGCGCCACCCACGGCCAGCACCACGAGGCCTTCCTTCCACCCCTCCACGATGTTGGGGTGGGGCACGAGCAGCAGCAGGCCGTCGTAGGGCAGCAACGTGGCGAGCAGCAGCACGGCCCGCTGCGGTCGCGCCCGCACCCACAGGCCCAGCGCGAGGGCAGCGATCATCCCGAGTACCAGCGCCGCCACGGGCGAAGTATAGGTTCGGTGTCCTCGTCGCCGTCTCTGCGGGACCGCTCGCCCCTACACTCTCCTCGCCCCTGGCAAGCATGACGTTGGAGCGTGGTGGACGAGAACGCGAGCAGTGCCGACGAACCTCGTGAGGGCGTCATCGACGTGGAGCCCCTCGAGGAGTCGTGGTGGCCACCCGCGGGCGACTCGTTCCCCCAACCGCGCGGCTTGAACGGTGCCGACTGGCGCTCGCTGCGGGCCCCTGTCGCGGCCCTCGGCGCGGGAGCCGACGGTCGGCGCGACCGAGAGCCCGTCGGCGCCCTGCCGCCGGCGGCGAAGGTGCCCGGCGCGACGATCGAGGATCTCGATGGCGCGACCCGGCGCCGCTTCCGTTGGATCGGGGCGATCGTGCCGCTGGTGATCGTCGGCGCCGTCGTCGGTGCCGCTCTCGGGCATGACGCCGACCCCGACCGCTCCCGCACGGCCATCGGCACCGGTCCGAGCACCACCGCGCCGTCCACCACCGCGCCGTCCACCACGGTCACCACCGTCGCCACCACGGCGTCGGCGACCAGCTCCACCGCCCCGGCGACCACCGCCCCGGCGACCACCGCCCCGGCGACCACCGCCCCGGCGACCACCACCCCGGCGACCACGGCGGTGTCGGTCACCCTCGCGGTTCCGGTCGCCACCACGGTGTCCTCGCCGCCGGTCACGCTGGCCACCGCCGGCGATCCGCAGGCCCTCGACGACCTCGACGTGCGTGGCCTGTCGTGGTGGGGCGAGCTGCGCGACGGCACGATCCTCCTGCGGGGGCGCATCGCCTCGCGGGCCGAGCGCGACCTCGTGAAGGCCAACGCGGTGTTCCGCGCCGGGCCCGACCGGGTGGTGGAGCAGCTGGTGATCGATCCGACGGTCGCCAGCACGACGGCACCGGCCGAGGTGCCCCTGTTCATCACCGACCGCCTCTACTTCAGCGGCACGAACACCGCCGTCGGGTCGGTCTACGACAACCTCGTCGGCTTCGCCCGCTTCTCGCTGTTCACCGAACCCGGTGTCTCGTTCGTGGCGGTCGTGCGCACCCCGACGTCCGACGCCGCCAGCGCGTTGGCCCGCGCTCGCGGCCAGGCCGTGGTCGATGCCGTCGCCGGCGACGCGATCGACCGCAGCCGCGTCTCTGTGTCGACCGTGGCGGCCCCGGGCCGGGCCGCGGGTGACGACGCCGAGCTGGCGCGCCGTGACGATGCCGTGCTGATGGTGCTGGTGGGCATCTTCGGACCGGTGCCGGGCAGCTGATCTGCGACGACCCGACCCGACGGACCCGACCCGGCGCACCGGGCGGCCGCACCGGGGTGGGCCCCGCCGGTGGTGACGGGACCCACCCTTGGGGTGGTGCGAAGGGGACGATCTGAGCGGTCGCTCAGCTCTCGTCGGGAGGTTGGGCCACGCTCGAGCCGATGACGGCGACGTCGACGTCGCCGACCTCGACCGGGCCGATCACGGCCTGCCACGAGAGCTCGATCGAGACGGCCCGATCGGGCACCACCACGCGAGCGGCGACGGTGCGCCAGTCACGACCGGTGAGCCGCAGGACGAACGGCTGGATCGCCAGCACCGTGCCGTCGGCGTCGTGGAAGCGCACCGTCGCCCGGAGCAGGTCGCGGGACTGGTCGGACCGGGCGGGGAACGACAGGCGCAGGATCTGGCCCACGGTGAGCAGCGACGGATCGTCGATCACCTGGGGAGATGTCGGTCCTGCCGTCGGCGCGACGGGGATGTCGTCCACGGGTGGCGGACCGACGGGGTCGCCCACGTCGGCGCCGGCGAGGTTGGGGTGGCCGACGTAGACGCCGGCGGCCACCGCGAGGGTGGCGAGCGCGGCCACCATCGGTCGCGTGACCTTGAACATCGGAGCGGCTCCTTGCTCGGCTCTGTTCGGATGTCCTCAAGGTCGGCGTGCGGGCCGGAGCCTTGAGGGAGACCAAACGATTTCTTTAGCTGAGCTTAGGGACTAGCGCTCGCGAACAGTGCTGATGGCACCACGAAAGGAGGCGGCTCGGGAGGGCGGACGGCACGGTCGCCGGGTCGGTCCGTCGCCCCCGGAGCGTCCGCTCTCGGTCCGGCCGAACCGGGGGGAGTGGCGTCGGCCGGACCGTCGAGCGGCCACCGGCCCCTGGCAGCGAGGTCCGGTGGTGTCGTGCAATGGCGGGGGGAGCCCTTGCGTCCACCACGATGCCAGGGCGGTGTGGCGGCCGGATTGCTGCACGGTGAAAGGCACCTGACGTCGCCATGAACGACGCAATGATGGGCGCCCGACCGGCCCACCCCGGTACCCTCGAACCCCGTGACAGACACGGTACGCGTAGGGGTGCTCGGCTGCGGGAACGTGGGCGCCGCCCTGGTCCAGCTCGTCGAGCAGCAGCACAAGGTCATCGCCGCCCGCACGGGCATCGACCTGAAGGTGACCAGGGTCGCCGTCCGCAACGTCTCCCGGGCGCGCGACGTGGCCCTGCCCGAGGGGGTGCTCACCCGCGACGCCGCCGCGGTCGTGGCCGATCCCGAGGTCGACGTGGTCGTCGAGGTGATCGGCGGCATCGAGCCAGCGCGCGAGCTCATCCTCACCGCCTTGCGCCACGGCAAACCTGTCATCACCGCCAACAAGGAGCTGTTGGCCAACGTCGGCGGCGAGCTGTACGCCGCTGCGGAAGAGGCGGGTCTCGACCTGCTGTTCGAAGCGGCCGTGGCCGGTGGCATCCCGCTCATCCGCCCGCTGCGCGAGAGCCTGCGGGGCGAGCCCATCAAGCGGGTGCTCGGCATCGTCAACGGCACCACCAACTTCATCCTCACCAAGATGAGCGACGAGGGCGCCGACTACGGCGTGGCCCTCGCCGAAGCGCAGCGGCTCGGCTACGCCGAACGCGACCCCACGGCCGACGTGGAGGGCTTCGACGCCGGGGCCAAGGCGGCGATCATCGCATCGATCGCGTTCGGTCGGCGCGTGGTCGCCGGCGACGTGTACCACGAGGGCATCAGCGGCATCACGGCCTTCGACATCAGCACGGCGCGCCGGCTCGGCTACGCCGTGAAGCTGCTGGCCATCTGCGAGTACGACGAGGGCTCCGACGAAGTCGCCGTGCGCGTGCACCCGGCCATGGTGCCCGTGTCGCACCCGCTGGCCAACGTGCGCGACAGCTACAACGCCGTGTTCATCGAAGGTGGCGCCGTCGGCTCGCTCATGTTCTTCGGTCGCGGTGCCGGCGGCATGCCCACCGCGTCGGCCGTCCTCGGCGATCTCATCGACGCCGCGCTCAACCTGCGCAAGGGCACCCACGGCTTCCTCGGCACGTTCGCCCGGGCCACCATCCGCCCCATCGACGACACCACCGCCGAGTACTGCGTGCGCCTCGACGTGGCCGACAAGCCCGGCGTGCTCCACGCCGTCACCGGCGTGTTCGCCGCCCACGGCGTGTCGATCCGCACCGCCGAGCAGGAGGGTCTGGGCGACGACGCCCGGCTCGTGTTCATCACGCACCCGGCCCGCGAAGCCGACGTGCAGACCACGTTGCGCGAGCTGCGCGACCTCGACACCGTGCGCGATGTGGGCGGCCTGCTGCGCGTCATCGGGGGCTGACCCGTGCGCTACGTGTCCACGCGCGGCCGGGCGCCGGTGCTGGGCTTCGCCGACGTCCTCCTCGCCGGGCTCGCCACCGACGGCGGGCTGTACGTGCCCGAGTCGTGGCCGAAGCTGCCGGCGGTGCCCCGCCAGGACTACGCCGCCCAGGCCGTCGCCGTGATGGCGCCGTTCGTCGGTGACGACGTCGCCGCGGCCGACATGGCCCGGCTGTGCCGCGATGCCTACGCCACGTTCCGACACCCCGCCGTCACGCCGCTGGTGCAGATCGGGCCGCAGGAGTGGCTCCTCGAGCTGTTCCACGGCCCCACGCTGGCGTTCAAGGACGTCGCGCTGCAGCTCGTGGGCCGCCTGTTCGACCACGTGCTCGGCCAGCGCGGTCAACACGTCACCATCGTGGGCGCCACCAGTGGTGACACCGGTTCGGCCGCCATCGACGGCGTGCGGGGCTGTGCCCATGTCGACATCGTGATCTTCTACCCGTACGGACGCGTCAGTGACGTGCAGCGCCGGCAGATGACCACGGTCGACGCGCCCAACGTGCACGCCATCGCCGTCGAGGGCACCTTCGACGACTGCCAGGACCTCGTGAAGGCGATGTTCAACGACACCGCGTTCCGCGAGCAGATGCAGCTGTCGGCCGTGAACTCCATCAACTGGGCCCGGGTCATGGCCCAGGTCGTCTACTACGTGACCGCGTGGCGCGCGCTGGGCGACCAGCCGCTCAGCTTCAGCGTGCCCACCGGCAACTTCGGCAACGTGCTCGCCGGATGGATCGCCCGCGAGATGGGCGTCCCCATCGAACGCCTCATCGTGGGGTCGAACACCAACGACATCCTCACGCGGTTCTTCGACAGCGGGGCCATGGTCGCCCACGGCGTCGTGCCCACGCTGAGCCCGAGCATGGACATCCAGGTCTCGTCGAACTTCGAGCGTCTGCTGTTCGAGATGAACGGCCGCGACGGCGGCCTCACCGAGGAGCAGCTCGCCCGCTTCCGTGCGGTGGGCCGGCTCGAGGTCGAGCCCGACCAGCGTGCCGCCTGGCTCGCCCCGGTCTTCCGGGCCGCCCGCGCCCACGACGCGGACACCGTCGCCACCATGGCCGCGCTGCACCGTGACGTCGGGCTGCTGATCGACCCCCACACGGCCGTCGGGGTGCACGCCGCCCGGCAGCTGATGGCGGCCGGCGACACCGGGGACACCCCGGTCATCACCCTGGCCACCGCCCATCCGGCCAAGTTCCCCGACGCCGTCGAGCGGGCCACCGGGGTTCATCCGCCGTTGCCGGCCCACCTGGCCGATCTGTTCGAGCGGACCGAGCGCACCCGCGTGCTGCCCAACGATCTGGCCACGGTGCAGGCGCTCGTCCGCTCGCTCGTGCCCCCGCGCTGAGCCGGCGCGAGCCTCGGCCACCGGCATCTCGGATGCCGGGACACGTTGCGCCCGCGGGGGACCATCGGTAAGGTTCGCCCGACCCGGGCGTTCCGGGTTCGGCCCGGCGGGCCGTCCGGGGACTCGTAGGCAGCGATGCACGCGACCTCCCGGGCACGGCCCCGCGCCGAGTCTCCTTCACCGGATCCTCCCCGCCCCTGAGCGCGTCCTGCGCGACCGGACGGCGGTTCCGGTGGACACGTCGAAAGACCGGCCCCGGCCGGGGAAGAAGGTCCAAGATGAGCGTGGCGCCCAGCGAAGCCCTGGAGCGCTCGGTCCTCGAAGGCAAGGATCGCGAGCAGTTGCTGACGATCGCCGCCGCCCTCGGAGTGAAGCCGGGGACGCGGGCCAAGAAGGCCGACATCATCGACAAGATCCTCGAGCAGGTCGGCGTGCCCGTGCACGGCACCGCCACCAGCGGGGCACCGGCGAAGAAGGCGGCCACGCGGGCCAAGCCGGCGCGCGCCGGCGCCGCTGAGCAGCCCGAGCGGTCGGCCGCGCTCGACGACGACGCCGAGACCACGTCCGCCGCGGCGCCTGCGGCCGACGTCGCCCCGGCCGAGCCCGCCGTGATCATCGGTCCCGACGGCGAGCCGCTGGCGGAGTGGGAGATCGCGCTGCGCACCGCCGGCGACGCCGTCGAGGCTGACATCGACCAGGACCAGGACAACGACGACGCTGACGACGGTGACGGTGACGGCGACGACGGCGACGACGGTGACGCTGACGGCGCCGCCGCTGGTCAGGCCGGCGGACCGGAGCAGCCGGGCGAAGGGCGTGAAGGCCGCCGCCGCCGCCGTCGCAACCGCAACCGCAACCGTGGCGGTGACGAGGCCGCGGCCGTGCCTGGTGCTCCGGTCGCCGTCGGTGGCTCGGCCGGCCCCGGCCCGGCCGTCGTCGAGCGTCCCGAGCGCGTCGAGCGGCCCGACGAGGTTCGGCCTGCGGCCGAGGCCAGCGATTCGCTCGGCAGCGACCCGGTGACGGTCGGCGGCTACGTCGACCTGCGCGACGAGGGCTTCGGGTTCCTGCGGGTGCACGGCTACCTGTCGAGCAAGGACGACATCTACATCTCGGTCAAGCAGGTACGTCAGTACGGTCTGCGCAAGGGTGACCACGTGACCGGGCTCTCCCGGCCGGCGGGTCGCAACGAGAAGAACCCGGCGCTGCTCGCCATCCACGCCGTGAACGACGCCGATCCCGAGTCGGCCCGCCACCGCCGCCGCTTCGAGGACCTCACGCCGCTGTTCCCCGACTCGGTCCTCAAGCTCGAGAACCCCGCCAATGCCGGCGACATGACGGCGCGCATCATCGACCTGGTGTGCCCCATCGGCAAGGGCCAACGCGGCATCATCGTGTCGCCGCCCAAGGCGGGCAAGACGACGGTGATGAAGACCATCGCCACCGCCATCGAGCAGAACAGCCCCGACGTGCGGCTCATCGTGCTGCTCATCGACGAGCGGCCCGAGGAGGTCACCGACATGCGCCGCACGGTGAAGGGCGAGGTGATCGCCTCCACCTTCGACGGCAAGCCGAGCGAGCACACCCAGGTCGCCGAGATGTGCATCGAGAAGGCCAAGCGCCTGGTCGAGATGGGCGAGGACGTCGTCATCATCCTGGACGGCATCACCCGGCTTTCGCGAGCCTACAACCTGGCGGCGCCGGCCTCGGGCCGGATCCTGTCGGGTGGCATCGACGCCGGTGCGCTGTATCCGCCGAAGAAGTTCTTCGGTGCGGCCCGCAACATCGAGGAGGGCGGCTCGCTCACCATCCTGGCCACGGCCCTGGTGGAGACGAACTCCAAGATGGACGAGGCGATCTTCGAGGAGTTCAAGGGCACGGGCAACATGGAGCTGCGCCTCGACCGGCGCCTCGCCGAGCGACGCATCTACCCGGCCATCGACGTGGACGCGTCGAGCACCCGGCACGAGGAGCTGCTCATCGACCGCAAGGAGCTCCCCACGGTGTGGAAGCTGCGGCGGGTCCTGTCGGGCCTGGCGTCGGAGGGCAGCGCCGCTCCGGGTCTCGAGCTGCTGATCGACCGGCTGAGGACGTTCCGGACCAATGCCGAGTTCCTGAACGAGATCGCCAAGCAGCCGTCCATGTGAGGCCGGTGCGCCCGACGAACTGACGCCGTCCGCGCCAGCGCCCCGACCCGGAAGGGCCGGGGCGCTCGTTCGTCACGTCGGCCGGCCGGCGGACGGCCGACCCGGGCTGGTGGCGCGGTGGCGGGCAGGGGGAGCTCGCCGCGGCGTGATCAGGCGGTCGGTTCGCCGGCCTCGCTCGCGGGGGACTCGGCCGCCTCGGTGGTGGCGCCCTCAGTGGTGGCGGCCACGGCAACCGGGGGCTCGGGTGCCGGGGTGATGGTGATGGTGTGGCTCATCGGGCGCACCGTGGGGACGACGACGGTGAGGAGCCCGTTGGCGTAGTGGGCCCGCACGGCGTCGAGGTCGTAGCCCTCGCCGATGGACAGCTTGCGGCTGGCCGAGCCGCGTTGACCCTCGTCGGTGCGGCTGGCGGTGATGGTGAGGACCCGGCCCTCGACACCGAGGGCGATGTCCTGCTCGGCGACGCCGGGCAGCTCGACGCGGAGCTCGAGGCCGGCCTCGGTGGGGCGGGCGGCGACGCGCGGGCCACGGGCCACGGCGGGGCTGGTGGTCGGGCCGAACCAGTCGGCGGCGACCCGGTCGAACCAGGTGGGCAGGGGGGCGTAGCGGGTGATCATGGCGGTTCCTCTGACGTGGGGGTCGATGTTGCTTGGTGTCGGCTCAGCCGATCTGTCTATGAACATACAGAAAAGATGAGCGCTTTCCACTCAGGATTCTGGGAAAGCCGGTGGGAGAACGGTCACGTCGCCGCCAGGTGGCTCCCGGCCGGGCGTCCCGGTACACTTCGACGTCCTTGCAGTGAGGAGCTGGTTGCAATGAAGGCCGAGATCCATCCCCGATATGACCTGGTGACCGTGCGGTGCTCGTGCGGCAACACCTTCAGCACCCGCTCGGCCAAGCCGGGGGATCTGCACGTCGAACTGTGCAACGAGTGCCACCCGTACTTCACCGGCAAGCAGAAGCTGGTCGACACCGGTGGCCGGGTCGAGCGCTTCCAGCGTCGGTACGGCGCCCGCAAGGGCAAGTGACCCCGGGCGGCTCCGGTCGCTGATGGTCCATGGCCCTGCCGCCGCCTGACCCGTCCCGCCGGGCGCGCCTCAACGCGCTCAAGCTGACCGCGCTCGTGCGCGATCACGTGGGCGCGCCCGCCGACGAGCTCGGCGCCCAACCCGACGAGTTCGGTTCCGGTGCGGCGCTCATGCGCGGCGACCACGCGTGGGTGCTGCTCGACGAGCGGGCCGAGACGCGCGCCGGCGCCGCGCTGGCGTGGGCGGGCAAGCGGGGCGCCGCCCACGTGCACCTGGTGGTCGACGACGAAGGTGCCGCGGGCCTGCTGGCTCGCCGGGCCGCCTACGTCACCGTGCCCACGTCGGTCTGGCGGGTCGACGGGCGCTTGCTGGTGCCCGCGGTTGCCTCGCCCCTGCCGGACGCGGCTGACGTCGACCCCCGCGGCGCGGCGTTCGAAGACCTCATCCGAGGTGGTGGCGCCGAGCCCGTGGTCGAGCACGGCGTGCTGGCCGGTGAGGTGCAGGGTCTCGAGGTGTGCCGGGCGGTCATCGACGCGTTCACCGACGCGGCCCGGCTCGAGGTCGGCATCGGTGCCCACGACCGTGAGGCGTTCCAGATGCTGCACGGCGACCGCCCCGCGCTCGAAGCGCTCCGAGACGTCGTCGACTACGTGGTCCGCTACCGCTACGTGGGCGCGCCGTCGCACGCCCTCAACCGTCTCGCCGCCGAGCGCGGCCTGCGCCACCGCCTGGTGCACGAGCCCGGGCTCCTCGGCGCCCGTCGGCTCCAGGCCGTGCCGCCGCCGCGGCCCCGCCTGAACGTGAAGGATCCGGCGGCGTGCTTCGCCGTGGGCATCGACGGCGATGGCACCCCGATGATCGTGGCCATCGCCGTCGGCGCCGACCTCGACCTGCCTCTCGCCGGGGCCGAGGCCCGCGCCGCGATGTTGCCCGGTGCCCGGCTCGTGCTGGCCGTGCCCGAGCGCGACGCCGCGCCACTGCTGCCCCGCGTCGCCTCGCTCGTGGTGCACGGCGCCGAGATCCGCGCCGTGCCCGCTGCCGTCGTCGGCTGACGGCGCCCGTCACGCCCGCCGTCGTCAGTGGGCGACGTCGTCGACGGCCACGCCGTCGAAGGTGGCCATCTCGGCCAGCACCCGCGCCGCCGCCTGCACCAGCGGAACGGCCAGCAGGGCCCCGCTGCCCTCGCCGAGGCGCAGATCGAGGTCGACCAGCGAGGTGAGGCCCAGCGCGTCGAGGGCGATCGACGCGCCGGGCTCCACCGACCGGTGGCCGGCGATGATCGCGGCGCGGCACGCCGGTGCGAGGCCCACCGCGGCGACGGTGGCCGCCAGCGTGATCACGCCGTCGACCAGCACGGGCACGCGCGCCGCGGCGCCGCCCACGACGAAACCGGCGAGCGCGGCGATGTCGAGCCCGCCCACCTCGGCCAGCACCCGACGCGGGTCGGGCGCGGCGGGCAGCCGGGCCAGGGCCCCCTCGATCACCGCGACCTTCACCGCCAGCATGGCGTCGTCGATGCCCGTGCCCCGCCCCGTGCACGCCGCCGACGACGCACCCGTGAGGGCGGCGATGACCGCGGCGGCCGGCGTGGTGTTGCCGATGCCCATCTCGCCGGTCACCAGCAGATCGGCGCCGTCGGCCACCAGTTCGGCGGCCACCGCTGCGCCCACGTCGAGGGCGGCCGCGACGTCGGCGGCGGTCAGCGCCGGGCCGACGGCCAGATCGGCGCTGCCGGCCCGCACGCGGCGGTCCCACAGCGCGGGGTGGGGCGCGAGGCGCTCGCCGAGCACGCCGACGTCGATCGAGAGGTGGCGGGCACCGGTGTGGCGGGCCAGCACCGCGCTGGCCGACACACCGGCACAGCACGCCGCCACCATCTGGCGGGTCACCTCCGACGGCCACGGCGTCACGCCGCTCGCCACCACACCGTGGTCGGCGGCGAAGATCGCCACCGCCGGTCGCGCCGGCACCGGTGCGGGGCAGCGGCCGGCCAGCCCGGCGAGCAGCACCGAGAGCGACTCGAGGCGACCGAGCGACCCGGCCGGCTTGAGCAGCCGGGCCTGGCGCTCGGTGGCGGCCGCCACCGCGGCGGCATCGAGCGGTCGCAGGGCGGCGACCGCGGCGGCGAACGCGCCCGCGCTCATCGCGGCCACCAGCCGAGGTGCGGCCATCGCCGCTGCACCACCACGACGGCTACCAGCAGCACCGCCAGTTCGGTCAGCTGCTCGGCGGCACCGAGCACGTCACCGACGATGCCGCCGATCTTGTCGAGGGCGATGTGGCGCACGGCGACCGTGACGACGAGCATGGCCAGGAGCGCCACCCCACCCCATCCACCCATGGCGGCGACGGCGATGATGACCACGGCGCCGGCGCCCGCCGCGATCTGGCGTCGGTCGAGGGCGTGCACGTACGACGCGCCGAGGCCGCTGCCGCGAGCAGCCGGCGTGGTCGCCATCAGCACGATGGCGGCGCCGCGACCGATGGCGCCGGCGGCGACCAGGGCGCCCGCCGCGGTGAGCGGAGCCAGTGAGGCGACCAGGCTGAGGCGCAGCACGAGGCCGAGCACCAGCGCGGCCACCCCGTAGCTGCCGTGGCGCGAGTCCTTCAGTATGGCGAGGCGGCGGTCGCGGTCGAAGCCACCCCAGAACGCGTCGGCGGTGTCGGCCAGACCGTCCTCGTGGAAGCACCCGGTGAGCACGACGGCGGCGGCGACAGCCACGGTGCCTGCCGGCAGCGGGGGTAGCCCCAACCGGCCCACGGCGTACACACCCGCGGTGGCCACGCCCACGAGGGCGCCGACGACCCCGAACCACGGCACGGCGCGGGCCATCGCCGCGTCGGCGTCGGCGTCGGTGCCGATGTCGCCGTGGCGCATCGGCACGCGCGTGAGGAACGACACGGCGAGGGGCAGGCCGCTCACGCCAGCTCCGTCGGTGGGTCCAGCAGCGGCACCACGCGGCCGGCGGCCACGAACCACGCCCGCGTGGCCCGCAACGACAGAGCCGCGTTCACCCGGCCGAGGACATCGCGAAAGGTGCGGGCCAACTCGTTGTCGGGCACCACGCCGGCTCCCACCTCGTTGGAGACCACCAGGGTCCAGCCGGCCCGGGAACCGGCCCACGCGGCCACGCCTTCGGCCTCGGCCAGCACCGCCGGTTCACCGTCGCCGTCCATCACCCGGTTGGCCACCCAGAACGAGACGCAGTCGATGAGCACGGTGGTGTCGTCGGGCAGAGCGGTGAGCGCGGCGAGCAGGTGCCGGGGTGCCGCTACCGTCGGCCACCCGGCCGGCCGGTCGGCCCGGTGACGCAGGATGCGGTCGGCCATCTCGTCGTCGCCGGCCTCGCCGGTGACCACCACGGTCACCATCGCGCCGCCGGCGGCGCGCGCCGCCCCCCGTTGGGCCAGCAGCGACTTGCCCGAGCGGGCCCCGCCGAGCAGGAACGCCAGCATCAGTAGTCGATGCCCTTCTTGGCGCGGATGCCGCGCTCGTAGGCGTGGCGAACGTTGCGCATCTCGGTCACGGTGTCGGCGACGTCGACGAGCGCGTCGGGGGCATCTCGGCCGGTGGCGATCACGTTCACGTGCTCGGGGCGACTGGCGATGGCCGCCACGACGTCGGCGGTGTCGATCCAACCCCAGTTCATCGGGTAGGTGATCTCGTCGAGGATCACGAGATGGTGCTCGCCGGCGGCCAGCGTGGCGCGGGCGTGCTCCCACGCGGCGACGGCGATGGCCTGGGTGCGGTCGAGGTCCTCGGACAGCCACGTGAACCCGTCACCCAGCTTCCACCAGTCGACACCGAGCCGCACGCCGATGTCCTCCTCGCCGACGTGCCACGAGTCGGACTTGAGGAACTGCACGACGGCCACCTTCCACCCGCGCGCGATCGAGCGCAGCATGGTGCCGAACGCGGCCGACGACTTCCCCTTGCCGTGGCCGGTGTGCACCAGCACGAGCGACGGAGCGCGCCGCAGTGGTGCCGGCGGCTCGGGCTCATCGACGGGTACCTGGGTGGGATCGTCGTGCACGCTCATGCCGGCCTCACTGACGTCGGTTTGCGGGACGGGACGATGACGAGGGCGCCGTGGTCGTCGGTGCCGACGTGCACGTGAGCGCCGAGGAGGGATGAGACGCGCTCGGCGGTGAGCACCTGGCGCGGTTCACCGTGACCGACCAGCCGGCCGTGCTGCACCAGGGCGACGTGGTCGGCGTACTGGGCGGCCAGCGTGAGGTCGTGGATGGCCGCCAGCACCGTGAGGTGGCGTTCGCGGCGCAGTTCGTCGACCAGCTCGAGCACCTGCTGCACGTGGCCCACGTCGAGCGAGGTGGTCGGTTCGTCGAGCAGCAGCACCGGTGCCTCCTGGGCCAGGGTGCGCCCGAGCACGGCGCGCTGCAGCTCACCTCCCGACAGGTGACCGAGGCGGCGGCCGGCGAGCGGCACCAGATCGAGCCGGGTCAGCACGTCGGCGACCACACGGTGGTCCTGCTCGGACTCCACGCCGAGCGTGGGCACGAACGGGGTGCGCCCGAGCAGCACGTACTCGCTCACCGTCATGTCGCCGGGGATCAGCGGTTGCTGCGGCACGATGGCCACGGTGCGGGCCAGCGCCCGGCGGGCCAGGCCGCGCACGGCCACGCCCTCGACGGTGATGTCGCCCTTGTAGGGCACGAGGCCGACGAGGGCCCGCAGCAGCGTCGACTTGCCCGCTCCGTTGGGACCCACGAGCGCGGTCCAGGTGCCTGACGCGACCGACAGCGACACGGCGTCGACCACCACCCGGCGGCCGTGGGCCACGGTCACGTCGTGCAGCACCACGGCGGTCACGACGACCGCCGGGAGCGCAGCACGACGAAGAAGAACGGGGCCCCGAAGAACGCGGTGACCACCCCGATGGGCAGCTCGGCCGGCGAGGCCAGCGACCGGGCGGCCACGTCGGTGAGGATCAGGAACGCGGCGCCGAACGCCATCGACAACGGCATCAGCCGGCGGTACGACGGGCCGGCCACCAGCCGCACGATGTGGGGCACGATGATGCCGACGAAGCCGATGAGGCCGCTGACCGCCACCGCCGCCGCCGTGCCCAGGGTCGCCGCCGCCACCACGATCAGGCGGGTGCGCCGCACGTGCATGCCGAGCGCGCTGGCCTCGTCTTCGCCCGTGCGCAGCACGTCGAGGTGGCGGCGGGCGCCGATGAGCACCACGCCCGACACGAGCACGTACGGGAAGATCAAGCGCACCGAGGTCCAGCCGTTCGTCGCCGTGAGGCGGCCGAGGATCCAGCTGTACACCTCACGCAGCAGATCGGTGTGGCGCTGCTGCACGTACGTCTGCACCGCGGTGAAGAACGCGGTGACGGCGACACCGGCCAGCACGATCGATGTCGTCGACCGGTTCGGGTCGGCCGACGTGCCCAGCCCGTAGGTCACGACGACGGCCACCAGCGCGAAGGCGAACGCGGCCAACGGCAGCGGGTCGATCACCCAGCTCGTGATGCCCCGGGCGTACACCACCACGAGGGTGGCACCGAGCCCGGCGCCGGCGGCCACGCCGAGCAGGTACGGGTCGGCCAGCGGGTTGCGGAACGTGCCCTGGAAGGCGGCGCCACCGGCCGACAGCATGCAACCCACGAGGCCGCCGAGCACGACGCGCGGCAGGCGGATGTTCGTGAGGACGCTGGCCTGCGTGGGCGTGAGGCCCGAGTGCACGCGCACGAAGGGCAGGCGATCGAGCAGCTCCAGCACGATGCCGCGCACGGGCAGCCCGGCCGGACCCACCAGGATCCCGACGAGGCCGGCCGCCACCACCGCGCCGATGGCGGCCGCGACCCAACGTCCGGTGTGCCGCCGCACGGACCAGGTCACCGACAGCGCGGCGGCCTGGCCCCTGCGGGCGGTCACGACGGCCATGGTCGGCTCAGACCTTGCCGAGGGTGTCAGCGATGGTCTGCACGAACGAGACCACCCGTGGGCCCCACCGCGACGACGTGTCGGGGTCCAGGATCACCACCCGCTTGGTCTTCACCGCGTCGATGTCGGCCCACCCGGCCCGACCGGCCACGGTGCTGGCGTCCTGCTTCTCGAACACGCCGTCGGACAGGAAGATCACCTGCGGGTTCGCCTGCACCACGTACTCGTTGTTGAGCTGCGGGTAGCCGGTCTTGTCCTTGTCGGCGGCGTCGGCGATGTTCTCGACACCGAACAGCGCGTACACCTGGCCGATGAACGAGGCCGACGACGCCGAGTACAGCGTGGTGTCGACCTCGTGGAAGATCTTCACCGGCTTGGCCGGCACCTTGGCCACCAGTTCCTTGATGTTGGCCCTCATCTGGTCGGCCACACCCTTGGCCTCGTTGCCCTTGCCCACTGCGGTGCCGAGCGCTTCGAGCTGGCCGTACATGTCGTCGAAGGTGGTGGCCGGGGGCAGCAGCAGCACGGGGATGTTCAGCGCGCCGAGGCTGTCGGTGAGCTTGGCGCCGTTGTCGCTGATGACGACCAGGTCGGGCTTCTTGGCCGCGATGGCCTCCACGTTGGGTTGGAAGCCCGACAGGTCGGTCTTGGGCGCGTCGGCCGGGTAGTTCGACTGGTCGTCGACGGCGATCACCTGCTTGCCGGCGCCGATGGCGAACAGCATCTCGGTGGCCGTGGGCGACAGCGACACGATGGCGACGGGCAGCGCCTTCACCGTGAGCGTGCCGCCGGGCGTGGACACCGTGACCGGGAAGTTCGTGGCCACCGAGGCCGGTGCGGTGGGCGCCCGCGTGGTGGGGGTGGCACCCGCACCCGCCTGACCGGCGGGTGTGGATGAGGACGAGCAGGCCGAGACCAGCGCGCCCAGGGTGAGCACGAACGCGCCGAAGCGGCGTCGTGAGACAAGCGTCATGTCCATCTCCTCGTGGCATTGACGGGGTTCGATTGGATCTGCAGCCGGTCTCCTGGCTCCCGGGTCGACGCTCGCCTCGCCTTCCCGGGTGCTCGCGCACCCAGTGGCTCCGTCACTCACGAACAGGGTCGTGCGGTGGAGGTTTGCTCACCGGTCACAGTGGCGGGTCCGCGTCGGATTCGCACCGACTTCCCGAACACTGCAGATCGCCGTCGACCGTACTTGCTGGCCACTGGCCTGTCCATTGACCGATGCGGCGGGCGGGGCCACCCCCCGACGGCCTAGCCTGGCCGATCGTGCTCGACCGTCTCTCCGGCCTCGAGGCCGAGTACGAGGCCATCGAGGTGCAGCTCACCGACCCCGCCGTCCTCGGCGACCAGACCCGTCTCGTGACCCTGTCGCGTCGGTACAAGGAGCTCGGCCCCATGGTCGCCCTGGTGCGCCGGCACCGGGCCCGGGTCGACGACCTCACGACGGCCCGCGAGATGCTGGTCACGGCCGAGGGCGACGACCGCGACATGCTGCGCAACGAGATCGACGGGGCCGAGGCCGAGCTGGCCGAACTGGAGGAGCAGGTCCGCCTCATGCTCCTGCCCAAGGACCCCAACGACGGCAAGGCCGTCATCATGGAGATCCGCGGCGCCGAGGGCGGCGAGGAAGCGAACCTGTTCGCCCGTGACCTGTTCGAGATGTACCAGGGCTACGCCGCCCGGAGGGGCTGGCAGCTGTCGGTGCTGGCGGCCGACGTGAGCGACCTGGGTGGCTACAACCAGGTCGTGTACGAGATCCGTGGCGGCGACGCCTGGAGCCACCTCAAGTACGAGGGCGGTCCGCACCGCGTGCAGCGCGTGCCGGTGACGGAGAGCCAGGGCCGTGTGCACACGTCGTCGGCCACGGTGTTGGTGCTGCCCGAGGCCGAGGAGGTCGACGTCGACATCGACCCGGGGGATCTGGTCATCGACACCTACCGGGCGTCGTCGGCCGGCGGCCAGCACGTGAACACCACCGACTCCGCCGTGCGCATCACTCACAAGCCGAGCGGCGTGGTCGTCACCATGCAGGACGAGCGCAGCCAGCTGCAGAACCGGGCCCGCGCGCTCATGGTGCTGCGCTCCCGGTTGTTGCAGCGGCAACAGGACCGGGTCGCGTCGGAGCAGGCGGCCGAACGCAAGTCCCAGGTCGGCGGCGGCGGGCGCAGCGAGAAGATCCGTACCTACAGCTTCAAGGAGAACCGCCTCACCGACCACCGCATCGGCCTCACGATCTACCGGCTCGAAGCCGTGCTCGGCGGCGATCTCGACGAGGTGGTCGAGGCGCTGGCCGCCGACGAGCGCAGCCGGCAGCTGGCCGAGGGCGACGAGAAGGGTTGACGGTGACCGACGAGGCGACGGTGACCTGGCGGGAGCTGCTGGCCGAGACCGCGGCCCGGGTCGGGTCGCCGACCGAGGCCCGGTGGATCACCCAGGCCGCCGCGGGTCGGGACCTGACCGAATGGGTCCGGGGCCTCGACGAACCGGCCACCGAGCGGGCCGTGGCCCGGCTCGATGCCATGGTCGACCGGCGGCTCACCGGTGAGCCGGTCCAGTACGTGATCGGTTCGTGGCCGTTCCGGCGCGTCGAGGTGATGGTCGACCGGCGGGTCCTGATCCCCCGACCCGAGACCGAGGAGCTCGTCGAGGTCGCCCTCGACCTGGCCCGGGCCATGCCAGCGCCGGTCGTCGCGGTCGACCTGGGCACCGGCTCGGGGGCTATCGCCCTGTCGCTGGCCGCCGAAATGCCCCTCGGTTCCGTCACGGTGTGGGCCACCGACGTGTCGGCCGACGCTCTCGATGTGGCGCGGGCGAACCTGGCCGGCCTCGGACGCCCGGCCACCCACGTCCGGACGGTCGAAGGATCCTGGTACGACGCATTGCCGGCAGACTTGATGGGCGCGTTGGACCTGCTCGTCGCCAACCCACCATATGTTGCACCGGGCGACGAGGTGGACGAGGCGGTGGCGATGTGGGAACCACGTCAGGCGTTGTGGTCGGGCGATGACGGGCTGGCGGCGATCGACGAGATCGTGGCCGGTGCGCCGAGGTGGCTCCGCCCCGGTGGGTGGTTGGTGATGGAGATCGGATCGGCGCAGGGCGGTGCCGTCGCGGCGCGCCTGACGGCAGCCGGCCTCACGGCGGTCGAGGTGCGGCCCGACAGCCAGGGGCACGACCGCATCGCGGTCGCCCGGCGCGCGGTGGCCGACGCCCCGAACGCGGCAACAATGGACGAGATCCCGCGGGCGGCGGGCCAAGGTCGAAGGTGAGAGCAGTGGCTCGACAGCGAGACATCGACGAAGACGAGTTCGACGTCGAAGACGACGAAGAGGGTGGCCTCGGCGGGCGCCGGCGTCTGCTGTACCTCGGTGGGGCCGTCATCGCGGTGGCGGCCGCGGTCATCGCCGGGTTCCTCATCGTGCGCCAGCAGCAGGCCGCCGACGCGCCTACGTACACGGTCACCACGCGGCTGGTGGAACTGCCCACCACGGCCGCGCTGGTGCCGGAGTCGTTCACCTGCCCGGCCAACGGCCGGGGTCCGGTGCCGTGGACCGCGGGCGTCAAGCCGGGTACGAACAGCGGGGCCGGCAGTGGCCAGCTCGCCGCCGCCCTGATCACCGTGGTCGCCCCGCCCAACGCCAAGGGACCGTCCGACCTCAGCGCCATGGTGTGGCTGTCGTCGGCTACCAACCAGTCCAAGGTCGGCTTCGACAAGGACGTGCCCTTGTGCGCGTTCGTCGACACCGGCGCGCTGGCCTCCAGCCTGGAGCAGAGCGAGGCCGCCACCGGTGCGGTCGAGGTGCTCACCTCGCCTCCGGCCGACGCCAAGGAGAAGCGGGCCGGCACCTACGCCGACGTCAGCGTGGCCGGGCTCGAACCCGGCCGCAGCGCCGCGGTCGTGATCGTGGGCAAGCTGGCGCCGTTCACCGGCATCGCGCAGGGCGTGCTCGAGGCCAAGGTGCTCGTCGTGGCCGCCTCGCAGTCGGGCGCCCGCATCACGCCCGGCGGCCGTGACGCCCGCGCCAACGTGGGCAGCAACACCGAAGACGGCGCCGTCGCCGTCACCCTCGACACCGACCGCGAGCTGTGGACCCGTGGTCAGCCGGTGGTCGTGCGCATGCGCATCACCAACACCCAGCCCACCGCCGCGCTCGGCGCGGTCACGGCCAAGGCCCGGTGGGACGCCGGGCTCGTGCAGGTGAAGTTCACCGTGCAGGACACCGCCGGCGCGCCGACCGAGTGCAAGCAGGACGGCAGCGAGATCACCTGCTCGACCGAGTTCCTGGCGCCGGGCGAGGAGGTCACCGTGGTGCTCGACGGGACCGTGGCCCCCGACGCCGTCACCCAGTTCACGGCCAAGGGCGCCAAGTGCGCGCCGCGGGCCACCGACATCTGCGTGAGGGCCGAGATCCCCGAGCTGTCGGGCGAGGCCCGCGACTGGGCCAGCACCGAACTGGCCGGCAACGTCGCCGCCGACACCGTGCTGGGCATCACCAAGCTGCCCGCCGGCGTGGCCGACCACGTGCGCGCCGGTGAGCTCACCCGCTTCATCTTCCTGGTCACCGCCAGCCAGGGCCAGGCCCTCAAGGACGTGCGCCTGGTCGACCCCGGCTGCGCCAACCCCGCCTTCGTGAGCGGCGACGTGAACCTCAACGAGATCCTCGACGCCGGCGAGACCTGGCAGTACGACTGCATCGCGCCGGCGCCGCGCGACGCCGACGCCGAGATCGCGGTGAGCGGCGTGTCCACCCAGGCCGGGAGCCAGACCGTGCGGGCCAGCGGCCAGCTCGCGGTGCCCGTCTACGACCCCAAGCTCGACCTCGCCGCCGGCACCGGGAGCGATCCCACGGTCGTGGTCACCAACGCCGGCAACGTGACGCTGCGCAGCCTGGCCGTGGTGGGCCGGGGCTGCGAGCTCACCACCGACGCGCCGCTGCCGCCGGGCGGCAGCCTCACCATCGCCTGCCGGTCCACCACGGGCCTGCTGCGGGTGTTCGGCGTCGATCCCGCCGGCGAGGCCATCACCGGATCGCTCGACGCCTGACGCCTGCTGACGCCTGGTGCTCAGCGGGCGAGGGCGTCGGCCAGGAAGGCGAGCTGCAGCAGCAACAGGTTCTCGGCCACGACCTCCTGCGGAGTCATGTGGGTGACGCCGCTCAACGGCAGCACCTGGTGGGGGCGCCCGGCGGCCAGCAGCGCCGACGACAGCTGCAGCGTGTGGGCGGCGACCACGTTGTCGTCGGCGAGGCCGTGCACCATGAGCAACGGGCGTTCGAGCCGCGCCGCGTCGCTGAGCAGCGACGCGCGGTCGTACGGCGCCGGGTTGCGGCTCGGGTTGCCGAGGTAGCGCTCGGTGTAGTGCGTGTCGTAGAGCCGCCACTCGGTCACGGGTGCACCGGCGATGGCGGCGTGGAACACGTCGGGCCGGCGCAGCACGGCCAGCGCGGCCAGGTAGCCGCCGAAGCTCCACCCACGGATGGCCACGCGACCGAGGTCGAGTTGGGGGTGGTCGGCGGCCACCGCGTGCAGGGCGTCGATCTGGTCCTCCAGCACCGGGCCGGCCAGGTCGAAACGAACTGAGCGCTCCCACTCGCTGCCCCGCCCGGGCGTGCCGCGCCCGTCGGTGACGACGACGGCGTAGCCCTGGTCGGCGAACCACTGACTCGACAGGTAGGCGGCGCGGCTGGCCACCACGCGCTGGGCGTGGGGGCCACCGTACGGGTCGAGCAGCACGGGCAGCCGGGCGTCGGCCGGCGCGTCGTGGGGGAGCAGCAGCGCGGTGGCCAGCCGGCGCGGACCGAGCCGGAGCAGTGTGACGTTCGGGCGCACGAGGGGCGTCTCGGCGTGGTTGGCGATCTCGGTGCCGCCGAGCACGCTGATGCTGGCCCGCTCGGCACCCAGGTGCACGCGCCGCACCACGATGGTGGAGCCGCCGACCCATGCCGTGTGCACGCCGGACTCGCGGGTGAGCAGCTCGAGCCCGCGCTCCTCGTTCCACACGGCCACGTGCTGCACGGTGGCGTCGGCGACCGGGTTGCACGCCACGATCACGTCGGTGCCCTGCACCCCGAGCACGGCTCGGATCTGCACGTCGGGCGGGGTGACGGGCAGCCCGGCGACCACGAGCCGGCGGGCGCCTCCCCAGTCGGCGGCCATCACGAGACGGCCGTCGTCGAGCCAGTTGGGCGTGCCGCCCACCAGCTCGACCCACACCTGGTCGCGGTCGACGAACACCTCGGCGGTGGTGCCGTCGTCGGGGTCGGCCTTCATGACCACGAGCTCGCCCTGGTCGCGCGTCTGCAGCACGAGGTGCAGCCCGTGCGAGGACCACGCGACGTTGGCCAGGTACTCGAAGCGCACGCGGTCCCACGTGACCTCGCGCTGGTGGCCGGCGAGGTCGATGACGAACAGGTGCACCTGCGCGTTGGGCGTACCCGCGGCGGGGTAGCGGTGCACGGCGGGCACCGTGGCCGGGTTGGCCGGATCGGCGATGTGCCACTCCTGCACGCCGTCCACGTCGACCCGGGTGACGGCCAGGCGCTCGCCGTCGGGCGACCACCAGTAGCCGCGGCCGCGGTTCATCTCCTCGGCGGCGACGAACTCGGCCGAACCCCAGGAGACGGTCGGCTCGTTGAGTCCGGTGCCGGCCAGCTCGCGGCTGCTGCCGTCGAGCTCGGCGATGCGCAGACTGCGGCCGCACACGTAGGCCACGCGCCGGGCCTGCGGATCGGGCCGGGGGTCGAACACCGGACCGGTCACCTCGAGCTCGCGGGCCGTGGCCGACACCAGCCCGGCCACGAACAGCCGGCCGGCCAGTGCGAAGGCGGCCACCATGCCGCGCCCGTCGGTGGCGTAGGCGACCACGCCGCCGGCGCCCTCGCGGGCCCGCTCGCGGCGGGCCCGCTCCGCGGGCGGCAAGTCGTCCATGTCGTCGCCGGCCAACAGCACGAGCGGGTCGGCCACGAGCTGCTCGGCGCCGGTGAGCACGTCGAGCACCCACAGGCAGTTGACCGGGTCGCTGCCGCCGCGGCTGCGCACGAACGCGACGCGTCGGCCGTCGGCCGACACCGTCAACGTACGGGGTTCGCCGAGGGTGAGGCGCTGCGTGCGGGCGTACTGGCGGGGGAAGGTGTCCGCGTCGGTCACGGCGCAACCCTAGGACACGGTCGGCCCGCGCCGACCCGTGTCGATCAGGCGAAGCTCGCGATCGTCTCGGTGAGGATGGCGAACATGGCCTCGGCGTCCACCGTCTCCTGCAGCACCGCGTTGTCGGGGTCGCGTTCGCGGATCGGCCGGTTGTCGACCAGGGTCATGCCGCGGGTGTGGGTGCCGTGGACCTCGACGTCGACGTGCACGTCGCGGCGCGTGAACAGCTCGGGGTGGGTCAGGGCCAGCACGGCGCAGGCGTCGTGCACGGGCGCGCCGACGAAGCCGTGGTTCACGTGCTGGTAGGTGCCGGTGAAGAACACGAGCAGGTCGGCCACGATCGTGCCGAGCGGCGTGCCGAGGTCGCGGATGGCCTCGATGCGCGGCGGCGTGGCCTGGGCCTGGTACGTGAGGTTCAGGCCGCTCATGATGATGGGCACGCCGCTCTCGAACACGATGGCGGCGGCCTCGGGGTCGCACCAGATGTTGAACTCGGCCGCCGGGGTGCGGTTGCCGAAGGTCGAGCTGCCGCCCATGATCGAGATGCCGGCGATGCGCCCGGCCAGATCGGGCGCAGCCCGTAGGGCGAGGGCGATGTTCGTGCACGGTCCCACGGGCACGAGCCACACGCCCTCGTGGGCGCGGACCGTGTCGATGATGAAGCCGACCGCGTCGTCGGATGCCGCCGTGCGGGTCAGGGGCGGCAGGGTCGCGCCGTCCAGCCCGCTCTCGCCGTGGATGTACTCGGCGTGCAGCAGCGGCGCCAGCAGCGGCCGCTCGGCGCCCGAGTGCACCGGCGTGTCGACGCCGAGCAGCTGCGTCATCACCAGCGCGTTGGCGGTGGTGCGGGCCAGCGGCGCGTTGCCGTTCACCGTGGTGATGCCGATCAGATCGGTGTGGCGGGCGGCGAGGATGATCGCCATCGCGTCGTCGTGGCCAGGATCGCAATCGAGGATGATGGAAGGGCGAGGCACGGCGTCCGACCCTAACGGTGGCGCTGGTGTCCCTCGCTCATGGCCGCCTCGCTCGACCGGGCTCCGACCGGTCGGAACTTCCGACCGTACCCGTCGGAGTCGGCGGGGTGCGACGATGAAGGGGCATGGCCGCCACCGAACCCCTCGGAGCCGACCAGGTCCTCGACCTCTACGACCGGGCCCTGCCCCAGGTGTACGGCTACCTCGTGCGCCGCTGCGGGAGCGACGCAGTGGCCGAGGACCTCACCTCGGAGACGTTCATGGCGGCGGTGGCCGCCTGCCGACGGGGTGAGGCCCCCCGGCTGAGCGTCGGCTGGCTGGTGAGCGTGGCCCGCAACAAGCTGGTCGACCACTGGCGGCGCCAGGCGGCCGAGGAGCGCCGGCTCGAAGCGGTGGCCGTGCTCGAACCCGACGGGCCGCTCGGGGTCGATCCCTCCGAGATGAGCGAACGCCGGGCGCTGGCCGTGCTGGCGGGTCTGGGCCCCCACCACCGCGCCGCCCTCACGCTGCGCTACCTCGACAACCTGGGCGTGCCCCAGGTGGCCGCCGAGCTGGGTCGCACGGTGCACGCCACCGAGGCCCTGCTGGTGCGGGCCCGCCACGCCTTCCGAACCGCGTACGCCCGACCCGCGGGGAGCGACCATGCCGGTTGACCCGCTCGACGCCCTGCAACCGGGCGAGATCCCGGTGGAGCCCCGTCCCGATTTCCGCGCCCATCTGCACCGCCGGCTGGTGGCCGCGGCGCGGGGCGCTTCGGACGCGACACCCGTGACCACCGTCCGGCCCAGCTGGCTCTACTACTGCACGCTGCCGACCCACGACGTCGTGCGGGCCGAGCGCTTCTACACCCAGCTGTTCGGCTGGACGATGACGGCCAACGCCGACGAGTCGGGCCTCCACGTCGAGGACGTGCAGCCGCCCATGGGCGTGGGCACCAACAGCGGGTCCGACGCCCGGCTGTGGTTCGTGGTCGACGACGTCCACGCCGCCGTCGCCACCGTGCGCCACCACGGCGGCGAGGCCGACGAGCCCGTCCACTACGAGTCGGGCTGGGCCGCCGAGTGTCGCGACGACCAGGGCACCGAGTTCAGCCTGTCCGAGCCCGCCTACCCGACCGAGCCGGTCCCGTCGACGCGGGCGGGCGAGCTGTTCTACTTCTCGATCCCCGTACCCGACGGCGCCCGGGCCCGCACCTTCTTCGGCGCCGTGTTCGGCTGGGCGTTCGATCCGCCCGGCCCCGGCGGTGGCCAGCGCGTCGCCAACAGCCAGCCTGACGGCGGCATCGACGTCGGCTTCCCCGGCCACGCCCCGACCCTGTTCTTCCGGGTCGACGATCTCGACGCAGCCATGGCCACCGTCCGCTCGCTCGGCGGCACCGCCGAGGCGGTGGGCGGCGGCGACGAGGGCGTCCACGCCATCTGCACCGACGACCAGGGCGTCACGTTCGGCCTGTCGCAACCCAACCCTGGCTACTGAAGGAGCTCCTCGTGCTCGACCATCTGTCCATCCAGTGCGCCCACCCGGCGGCTACCGCCGCGTTCTACGACGCCGTGCTGCCGACCATCGGCGGCGGGCGCGTCATGAGCTTCGGCGAGGTCATCGGCTACGGCACGCCCGAGCTCCCCGACTTCTGGCTCGGCCCGCTCACCGAAGGCGGCGAGAACCGGCCGAACCACATCGCCTTGCGCGCCCCTGACCGCGCCGCGGTGCGTGCCTTCTTCGATGCCGCGGTGGCCACGGGGGCCGAGGTGCTGCACGAACCGCGGGTGTGGCCCGAGTACCACCCCACGTACTACGGCGCGTTCGTGCGCGACCCCGAGGGCAACAACGTGGAAGCCGTGTGCCACACCCCCGAGTGACCGGGGCGGGCCCGGGTCGTGGGTGCCCGTCGCCCGTGTCGGGTCGTTCGGGGCCGGCGGGGTGTCCCGACGTGACCCAACTCTCCGCCCGTCGCCCGTGTCGGGTCGTTCGGGGCCGGCGGGGTGTCCCGACGTGACCCAACTCTCCGCCCGGTCAGGCCAGCAGCGTGCCGTCGGCGCCCAGCGTGACGGCCCGACCGACCCATTCGCCGGCGCACATCGCGGCGCCCAGCGCGGCGTCGGCCGACGTGCCCCACGCCCGGCGGCCGTCGGCCAGCAGGCAGGCGGCGTAGGCCGTCTCGGGGTGGCCGTCACGGTCGTGCATCACCGAGTACGCCTCCACGGTGGCCGGTCCGGCCGCCTCGTCCACCGGCGCGAGTGCGCGGCGCGGTGACGCGTCGAGCTCACGCTGGAAGCTTTCGTCGTGGCGGAAGCCGGCCGTGGGCGGCTCGGTCGAGTACACGCCGAACGCGTGCTTGGTGGTGTAGCCGCCGTTGGCCCACACCAGGCCGCGCTGGCCCGGCCGCTCGCGCAGGTCGGTGACCACGGTGGCGATGGCGTGCATGACGTAGTTGTTCCACGGGCCGCCGGCGAACGGCAGCCCGCCGGTGCGCGTGAGCTGCTGGTCGATGGACAGGCCCAGGCTCTTGGCCCCGAGCTGCACGGCCGACGGGAAGCACGAGTACAGGTCGACCACGCCGATGTCGTCGATGCCGACCCCGGCCAGTTCGAGCACGCGGCGGCCGCCGCGCTCGATGGCCGGCGTGGTGTGGAACGACCAGCGGTGCGACACGGCGTAGTGCTCGTGGCAGTCGGTACCGGCGTGGGGGAACACCCAGCGGTCCTCGCTGATGCCGAGGATGCGGGCCCGCTCGACCGAGCACATGATGATCGCCGCCGTCTGGTCGACGTCGTTGTTCGAGTTCATCATCTTCGGGTACGGGAACCCGATCATGCGGTTGCTGGCCGACGCCGTGCGGATCTCCTCGGCCGACGGCCCGGTGCGCACCCAGGCGTACGGGTTGTCCTTGGCCACGGCGGCGAATCGGGCCCACAGCTCGCTGATCTTGCGCTGGTGCTCGTCGACGCTTTCGCCGGCCTCGGCGCGCAGGGCCGTCTCGAACATCGGGTACACCTGGACGGGCATCACGATGCCGCGGGCCTTCTCCTCCTCCAGGCTCATCGGCTCCTCCACGCCCATCACGCGGGTCGGGGCCACGTTGGGGGCCACCACAGGCCACGGCAGCTGCATGCCGGCCTTGCGGGCCCGCATGCGCGTGCGCCACGTCTCGCCACCGCTCAGCATGACCAGGTCGACGGTGCCGGCCTGGATCTCGAGCGCCGTCTGGTTGACGAGCATCTGCGGGGTGTTGCCGCCCGAGGTGGTGTACACGGTCTCGGCCGCGGTGATGCCGAGCTCGTCGGCGACGAAGCGGGCCGGATCGCGGTATCGCCACGACAGCAGCTGCACCACGCGCAGCGAGTCGACGTCGGGTACGGCGGCCAGCCCGGCGTCGGTGGCGGCGGCGCGGACGGCGTCGGCGATCAGCTGCACGGGCGATCGGGCGTCGTCCACACCGGCGGCGCGCTGCACCACCTGGCCGACGCCGACGATGACGGGGGTGCGGGGATCGATCGACATGGCGGCCAGGGTAGGGGTCGGTGCTTGTCGTCACCAAGAACCGCTGGCCGCATCTACGCTCGCCGCCGTGACCCGCATCGCCATCGGCTCCGACCATGCCGGCTACCCGTTGAAGTCCCACTTCGTCGCCCTGCTCACCAGCCATGGCCACGAGGTGCTCGACCTCGGCACCGACTCCACCGAGAGCGTCGACTACCCGTTCTACTGCGCCGCCGTCGGGCGGGCCGTGCGCGATGGCCAGGCCGAGCTCGGCATCGTGTTGGGCGGCAGCGGGCAGGGCGAGCAGTTGGCGGCCAACAAGGTGAGGGGGGTGCGCGCCGCGCTGTGCAACGACCTGTACACGGCCCGCATGGCCCGGGCCCACAACGACGCCAACGTGCTGTCGATCGGCGCCCGCGTCGTGGGGGAGGGGCTGGCCGAGGAGATCGTCGCCCTGTTCCTGACCACTGCGTTCGAGGGCGGGCGCCACGCCCGGCGGGTGGCCCAGCTCACCGAGCTCGAAGCCCACTTCTAGCAGGGCCCGGCGACCCCCCGGTCGCTACGCTGCCCCGCATGCCCTGGCCTTCCGACACCGACCCGGACCTCGAGATCGACGCCATCCTGGCGCGCGAGAAGGTGCGGGCCAACACCGGCCTGCAGCTGATCGCCAGCGAGAACTTCACCTCGCCGGCGGTCATGCACGTCACCGGTTCGCTGTTCACCAACAAGTACAGCGAGGGCTATCCGGGCAAGCGCTACTACGGCGGCAACCAGTTCGTCGATGAGGCCGAGTCGCTGGCCATCGAGCGGGTGAAGGCCTTGTTCGGTGCCGAGCACGCCAACGTGCAGCCCCACGCCGGCGCCAACGCCAACATGGCCGTGTACCTCGCCTTCCTGAAGCCGGGCGACAAGGTGATGGGCATGAGCCTCGACCACGGCGGTCACCTCACCCATGGCTCGCCGGCCAACGCGTCGGGCAAGCTCTACGACTTCGTCTCGTACAAGCTGTCGCCCAGCGACGAGCGCATCGACATGGACGCCGTGCGAGACCTGGCCCGCGAGCACCGGCCCAAGATGATCGTCGCCGGCGCCACCGCCTACCCGCGCCGCATCGACCCCGAGCCGTTCCGCGCCATCTGCGACGAGGTCGGCGCCCTGTTCATGTTCGACGCCGCCCACATCGCCGGCCTCATCGCCGGCGGGGCCCACCCCAACCCGGTGCCGTACGCCGACATCGTCACCTTCACCACCCACAAGACGCTGCGCGGGCCGCGCGGTGGCTGCATCGTGGCGAAGGCCGAGCACGGCGCCGCCATCGACAAGGCGGTCTTCCCCGGCCTGCAGGGTGGCCCGCTCGAGCACGTCATCGCGGCCAAGGCCGTCGCCTTCCGCGAGGCCCAGGACCCGAGCTTTCGCGACTACGCCCACCAGATCGTGGCCAACGCCGGCGCGCTGGCCGGGGCACTGGCCCAGCAGGGCTTCCGTCTCGTGTCGGGCGGCACCGACAACCACCTCCTGCTCGTCGACCTGCGCACGTTCGATGCCGAGCTCACGGGCAAGGAGGCCCAGGCCACCCTCGACCTGGCCGGCATCACCCTCAACAAGAACACGGTCCCCGACGATCCCCGCAGCCCGTTCGTGACCTCGGGCGTGCGCATCGGCACGCCGGCGGTCACCACCCAGGGCATGACCGAGGCCGAGATGCCGGCGATCGCCGACCTCATCGCCCGGGCGCTGCGCGGCCGGGCCGACGCCGACGCCGTCGCCCGGGTGCGGGCCGAGGTCGCCGCCCTCTGCGGTCGGTTCACGCCCTACCCCGACTGAGCGCGCCCGGGGCTCATACGGTGCGGGCGGTGCCATGAGCTCGCTTCCGCCGCCCCCGCCCGGCTCCCCGGGCCTCCCGCCACCCCCGCCGCTGGCGCCCCCGCCGACGGGCGGGGGACCGGGCGCGATGGTCCCCGGCGACGACTGGCAGCTCCCCGGCGACAAGTGGATGCCGACCCCTCCCGGACCGCGGGCGGTGCGCCCGGGGTGGGAGACCGACCCGGTCGGCTGGCAGCACGTCGGTGACTCGATCGCCGACCTCCTCGTGCCCACACGCGGCTTCGGTGACTGGTGGTCCAAGCTGCTCACGGCCTGGCGCCGGAGCTGGCGGTCGCTGCTGCCCCTGCAGCTGGTGACCCTGCCGCTGTGGTTGGGGACGGCGGCGGCGGCTCGGTGGCTCTCCGATCGGGGCGGCACCCTGGCCGACGGGCGCCAGCGCATCCCCGAGGCCCTCCTCGCCGTGCTGGGCGTGGTCGCGGCCTGGGTGATGGCGGCGTTCGTCGTGCGGGGCGCCGGTTCGTGGCTGATCGTCCACGACGCCGCCGGGCGGCCGACCTCGCTCGGGGCCGCGCTGCGGTTCGGCGTGCACCGGTTCTGGTCGTACGTCGGCTGGTCGCTCGTCGCCGGCGTGGCCGTTGGGGTGGGTTCGCTGCTGTGCCTGGTGCCCGGGATCTACCTCGGCGTCGTGTTCGGTTCCCTGCTCACCGGCGTCGTCGCCTTCGAACGGGGTCGCACCTGGCGGCGTTGCTTCGAGCTGGCCCGCGGGTCGTGGTGGTCGCTGGCCAGCCGCGTGCTCGTGGTGGGGCTCGTCTCGGGGCTCGTCGGGGTGATCGCCCGGGTGGTGAGCGATCGGGTGCTGGCGACGACGACGACCTCCGACCTGGCGTGGTTGGCCGCCGTCGCGGTCTCCCGCCTCGTGCAGATCCCCGCCGAGATGCTGGGGGCGGTGGGCGCGGTCGTCACCTATGCCGAGCGGCGGGCGGCCACCGGGCGCTGCGGCACGGCCGATCTGCTGGAGGAGCTGGGGTGCTGATCGCCCCGCGGTGACTCCTGACCGCTAGCGTGGCCCGTCGTGCCGGGGATCGTTCCGTACGCGCTGGCGGGAGGGGTGGCGGGCGGCGTCACGCTCGTCACCACGCCCATCGTGCGACGGGTCGCGATCTGGCGCGGGTGGGTCGTGCCGCCGGACGAGCGTCGCGTGCACGTGAAGCCCACGCCGGCCATCGGCGGTGTCGCCATGTTCCTCGGGCTGCTCGCCGGCGTGGCCACCGCGTACCGGTCCGACTCGCTGCGTCCGGCGTTCCGCTCGTCGGAGATGGTCGGCGTGCTCATCGCCATGACCATCATCTTCGTGGTCGGGCTCGTCGACGACCTGCACCCGATCTCGCCGCCGGCCAAGGTCGCCGGCCTGGTGGCGGCGGGCATCGTGCTGTCGCTGGCCGGGGCGACGATGCAGTTCTTCCGGCTGCCGTTCCTGGGCTACGTGAGCCTCGACGGGTCCGCCGACTTCGTGCCGCTCGTCACCGTGCTGTGGTTGCTGATCATGGCCAACGCCATCAACCTGATCGACGGGCTCGATGGTCTGGCCGCCGGCATCGTGGCCATCGCGTCGGGCACCTTCTTCCTGTACGGCCACCGGCTCGACACGCAGGGACTGCTCAACGGGGGGTCGATCGAGTCGGGTGCCGCCAACATCGGCCCGTTGGTGGCGATCCTGGTGCTCGGCATCTGCCTCGGGTTCCTGCCCCACAACTTCAACCCGGCTCGCATCTTCATGGGCGATTCGGGCGCGCTCATGCTCGGCGGGCTCATGGCCGTGGCCACCAGTGTGGTCGGTGGGCGCGTCGACGAGCCCTTCAGCGGTCGCACCTACTTCTTCTTCGCGCCGCTGTTCATCCCGATCGTGATCCTGGGTGTGCCGCTGCTCGACTCGGTGTTCGCCATCGTGCGGCGGGCCACCCGGCGCCGCAGCGTGTCCACCGCCGACAAGGACCACCTGCACCACCGGCTGATGCGCCTCGGGCACGGTCAACGGCGCAGCGTGCTCATCCTGTGGCTGTGGACGGCGATCCTGTCGGGCCTGGTGCTGTACCCGACGTACACGGGTGAAGGCAACGGCCTGGTGCCGTTCGGCATCGCCGGGCTGGTGCTGGCGCTGTTCACGGTGCTGCATCCGCAGGTGCGGCGCCAGCGAGACGACCTGGCGTAGCGCGCCGGTGGCGCCGGTGGCGCCGGTCGGCGGCTCAGCGCAGCGAGCGCCGGCGGGCCAGCGGCTGCGACAGCAGGATGGAGATCGCGGCCAGCGAGCGGCGCGCCGCGGTGCCGTCGCCGTAGGGCGAGGGCATGGCGGCCAGCTCGGCGTGCAGCGGTTCCAGGTTGTCGAGCCACTCGAGGGCCCACGCCGAGATCAGGGGCCCGGGCGGCACGAGCTGGGCGAAGGTGCCCAGGATCTCGGGGCGCTCCGTCGAGTGTCGCACCACGAGCACGGGCCGCTTCAGGATCGACGATTCCTCCTGCACCCCGCCGGAGTCGGAGGCCAGGAAGGCCGACTCGGCCGCCATGCCGAGGAACGGCCGGTAGCCGATGGGCTCGAGCACCCGCAGGCTGTCGAGCTTGGGGCCGAGGCCGAACTCGGCGATCTTGGCCCGCGTCCGCGGGTGCAGCGGCATGACCACCGGGATCGGGAACGCGGCGAGCTCGCTGAGGATGGTGTCGAGCACCTCGGGGTCATCCGCGTTCTCGGGCCGATGGAAGGTGGCCAGCACGAACCGGTTCCGCTCCAGGCCGTGGGCGGCCAGGATGGCGGCGCGCTCCTCGGGCGCGGGGAGCAGGTGGAGCACGGCGTCGACCACCGTGTTGCCGGTGATGATGACCTTGTCGCCGCCGATGCCCTCGGCGGCCAGATTGGCCCGGTTGGTCTCGGTGGGGGCGAGGCACAGGTCGCTCAGGTGGTCGGCCACGACGCGGTTGTGCTCCTCGGGCATGGCCCGGTCGAAGCTGCGCAGGCCGGCTTCGAGGTGCACGAGGGGGATGCCGGCGGCGTTGGCGGCCAGCGCGCCGGCGACGGTGGCGTTGGTGTCGCCGTGGACGACCACGACGGCGGGCGGCTCGGTGTGGAAGTGGGCCTCGAGCTGGCTGGTGGCCTCGCCGATCTGGCCACCGCGGCTGCGGCCGCCGACACCCAGGCGCAGGTCGGGTTCGCCGACCTGCAGCTCGGCGAGGAACTGACCCGAGAGGTTCTCGTCGTAGTGCTGGCCGGTGTGGATCACCCGCGCGCTGCGACCCAGGAGCCGTACGAGGGGGGCGAACTTGATGAGCTCGGGTCGCGTGCCCAGCACGAGCGCGACGCTGCGATCGGAGAGTCCAGCGGCCATGGTCCCAGCGTATGGGTGAGGATGCCGCCAGCGGCGTCGGAGGACCACGGCGCGTCGGCAGGGCGCAGCACGAGGTGCCCGCCTCCTTCCGGGAATCGTCCGGAAATGGGCCATTCGTCTGGTACCGCTCTGGAAACCACCCTCCTACCCTTCAGGCAGAAGGCGGGACGATTTCTGAGCGTGTCAAGGCCACCGCGCCCCGGCACGTTCGACCCCGGGTGAGCCATAGGTTCCTCGGGCCACAAGACCCAATCGGGAGGTAGCTGTGACCGCACTGCGGTTGCCGTCGGATCAGGATGCCAGCGGTCGTTCGTTCGGACAGGACGAGCTCGACGCGTTGGCCGAGGTGTTGGCCAGTGGGACGCTCACGGCCACGAAGGGTGCGTTCACGAAGCGTTTCGAGGCGATGGTGAGCGAGATGCTCGGTGTCGAGCACGTGATCTCGTGCTCGTCGGGCTCCGCCGCGGTGCACGTGGCCGTGGCCGGCATCGACCCGGAGCCGGGCGATGAGATCATCACCACGTCCATCACGGACATGGGCGCGCTGGCGCCGATCCTCTACCAGGGCGCCATCCCGGTGTTCGCCGACGTGGATCCGGTCAGCATGAACGTGACGGCCGCCACGATCCGGGCCGTGCTGAGCGATCGCACGAAGGCCATCATCGTGACGCACCTGTTCGGGAACCCGTGCCAGATGGACGACATCCTGGCGCTGGCGGCCGAGCGCGGCATCCCCGTCATCGAGGACGCGGCCCAGGCGTACCTGGCCCAGTCGCGCGGTCGCCCGGTCGGCACCATGGGCGCCGTCGGCTGCTTCTCGGCCCAGCAGGGCAAGCACATCACCTCGGGCGAGGGCGGCTTCGTCACGACGAACGACGCCGGGCTGGCGCGCCGCATGCGCATGTTCGTCAACAAGGCGTGGCCCTACGGCGAGTCGAACCCCGACCACGAGTTCCTGGCCCCGAACTACCGGACGACCGAGCTCCAGTCGGCCGTGCTCGTGGCCCAGCTTCCGAAGCTGGCCGGCCACGTGCGCACGCGCTACGAGAACGCGGCGCGCCTGTCGAAGCAGCTGCAGGGCGTGGCCGGTCTCGGCGTGCCTGAGCACCATCCCGACGACGTGCACGTGTTCTGGCGCTACGCCCTGCGGGTCGATCCCGACATCATCCCCGGCGGTCCGGTGGCGCTGGCCAACGCACTGAAGTTCTACGACATCGCCGCCGCGCCGCGGTACGTGAACAAGCCGGCGTTCCGCTGCACGGTCTTCGTCGACCAGGTGACGTTCGGGAACAGCCGCTGGCCGTTCACGTTGGCCCGTCCCGAGGCGGTCGACTACGACGCCGCCCGTTTCCCGGGCACGTTCCGCGGCCTCGACGAGGTGCTGGTGTTCCCGTGGAACGAGAAGATGACCGGCGAGCACATGGACTTCCTCGCCACGTCGATCCTCGAGGCCGTGCCGTCGCTGGTGGCCAAGTGACGGCGCCGGTCCGCCTCGGGGTCATCGGCGCCGGAGGCATCGCCAAGGCCTACGGCGAGATCCTCGGCGGCGCCTTCCCGGTGCCCGCCGTGGCCGCCGGCGTGGCCGACGTCCGCGAGGACGCGGCGCAGGCGCTGGCCGCGCCGCTCGGCGCGCCCACCTTCGCCACGGCCGAGGCTCTGCTCGAGGCGCGCGCCGGCGAGCTCGACGCCGTCGTGCTCTGCACCCCGCCCAACACCCACCCGGCGCTGGCGGCCACGTTCGCCGCCGCCGGCGTGCACGTGCTGTGCGAGAAGCCCCTGGCCGTCGATCGGGCCACGGCCGAGGCCATGGTCACGACGGCGGCCGGGCACCGCACGCTGCTGGGCATGGCCACGAAGTTCCGCTTCTGCGACGACATCCGCACGGTCGCCTCCTACATGGCCGACGGCCGCCTCGGGGCGATCCGTCTGGTCGAGAACGCGTTCACGTCACGCGTCGACATGTCGAACCGCTGGAACGCCGACGCGTCGATCTCGGGCGGCGGCGTGCTGGTCGACAACGGCACGCACTCGGTCGATCTGCTGCGCTTCCTGCTCGGCCCGCTGGCCGAGGTGCTCGCGGTCGAGACGTGCCGGCCGTCGACCCTGGCGGTCGACGACTGCGTCCGCGTGCACGTACGGGCCGAGTCGGGTGTCGACGGAGCGATCGACCTGGCATGGTCCATCGACAAGTCGCTGTCCGACTTCCTGCACGTCTACGGCACCGAGGGCGAAGCCCGCGTCGGTTGGCGCGAATCGGCGTTCCGTCGCTACGGCGGTGACTGGGAGAACATCGGCCCCGGTTACGGCAAGCACCCGGCCATGGGCAGCGCGCTGGCCCAGTTCTGCCGGGCGGTGCAGGGCGTCGAGGCGCTCGAGGTCGGCGCGTCCGAGGGCGTCATCGCCGCTCAGACGATCGAGGCGACCTACGAGAGCATCCGCCGCGGTGGCTGGGTCAAGCTGGCGGAGCTCGGCTGACCATCCATGGCGACGCGCATCCATCCCACCGCCCTCGTCGAGGCCGGCGTCGAGATCGGTGACGGGACCTCGGTGTGGGACAACGTCCACATCCGCGGTCCCGAGACGAGCATCGGCGCCGACTGCATCGTGGGGGAGAAGACCTACATCGCCTACGGGGTCCGCATCGCCGACCGCGTGAAGATCAACGCGTTCGTGTACATCTGCAACGCCGTCGACATCGAGGCCGGCTGCATGATCTCGGCGGGCACGACGTTCACGAACGACCGCTACCCGCGGGCGTGCTCGAACGACCTGGCCGAACTGCGCCCGTCGGAGCCCGACGAGCACACGCTGCCGACGCGGGTGTTGGCGGGCACCACGATCGGGGCCCGGGCCACGATCGGCCCCGGCGTGACCCTGGGGCGCTTCTCCATGGTGGGCATGGCATCGGTGGTGACCCGTTCGGTGCCCGACTTCCACCTGGTCGTCGGGCACCCGGCCCGCACGGTGGCCGTGCTGTGCCGTTGTGGTGAGCCGTTCGCCCGGGTCGGCGACGACGGAGCCGTGCCTGACATCGATGGCGCCACATGTACGGTGTGCGGGTTGCGGTACGCGGTGGCGGGCGGTGCCGTGCGGGAGTTGACGCCTCCCGATGGCGTCGCACCAGGGGTGCAGGAGGGCTGAAGTGGCTCGTCGAGCGGTGGTCGGTGGTGGTGTGCTGGGGTGCTCGCTCGCGCTCGCCTTCGCTCGCGCCGGAGACGACGTCGTGCTCATCGAGTCGGCGCCCGAGCTCGGCGGTCTGGCCAGCGCGTGGCAGCTCGAGCGGCCCGACGGTGCGACGCTCTCGTGGGACCGGCACTACCACGTCACGTTGCTGAGCGACGCCCGCACGCGGGCGATGCTGGCCGAGCTCGGCCTGGAGCGCGAGCTGCAGTGGGTCGAGACGAAGACCGGCTACTACGGCCCCGACGGCAACCTCGTCTCGGTGTCCAACAGCCTCGAGTTCCTGAAGCTGCCCGGCCTGAACCTGGTCGACAAGGCCCGCCTGGCCCTCACCATCATGGTGGGGTCGCGCATCACCGACGGCCGGGCCATGGAGCGCATCGGCGTGCAGGCCTGGCTCACCAAGTGGTCGGGCCAGCGCACGTTCGAGCGGTTCTGGCTCCCGTTGCTGCGGGCCAAGCTGGGCGACGCCTACCGGCAGGCGTCGGCCGCGTTCATCTGGGCCACCATCCAGCGCCTGTACGCCGCCCGCCGCAGCGGGCTCAAGAAGGAGATGTTCGGCTTCGTGCCCGGTGGCTACGCCCGGGTCTTCGAGCGCTTCGGTGAGGTGCTGGCCGAGCGCGGTGTGAAGGTGGAGCTGGCCACCGCGGTGCGGGCCATCACCGCCAACCCGGCCGGCGGTCTGCACGTGGAGACCGCCGTCGGCGGCTTCGACGTGGACGGTGCCGTCGTGACGTTGGCGGCGCCGCTGGCCGCAGCGATCTGCCCCGACCTAACCGGCGGTGAGCTCGACCGACTGAACGGCGTCACCTACCAGGGCATCGTGTGCGCGTCGGTGGTGCTGCGCCGCCCCCTCGGTGGCTACTACCTGACGTACATCACCGATCCGGCCACGCCGTTCACCGCCGTCGTCGAGATGACCGCCTTCGTACCGCCGAGCGAGCTCGCGGGCAACCACCTCGTGTACCTGCCGAAGTACGTGGCCCCCGACGACCCGCTGCTCGACGCCGACGACGCCGCGGTGCGGGCGAGCTTCGTGCCCTACCTGAAGCGCATGTACCCCGACCTGCGCGACGACGACGTGCTCGCCTTCAAGGTGTCGCGCGTGCGCCGTGTGTTCGCCGTGCCCACGCTGCGGTTCTCGGACGTGATGCCGGCCCAGCGCACGTCGATCCCCGGCCTGGAGCTGGCCGGTTCGGCCCAGCTGCCCTTCGCCACGTTGAACGTGAACGACACCCTGTCACTGCTCGAGGAGCGCCCGGCGTGAAGCCGGTCGCCGACACCTTCACCGATGCGGCCGATCCGGTGACCCCCCGTCCCGTTGACGATCTTGCCGTGCCCGTCACCGCGCCCGTGCCGGCGCCCGGCGGACGCTTTGCACGGTGGACCGCGCTCGTCACGCTGCTCGGCGCGATCAACCTGTTCGTCGGCCTCGGCACCAACTCGATCGCCCGGGACGAGGGTTTCAGCATCTCCACGTCGCTGCGCAGCTGGTCGTCGTTGGCCAAGCTCAGCATCCACACCGAGACGAACGCCTGGCTCTACGCCTTCGCGCTGAAGGCGTGGTCGGCCCTCGGCACCAGCCCCGCCATGCTGCGCGTGCCGTCGGCGTTGGCGATGGTCGCCGCCATCCCGCTGACCGCACTGGTGGCCCGCCGGCTGTTCGGTGACCGGGTCGCCCTGTTGGCCGCTGGTGCGGTGGCGGCCAACGGTGCCGTGCTCATGTTCGCCCAGCAGGTGCGCACCTACGGCTTCGCCGTGGCCCTGGCCCTCGCCGCCATGGTGGCGTTCCTCGCCGAGGTGACGCGCCCGTCGCGCCGGAACCTGGTGCTCTGGGTGGTGCTGGTGGCCCTCACCGCCCAGACCCAGCTCCACACCGTCACCATCTTCGTCCCCCAGCTGATCGCCCTGGCGGCGTTGCCGGCGGCCCAGCGGCAGTGGAGGCGTCGCGTGGGCGCGTTGGCCGTGGGCCTGGTGATCGTGTCGCCGGTGCCCATCATCATCAGCCGCCACGAAGAGGGCCAGGGTCTGTTCAGCCTGCGCCTCGGCGTGTTCCGCGACGTCCTCTACACCTTCACCGGCCGCGGCGGGGTGCCGGGCGTGCTCGTGTTCGGTGTCGCCGGTCTGGTGCTGCTGGCCCTGACCCGTCGGGCCTGGGACGGCCCCGACGCGTGGCGGCGCTTTGGTCTCGTGCTCGTGCTGGCGTGGGTCGCCGTGCCGTTCCTGATGCTGTTCGGCGCCTCCCTCGTGCTGCAGCCCACGCTCATCGGCCGCTACCTGTTGTTCTGCGTGCCGGCCATGGCCATCGCCCTGGGCCTCGCCGCCGACCTGGTGCTGCGTCAGGGGTGGAAGCGGTCGCTGGCCATCGCCGCCGTCGTGGTGCTCGGCGCCGGCGCCGCCCGCGGTTCGGTGAGCTGGCACGTCGACTCGAAGACCGAGCACTGGGACGAGGTGGCCGCGTACGTGTTCGCCAACGCCCGGGCCACCGATCGCCTCGTGGTGGCCAACGACTCGATCCAGCTGTTCTTCGCGTATGAGCGGACGCGGCAGGGCGCCCCGCCCGCTGGCCCGCAGCCCGGCTACCCGGCCGGCGCCTGGGGCTCGTACCAGACCGGTGACCAGCGCTACGACTCGCCCACCGCCGACGAACTGGCCGTGGCGACGAAGGACGCCCCTCGCGTCTGGGTCGTCATCGGCCGCCACCACGTGAACACCGAAGTGATGCCCGATCGGCTGAAGGCCCTGGACGCCTCGTTCCGGCTGGTCGAGACGCGCTCCTTCCCCGTCGACATCGACGTGCTGCTGTACGAGCGCACGGCGTGAGCGGGCCGGTCCCACCAACGCCATGACACGACCCCTCGCCTCCCTCTCCCTCGACCTCGACAACCTCTGGTCGTACCAGATGACCCACGGCGACGCCGGCTGGGACGCGTACGACAGCTACCTCGACGTCCTCGTTCCCCTGGTGCTCGACATGCTGCGCCAGCGCTCGCTGCGCATCACGTTCTTCGTGGTCGGCCAGGACGCCGCGCTGGCCCGCAACCACGACGCCATCGCCGCACTGGCCCACGACGGTCACGAGATCGGCAACCACTCGTTCCGGCATCAGCCCTGGCTCCACCGCTACACGATCGGCGAGATCAACGACGAGCTGGCGCGCGCCGAAGACGCCCTCGGTGCCGTCACCGGCCGGCGCCTCCGCGGCTTCCGTGGCCCCGGCTACAGCCTCTCCGGTGACGTGCTGCGCGTGCTGGTCGACCGCGGGTACGCGTACGACTGCTCCACGCTGCCCACGGTGATCGGCCCGCTGGCGCGCTGGTACTACTTCCGTTCGGCCAAGCTCACCGCCGAGCAGCGCGCCGAGCGGTCCATGCTCTTCGGCGGCGCCCGCGAGGGGCTGCGCCCGCTGAAGCCCTACGAGTGGCAGGTCGGCGACGACCGGCTGCTCGAGATCCCGGTCACCACCATGCCGCTGGCCCGCGTGCCCATGCACGTGAGCTACGTGCTCTACCTGGCCGGTCCGTCGCCGGCGCTGGCCCGGCAGTACTTCGCCAACGCGCTGCGCATGTGCCGCCTGCGCGGGGTGGAGCCGTCGATCCTGCTGCACCCGCTCGACTTCCTGGGCGCCGACGACGTCGACAGCCTGAGCTTCTTCCCCGGCATGGCCATGAAGGGCTCGGCCAAGCGGGCCGTGGTGGCCGCCTGCCTCGACGAGTTGCACGCCCAGTTCGACGTGGTGCCCATGGAGACCCACGCCCACGCCATCCGCCAGCGGGGCGGATCGCTGCGCGTCGTGCCGTCGAGCGCGGCGACGCCCGTGCTGGAGAGGGCGTCGTGACCGCGCTCGATCCCGCAGCCCGCGCCGCCGGCGAGCCGCTGGAGCCGACCGACGGCCGACCGCTCGTGTCGGTCGTGATCCCGGCCTACAACGAGGCCCTGCTGATCATGGCCTCGCTCACCGAGATCTACACGTACATGCAGGGTCTGTCGCAGTACCGATTCGAGCTGCTGGTGGTGGACGACGGGTCCACAGACGAGACCTACGCGATCGCCGAGGCGTTCGCCGCGACCCGTCCCGAGGTCGTGGTGCTGCGCCATCTCGTGAACTTCCGGCTCGGCCAGGCGCTGCGCTTCGGTTTCTCGAGCTCGAAGGGCGACTACGTGGTGGCGTTCGACTCCGATCTGTCGTATGCACCCGAGCACATCGGGCGCATGCTCGAGACGCTCCAGACCGAGCATGCGCGGGTCGTCATCGCGTCGCCCTACATGAAGGGTGGCCGCACCACCTCCATCCCGTTCATGCGCAAGGCCATGAGCCATGGTGTGAACCGCTTGCTCGCGGCGGCGAGTCAGGGCGATCTGGCCACGGTCACCGGCATGGTTCGGGCCTACGACGGACCGTTCGTGCGGAGCCTGAACCTGAAGGCCATGGGTCCCGAGATCAACACCGAGATCCTCTACAAGGCTCAGGTGATGCGAGCCCGCGTCGTCGAGATCCCGGCCCACCTCGACTGGTCGAACCAGACCGAGCGGATGAAGTTGCGCCGGGTCAGTCTGAAGGTGAGCACCACCTCGAAGCTGCTGATGTTCGCCAGCTTCCTGTTCCGGCCCCTCATGTTCTTCTTCGTACCCGGACTGCTGTTGCTGGCCCTGTCGGCGTGGACGCTCGGATCGGTCGCCTTCGGGGTGCTGGACCACTTCAAGGAAGGCGTCGGAAGCTTCGACAGCCACCTCACCCACGCCTTCGCCCAGACGTACGCCGAACGGCCCCACAGCTTCATCATCGGGGGCCTGGCCTTCGTGGTGGCGGTGCAGCTCATCACCCTCGGACTGCTGGCCACCCAGAACAAGCGGTACTTCGAGGAGCTGTTCCACATGGGCACGAACAGCCGCCGTCAGCTCGACGACCTCCACGAGCGCATCGAGCGCCTCGAGGCACTGCGCGACACCTGAGATCCGCGACGACCCAGATCCGCGACGACCCAGATCCCGATCGTCGCGTTAGCCTGGCGGGGCCATCCACCCTGCGGGCGGGACCCAGGAGGCCAGCTGCATGTCCGACGATTCCCCGATCATCCTCGTCGACGCGTCCGGTGAGGCCGCGCTCGGCACCACCCCCGACGCCCAGCGGCGCCGACGGGCCCGGGGCACGTTGGCCGTGCTCATCCTGCTCAGCACAGGCGGCATCGTCGCGGTGCGGGCCCTGAACGACGCCACCCCCACCGAGGTGCGCGACGCGGTGCCGGCCGCCCGCCCCAGCCTCGACGGGCCGGTCGACGTGAACGCCAGCACGGCCAAGGCCCGGCGCGTCACCCAGCCCAGTGGTGCCGACGGGGTGGGCGCCGGCGCGTTCGACGCCGGCCCCACCAACGCTGCCGCGCCCGCCGGGGTGCGGGCCGCGGCCGGCACGTCCGTCCAGGCCGCCATCGACGCCGCCGGCCCCGGTGGCACGGTGGTGATCGGCGCCGGAGTGCACCGCGACCAGTTCGACCTGCGGCCCCGCAACGACCAGACGATCGTGGGCGAGCCGGGCGCCATCCTGAACGGCAGCCGGGTCGTCAGCGGCTTCAGTTCGTCGGGCTCCACCTGGGTGGCCGGCGGTCAGCCCACCGCAGTGCCCGCCACCAGCGCGCCGTGCCTGGCCGGCTTCGTCCGCTGCGGCTCGCCCGACGATCTCTTCTACGACTCCCGCCCGCTCAAGCGCGTCGACCGCGCCGGTGCGGTGGTGGCCGACACGTGGTTCTACGACTACGCGGGCGGTCTGGTCGTCGTCGGCAACAACCCGAACGGGCACACCGTCGAGCTCTCGGTGCCCGGCCAGCACGCGTTCGTGGCCGACCAGGGTCGCGGTGGCAACGGGGTCACCCTCACCAACGTGGTCGTCGAGAAGTACGGCACCCCGGCCCAGGAGTGCGCGGTCATGACGGTCGACGCCGGCGGCGGCTACAAGAACGTCCTCGACCCGAACAACGGCACGAGCGGCGGGTGGACGATCACCAACAGCACGTTCCGGTTCAACCACGGCTGTGGCGTGTTCGCCGGGCCGGGCACGGTGGTGTCCACCAACCAGCTCGTCGACAACGGCCAGCTGGGGGTGAAGGGCGCCGGTCGCAACGTGCGCATCGTGCGCAACCAGATCGGCCGCAACAACTTCGCCGGGCACGACACCTACTGGGAGGCCGGCGGTACGAAGTTCTTCAACGCCGTCAGCCTGTACTTCGGCTACAACCACGTGTTCGACAACGTCGGCTCGGGGGCGTGGACCGACTACTCGCTGTTCGAGATCGCCTTCGACCACAACACCTTCGAACGCAACAACGAGGGCGGCATCTCGGCCGAGATGACGCTGTCGGGCTCCATCACCTTCAACGAGTTCTTCGACAACGACGTCAACAACATCGGCGACGCCGGCAAGACCCACGGCGGCATCTTCCTGTTCAACGCCTCGAACTTCGACGTGAGCGGCAACCTGCTGCGGGGCAACAACGGTGGGATCATCGCCCAGGTCCAGGACCGTGGCTGCGTCGGCGCCAACATCACCCAGCTCCAGGGCCAGTGCCCGGCCGGCGCCCAGGTGGGCTCCATCAACGGCACGAAGGTGCACGACAACGTCATCGAGCTCGACAAGGGGTTCTCCGGACTGCTCGTGCTGCCGTACGCCGACCACCCGCCCTACGCCCAGGTGCCGGTCTCCTGGGCCATCAGCCAGTTCAAGGCCATCTCGTTCGACGACAACGTGTACGCCGGCAGTGGGTTCGACAGCAGCCGGGGCACGAACGGCAACGTGTTCGACGTGAAGACCAACCGCTTCGTGTGGGGCTTCCCCAGCGGCTTCAGCACCGATCCCAACGTCATCTGGTCGTGGATCGATCGGCGCTTCCTCGGTTTCGCCGATTGGCAGGCCTTTGCCGGTCAGGACGCCCACGGGGTGCTTCGCAGTCCTTGACGACGTCCGGCCACGCGGTGTGGCGGCCGACCGGTCCCCGTGGCACCGCGACCTCTCGCGGTTCCATAACCTGGCAGAGCCGGGTCGTGCAGTTCCCGGTACCCTGTGCGCCCTCGGGGGCGCCCCGACGCGGCTGGAGCGGCATCAACGTGATCATGACGAGACGGCTCGACGAGCACACGGGTGAGGCACCCGCACGCGCCGTCGCACCGTCGCCGGCGGTCCGGCCGTCATGAGCTCGCCTGCCGTTCAGGTGGCGCACCGCGCACCGATCGCCGCCGGCCCGCCCGTGGCCGCCAAGGGCTTCCCCACACTGGTGCGCCCCAAGAACGGGCGCCCCCTCCTGCTGGCCGAGCCCGACGGCGGCCTCGAGCCCCTGCCCGACAAGATCCGCCGCTACGCGACCTGGTCGTGGATCTCGCTGCTGGTCTCCATCCTGCCGTGGTCGTTCACCCAGACCGGGCGCATCACCTTCATCAGCAAGCGCCCCGAGCAGGTGCTCGTGGTCTGCTCCCTCGGCGTCGCCTTCTACTTCGGCTACAAGGCCAACAGCCGGTTCAAGTTGGCCCACGCTTGGCCCGTGGTCCTGTACTCGGCCATGGCGGTCATCGCCCTCTTCCCGCCGCTCGGTGGGCGGGCGGGGTTGGGCAGCCTGTTCCGTGCCATCCGGTTCCTGCTGACGCTGGTGCTGCTTCTGCAACTGGTACCGATCTTCGCCCGTGACCGCTACATCCCGTTGCGGGGCCACTTCCTGGTCATGAAGATCACGGTCGTCTCCAGCCTCGTCAGCCTGGCCGTCGGCCGCGGTTTCGACGGCGAGGGCCGGCTCATCACCCAGCTGCCGGCGTTCCCGGCCCCCGGACTGGCCCAGTGGACGTCGCTGTTCTGCTTCCTGCTCATCTTCCTCATGCTGAACCGGGCGATCCCGGTCCGCAGCGGCATGGCCTGGTTGGCCGCCAGCGGCCTGTGCCTGTTCCTGAGCCACTCGCGCACCCCGCTGGTGGCCGGCGGTGCCGGCTTCGTGGCCGGGCTCGTGGCCATGTTCGTCTCGAGCCAGCGGGCCCGGCGGTTCGTCAGCTGGGTCATGTTCCTCGTGCCCGTGAGCGCGCTCATGTTCGGCCCCGCCGTGCAGGCGTGGTTCCTGCGCGGCCAGGACCAGTCGCAGATCAGCACGCTCACCGGTCGCACCAAGGCGTGGGCCAAGGTGTACTCGTTCCCCCGCGACGTCTACTCCCGGCTGTTCGGTGTGGGCCTGACCGACAAGTCGATCGAGGGTCTGCCCATCGACAGCGGCTACCTCAGCGTGTACCACGAGCAGGGTCGCGTCGGCGTGGCCATCATGACGCTGATCTTCGTGGTGTACCTGGCCCGCATCCTGTCCCGGCGTCCGAGCGCGGCGCGGGCCATGGCCCTGTTCCTCGTGGTGTACGTGCTGATCGCGTCCTACACCGAGACCGGCATCGGCGACATGTCCGGGTACGTCCTGCACCTCGTGATGGCCATGGTGCTGGTGGTCGTGCCCGTCGTGACGCCGGCCGACGAACCGGCCCCGCTCGGCCCGGCCGGCCCGAGCGCCGCGGGAGCGCGCGCATGAGGGTGCTGCTGATCCACAACTTCTACCGGTCGGGCGCGCCCAGCGGTGAGAACCGGGTGGTCGAGTGGGACGTCGAGCAGCTGCGGGGCCTCGGCCACGAGGTGGAGCTGTTCTCGGTGTCGAGCGACGAGATCGACGGCTACTCCAAGGTGGGCAACGCGCGGTTGCCCGGTCGCGTGATCTGGTCGCCCAGCTCGGCCAAGGCCCTGACCGCGGTGATCGAGCGCTTCCGGCCCGACGTGGCCCACCTCCACAACTCGTTCCCGCTGCTCAGCCCGTCGGTGATCGCCGCCGCCAAGAACGCGGGCGTGCCGGTGGTGGCCACGCTCCACAACTACCGCCTGCTGTGCGCCGGTGGTTCGTTCTTCCGTGACGGCCAGATCTGCCACGAGTGCCTGCCGCACAAAACGCTGCCGGGCATCCGGCACGGCTGCTACCGAGACTCCACCGCGGCCACCCTGCCGTTGTCGCTGGCCAACCTGGTCCACCGCCGGCGGTGGCGCAACGATGTCGACGTGCTCATCACGCTGTCGAATGCGCAGCGCCGCCTCTTCCTCGACGCCGGCTTCCCGGCCGACCGCACGTTCGTGAAGCCGAACTTCGTGTTCGACCGGCCCACGCGGTCGGCGTCCGACGTCGTGCAGCCCTACGAGTTCTCCTACCTGGGCCGCCTGGCGCCCGAGAAGGGCATCGGCCTGCTCATGCAGGCCTGGGACCTGCTCCTGTCGGCCCGTCGCGAGCCTCTGCCGGCCCTGGTGATCGCCGGTGGCGGTCCCCTGGAGCCGCAGGTCGAAGAGTGGGCGGCCAGCCGCCCGAGCGTGCGCTTCGTCGGCCATCAGGACGCCGCCGGCTGTGCCCGCGTCACCAATCGCGCCCTGGCCAGTCTCGTGCCTTCGGTGTGGGAGGAGACGTTCGGACTGGTGGTCATCGAGGCCATGGCCGCCGGTGTGCCGGCGATCGCTCCCGCCCACGCATCCTTCCCCGACTTCATCCGCTCCGGCCACGACGGCGTGCTCGTCGCACCCCACTCGGCCCCCGCGCTGGCCGAGGCCATGGCCGGGCTGCTGGACCGACCCGAGCAGGCGCTCGCCATGGGCGGGAACGCCCGCCGGACCTATGAGGAGCGCTACCGGCCCGAGCCGGTGATGGCCCGCCTCATCGAGCTGTACGAGATCGCCCGCCGCCGTCGCACCGGCACGGCCACAGCATCCGCCCCCCATACTTCAGAGGGGGCGCCGAGCGCGCCCCTACCTGCCGAAGACCCAACGAGGTAAGCAGTGGAACGCGAAGAACTCGACGTACGGTCAGTGCTGTTGGCGATGCGCCGGCGTTGGCGCATCATGCTCATCGGCGTGATCGGCGGCATCCTGCTGGCCGGTCTGGTCACGATGCTGCTGCCCAAGACCTTCGCCACCCAGTCGAAGCTGAACCTGGGCCGCCGGCCCACGGGTCTGAACCCGACCGAGGTCATGCGCACCGAGGTGGCCCAGGCCAACCGGTCCGAGATGGCCCAGCGCGTCATCGACTCCCTCTCCCTGAACATCAGGGTCGAGGACATGCTGAAGAAGTACAAGGCGTCGTCGCTGACCGACGACATCCTGGTGTTCGACGTCGAGGGTCCCACGGCCGACGGCGCCGTCGAGCGGGCCGACAAGTTCGCCGAGGAGTTCAAGACCATGCGCGCGGAGCGCATGGACGACGACCTGCGCACCGAGAACGGTGGCCGGGAGACCAAGGTCAAGGAGATCCAGGCCAAGATCGACGCCATCGACGGCGAGCTCCCGGGGGTGTCGAACAACATCACCCAGTACGACGCGCTGATCCGGCAGAAGACCGACCTCATCGGGCAGCAGACCACCGCCGAGTCCCGCATCGACGACGCCAAGACCGAAGTGGCGCTGGCCAAGAAGAACACCTACGTGCTGCAGGCCGCCCTCAAGCCCTCGGCGCCGATCAAGCCGAGCCTGCGCTTCAACCTGGTGCTCGGCCTGGCCGCCGGCCTGATGGTGGCGGGCACCTACGTGCTGATCAAGGACGTGCTGTCGGGCAAGCTCCGCACCCGTGACGCCATCGCCGAGGCGGTGGGCGCCCCGGTGCTGGCCGGGTTCAGCGCCGCCGGCAGCTCGGGTGCCAGCAAGTCGATCTCGTCGAAGGCGGTGTCCCGACCGGGTGCCCAGCTGATCCGCGCCGCGCGCGCCGTGGTGAACGAGCTGGGGCCCGACGCGTCACCCGACTCGCCGATCCTGATCGCGTCGGTCGAGGCCGATGGCGAGGCGGCTCTGCTCGCCCTCACCGTGGCCAACCTGTTGGCCGACCTCGGCCGCGGTTCGCTCATGCTGGCCGATGCCAGCATGTTCCACCCGCCGTTGCCCCGCCTGCTGCAGGCCGCGGGTGCGCTGCCCGAGGGCACCACCGTGTCGGGCGACGACGGCGACGTGGCCCGCTGCTACATGGCCGTGGACGGCCAGAGCGGTGCCCAGCAGTGGCAGCCCGTGGCCGCCCGTGCCGCCGCCGGCGACCTGGTGGGCCTGCTGTCCCCGTCCGACTCGAGCAAGCTCGGCTCCGATGCGCCCACCGTGGTGGCGTTCCTCGGCAGCTGGGAGGACCCCGACGAGGCCGCCGCCCTGCGCCTGTCGACCGAGCGCCTGCGGCCCCGTGCCGTGGTCGTGGTCGGCGCCGGTCGCTCCACCCATCCCACGATCTACCGCCACGTCGCCACGCTGTCGCGCTTCGGTGTGGTCGTGCAGGCCACCGTGGTCGCCCAGCCCGATCGTTTCGACGTCACCACCGGTCGCCCCCAGCAGGCCAACGGCAACGTCTGGGGAGGCTGAGGCCGCGATGGCCTCAGGTGGCGACGGCCGCAGGAAGGTGCTGCTGACGTTCCTGGACCAGGGCGTCTCGTCGGGCACCAACTTCCTGCTCGTCGCCGTGGTCGGGCGCGAGCTCGGCTTCAGCGCCCTGGGCGCCTACACGCTGGTGCTCACCGTGTGGTTCGCCGTGCTCGGCGTGCATCGCGCCATCGTCGCCGAGCCGATCGTGATCGGCACCAAGTCGGGCAAGGCGGATGAGCGGCTGTTGCAGCGGGCGTTCTCGGCCGAGCTCATGCTCGGTCTGGTCCTCGGCATCGCCGTGGCCCTCGGGGCTCTCGTCACCGTGGGCCTGGGCAAGAACGACATCGGGCGCACGCTGGCCGTGCTCGCCGTGATCCTCGTGCCGCTGCTGCTGCAGGACCTGTGGCGGTTCATGGCGTTCTTCGACGGCCGCCCCGACCGGGCCCTGGCCAACGACGCGGTGTTCGCCGCGGTGCAGATCTCGCTCACGGTGCTGCTGATCGTGATCCACGAGGAGAGCACTCCGCTGTTCGTCGCCGCGTGGGGTGCCGGCGCGGTCGCCGGCGCGGTGTACGGCTTCCGCCAGTTCGGCGTGCGGCCCCGCTTGCTGTCGGGATGGCGTCAGATCGGCGAGCACTGGGGCTTCTCCCGTTGGATGCTGGCCGACTTCGGCACGAGCTTCGGGGTCGACAACGTGTACCCGCTCATGGTGATCGCCCTGCTCGGCCAGCAGCAGTACGGCGTGCTCAGCGCGGCCACCCGGCTCATGGGTCCGGTGGCGGTGATCCTGCAGTCGGGCGGCAACCTCGGCGTGCCCGGAGGGTCGCGGGCGCTGCGCGAGCACGGAACGGCCGGCCTGCAACGGTTCTCCCGCAAGCTCAGCACCGGCATCGGCATCTGCGTGGCCGCGTATGCCGCCATCGTGTTCGTGGCCGGTTCGTGGCTGCTGCGCACGGTCTTCGACAAGCCCGAGGCGGTCGGGTACGGCACGCTCATGCGTCTCGTGGCCGCCGGCTACGTCATCTGGAGCTTCGCGTTCGGTGCCGGCATCGCCTTGCGCGTGGTGCAGCAGACACGGCGGTTGTGGACGGCCCGCCTGCTCATCTCGGCGTGCTCGTTCGTGAGCGCGTTCGTGCTCGTGAAGCGGTTCGGCCTGAACGGGGCGGGGTGGACCGCGGTGGTCACCGCCGTCGTCGGTGTCGTGCTGGTGTCGCGGGTGTGGATGCGGGCGCGCGACGAGGTCGCCGCCGAGACGGCCGCGGTGCCACCGGCCACGCCCATCGCGTCCTGACCGTTCACCGGCACCGGCGACGACCCGCGGTGGACGGGTGACGCTCCGCAGCGGGGTTCTGACCAGAAGATGACCACGTGCGTGCCGTTTGACCTGGTAGCTGGTTCGTTCGGCTCATACCGCGGTCGGTGGTGCCCTCATACGATGCAGTCGCATCAGGCGCCCTCTCGGAGCGCCAAGGGTCGATCGTCGGCGGACGACGTGAGCCCGGTGCGTGCTGCTCCCCCCCGCCACGCAACTCGAAAAGGGAATGCCTCGTGAAGATCGCAGTGTTCGGCCTCGGCTACGTCGGAACCGTCTCGGCGGCCTGTTTGTCCGGTGACGACCGTCGGGTCGTGGGTGTCGACCCCGACCCCACCAAGGTGGGCATCATCGCGTCCGGCCGCAGCCCCGTCGTCGAGCCCGACATCGACGACGTCGTGCGCAACGCGCGCGACCAGGGCTGGCTGACCGCCACCACCGACTCGGTCGAGGCCCTGCAGGGCGCCGACGTGGCCCTGCTGTGCGTCGGCACGCCGTCGCGCCTGAACGGGTCCACCGACCTCAAGTACATCGAGCGGGCCTCGGCCGAGATCGGCGAGTACCTGCGCACCGCCGATCACCACCTGGTGGTCGTGGTGCGCTCCACCGTGCCGCCGGGCACCGTCGAGGGTCTCGTCGCCACCACCCTGGCCAAGGAGTCGGGCAAGCAGGCGGGCGTCGACTTCTCGGTCGCCATGTGCCCCGAGTTCCTGCGCGAGGGCTCGAGCGTGAAGGACTTCTTCGAGCCGCCTTTCACCGTCATCGGGTCGCACGACGAGCGGGCCATCAAGATCCTGTCGGACCTGTTCTCGTTCATCCCGGCCGAGATCAACGTCGTGTCGGTGAACACGGCCGAAGCGCTGAAGTACGCGTGCAACGCGTTCCACGCCGTGAAGGTCAGCTTCGCCAACGAGCTCGGCCGCCTGTACGCCTCGCTCGGCATCGACAGCCGCGAGGTCATGGAGCTGTTCGTGAAGGACACGCGTCTGAACGTGTCGCGCGCCTACCTGCGTCCCGGCTTCGCCTTCGGTGGGTCGTGCCTCCCCAAGGACCTGCGCTCGCTGCTCTACATGGCCCGCGCCAACTCGGTCGACGTGCCGTTGCTGGCCGGCACCATGAGCACGAACGACATCATCATCCGCAACCTGGTGAAGGAGCTGGCCAGCATGGGCACCCGCAAGGTCGCCCTGCTCGGCATCAGCTTCAAGCCCCAGACCGACGACCTGCGCGAGAGCCCCTACGTGGAGCTGGCCGAGGCGCTCGTGGGCAAGGGCTTCGACCTCACCGTGTACGACCCGATCGTGCGCCCCGAGAAGCTGTTCGGCGCCAACCTGGCCTACGTGCAGCACCACCTGCCGCACCTGCAGAAGCTGCTCGTGGACGACCCGGCCTCGGCCATGGTCGGCGCCGACGTGGTGCTGGCGGCCTCGCCCCACGCCGACGTGAAGGCGGCGCTGACCGCCAACCCGCCGGCGCTGCTGTTCGACCTGGTGGGATCGCTCGGCGACGAGGTCGAGGCCAACCCCGGCTACCGTGGCATCTCCTGGTCGTTGACGAAGTGACGAGCCCTTCCGCCATGGCTTCCGAACGAACGCCGCGCAACAAGCGCGTGCTCATCATCGTGCAGAACCTGCCGGTCCCGTTCGACCGGCGCGTGTGGCTCGAGTGCCAGGCGCTGCGCTCCCAGGGCTACGGCGTGTCGGTCATCTGCCCCAAGGGCAAGGGCGACCCGAAGTTCCACGAGATCGACGGCGTGCGCATCTACAAGTACGAGCCGGCGCCGATCACCACGAACACCGTCTCGTTCTGCTACGAGTTCGCCTACTGCTGGCTGATGACGGCCTGGCTGGCGGCGAAGGTGTTCGCCAAAGACGGCTTCAAGGTCATGCAGGCGTGCAACCCGCCCGACACGTTCTTCGCCCTCGCGCTGTTCTTCAAGCCGCTCGGCGTGAAGTTCGTGTTCGACCAGCACGACCTGTGCCCCGAGCTGTTCGAGAGCAGGGGTGACGACTACAACCGCAAGCTGCACAAGGCGCTGCTCCTGCTCGAGCGGGGCACGTACTTCATGGCGAACCACGTCATCTCGACCAACGAGAGCTACCGCTCGGTGGCCTTCCGCCGGGGCAAGAAGCAGCCCGACCAGGTCACCATCGTGCGCACCGGCCCCGACCCCGAGAAGCTGAAGCGCATCGAGGCCCACCCCGAGCACCTCAAGGGCCACGACCACCTCGTGGTCTACATCGGCGTCATGGGCCCCCAGGACGGCGTCGACTACGCCCTGCGCTCCGTGCACCACTACGTCCACGTGATGGGCCGCACCGACACCCAGTTCACCTTCATCGGCAAGGGCGACGCCTTCGACGACCTGCAGCGTCTGGTGAGCGAGCTGAACATCGGCGCCCACGTGCACTTCACCGGCCGGGCCCCCGACGAGCTCGTCGCCGAGCTCATGTCGACCGCTGCCGTCGGCCTGTCGCCCGATCCGAAGAACCCGCTCAACGACGTCAGCACCATGAACAAGACCATGGAGTACATGGCCTACGAACTGCCCGTCGTGGCGTTCGATCTCGTCGAGACGAAGGTGTCGGCGCAGGACGCCGCCGTGTACGTGGAGCCCAACGACACCACGAAGTACGCCGAGGCCATCGCGGAACTGATCGACGATCCCGAGCGCGGGCAGCTGATGGGCAAGCTCGGTCGCGAACGGGTGGAGCAGGTGCTGGCGTGGCCCAACTCGGCCCGCAACTACCTGACCGTGTATCGCGGGCTCCTGGGCGACGCGCCGGCGGGGAGGTCCTGAACCATGTGTGGCATCGCCGGCCTCTACAACTGGCCCGTCGCCTCGGCCGAGGCCCAGGCCATGATCGACCGCATCGCCCACCGCGGCCCCGACGCCGAGGGGGTGTGGTCGCACACCGATGACTCGGTGTCGGTGCACCTCGGCCACCGCCGCCTGTCGATCATCGATGTGCGGGTCACGAACAACCAGCCGTTCGTGAAGGACGGCATCGTCTTCGCCTACAACGGCGAGGTCTACAACTTCCTCGAGATCAAGGCCGAGTTGGAAGCGCTGGGCGTGTCGTTCCGCACCACCGGCGACACCGAGGTCGTGCTGGAAGCGTGGCGCCAGTGGGGCCCCGCCGCCCTGCCCCGCCTGCGCGGCATGTTCGCGTTCGCCCTCTACGAGGAGCGCACCCGCCGCATGGTGCTGGCGCGTGACCACTTCGGCATCAAGCCGCTGTACGTGGCCCGCCGCGGCAACGGCGTGGCCTTCGGCTCCGAGCTGAAGGCGCTCACGCCGGCTATCGGACCCATCGAGATCGACGGCGCCGGCGTGGTGTCGTCGCTCATGTACTACTGGATCCCCGAGCAGCACTGCGTGGCCAAGGGCGTCGAGAAGCTGCAGCCCGGTCACTGGGCCGAGATCGTGCCCGGCCAGCCCCTGAAGGTGCACCGCTTCTTCAACCCGGTCACCGACCTGCGCACCAACGCCCGCCTCACCGCCGACGACCTCGCCGGCATCATGGAGGACTCGGTCCGCAAGCACCTCATCGCCGACGTGCCGGTGTCGTGCTTCCTGTCGGGCGGCCTCGACTCCAGCCTCATCACCGCGCTGGCGGCGCGCCACAACCCGAACATCGACGCCTACACCATCAGCTTCCGGGCCGAGGACCAGAAGCTCGAGGCGATGCCCGACGACCTGCACTACGCCAAGGTCGTGGCCGACAAGTTCGGCGTGAAGCTGAACGTCATCGAGATCGCTCCCGACATCGTGAGCATGCTGCCGGAGATGGTGTCGATCCTCGACGAGCCCATCGGCGACGCCGCCGCCATCAACACCGTGCTCATCTGCCGCGCCGCGCGCGAGGCGGGCGTGCGGGTGCTGCTGTCGGGCATGGGCGCCGACGAGCTGTTCGGCGGCTACCGCAAGCACTACGCCTGCCTGCTGGCGGCGAACTACCGCAAGATGCCGAGCGCCCTGCGCGAGAAGGTCATCGCCAATCTGGTGCGCCGGGCGCCCGTCGCCATCGGCGACCGGGGCATCAAGGCCACCCGCTGGGCCCAGCGCTTCGTGAACTTCGCCTCGCTGCCCGAAGAGGCGGCTTTCCGCCGCAGCTACACGCACTACGGCCGCGACGAGTTCCAGTCGCTCCTGTCGCCCGAGCTGTTCGGTCACGTCGACACGCTGTTCGCCGAGCACGCCGCCATCTACAACTCCACCGGCTTCGACGACCCCGTGAACCGCATGTGCATGACCGACGTGCAGATGTTCATGGTGGGTCTGAACCAGACCTACACCGACCGCGCGTCCATGGCCGCCTCCACCGAGGTGCGCGTGCCCTTCATCGACCTCGAGGTGGCCAAGGCCGCCTTCTCGTTCTCGGCCGACCAGAAGATCGAGGGCCGCGACCTGAAGGCGCCGTGGAAGCCGCCGGAACGCAAGGCGATCCTGAAGCACGCCGCCGAAAAGGTGCTGCCCCGCGAGATCATCTACCGGCCCAAGGGCCTGTTCTCGGCGCCCCTGCGGGCATGGGTGCGGCGCGACCTCAAGGAGATGGTCGACGACATGCTGCCCAACGGTCGCCTCGTGCAGACCGGCATGCTGCAGCGCGGCGCCATCGAGCAGCTCATCGCCGAGGACCGGGCCGGCTCGGCCGACCGCTCCAAGGAGATCTGGCAGCTGCTCACCACCGAGGAGTGGGTGCGCCAGGTCGAGAGGGCCCACCTCGACGGCCCGGCCGCCGCCGCGCCCACCACCCACTGATCGCTTTCCCGACCGACCCCCCCACGACGAACGACGCGAAGGATCTCCCCCGTGAAGCAGGTTGCCCAGAACTACAAGAGTGGCGAGCTCTCCCTGGTCGACGCGCCCGTGCCGCGCTGCGGCCCCGGTGGCGTCCTGGTGCGCACCGAGTACTCGCTCATCTCGGCCGGCACCGAGATGATGAAGGTCGGTGAGGCCAAGCTCTCCATGTTGGGCAAGGTGCGGGCGCGGCCCGACCAGGTCAAGAAGGTCCTGGAGACCATGGCCCAGCAGGGCCCACAGGCCACGTTCAAGAAGGTGATGAACAAGCTCGACTCGTACACCCCGCTCGGCTACTCGCTGTGCGGCATCGTGATCGAGGTGGGCGCCGGCGTCACCGACTTCCACGTCGGTCAGCGCGTCGCCTGCGCCGGCAACCTCTACGCCCTGCACGCCGAGATCAACTGGGTGCCGGTCAACCTGTGCGTCCCCGTACCCGACGGTGTCGACCCGCGCCACGCCGCGTTCACCACCGTAGGCGCCGTGGCCATGCAGGGCCTGCGCCAGGGCCAGTGCGCGCTCGGCGAGGTCGCCGTGGTCGTGGGCCTCGGGCTGATCGGCCAGATCCTCGTGCAGCTGCTCAAGGCCAGCGGTGTGCGGGTGCTCGGCATCGACATCTCCGACGTGCGGTGCCAGCTGGCCGAGGCCAACGGGGCCATCTGCGCCGACGCCCCCAACGGGCCCGGCCTCGACCGCCTCACCAACGCGCTGGCCGAGGTCTCGAGCGGCTTCGGTGCCGACGCCGTCTTCCTGTCGGCGGGCGGTTCCACCAACGAGCCCGTCGAGTTGGCGGCCAAGCTGGCGCGCGACCGTGGTCGCGTCATCGACATCGGCAAGTGCTCGCTCGACCTGCCGTGGAACTCGTACTACGAGAAGGAACTCGACGTCCGGTTCTCGCGCTCGTACGGCCCGGGCCGCTACGACACGCTCTACGAGGAGCAGGGCATCGACTACCCGATCGGCTACGTGCGCTGGAGCGAGGGCCGCAACCTCGGCTGCTTCGTCGACCTGCTGGCGGCCAACTCGATCGACATGGGAGCCCTCATCTCGGCGGTGAAGCCGTTCAGCGAGGCCAGGGAGACCTACGAGGCCCTCGACAAGGGCGAGCTGCGCGGCGTCGGCTTCCTGTTCGAGTACCCCGAGCACGTCACCATCACGCGCACCGTGGAGCGCACCGCCACCGAGGCGCCCAAGCGGGCCAAGACCGGCGTGGTGAACGTCGGCTTCATCGGCGCCGGCAACTACGCCTCCACCATGCTCCTGCCCCACCTCGTGGGCCGCAGCGACGTGCAGTTGGCCCACGTGGCCACGTCGTCGGGCCTGTCGGCCGTCAGCGCCCAGCGCAAGTTCGGGTTCCAGACGGCGGGCACCGACTACGAGGCGATGCTCGAGGACCCGTCGATCGACACGGTGTTCATCGTGACCCGTCACTCGAGCCACGCCCGCATGACGTGTGAAGCGCTGCGGGCCGGCAAGACCGTGTTCGTGGAGAAGCCGCTCGCCATCACCATGGAGCAGCTCGACACGGTCATGGAGACCGTGCGCGAGACCGGCAACGACCGCATCATGGTCGGCTTCAACCGTCGCTTCGCCCCCATGCTGGTGGAGCTGCGCGACAAGGCCGGCCGCCGCAGCCAGCCGGCCCTGCTGCGCTACCTGGTGAACGCCGGGAAGATGGAGGGCACCAGCTGGTATGCCCAGGCCGACGCCGAGGGCACCCGCTTCTGTGGCGAGGGCGGTCACTTCATCGACACGATGGCCTGGTGGGTCGGCGCCGATCCGGTCGCCGTCAGTGCGGCGCGCGCCGGCGCCATGGTCGACGACGTGCACGTCACCGTCACGTTCGGCGACGGCTCCATCGGGGTGGTCACCTACACCACCGTCGGCGCCCGGAAGTTCCAGAAGGAGACGTTCGAGGTCGTGGCCGACGGCAAGGTCGCCCGCTGCGACAACTTCGCCTCGTCCACGCTGTTCACCGCCGAGAAGCCCTCGAAGAAGCGGGCGCTGGGTCCCGACAAGGGCCAGAAGGCCGAGGTCGAGGCGTTCCTCGCCGCCGCCCGCACGGGCTCGCCCATGCCGGTGCCGCTGCGCACCGTGGCCGCCGTCACGGCGGCCACGATCGCGGTGGACGAGTCCATCGCCGCGGGCATCACCGTGAAGCTGCCGAGCTGGGCATGAAGCCGGGCTGGTACATCGCCCGCCTGCGGGCCATGACCCCGGCCGAGGTGCGCGACCGCGTCAAGCACCAGGTGGTGAAGCAGCGGTGGAAGGCCAAGCAGGTGCGCGTCGGCGCCGTCGATCCGCTGGTGCTGCCGTCGTCGGTGCCGGCGTTCTCGTCGGTGCTGCCGGCCGGTCTGGTCGACGATGTGCCGCCGGCGGCCCGCAAGGCCCTGCTGGAAGCGGCCGAGCGGCTCATGGACGGCCACTGGGAGCTGTTCGGCATGGAGCGCACCGACTTCGTGGAACCCGACTGGTTCCTGGACGCGGTGTCGGGCGTGCGGGCCCCGCAGGAGATCTACTCGTTTGCCATCCCGCACCGCGACCAGGCCGTGGTCGGCAACATCAAGAACGTGTGGGAGCCGTCACGGCACCACCACCTCACGGTGCTGGCCGCCGCCTACTGGCTCACCGGTGACGATCGCTACGCCGAACGCTGCGCCGCCCACCTCCGTTCGTGGTGGAAGGCCAACCCGTTCCTGTCGGGCGTGCACTGGACGAGCGGCATCGAGATCGGCATCCGGCTCGTGTCGTGGGCATGGGTGCGCCGCCTGCTCGACGGGTGGGCCGGCATCGGCGACCTGTTCGAACGCAACGACGACGGCCTGCGCCAGCTCGCGCACCACCAGGAGTTCCTGGACGCGCTCTACTCGTCCGGTTCGTCGGCCAACAACCACGTCGTTGCCGAAGCGGCCGGCCTGCTGGTGGCGGCGACCGCGTTCCCGTGGTTCGACCGCAGTGACGCCTGGCGGGCCCACGGCACCGACCTGCTGACGTCCGAGGTGGGCCGGCAGACCTTCGACAGCGGCATCAACCGCGAGCTGGCCAGCGAGTACCACGGGCTCACGCTCGAGCTCGCCCTGGTCGGCATCGCCGAGCTCGATCTGGCCGGCCGGGCCGTGCCTGGCGCGCTGTGGGACCCCGTGGTCCGCATGGTCGACGCGCTGGCCGGCGTGGTCGACAACCGCCTGCACCCCGCCCGCCAGGGCGACGGCGACGACGGCCTCGTGCTCGTGGTCGACGACCCGGAGGCCAACCGCTGGGGTTCGATCCTGACCACCGGTGCCGCCGTGCTCGGGGCGCAGCCGTGGTGGCCGCGCCTGCCCGAGGCCGACGTGCGCACGGTGATCCTCGACCGGGTGCTGCGCCGCCCGGCGGCCCAGGCGCGCCCCGCGTCGCGCCCCGACGGCTTCGGCGACGCCGGCATCGTGCTCATGCGCACGGCGCCGGGCGAGCACGCCGAGATCTGGGTGCGGGCCGACGACGGCCCCCAGGGCTTCCTGTCGATCGCCGCCCACGGGCACGCCGATGCGCTGGCACTGGAGGTGCGCCACGACGGCGTCGACGTGATCGCCGACCCGGGCACGTTCTGCTACCACGGCGACAAGGAGTGGCGGGCCTACTTCCGTGGCACGCGCAGCCACGCCACCCTCGAGCTCGACGACGTCGACCAGGCCGTGTCGGGCGGCCCGTTCCTGTGGACGCGCCACACCGACACCACGCGCCACGAGTACAGCGACAACGGCAACGCGGTGGTGTGGACCGCGTCGCACGACGGCTACACGAGGCTCGACGATCCGGCCACGCATCAGCGCACGATCCGCTTCGACCGGGCCGCCCGCACGCTGCGCGTCGCGGACACGGTCACGTCGAACGAGCAGCACGACGGCCGGCTGTGCTGGCCGCTCGGCCCACAGGTGGAGGTCGTGTTGCGGAAGGCCACGGCCACGCTCACGTGGGACGGCGGCCGGGCTTTGCTGGCGCTGGAACCGTCGCTGTCGTGGAGCGTGCACCGCGGCGACAACGAGCCGGTGGACGGCTGGTACTCGCCCGGCTTCGGCCGAAAGGTGCCGGCCAGCATCCTGGTGGGCACGGGCCGCGTCGGCCGGGGCACCACGTTGCGCACCACGCTCACGTTCGACGCCTGACGGGGCGGGTCAGTCGCCGTCGTTGCGGTGACACGCCTGAGCCCGGGCGCGGGCCTGCAGCAGCGCGGCGGCGATCACCAGCCCGCTGACGGCCCCCGCCGCCGCGCCCGTGGACGTGGACGTGCCCCAGCTCCGGCTGAGCAGCGCGTGGTTCACGACCACCAGCATCGCGGCGACGACCGCGGCGACCACCGACACCCGTGTCATCGAGATCATGCCCGGATCGTAGGAAGCCGGACCGTGGGCGCGCAGGGTTGTCGACTCGCCGCCGAGCCCGGACCGCCCGGTGACGCAAGGCGCGCGCCAACCCCTTTGTGGTCCGGTGGTCCGGTGGTCCGGTGGTCCGGTGGGGCACCGACCCGGCAGCGGTCCCGCGGCACGGCGCGCCGTGGGCCGGCTCATGTCGGTGGCCGGGGTCGGCGGCCGGGTGGGCCGGTGGACGAGGCGATGACGTTGCCGTGGCGGTCGCGCACGGTGACGGCCCGGGTGACGGGGTCCATGTCGACGATGATCCGACCGGCGTGAGCGTCACCGTGGTGCTGGGTGCACCCGGGGAGCAGTTCGCCCAGGTCGGTCTCGCCCTGTTGCGCCGTCCACTCCTTGAGATGGTGGATCTGGGTGTGGGCGAACGGCACCGTGCATCCCGGCATGAGTCCGCAGGTGGCGTACATGGCCTGCAGCGCTCGCCGTTGATCGGCGGTGGCAAGCCGCCTGGCCCGGCCCACGTCGAGCACGACGCCGTTCCCACTCAGCACGATGGGGATGATGTCGGCTTCGCATGCCAGTTGCCGAAGTCGCGACACGGGCAGGGTGCCGCCGGTGGCCAGTTCGGTGATCGACTCGGCGTGCTTGCCGTGCAACAGCGTCTCGAGGTCCATGAGGACCTGCAGTTCGGCACGCCGGGTGCCGGTGCCTGGTCTGCCGCCGCCGCCGTCGTTGGTGGTGACCAGCCGGGCCAGCGCCACCGAGGCGAGATGGTCGTTCTTCGCAGCAGGATCGTCGGGCAGCGTGTCGACCGGTGGCCCGTGGAACATCGCTTCCAACTCGCAGTCGATGGCGGTCCACAGCTTCGACCCTGTCTCGGGGTCGAACTCGGCGTACAGGCAGTACATGCCGGTGCGCTCGTCGCGCCAGCGGCGCACCTTGGCGGCGCGCCGTTGGCGCTCGAACGTGGCCTCGTCGTCGGCCTCGGTGGTGAGCAGGGCGCCGACGCGCTGGCAGTAGGTAGCGAACTCGACCGGCGTGACCCGCTCGGCCGTGGCCAGCAACTGGTCGAGCACACCGAACAGTTCGGGCACCGCCTTGGTGGCGCGGCCCAACGCATCGATGTGGGCGTCGGTGACGGCGCCGGCGACCAGCGCCTGTTCGAACACCGGCGCGTTGTCGAGCACTTCGGTGCGGGCGATGGCGTCGCGGGCCTGGCGCGGCGTCAGCCCGAGGTCGGCTTCCAGTCCGCGCTGCGGGTTCACCTGCAGCTCGCGGTTGCGACGCACCACGGCGGCGCGTAGTGACGAGGTCCAGCTCTCGACCTCGCGTAGGTGACGCTGCACCAGCGACAGCCCGCGGGCATCGCACGAGGCGACGTCGACCGTCGCGAGGGCGGACACCGCCAGGGGAGCAGGAACCGGAGCCATCACCTACTACCGACCCCACGACCGATCAACTGTGACAGGGTTTCTCGTCGACCTCATGCCCCCATCATGACGAAGGGCTGTGACAGAGAACCCGGCGGCGCGGCGAGACTGGGGCGATGCGTCATCTCGCGCTCGACCTCGCTCGCATCCCCGGCGTTGTCGCCGTGACCCTCGGCGGATCGCGGGCGGCGGGCGAGGGCGAGCTCCCCGGCGAGGCTGTAAGTGGTGATGCCGGCGACGGAGCCGACCACGGGCGCTTCGAGATCTACCGCGAGGGGCAGGGTGCCGGCCAGCACCTCGCCGACGGTGCCGCGGTAGAAGAGCCCGAAGTCCCAGTCGGAGTCGGCCGTCGCCGTGCGACGTCGAGGTCGCGGTAGATGAGGTCGAGTGGGGCCGCCTCGTCAACGGCGGCGCGTGGCTCACCGTCGACGGGGAACGGGTCCCCCGGCGCCGACACCGCGCCGGGCCACCCGAGGGCGCGCCCCATCGTCGGGATCCCGGCCCGCGTTCCCTGACGCGCTACGGGCCACGGCGCCCGCCCTCTGGCGGCGCCTCGGTGGTGGCGCGCTGCACCTCGCCCGCGTCCACGCGGCGCCGGTCTGGCCGATGCGGCGAACACGATCGGGGCGGGAGGCGCCGTCGACCTCGACGCCCTCGGCGAGCGTCTCGAGCTCCCTCACTGGCCGTGAGCCGGCCCGGCGCCCGAGGAATCGTCAGGCGGTGGGCGCGGCGGTCGGATCGACGCTCGGCGCGATCACCGCGGCGACGGCGTCGCGCGCGGCGGTGTAGGGCAGCCAGGTTCCGTTCTCGAAGTCGTAGAGCTTGCAGACCCGTGTGGTGCGCAGGTAGTCACGGAACTGGAAGCGCTTGGTGCGCACCACGTCGGGGAAGTGCTCGGCGATGGAGCGGGCGGCCTGGGGCAGCTTGTGGAACGGGATGCGGGCGTCCACGTGGTGGGGGATGTGTACGAAGATGTTGTGGAACCACAGGAAGTTCACGAGCTTCGGCAGCCGCATGATGGTCGTGGACTCCATCTGACCTCGGAACTGGTTCCACTGGCGCCGCGGCCACCAGCGCAGGTCGGGCGCCACGTGGTGCACGTAGACCGTCCACCCGATGATCTGCACGAACAGCAGGAACGGGATCACGAGCAGCTTCACCGGCATCCACACGGCGCCGACCGCGCCGTCGCGCCACAGCCCGATGGCGGCGCTGAGCACCACGGACAGGCCGGCGCCGACGAGCATGAAGCGCTTGTCCTTCTTGATGACCTTGCCGCGCTTGTCGTTGGCCTTGTAGCGCATCATCTTGTTCCACCACACCTCGCGCAGGAAGTAGGCGCCGGCACCGAGGCAGGACCACTCCAGCCGGTGCTGCAGGCGGGCCTTGCGGCTCATGCCGGCGTAGTCCTCGGGCGTGGACGGGTGCCACACGAAGTCGAAGCCCTGGCGGGTGGTGTACCCGTGGTGGATGCGGTTGTGGCCGAGGTCCCACGCCGCTTCCACGTGGGCGCTCGGGATCATGCACAGCCGGGCCGCCAGCTTGTTGGCCTTGTTGCTCTCCATGAGGGCCCGGTGGGAGGCGTCGTGGCCGAGCACGAACAGCCCGGCGACACCGAGGCCGGCCAGCAGCCACAGGGGCACCAGCAGGTACCAGCGATCGGTGAACACGAGCCCGACCAGCGCGGCGAGGTGCAGCGCGGTGGCTTGGGCGAGGGCCAGCAGCGCCCGGCCCGTCGGACGCTCGTAGCACTCGGAGGGGATGATCGCCCGGACAGCGTTGAGCGATCTGTCGGTGCGCTCCGCCGTAGCGGCTGGGCTGTTCATGCTTGGAGCTTACTGGCGTGACCTGGGCCGCGGCGGGCCGAGCGGTGAGGATCCCGTGAGGAATCCCGTGACGTGGACGGTGACAGCGCCGGGCTCAGGCCTTCGGGGTGAGGTGCACCCACAAGTGCCACCCGAACAGTGGGGCCAGGGGTGCGGCGATGCCCGGGGCGAGGTGCTGATGGGCGCGTGACACGGTGAACGACGGGAACGCCGCCGCCAGCTCCTTGCGGGTGAAGACCCGCGCCGGCGCCCCTTCGGGCCCCTGGTCCCACGCCAGCAGCGCATCGGCGTCGAGCGCGGTGCGCAGGCCGTCGGCGCGGGCCACGGCGAGCCGCTCACCGGCCCGGCCGGAGAAGCGCACCCCGAGCCGGGCCAACGGGTAGCGGGCCACCAGGCCGGCGCGCCGCACGACCCGGAGGCCCAGCTGGTAGTCGATCGAGCGTCGGGCCCGCACCATGACCACGAGCTGCCCACCGGGACGCAGCACGCGGTGCAGCTCGGTCTGGGCCGCGGCGAGGTGGTCGATGCGGTCGAGCAGGCCGTGGCTGTAGGCGATGTCGAAGCTGTCGCTCGGCCATGGCAGATCGGCCACGTCGCCGTGGCGGAGGGCGTCGTAGGTGAGGTCGCGGGTCTTCATGCGCGTGGCGACGCGCTCGACCGTGGCCGAGTCGATGTCGATGCCCGAGTACCGGGCGCCGCGCCGGATGAGCTGCTCGGCGTCGGCACCGTCGCCGAGGCCGACTTCGAGCACGCGTCGACCGGCGACGCCGAGCTCGTCGAGGCAGGCCGACAGGTGACGGAGCTGGCCGTAGCGCTGGCGGTCGATGCGATCGAGCTTGGCGGTGATCTGGGTGTGGGAGTCGGTCGGCAGGGGAGCGCCTGGTGGCACTTCCTGCAGCCCGACGACGTTGGCTGGCTGCATGGACCCTCCCGGGAGAGCGTGGTGGGCGGAGGTGACAGTAGCCACTCGAACGTTAAGTGCGCCCCCCAGAATCCCGGCGGCGGTGAGGTCGAGACGTCGTCTCGTCGGCCTCCGCACGAAGTTGCACCTGCGCAGAACGTTCCTCTACATTGCCCTCGCGTTCACAAGCACCTGTCGAACCCGGTACTCATGACCCCTCTTCACCCACGCTCCGACATCTCGACGACGCAAGGATTCGGCAACTCGTTGTCACGAGCGCTCGAGTTCGCCGTCACGACGGTGGTTTTCAGCCTCTTGGGGTGGTTCGTCGACCGCTGGGCCGGCACCGAACCAGTCTTCGTCATCGCCCTCACCGTGTTGAGTCTCGCCGGTCAGTTCGCCAGGATGTACTACGCCTACGACGCCGAGATGAACGCCCACGCCGCGTTGCTACCCGGTCGAGCCGACACGTCCGCCCGCCCCGGCGCGAACCCGACGGTGGACCTCCTCGGGGACGGGGAGGTCGGTCGGTGAGCCTGCTCGCTCCGGCCGACGGTCCACCTACGGAGCGTGCCGTCGCGCACGACATGGTCAAGCGGGGACTCTGGGTCACACCTGTGATGCTTGCCTTCGGGGTCGCCCTCGGTGGTCGAAACGGTCTCGCTTCTGCGGCGGTCGCCGTCGCGCTGGTGTGCCTCAACTTCCTGCTGGCTGCGGCGCTCATGACGATCGGCGGTCGGATATCGCTGGCCGCTCTGATGGGTTCGGTGCTCGGTGGCTACATGCTCCGACTCGCGGGCATCACCGGTGTGATCATCGCCCTGCGTCACGCCTCCTGGTTCCATCAGCTCGCGTTCGGTGCGGTGTTGCTCATCACCCACCTTGGTCTTCTCGTGTGGGAGACCCGCTATGTGTCCATCTCCCTGGCGTACCCCGGCCTCAAGCCCAAGATCTCCAAGTCGAGGAACAACCTCTGATGTTCGCCAAACTGGTGTTTCCACCGCTCTCGCACATCCTGAACTGGAAGGACCTGTTCACTGGGCTCAACAAGATCGGTGTGATCGCGGTGGTGGCGGCGCTGGTCACCCTGGCGCTGTTCGCGTTGGCTGGCCGAGGCGACCCGCTGCAGGCCCCGAAGGGCATCAAGAACTTCGCCGAGACCGTGGTCGAGTTCATCCAGGACAACGTCATCATGCAGACGATGGGACGAGATGGCCTGGGTTGGACGCCGTTCCTCACCACGGTGTTCTCCTTCGTCTTCTTGATGAACATCTCTGGCATCATTCCGACGGTGCAGATGCCGGGCAACGCTCGCATGGCGACCCCTCTGTTCCTGGCTGTGATCGTCTGGCTCATCTACAACGCGGTCGGGATCAAGCACCAGGGCGTCGGCGGCTACTTGAAGAGCTCGCTGTTCCCGCCCGGGCTGCCGAAGCCGCTCTACCTCCTGGTGACGCCGATCGAGTTCGTCTCGAACTTCCTGGTGCGTCCCTTCTCCCTGGCCATTCGACTCTTCGCCAACCTGATGGCCGGGCACATCCTGCTGTTCACGTTCGCGCTCATGACGGATTCACTGTTGAAGAGCGTCGTCTGGCTCAAGCCCGTCGCCCTGCTGACCGTCATCATGTTGATCTTCCTGACGGCGTTCGAGGTTCTCGTCGCCTTCCTGCAGGCCTACATCTTCTCCATGCTGACCGCCGTGTACATCGGCTCGTCGGCGCACCCGGAGCACTGATTCCCTCGTCCTCGGAATTCCCGAGCCTCCACACACAGGAGACCAACCACCATGCTTTCATCGATCCTGGCTGCCGGGGTGACGGGTGACGTCGCCGGCATCACCTACGGACTTGCAGCCATCGGCCCCGGTGCCGGCATCGGGTACATCGTCGGCAAGGCCATCGAAGCGATGGCTCGCCAACCGGAAGCCGCCGGTATGGCGCGCACGACCATGTTCCTCGGCATCGCCTTCACCGAGGCGCTCGCCCTGTTCGGCTTCGTGCTGGTGTTTCTCGTCAAGGGCAACTGAGTCGTCCTCGCGGCTCGAACTAGGAGATCGTCATGCCAGCTGAGGCCCTAAGGGTCCTAAGTCACGTCGTCACCGTGCACCTTCCGCGCGCCGACGAGACGTCGACGACGACCGTCGGGGAAACCACCGCAGAAGTCGCGGTGGTCAAAGATCCCAGTCCTCTGACGGTTGCACCGAAGGAGTTGTTCTGGAGCCTCGGCGCGTTTCTCGTGCTCCTGGTGCTCATGCGCCTCGTCTTCTACCCGAAGCTGCGTGCCGGGATGGAGGCTCGCCAACAGCACATCGCGACCAACGTGGCCGATGCGAGCGCCGCCCGGGATGCCGCGCAGTCTGAAGTGGACGACTACGCGAGCGCGCTGGACAAGATTCGCCTCGAAGCGCAGCAGAGGATCGAGGCCGCCGCACGAGAGATCGAGTCGGCCCGCAGCGCCAAGATGGCCGAGGTGAACGCTGCGGTCGCCACACGGCGCGCCGCCGCTAGGGCGGAGATGGATGCAGCCCGCCAGGCCGTTTCGACGCATGTCGCCGAGGCGGCCCGCGAGGTCGTGGCATCGGCCGCGCAACAGGTCCTGGGCGTCGCAGCCAGCGACGCCGCCGTGCAGCACGCGGTCGAGCGGGCCATGAGCGCGGAGGTCACGAAGTGAGCCACATGATCGGCGTCCTGCGCATGCTCGCCGAGGAGGGCGGCAAGACGGAGACGCCGCACTCCTGGCTTCCCGAGCCCTACGAGATCATCTGGGGCAGTGTGGCGACCGTGGTGATCGCCGCGGCACTATGGAAGTTGGCGCTTCCGCAACTGCGCACGGCGCTCGCGGCACGGACCGAACGCATCCAACGCGAGATCGACGCTTCGAGGCTCGCCGTCACCGACGCCCAAGCCGCCGCCACGAGGATCCGCGCCAGCAAGGGCGACCTTCAAGCTGAACGCGGCCGGATCCTGGCCGAGGCGGATCAGACTGTGGACCGGGTGAAGATCGACGGCAATGCTCGCATCGCCAGCGAGGCGGCTGACGCGCAGACCAGGGCAGAGTCCGACATCGCAATCGCCCGCCTTCGCGTGCAGGCCGAACTTCAGTCTGACGTGGCCGTGATCGCGGCCAGCGCCACCGACGATGTCGTGCGAGCTTCGCTCGACGGTGCCGCACAGCAGCGGTTGATCGAGGACTTCATCTCCAAGGTCGGAGCGAGCCGATGAACGTGCGGATCAGTGCCTACGCCGACGCCCTGCTGGGTGTCGCCCGCGCCGAGGGGCAGCTCGACGAAGTGGAAGACGAGCTGTTCCGATTCGGTCGGGCGCTCGAGGGCTCGGAGAGCCTCCGCAGCACCGTGACCGACGAGATGATCCCGCCGACCAAGCGCCAAGCCGTGGTGGAAGACCTCCTCGGGGGCAAGGCCAGTGGCACCACGACGCAGCTCATCAGCTTCGTGGTCGGTCAAGGTCGTGCCGCCGATCTACCCGCCATCATCACGACGCTCGTGGAGCGGGCGGCAGCCACCAAGTCCCGCACCGTGGCCGAGGTCCGCTCGGCCGTTGCTCTCACCGAAGACCAGCACATCCGGCTGGCGGCCGCCCTGGCCAATGCCACCGGCAAGCAGGTCGAGCTGAAGGTGATCGTGGATCCCACCGTGCTCGGGGGTCTCGTCGCCCAGGTCGGTGACACCGTGATCGACGGCAGCGTCCGCTCCCGTCTCGACCAAATCAAGTCGTTGCTCTGAAGGCCGCGAGAGGACACGAACGATGGCTGAACTGACGATCTCCCCCGGCGACATCGCCGCTGCGATCAAGAAGAACCTCGAGAACTTCGAGCCCTCGTTCGAGGCCCGCACCGTCGGCCGCGTGGCCGAGGTCGGCGACGGCATCGCTCGTGTGTCGGGCCTGCCCGGCTGCGCCGTCAACGAGATGCTCGAGTTCGAGGATGGCACCATCGGCCTCGCGCTGAACCTCGATGAGGACACCATCGGCGCCGTGGTGCTCGGCGAGTCCGGCCACATCGAGGAGGGCCAGGCTGTGAAGGCCACCGGCCGCATCCTCCAGGTGCCGGTCGGCGATGGCGTGCTCGGTCGGGTGCTCAACGGCCTCGGCGAGCCGATCGACGGCAAGGGGCCGCTCACCGGTGTGCAGCAGCGCCGCATGGAGATCCAAGCGCCCGGCATCATGGGCCGCAAGCCCGTGCACGAGCCGCTCCAGACCGGCATCAAGGCCATCGACGCCATGACCCCGATCGGCCGGGGCCAGCGCGAGCTGATCATCGGCGACCGCAAGACGGGCAAGACCACCATCGCCATCGACACGATCCTCAACCAGCGCGGTCTCGGCGTGAAGTGCATCTACGTCGCCATCGGCCAGAAGAGCTCCACCGTCGCCCAGACGGTCGAGGTGCTCCGCCAACGTGGGGCGCTCGAGTACACGGTCGTCGTGAACGCGCCGGCGTCCGACCCGGCGCCGTTCAAGTACCTCGCGCCGTACGCCGGCTGCGCCATCGGCCAGCACTGGATGGAGAACGGCGAGCACGCGCTCATCGTGTACGACGACCTGTCGAAGCAGGCCGAGGCCTACCGCCAGGTGTCGCTGCTGCTGCGCCGCCCGCCGGGCCGCGAGGCCTACCCGGGTGACGTGTTCTACTTGCACAGCCGCCTGCTGGAGCGGGCCGCCAAGCTCGCGGATGAGCGCGGCGCCGGTTCGCTCACGGCCCTGCCCATCATCGAGACGAAGGCCGGCGACGTGTCGGCGTACATCCCCACCAACGTGATCTCGATCACCGATGGTCAGGTGTACCTGCAGGACAACCTGTTCAAGTCCGGTGTGCGGCCCGCGGTCGACGTGGGCATCTCGGTATCCCGCGTGGGTGGCGCCGCACAGATCAAGGCGATGAAGTCGGTGTCGGGCACCCTGAAGCTCGACCTCGCCCAGTTCCGTGAGCTGGAGGCGTTCGCGACCTTCGGTTCCGAGCTCGACGCCGTGTCGAAGGCCCAGCTGGAGCGGGGCTATCGCCTGGTGGAGCTGCTCAAGCAGGGCCTCAACAGCCCGATGCCGGTCGAGGAGCAGATCGTGTCGATCTTCGCCGGCACCAAGGGCTACCTCGACGATGTCGCCGTCAGCGATGTCCGTCGCTTCGAGGATGAGCTCATCGAGCACGTGCGCAGCACTCACAGCGGCCTGCTCGCCGGCGTCCGGGACAACCCCAAGGCCGACGTGCCCGAGAACCTCGGCTCGATCATCACGGCCTTCAAGGCGGCGTTCCGCTCCGGTGCCGACGGCGGTGTCGCGGTCAAGGCCGTCGATCCCACGGCCACCGACGTTTAGCAGATCGGCGCCCCCCACACCGACAAGACCCTCGCGACGGAGTGATCTAGATGGCCGGTGGTCAGGAACGAATCCTGCGCGGACGGATCCGCTCCGTCCAGGCGACGAAGAAGATCACGCGCGCCATGGAGCTCATCGCGGCGTCACGCATCGTGAAGGCCCAGCAGCGCGTCCATGCCGCGGTGCCGTACTCGGACCAGATCACCGAGGTGGTCAAGGATCTCGCCGCCGCCGGCGGCGAGGTTCGCAACCCGCTCCTCGACGGCCGCTCCGAGGTACGCAAGACGTGCTACGTCGCGATCGTGGCCGACCGCGGTCTGTGCGGCGGCTACAACGCCGGGGTTCTGCGCGCCACCGAGGCCGAGGTCAAGGCCGACGTTCTCGCGGGTAAGGGCTACGAGATCGTGACCGTTGGTCGCAAGGCCGAGGGCTACCTCCGCTTCCGCGGCTACAAGCTGGTGGCCAGCTTCATGGGGTTCACCGAGAACCCCACCTACGAGGATGCTCGCCGCGTCGCCCGCACCGTCGTGAAGTTGTTCCTCGACGGCGAGGTCGATCGCGTGCGGCTCGTCTACACCCGCTTCGCGTCAGCCGGCTTCCAAGAGGTTGTCATCCGCCCGCTCGTGCCGTTGGAGCACGAGGTGGTCGAAGGCGGCGACGGCAAGCCCGAAGCGGCCGCGGCCGACTACGAGATCGAACCCAGCGCCGCTGACGTGCTCGAGACGCTGCTTCCGCGCTACGTGGAAGCACGCGTCTACGCTGCGCTGCTCAACGGGTCGGCCTCCGAGCAGGCCGCCCGGCAGCGAGCCATGAAGGCCGCCACCGACAACGCCGAAGACCTCATCAAGACGTTGTCGCGCATCATGAACCGCGCCCGTCAGGACTCGATCACCACCGAGATCATGGAGATCGTCAGTGGTGCCGAGGCCCTGGGTGGCAACGACGAGCGCGTCGACGCCGCCATCCGCCACACCATCTTCGATTCCCTCGACGCCTGAGGAGCCCAGACACCATGACCATGACCGAGAACCAGCTCAAGGACGGCCGTGTGGTGGCCATCGCGGGCCCGGTCGTCGACATCGAGTTCCCTCGCGGCTCGTTGCCCGAGATCAACACGATGGTCGAGATGACGATCACCGTCGAGGGCGAGGACGTAAGCGTCAAGGCCGAGGTGGCCCAGCAGATCGGTGACGGGCGGGTACGCGCCGTGTGCCTGAAGCCCACCGACGGCCTCAAGCGCGGCACCCCGGTGCGCAACACCGGCCACGGCATCCAGGTGCCCGTGGGCGAGAAGGTGCTCGGCCACGTGTGGAACGTGTGGGGCGACCCGCTCGACGCCGAGGAGGGTTTCGGCACCGACATGGAGCGGTGGGACATCCACCGCCCGGCGCCGAACTTCGACACGCTCGAGCCCAACGCCAAGATGTTCGAGACGGGCATCAAGGTCATCGATCTGCTCACCCCGTACCTCCAGGGCGGCAAGATCGGACTGTTCGGCGGTGCCGGCGTGGGCAAGACGGTGCTCATCACCGAGATGATCCGCCGTGTGGCCCAGAACCACGGTGGCGTCTCGGTGTTCGCCGGCGTGGGCGAGCGCACCCGCGAAGGAACCGACCTGCGGCTGGAGATGCAGGAGTCGGGCGTGTACGAGAAGGCCGCCCTGGTCTTCGGCCAGATGGACGAGCCGCCGGGCGTGCGCCTGCGCGTGGCCCTGTCGGCCCTCACCATGGCCGAGTACTTCCGCGATGTGCAGAACCAGGACGTGCTGCTGTTCGTCGACAACATCTTCCGGTTCGTGCAGGCCGGTTCCGAGGTGTCGACCCTGCTCGGCCGCATGCCCTCGGCCGTGGGCTACCAGCCCACGCTGTCCGACGAGATGGGCCAGCTGCAGGAGCGCATCACCTCGACCCGGGGCCGCTCGATCACCTCGCTGCAGGCCGTGTACGTGCCCGCCGACGACTACACCGACCCGGCGCCGTTCACGACCTTCACGCACCTCGACGCCACCACCGAGCTGTCCCGCCAGGTGGCCGCCCTCGGCATCTACCCGGCCGTCGACCCGCTGGCGTCCACCTCCACCATCCTCACGCCCGAGACGGTCGGCGCCCGCCACTACAACGTGGCCCGCCGCGTGCAGGAGACGCTGCAGCGGTACAAGGAGCTGCAGGACATCATCGCCATCCTCGGTCTCGACGAACTGTCGGACGAGGATCGCAGCACGGTGAACCGGGCCCGCAAGATCCAGCGGTTCCTGTCGCAGCCGTTCTACGTGGCCGAGGTGTTCACCGGCGTGTCCGGTGAGACCGTGCCGGTCGCCGAGACGGTCGAGAGCTTCGAGGCCATCCTCAAGGGCGACCTCGACGACATCCCCGAGCAGGCCTTCCTGAACGTCGGCGGCGTGGAGCAGGTGCTGGCCAAGTCCAAGGCCCTCCAGGCGGCGGTTGGCTGATCATGGCGAACACGATGCGCGTCGAGCTGGTGTCGCCCGAGAAGGTCCTCTTCTCGGGTGAGGCCACCATGGTCATCACCCGCACGGTGGGTGGGGGCGACATCGCGTTCATGGCCGGCCACGCGCCGTTCCTCGCCGCGCTGGCCGAGTGCCACACGCGCATCCACCTCGCCGAAGGTGGCGTGCAGGACGTGGCCGTGCACGGTGGGTTCGTGCAGGTGGCCGCCAACAAGGTGAGCATCCTCTCCGATGTCGCCGAGCTGTCGGGTGGCATCGACGTGGCCCGGGCCCAACGAGCCCGTGACGCGGCCGAGGCGGCCCTGCGCGCCGACCACGCCGACGGCGAGTCCGGCGGGGCGTTGCGGCGGGCCAACGCCCGGCTGTCGGCGGCGTCGGTGAGCGCTGGTGCCGGCGCCCGCGCCGGCCACTGACCGACCGCGCCGGCATCGCCGGGTCCGTGCGAACATGGCCACATGAACCATCCGTGGGGGCGTGCCCTCGTCACCGGCGCGTCGAGCGGCATCGGCGAGGCCATGGCGCGCCAGTTGGCCACCGCCGGGGTACCCGTCGTGGTCGTGGCCCGGCGAGTCGACCGGCTGGAAGGGCTGGCGGCCACGTTGCCCGGCATCGAGGTGCTGGCCGCCGACCTGCAGACCCCCGAGGGCGTGGCTCTGGTGAGCGATCGGCTGCGGTCCGACCAGCTCCCGATCGACCTCCTGGTGAACAACGCCGGATTCGGCACGTCGGGCCCGGTCGCCGAGATCGACCCTGACCGCAGCGCCCGTGAGATCGACCTGAACGTGAAGGCCCTGGTTCGTCTCACCCAAGCGGCGCTCGGCCCGATGCGGGCCCGGGACCGCGGGTGGATCCTGAACGTGTCGTCGGTGGTGGCCTACCAGCCGGTGCCCGACCTGGCGATCTACGCCGCCACCAAGGCGTTCGTGTCGTCGTTCACCGAGGCGTTGCACGAGGAGCTGCGCGGCACCGGCGTGCACGCCACGGCGCTGTGTCCGGGGCTCACGCCCACCGAGTTCACCTCGGTGTCGCGCCGCGACGCCGAGCCTGACCGCTACCCGGCCTTCACCTACACCTCGGCCGATCAGGTCGCGGCCGAGGGCCTGAGTGCCGCCGCCCGCGGCCTGGCCGTGGCGGTACCGGGCCTGCTCTACAAGGCCATCGTGGGCGCCGCCAACGTGACGCCACGCGCCGTGCTGCGTCGCATCGCCGGCATCGTGAACCGCTGATCGCGGCCGCCTCCGCGGGCATCCCACCCTGGCGCCGCTGGCGGCGTCATGCTCGCGGCATGGCTCGGCGGCCGATGCTCCGGTGCGCGCTCACCCTCGTTGGTCTCGGCGCGCTCGCCCTCACGGGCTGCACCATCCGGGGCGTGCGCGGCCTCAGCCCCACGACGACCCCGGCGCCCGCCACCACGACCACCACGGTGGCGCCCACCACCACGAGCACGTTGCCGCCCACCACCACGACCGTGCCGCCCTACCCGGTCCCGGAGGTGGGGGAGTGCCGTGGCCCTGTCACCGCGGAGGTGCTGGTGGCGCCCACCGACGCCCGCCTGCCCGGCGACTGCGACGAGCCCCATGGCAGTGAGACGGCGGCCGTGCTCGAGCTGCCGGCGGCCATCACCGAGTACCCGGCCGACGGCCTGCCCGACGAGGTGCGGGTCGACCTCGTGCGCCAGTGCCAGCAGGAGGTCGACGCCTACGTCGGCGCGGCGCCCAAGGGCGCCACGGGCCGCGTGGCCTCGCGGTTGGTCGAGGCGTGGTACCTCCCCGCCGCGTCGGAGTGGGCGTTGGGCGCGCGCTGGGTGCGCTGTGACGCCGCCGTCACTCCCCTCGGGCCACTCACCGGGAGCTACGCCGGCGGCTTCCAGGACGCGCTGGTGGGCGACCAGATCCCGTTTCCGCTCACCCGCTGCTACGACCACGCGCTCCAGCTCACCTTCTGCGAGGCGAGCCACGCCTTCGAGGCCACGGTCGAGGTGAAGCTGCCCGACGGCCCCGAACCGCCCGGGCTCGACGTGGTCGACGAGCTGCGCCTGGCCCACTGCGACCCGCTCACCGCCCTCGCCATCGGCGTGGGCGGCATGGACGAGCAGCCGCGGCTGCGCACCATCCTGCTCGTCGCCGGCGGCGACCTGTGGGAGGCGAGCGGCCACATCGGGTTGTGCATCGTGGGCGCGGTCGGCGGCGGCAACCTCAACGACAGCGTGCGTGGCATCGGATCGCGGCCACCGCCCATCGAGGCGCCGCGGCCGTCACCCGAGACGTCGGCTCCGTAGCGTCGGTTCGACCGCGGACCGGTCAGTAGTCGACGCTGGAGTAGCCCTTCAGCTTGGTGATCTGATGGTGGGCGTTCACGAGCCGCACGGTGCCCGAGCGCGAGCGCATGACCAGCGACTGCGTGGTGCAGCCGGTGCGGTCGTAGTGCACCCCCTTCAGCAGCTCGCCGTCGGTGACGCCCGTGGCGGCGAAGAAGCAGTTGTCGCCCTTCACCAGATCGTCGGTGGTGAGGATGGCGCTCAGGTCGTAGCCGGCCTCGATGGCGGCCTGGCGCTCGCCGTCGGTGCGCGGCCACAGGCGCCCCTGGATCTCGCCGCCCATGCACTTGAGGGCGCACGCCGCGGTGACGCCCTCGGGCGTGCCGCCGATGCCGAACAGCACATCGACGCCGGCGTCGGGCCAGCACGTGGCGATGGCGCCGAAGATGTCGCCGTCGCTGATGAGCTTGATGCGGGCGCCGGACGCGCGCACCTCGTCCACCAGCGCGCTGTGGCGATCACGGTCGAGGATCACGACGGTGAGGTCGCGGACCGCCTCGCCCTTGGCCTTGGCGATCCACCGCAGGTTCTGCGTGGGGCTGGCGGTGATGTCGATCGAGCCGACCGCCTCGGGCCCGACGGCGATCTTCTCCATGTAGACGCAGGGGCCCGGGTTGAACATGCTGCCCCGCTCGCTCACGGCGATGACCGCGATGGCGTTGGTGCGGCCGAACGCGGTGAGCGTGGTGCCGTCGACCGGGTCGACGGCGATGTCGACGAGGGGCGGCGTGCCGTCACCGATGCGCTCGCCGTTGTACAGCATGGGCGCTTCGTCCTTCTCACCCTCGCCGATGACGACGATGCCGTCCATGGCGACGGTCGCCAGCACGGTGCGCATGGCGTCGACCGCAGCGGCGTCGACCCCGTTCTTGTCGCCGCGCCCCACCCACCGGGATGCGGCCATGGCGGCGGCCTCGGTCACGCGCACGAGCTCGAGAGCGAGGTTGCGATCGGGCTGCTGCCGTTCACCAGTGGTGGAGTCCATGCCAGGCACGGTAGTGCGGGGGGTGCCGCTGCGGCACGGTAGGACGCGACGACGCCCCCGCCGGTGGGACGGGGGCGTCGACGAGGTCGGGGGTGGCGCGCAGGGCGCTACCCGGTCTTGCGGAGCTGGCGGCGTAGGGCTCGGGCGTCACGGCGAAGTCGCGACTGCTCCGCCTGATGGGCGAAGGCGGCGCGGCGGTCGTGGGCCAGCTGACGCTGGATGTCGGGATGGAGCAACATGATGGTTCCTTCGGGTCGTGGTTCGTTTGGGGATCGGGTCGATCGGCGCCGTACCACCGGCGCCTCGGGGACGGGGTGGCGCGGGCGCCGATGCGAGCGCGTGGGGTGGTGAGCGCGAGGGCGCCCGGCATCACCGGATGGCGATCGGAGCGGTGCGGTCGACGTCGGCCGGGTGGCGCGTCGTCAACGCGTCCGGGCGCACGAGGGGGTCGCGACCATGGCGGCGATGCCCGTGGGGAACAGCTTCATCGGTGCGACCTCCTTTCGCTCGTGCTCGGAACGGTGCAGAGCATGCCAACCGCATGCGGGGCCGGTCCAGCGATTAAATGCGGGGCTCGCTACGGTGCGGTCGTGATCACCGCCGCGATGCTCGCCGCCGGGCGCGACCTGTCCGATCCGCGCCTGTCGCCCGACGGCGCCCACGTCGCGTTCGTGGCGTCGTCCGCCGGCCGGGTCGCCATCGTGGTGATGGCGGCGACCGGTGGGCCCGAACGGCGGCTCACGAGCACACCCGAACCCCGCACCGGTCGGCTCACGTCGGGTGCAGTGCTCGACTGGACGCCCGACGGACAGGCCCTCGTGTACGTGACGCGCGACGGCAACCTGTGGTGGCAGCCGATCGGCGGCGGCGCGCCGCGCCGCATCACCGATCAGCCCGCGGGCCGGGGCGTCGCCGCACCGGCGGTGTCGCCCGACGGCACGCGCGTCGCCTACGTGATCGACGATCGCGATGTCGCGGTGGCCGCGCTCGACGCCGACGGACCGTGGCCCATCCGCGTCAGCGCGGCCGATGCCGAGTTCTCGTTCGACCCGTGCTGGAGCGCCGACGGTCAGTTCGTGGCGTGGCACGCGTGGCGCCCGCCGAACATGGCGTGGGACGAGAGCGCGTGGGTGGTGGCCGGCGCCGACGGCTCGGGTCCGGTGGCCGAGCTAGGTGGCGACGACGTGGCCGTGTCCCAGCCGCGCTTCTCGCCGGTCGGCACCGACCTGGCCTTCGTGAGCGACCGCAGCGGCCACGCGAACGTGTGGGTGTTCGGACCCGGGCGCGACATGGACGTGCCCCTCGTGGCCGAGCCGTTCGAGCACGCCGAACCGTCGTGGGGACAGGGCCAGCGCAGCTTCGTGTGGTCGCCCGACGGCGCCGCCATCGCCTTCACCCGCAACGAGGCGGGCTTCGGCCGCCTGTGCGTGGTGGACGTGGCCTCGGGCGCGGTGCGCGAGGTCGCCAGGGCGGTGCACGGCGGCCTGTCGTGGAAGGGCACGCGGCTCGCCGCGCTGCGTTCGGGCGGCACCACGCCCACCCAGCTCGTCAGCTACGACGCCGGCGTCCACGGCGATGGCACGTGGGCCCGTGCAGTGCTGGCCGTCGGCCCGGTGCTCGGCTACGAGCCGCATCTCGTGGAGCCCACCGCGGTCACGTGGTCCGGCCTCGACGGGGGCGAGGTGCACGGGCGGCTGTACCGGCCGAACGGCGCCGATGGCGAGCAGCCCGGGCCCCTGCTCGTGTGGGTGCACGGCGGCCCCACGGGCCAGTGGCCGGTGGCGTTCAACGCGCGCCTCGCGTTCTGGCTGGCGCGCGGGTGGTCGGTGCTGTTCCCCGACTTCCGCGGGTCCACCGGCTGGGGGCGGGCCTACGCCCAGGCGCTGCGCGGGCGATGGGGCGAGCTCGACGCCGACGATGTCGCCGCCGCCATCGGTGCCGCCATCGAGCGCGGCTGGGGTCGCGCCGACGCCATCGTGGCCATGGGAGGTTCGTCGGGCGGGCTCACGGTGCTCAACGTGGCCGCCCACCACGACGTGCCGCTGGCCGCCGCCGTCGTGCTCTACCCCGTGACCGACCTGCGGGCCCTCGACGCCACCACGCACCGGTTCGAGGCGCACTACAACGCCCACCTGGTCGGCCCGTGGCCGGGCGCCGCACCGGCCTACCGGCAGCGGTCGCCGCTGTTCCACGTCGATCGCATCGACGTGCCACTGCTGGTGCTGCACGGCGATGCCGACCCGGTGGTGTCGATCGCCCAGAGCGAGGCACTGGTCGCCGCGCTGCGCGCCCGCGGCCGTGACGTGACCTTCCACGTGTACCCGGGTGAGGGCCACGGCTGGGGCGATCCCGCCGTGGTCGCCGACGAGCTGGCCCGCACCGAGGCGTTCCTGGCCGATGCGGTGGTGAAGGGCTACGGCAGCGCTTAGCCTCGCCCCATGAACCTCGTCTGCCCGGTGTGCGGGTCGGAGTACCTCAGCTGGGTCAACAAGTGTGCCTCGTGTCGTGTGGCCCTGGTGGCGCCGGGTGAGGCGCCGAACCCGCTCGAGCTGCCCGAGGATCAGCAAGTGGTCTACGAGCTTGGCGCGTGGCCGCTCGATCTGCAGGCCGAGGCGGCCGCGGCCATGGCCGAGTCCGAGATCCCCCACGCCTTCGACGGCGCCGATCTGGTGGTGCACCTCGATCACGAGGCCGCCGTCGATGCCATCATGGAGGCCATCGAGGCCGAGCACGGTCCCATCGACACCGAGGCGGGCGATGGTGGCGAACCGGGCGAGCTCGTGTACGAGCTGGCCGGCTGGCAGCCGGAGCACCGGGCCGACCTCGAGGTGCGCCTGCAGGCCGGTGGGGTGCCGTACCGGGTCGAGGACGACGCCATCGTCGTCGACCAGCGCGACGAGGAAGCGGTCGACTTCCTGGTGGCCGAGGTGCGCGGCGAGGAGGTCGACGTCGTCGATCTGGAGACCGGCGAACTGGTCGGCGACGCCGCCGACGACGCCGACGACGGTGATGATGACGACGACGACGGGGGCTACGACGGCGAGCTCGTGAGCTCGTTGTTCGACGTGGCCGCCCGGCTCGACAAGCGCCCCGACGAGTCGGCCGCGCTGGTCGACTTCGCCGCGCTGAACGGTCGGCTCGATCCGGAGCGGGCGCCGTTCGGCATCACCGTGATGGCGTGGGAGAAGGTCATCGACGCCGCCGACGACCTGGCCGCCGCCCTCACCGAGGACCGTGACAACGTCAGCCTCGCTGCCGGTCACCTGAAGGCCATCCTGCGGCCCTACGTCTGAGCGCGGCGAAGACGACGGTCCAGTCGTCCGATCGGGCGTGGGGGCCAGCTGCCCGGTACGGTCGGGGTGTGCTGCTGGCGGAGCTCGAGGTCTGGCACTCACGCCCGATCACCCCGACCCGCAGGGTGTCGTTGGGGAACCTGGTGCTGCCCGTCGACCCGGCCCCCGGCTTCGGTGGCCTGCTCCTCGGGGCGGTGATCGCCGGCCACCTGCCCGGCATCGACCCCGATCTGCTGCCCGACCTCCAGCGCCTGGTGCACCAGGTCGGTCGGGGCGAGCGCGTCCCCCAGCCCCGTCTGCGCCACCGCTACCAGGTCGACCGGCACGGGTTGGCCCGTAGCGTGCACCGGCTGGTGGGCGACGGCGAGCAGGTGAAGGTCGAGCTCGACTCGTCGGGCACCGAACTGCAGCAGGTGCTCGGCGCGGTGTACGCCACCGAGCGTCTCGCCGCCGGGCCCCGCCGCATCGTCGTGGAGACGATCGACAAGGCGATGCGATGGTCGGGAGCGGTGGGGCCGAGCTTCATCGCCTACCTCGCCGGTGTGGGTGGCAACCGCGGCTCGTCGCTGATGTCGTTCGCCGACCCGAAGGCGTGGGCCCTCGAGATCCTCGGTTTCCCGCCGGGCACCGTGAAGCCGCCGCGCAAGGACGTGATGGTGCGCTACCGCACGCGCCTCATGGAGGTGCACCCCGACCACGGTGGTGAGAGAACCGTCGCCAGCAAGGCCATCGCCGACCTCGGCGAGGCCCGACGCATCCTCACCGTCGACTGAACAGGAGCCCACCCATGGCCGCGACGCGACGCAGGCAGACGACGGGGGTCGGTGGGTTGCTGCTGGCGCCGGGTGCCGGCTCCGACCGCGATCACTCGTGTCTGGTGGCCATCGAAGTGGGGGTGGCGCCGCTGCCGGTCGTGCGCATGGACTTCCCGTACCGCAAGGCCGGGCGGCGCGCACCCGACCGGGCGCCGGTGCTCCTGGCCGCCATGCGGACCGAGGTCGACGGGTTCGCCGGCGCGCTCGGCGTGGACCACGGCCGCCTCGTGCTGGGCGGACGGTCCATGGGCGGACGCATGGCCAGCATGCTCGCCGCCGGCGACGGGCCCGGTGCGAGCCCCGCGCCGATCGGTGAGCGCGTCCCGGCGGCCGGTCTGGTGCTGGTGTCCTATCCGTTGCACCCGCCGGGCAAGCCCGAGAACCTGCGCACCGAGCACCTGCCTCGACTGACGGTGCCGTGCCTGTTCGTGCACGGGACCCGCGACCCGTTCGCCTCGCCCGACGAGCTGACCGCGGCCACTGCGGCGATCCCGGGCGCGGTGACGCACGTGTGGATCGAGGGTGGTCGCCACGATCTGGCCCGCGCCGATGAAAGCGTTTCCAACGCGGTCGTGGCGTGGCTGTCGGCCCTGTGAGACAGGGCTGAGCGTCGTCTCTGGCCCCGGGCGTCGCCATTCATTCGGACGAAGAACTTTCGGGCGCGGGCATGGACACGAGCAATAGTTCGGACTAGAAACGAAATCGAGCACCAGGGACGTCGTCGCACGGACGGGCGCTCGGGGGAAGAGGAGTGTCGATGCCGAGGATCAGTCGCGCCGTTGGTCGCACCACGGGCATCGCCGCGCCGTGAACCCGTCTGCGTCACGCGTGGGCACTCGCGCCTCGGCCGCTCGCATCAGCGGTACCGCCACGCACCTGCCGGCCGACCAGGCCGTCGTGCGCCGGCACAACCTGAGCATGGTGCTGCGCCTCCTGCGCGATCAGGGCCCCCGCTCGCGCGCCGGCATCGCCGCCGCCACCGGTCTGGGCAAGCCGACGGTGTCGAGCCTGGTGGCCGACCTGACCCAGCGTGGCCTCGTGCGCGAGGTCGGACTCGTCCGCTCGGCGTCGGTGCGCGGCGTGGGTCGCCCGGCCACGCTCGTGGAGGTCGACGGCTCGCACGTGGCCGCCCTCGGTCTGGAGCTCAACGTCGACTACCTGGGCGCCGTCGTGCTCGACCTGGCCGGGCGGGTGCTGTCGGAGCGCCGCCGCCTCCTCGACGCCATGAACGTGTCGCGCCCGCGCGTCATCTCGTCGCTCGCCCGCCTGGCCCGCACCATGCTGGAGGACGCCGACAAGGCCGGCGCCACCGTGGTGGCGGGGCTCACGCTGGCCGTACCCGGCGTGGTCGACCTGGGCGCCGGCCGCCTGCGCCTGGCCCCCAACCTGGGCTGGAGCGACGTGCCCCTCGTGGAGCGCCTGCAGGCGGCACTGGAACCCGACTACCCGATCGTGATCGACAACGAGGCGAACCTGGCCGCACTGGCCGAGCACCGGCTGGCCGGTGCACCCGACAACCTCGTGTGCGTCGTCGGTGAGATCGGCGTGGGTGCCGGCATCCTCATCAACGGCGAGCTGATGCGGGGCACCACCGGCGCGTCGGGCGAGGTCGGGCACATGGCCGTCGTGCCCGACGGGCGCCCGTGCGGGTGCGGTGGCCGCGGCTGCTGGGAGACCGTCGTCGGCCTGCGCCCGCTGCTGCGTGAGGCCGTGCCCGACGTGGCCGCCGAGCTCGAGGTGGACACCAGCCTGAGCCCCGAGGAGAAGGTGGCCGTGGTCATCGCACGCGCGTCGGCCGGCGACGCCCGCGCCCAGGAGGCGCTGGCCCGTCTGGGCCACTGGCTCGGCATCGGCGCCGCCAACCTGGCCAACGTGCTCAACCCCGAGGCCATCGTGCTCACCGGCTACTACTCCCAGATCGGCCCATGGGTGCGCACCGCCCTGGACGCCGCCTTCGCCGGCCAGGCCCGCCCCAGCGGCGGCTGCCGCATCGAGCTGTCGCAGCTGGCCCTGTCGCCGGCGCGCGGCGGTGCGCTGCTCGCCGCCGATCGCATCTTCGAAGACCCCACGCTCGTGCCGTACGGGCGTGTCGATCGGAAAGGCACTCCGTCATGACGGACGCGTACGAACCCCGCCCCGAGCACAAGTTCGCCTTCGGTCTGTGGACCGTCGGTCACCAGGGCCGTGACCCCTTCGGCGACGTCGTGCGCCCGTGGGTCGACCCGGTCGATCTGGTGAAGCGCCTCGGCGACCTCGGCGTGTGGGGTGTGTCGTACCACGACGACGACCTGCTCGGACCCGACGAGGGGAGCGCCGACCGGGCCCGCCGCATCGCCCGCTTCGCGGCCGCGCTCGACGAGACCGGCGTCGTGTGCTCCATGGCGACGACGAACCTGTTCTTCCACCCGGTGTTCCGTGACGGTGCGTTCACCGCCAACGACCGCCAGGTGCGCCGCTACGCCATCCGCAAGGTGATGGACAACCTCGACGTGGCCGCCGAGCTCGGCGCCAAGGTCTACGTGTGCTGGGGCGGGCGCGAGGGCAGCGACACCGACGCGGCCAAGGACCCGCGCATCGCCCTCGACCGCTACAAGGAGGCGTTCGACATCCTCGGCGAGTACGTGCTCGAGCGCGGCTACGACATCCGCTTCGCGTTCGAGCCCAAGCCCAACGAGCCGCGTGCCGACATCTTCCTGCCCACCGTCGGCCACGCCCTCGCCTTCATCGAACGCCTGGCGCACCCCGAGCTGGTCGGTCTGAACCCCGAGGTCGGCCACGAGCACATGGCCAACCTGAACTTCCACCACGGCGTCGGCCAGGCCTTGTGGCAGGGCAAGCTGTTCCACATCGACCTCAACGCCCAGAAAGGCGTGCGCTTCGATCAGGACATGCGCTTCGGCGCCGAGGCGCAGACGGAGATGATGTTCCTCGTGGGCCTGCTCGAGCGGGCCGGCTACGACGGTCCCCGTCACTTCGACTGCCGCGCTTACCGCACCGAGGACCTCGAAGGTGTGTGGGACTTCGCTCGTGGTTGCATGCGCAACTACCTCATCCTGAAAGAGAAGGCGGCCGCGTACGCCGCCGATCCGGAGGTGCAGGCGGCCCAGGCCGCGTCGCGCATCCCCGAGCTCGCGGTGACCACTCGTGGCGCGGGTGAGAGCCTCGCTTCCCTGCGCGCCGACGCCGACCGGTTCGACCCTGACGGGCGTGCCGCGGTCGGCGCCGGTTACGACCGCCTCGATCAGCTCGCCGTCGAGCACCTGTTCGGCGTCCGCTGAACGCGAGCCCTGACGGGTCGGCCTCGCCGGCCCGTCAGGGTTCGACGTCGGTGGCCGGAGCGCCGGCCACGAAGGGCGTCTGTCGGGCGATCATCACCCGGTTCCGTCCGTTCTGCTTGGCCTCGTAGAGCATCGCGTCGGCCCGCTTCACCACGTTGTCGGCGTCGTCGACGCTCGGGTCGAAGCGGGCCAGTCCGAAGCTGGCCGTGACCGCCACCGGGCTCGTGCCCGTGGGGATCGCGGCGCGGAGACGTTCGAGCACGAGCGCGGCCTCGTCGAGGTCGACGCCCGGCAGCAGGACCACGAACTCCTCGCCGCCGTAGCGGGCCACGGTGTCGTACGGGCGCACGTTGTACTCCAGCACCGACGCCACCTGGCGCAGCACCTGGTCGCCGGCGGCATGGCCGTGGGTGTCGTTCACCCTCTTGAAGTGGTCGACGTCGAGGATGGTGACGCACAAAGGCATCTGGGTGCGGATCGACTGCTGCGTGCCGGCGCGCAGCAGCTCGCGGAGACGCCCCCGGTTGGCGACCCCGGTGAGCGGGTCGGTGGTGGCGGCGATGCGCAACGAGTCGATCAGCCACAGGTTGGAGAGCTTCGACGCGAGGTCGTCGCGGTAGCGCTCCAGCATCGACACGACCCGGCGCTCGACCCGGCTGCCCCGCTTCTGCTGCGGCTCGACCAGGATGAGCCCGGGGCCCTGAGCGGTGCGCAGCGACAGGCCGGCCAGGTTGGTCTGGCCGAACACCCCGCACAGCTGGGCGTCGAGCAGCGGGTCGAGCCCGGCCACCAGCAACGTCTTGGTCGCCTCCAGCACCTCGGCCACGAGCGAGCCGGGCGTGATGTCGAGGCGTGTCGGAGCCGACTCGAGCCCCATGGTCGCCAGCACCGTCAGCCCGTCGGCGCCGTCGGCCACGGCGATCACGATGCGGCCGGTGTCGAGCTCGTCGTGGGCCTTCGACACGAACGCCGCCGCCGCGGTGGTCGACTCCGCTGATGCCTCCAGGGCCGAGTGGTAGTCGGCCAGCTGCTCCAGGTCGTAGCGGCGACGGCGCAGCTCGCGCTCGTTGGCCGCGGCCATCCACGCCGTCATGATGGCGGCGATCCATGCGCACCCCACGAGCACCTGGAGCTCGAGGCGACCGCGCGCCGACAGGCTCACCGTCACGAGGCGGGGCCACACCGCCGGGCCGATCACGTACAGGCTCGACACCACCAGCGACTGCCACGCCACCAGCTTCAGGCCGGTGCGGAACGACGCCAGCAGCGTGATCTCGACCGCCTGCAGCACCAGTAGGTACCGCAGTGGGCTCTGGGGCCCACCGACGGCCAGCGACATGCCGACGACGGCCACGGCGTCGCCCAGCGGCAGGACGCGCGCCAGGGTGCGGATGAAGCGACGCTCGCGTCCCGACGCCCACGTGAGCACCGCACCGACGGCCACGAACATGACCACTGCGAGAGCGGCGCCCGCGGCGGGCACCATCGACAGGTTCGGGACGACCAGCACCGCCAACGCGGCCAGTGGCAGCACCGCCGTGCGCCACAGCTGGAGGTTCCGGAGCCGTTCGGTGACGGGGACGAGGTCGCCCGTCGACCAGTTGGAGACGATGGTGCGCTTCATGACCCGATCCCGCTGCGGGGTTGGTACACGAGCTCTGGCTCCGGCGCGATGGGCGCCCGGGCCAGCTTCGGGTCGTTGCGGTCGATGCGGTCCTGGATGACGAGGAACCCGAGGACGAGGGCGACGAACAGCGCCGGGACCGACGATGTCTCGGCCGCGGTGGTGACCGTGGCGCTCACGAGCTCGGCGGCGCGTTCCACCGCTGACACCGATCGGGCGTCGCGGGCGGGGTCCTCGACGACGATGTTCGGCTCGGTGGTGGGGCTCACGAGCTCGTCGGGCAGCGTGGTGCCGGCCGCCCCGCCGGCGATCGTCGTCTTCGTCGTGCCGGCGCCGTTCTTGACCCGGCGACTCTCGATGTCGATGGTCGTGGTGGTCGTGGTCGAGGCCGGCACCGTCGTCCGCGGCGCGCTGGTCGTGCCCGGGGCGACGGGCACCGTCGTGGGCCGCAGCGTGGAGGGCGGCCCGGCCGTCGTGTCGGCGACGGTGGTGGATGCCGTCGTGGGCGGCACGGTGGTGGGCGGGGGCGTCGGCGTCGTGTCGAGGGCGTCGAACCGCAACGTCATCGTGGCCGAACGCCCCTGGGCGGCGTTGTCGCTCTGGAGCGAGACCGTGAAGCGCATCACCGTCGAGTGCTGGTCGGGCAGGGTCACCGCCAGGCCCGATGGGCCGTCGGGGTGCTGGTTGGCCAGCGCGGCAAGCGTGCCGGTGAACACCGGGGCGCCGACGAAGTCGTTGCACACCGCCGGGTTGGCCGAGGTGCCCGACTCGATGACGAGGTCGAGGTAGGGCGCCAGCCCGGTGCCGCCGATCACGGCCGACAGCACGGCGTTGTCGGCCACGCCGTTCGTCACGGTGACCAGCAGGCACTTCGACCCGACGACGCCGGGCGCCACGTTGGCGAGCTGGAAGATCGCCGTCGACTGGTTCACGTCGACGGTGAACGGCGTGCTGGTGGCGGCATCGGCCTGGCGGCCGACCACGGCCACGGCCACTGACGCGAGGAGGGCCGCTCGCCGCGCACGGGCGCGCGGGCGCGTCGAACGACGCGGCTGGCCCGGCACCTTCATCGAGGGCATGCCTTCCGATCGGCCGGCGACCGGTGATCTTGACGCCCGGGGTGCCGTGGCGTGGATGAAGGAGTCGTCAAGTTCCGGGCTCGGGGGCGGTGAACAGCGGCCACGGACGGCGCCGACGCCGGGTGCCGGCCGGGTGCAGCGCGGTGCGGAAGACGCCGACCAGGAGCCCCGCGGTGAGGCTCAGGGGGAACCAGTCGCGGTCGATGATCCACACGACCGGCCGGCCCACGTACGGCACCCGCAGCACGGCCCGGCCCTTCACGTTGGCGACCGCCAACGACTGGGGGTCGTCGTCGTGGTTGTGGTCACCCTTGGTCACGAGGGTGCCGTCGGGGTTGACCTTCACGATCCGGTGGGTGATGAGGTGACCGGGGTGGTTGATGTCGACGAAGGTGATGACGGCGCCGGGCACGAACACCGATGCCGGCGCCGGGCGTACGACCACGACGTCGCCCCGGTCGATCGACGGTTCCATCGAGTGCCCGGTGATCACGGTGGGCTGCCAGCCGACCAGCCGGGGCACGGTCGTGAGCAGCACAACCCACAGGCCGGCACCGAGCACGGCGAACGAGGCCCAGCGAGCGGTGGCGTGCAGCGCACCGGCGAGCGACGCTCGCGCCTGGTCGGCCGCCGGCCCCGGCCCGGCGCCGGGCTCGCTGTCGGGCTCCGTGTCGGGCTCGGGCTCCGTGTCGGGCTCCGTGTCGGGCTCGGGCCGGCTCTCGGCCGGCATCGCGACGTCGACCTCCGTCGCCACTGCGGTCGTCGCCGCGGTCGTCGTCCGGGTCGCGGTGTCGGCCACCTCGGCCGCGCACCGCACGGTCGTCGCCAGGGCGCCGGGGCCGCTGGCCGGGCCGCCCGAGCGGGCCTGCCAGCCGATGGCGGGCAGCACGCACCACTGCGGGGTGGGCAGGGTGGCCAGGGGAGACGGGGTGGGCGGGGCGAGCTGGCCGACGGGGACGGGCACCGGCATGGGGACCGGGTCGAGGATCAGCTCCAACGGCCGGTGAGCCACCGCGATCGGTGCCGGTGTGGGCCGAGCGGGGGCGTCGACCCACGTCTCGGCCACCAGTGCATCGTCCACCTGGGGTTCATCGGCACCGGGCCCGAGAACTTCAAGGTAGCGGCAGGAACGCCGGGAAGCCCTGAAGCCCTCCGCCCGGGCGGCCGAAGGGAGCCTCGTGCACCAGACCGTCCCCGTTTCATGTGCGCCGCGGCCCCGCCGCCGTGGCCTGCCGACGCTCATCGCCGTGATCGGTGTGGTCATCGCGTCGACCCTGATCTGGAACGCCTCGAACGCCGCTTTCACGGCCACCACGACGAACGGCTTGAACTCGTTCTCGGCCGGCACCGTGAGCCTCACCGACAACGACAGCAACGGCGTGCTGTTCAACGTGGGCGCGCTGACGCCGGGGGCCACCGGGTCGGCGTGCCTCCGCGTCACCTACAACGGCTCGCTCGCCTCCGCCGTGAAGCTGTACACGGCGAGCCCCAGCGCCACGGCGTCGCTCGACACCTACATCACGCTCAAGGTCGAGGAGGGCGCCTTCGCCAGCGTGCCCGCCTTCCCGGCGTGCACCTCGTTCGTGGCCGCCGGCGCCCCGGTCTACAACAACCTGCTGTCGTCGTTCACGACCAACAGCACGACCCATGCCACCGGTGTGGGGACGTGGGCGCCCAACGGCGCGGCCCAGACGAAGGACTACCAGTTCACCTACACGCTCTCGGCCGCGGCGCCCGACGCGGTGCAGGGGGCCACGGCGTCGTTGACGCTGGTCTGGGAAGCCCAGAGCACCTGAGCCCGCTCACGCCTCGGTGACCGCGACCCGGTCCTCGGGGTTCAGCTCCTCGAGCTCCATGTGGGCCGTCTCGGGGTACGTGGTCAGCACGAGCGCGGCGACGATCAGTTCGCCCAGGGCGAGCACGCCCATCACCAGTGCGTAGCTGGCGTGGTCGAGCCAGGCGCCGGCCACCAGGAGCCCGCCGGCGCCCCCGAGCAGCGCCGCACCGGTGATGAGCCCGCTGGCCAGCCCCCGGCTGCCCGTCGGGAACAGCTCGGTGCGGTAGACGGCGAGGGCCGGATACGACAGACCACCGAGCACCGCACCGGTGACGGCCACGATCCACAGCATCCCGCCGCCCACCGAGTAGCTCCACACCGTGAACGCGGTGGCGCCCAGCAGGCAGCCCACCGCGAGGTGACGTCGGCCCCGCAGGTCGGCGAGCTTGCCACCGACGAGCAGGCCGAGCCCGCCTGGCGTCTGCGTACCCAACGTGAACGCGCTGATCATCGTGTTGTTGAAGCCGCGCACGTTCTCCAGGTAGCGGTTCTGGAACACCGACGCCGGTGCCACGAACACGTTGGCGCACGCCGCCGCGACCAGCAGGATCCAGAACCGGCGCCCGTGGGGGCGGCGGTGCTCGCCCTGGTGCTGCTCGAAGCGCAGCGTCTCGGGCAGGAGGCGGTGCAGCGACCACGCGATCGTCAGCAGCACCAGTGGCAGGACGTACACGAGCCGCCACGCCCGGGGGCCGATGTCGGCCAGGGGCAGGGCGAGCACGCACAGGCCGGCGCCCATGCCCGCCGACATGGCGAGGATGCTGAGCGCGTACGTGCGGCTGTTGCGGGGCACCTCCTCGGTGGCGACCACGGCGATGAGCAGATCGAGGCTGATGGCCAGCGGGCGGGCCACCGTCTGGGTCGCGGTGAGCACACCGAAGGTGGGTGCGACGGCCCCGAGCGCGCCCAACGCAGGCGCGCCCCACGCCGCCACCAGGATCATGCGGCGCCGCCCGATGCGGTCGGCCAGGTACCACAGGGGCACGGCCAGCACGATGCCGATGCGCACGACGGTGGCGGCCACGCCCTGGCCGCTGGAGCCGACACCGAACTCGTCGGTGGCCCGGTGCGCGGTCTGCGTGAACAACGTGTTCACGTACCCGGCGATCAACGAGCCGCCGGCCAACAGCCCGAGCACCATCGTCTGGCGGGCGTCGAGGCGATCGGGGGGCGACCACCACGGCCGGCGACCGTCGAGCGCCGGGCGATGGCGCAGCGACCGGCGTACGAGCGGGCCGAACAGCCAACGGAACCACGGCAGCACGAGCCGGTAGTCGACGGTCTCGGTGACCGCACCGGCCTCTCGGGCGACGGTGCGCTCGTAGGCCACGAACGGACCGTGCGCCTGGCGGAACACGCCGTCACCGTCGGCCGACTCGAGCAGCAGATCGTCACGCGGGGTGAGGGCCCGTGCCGCTTCAGGGGAACCTTCGGCCCATCGCATCCGGACCTCAGGCACCGGGCGAGTGTACCGAGACGTGCCATGCTGGAGCCGTGCAGCGCCTGGCGATCCGCTCCTGTGGCCCGCTGACCGGCGAGGTCCGGGTGGGTGGGGCCAAGAACTCGGTGCTCAAGCTGATGGCGGCCACACTGCTGGCCCCCGGGCGCTACGAGCTGACCAACGTGCCGTCCATCGCCGACGTGCCCGTGATGGCCAACCTGCTCGAGGTCATGGGCGTGCGCGCCGAGCGGCCCTCGGCCGATGTCGTGATGCTGCACGTACCCGAGGAGCTGCGGCCCGAGGCGCCCTACGAGTTGGCCGAACAGATCCGGGCGTCCATCAACGTGCTCGGCCCGCTGCTGGCCCGGTGTGGCCGGGCCCTCGTCGCCATGCCCGGCGGCGACGACTTCGGCACCCGCCCCATCGACATGCACGTCGCCGCGCTGGAGTCGATGGGCGCCGAGTTCCAGCTGCGCCACGGCGACCTCGATGCGTGCGCGCCGTCGGGTCTGCACGGCACCGAGATCACCTTCGAGTTCCCGAGCGTCGGCGCCACCGAGAACGTGGTGATGGCCGCCGTGGGGGCCAAGGGCACCACCGTGCTCGACAACGCCGCGCGCGAGCCCGAGATCGTCGACCTGTGCCACTTCCTGGTGGCCATGGGGGCCGAGATCGAGGGCATCGGGTCGCCGACGCTCGTGGTGCGCGGCGTACCGGTGACCGACCTGCGGCCGGTGGCCCACCGCGTGGTACCCGACCGCATCGAGGCGGCCACCTACCTGGCCGCGGTGGGTGTGGTCGGCGGCGACATCACGGTGCACGGCGCGGTGGCCGGCCACATGGAGATGCTGGTGCGCAAGCTCACCGAGATGGGCATGGTCATCACCGACACGGGCACCGGGCTGTGGGCCAAGGCTCCCGAACGGCTGCGCTCGGTCGACGTGGCCACCCTGCCGTACCCGGGCGTGGCCACCGACGTGAAGCCGGTGCTCACCGCCATGCTGTCCGTAGCCGACGGTGTCGGCATCCTCACCGAGAACCTGTTCTCCGGCCGCTTTCGCTACGTGGCCGAGCTCGTGCGCCTGGGCGCCGACATCCGCACCGACGCCCACCATGCCGTCGTGCGGGGCGTGCCCCGCCTGTCGGGTGCGCCGGTGCGGGCCTACGACATCCGCGCCGGCGCGTCACTGGTGATCGCCGCGCTGGCCGCCGAGGGCACCACCGTCATCAGCGATGCCCACCACCTCGACCGCGGCTACGGCGACATGGCGGCCAAGCTCGCCGGGCTGGGCGTGCAGGTCGACGTCGACTGAACCGGGGACTCACTCGTCCTTGGGAGGGGTCTGGCCCGACGCGGCCTTGGCCCGTCGGCTGGCCACCCGGAGCAGGAGGACCACGACGGCGATCGGGATGAGGACCATGAGCATCTCGTCCCACCCGCCCTGGTGTGCGAGCACCACGTCCAGCCTCCTGTTGTTCGCCCGTCCCGCCGAGACGGGAACATCCGGAGGCTACCGCGCGTTGATGACAGCGGTGCTGCCCGCACGTGTCACCTCGATGGTCGCAACCTTGCTCGCGACCTCCGGATGGCGCTGGTCGGGTGCGGCCCGCCACAATGACCGGGCACTCCCTACGGGGTGTCCCTGAACCATTCGGAGACGAGCGTGCGCGCGCAGGTCGAGCAGACGATCGAAGTCATCCGTCCGGCCCTCCAGGCCGACGGCGGCGACATCATCCTGCGCGAGGTCGATGAGGCCACCGGTGTGGTGAGTGTCACACTCATCGGCGCCTGTGCGTCCTGCCCGGCGTCCACGCAGACGCTGAAGGCCGGCATCGAGCGCATCATGCGTGACCGGGTGGAGGGCGTGACCGAGGTCGTGGCTGTCTAGTGGCGGCCCGTAGTCGCGACCCCGAAGAGCTGCTCGGGCAGGCCCGTGGGGGCGACCGTGCCGCGCTGGCCCGGCTGCTGTCGATGGTCGAGCGCGGGGGCGACGACGCCCGCACCATCTCGCGCCTGGTGTACGGCCTGGGCGGCACCGCCTACACGGTCGGGCTCACCGGGGCCCCGGGCGCCGGCAAGTCGACCCTCACCAGCGCGCTCATCGGCCACCTCCGCGCCATGCGGCAAGAGGTCGCCGTCCTCGCCATCGACCCGACGTCGCCGTTCTCCGGCGGCGCCATCCTGGGCGATCGCGTGCGCATGCAGGACCACGCCCTCGACGCGGGCGTGTTCATCCGGTCGATGGCCACGCGCGGCCACCTGGGCGGCCTGTCGCTGGCCACGCCCGAGGCCATCCGCCTGCTCGACGCCGTGGGCCGCCAGACCGTGCTCGTGGAGACCGTCGGCGTGGGCCAGGTCGAGGTCGAGATCGCCGGCAAGGCCGACACCACCGTGGTGGTCGTGAACCCGGGCTGGGGCGACAGCGTGCAGGCCAACAAGGCCGGCCTCATGGAGATCGCCGACGTGTTCGTGATCAACAAGGCCGACCGCAAGGGGGTCGAGGAGACACGCCGCGACCTCGACCTCATGCTCGACCTGTCCGATCTGTCGGAGCTGGGCGACTGGCGACCGCCGATCATCGCCACCATCGCCGCCGAGAACAAGGGCGTCGCCGAGCTGTGGGACGCGGTCACGCAGCACCGGGCCCACATCGAGGCCAATGGCTTCCTGGCCAAGCGCCGCGCCTCGCGCCTGCGCGACGAGCTGCGCCACATCGTGGCCCGGCGGCTCGAGATCAGGGCCCGCGAGATCTGCACCGGCGACCGTTGGGACCAGCTGGCCCGCGAGGTGCTCGACCGCAGCACCGACCCGTGGACGGCGGCCGACGAGATGCTCGAGGGCGTCGGCGCCTAGCCCGAGCACTAACGTCGGGCTCCATGGCCGACGACGCTCCCGTGTACGTGCACCTCGAACGCCGCGACGACGGCGTGGCCGTGGTGCGCCTCGACAACCCGAAGGTGAACGCGCTGAAGGGTGTGCTCATCGGTCAGCTGCGCGCCATCGCCCTGCAGCTCCAGGCCGACCCTCCCGGCGCCGTCGTGGTGACCGGTGGCGAGCGGATCTTCGCCGCCGGCGCCGACATCAGCGAGTTCGGTGGGCCGGCCGAGGCCGGCCCCATCGCCAACAACATCCACGAGGCGCTCGACGCGCTGGCCGCCGTGCCCCGCATGGTGATCGCCGCGGTGGCCGGCTACGCGCTGGGCGGCGGTTGCGAGCTGGCGCTGGCCTGCGACTACCGCATCGCCTCCACCAGGGCCGTGTTCGGCCAGCCCGAGATCCTGCTCGGCATCATCCCCGGCGGTGGCGGCACCCAGCGTCTGGCGCGCGCCGTGGGCGCCGCCCGGGGCAAGGAGCTCATGATGACCGGCCGCCAGGTGAACGCCGAGGAGGCGCTGCGCATCGGTCTGGCCGACGAGGTCGTGGAGCTCGAGCAGCTGCACGAGCGGGCGTTCGCGCTGGCCGCCGAACTGGCCCGCGGTGCCGTGGTGAGCCAGGGTCTCGTGAAGCGGGCGGTCGACCGCGGGCTGTCGAGCTCGTTGGTCGACGGGTTGCTGCTCGAGCGCGAGCTGTTCGTGGACGCCTTCCGCACCGACGACAGCCAGATCGGCGTGAAGAGCTTCCTGGAGCAGGGGCCGGGCCAGGCCCAGTTCACCGGTCGCTGATCACCGGGTTCAGGGGCGACGCCGCCAGGTCGCCGGGTGCGCAGCCCGGCAGCCACGTCACCAGATCGTTGCGTTGCGCGGTGTTGGACGGCTCGCGCACCCGCTCGCCGTCGGCGAACCAGATCACCGTCATCACGGCGCGCATGGTGTCGGTGTCGTTGCGCGTGGCGCGGTGCAGCGTCCACCCGTCGTGGAACGTGGCGTCGCCGGCCCGCATGGCGCCGTGGGTCGTGAGGGCGAAGCCCCGCTCGGCCACCAGCGAGTCGAAGTCGGCCTCGGACGCATCGGAGATGACCGTGCCGCCGAGTGCGCCGTGGCGGTGGGTGCCGTCGGCGAAGGTCATCGCGCCCATCTCGGGCACGACGTCGACGAGCGGCATCCACATCGTGATGCAACGGTTGCCGTCGAGGGGCCAGTAGATCGCGTCCTGGTGCCACGGCGTGAAGCCGCCCCCCGGCTCCTTGAACAGCGCCTGGTCGTGGTAGAGCCGGACACGCTCGACGCCGAGCAGCGCCGCCGCGGTGGCGGCGAGATGAGGGGAGCGCACGAAGCGCTCGATGGTGGCATCGCGCCGCCAGAGGTTCATCAGCTGCGGGAACGCCTTGTCGTAGGTGGAGCGCTCGGCCAGCGGCGGGGCCACGGCGCGGGCCTGCTCGACGACGGCGGCGACGGCTGGGCGGTAGACGGCCACCTCGGCCGCGTCCATGAGGCCCTCCACGCGGGTGTGGCCGTCGCGCCGGTACTGCTCGGTCGTGGACATTGATACCATCAATATCCGATCATACGGTCTCCAGGAGGTCAGCCATGCCGATCGAGCTCACCGAGGGCGACGTGGCCGCCTTCCGCCGCGAGGGCCAACTCGTGGTGCGGGCCTTCTACACGCCGGCCGAGATGGCGGTGCTGGCCGCCACGTTGGCCGCCGACCGCGCCCTGTCGACGCGTGCCCTGCGGGCGGACGACGGCCACGGTGGGGCGACCGAGATCGCGCTGTGGAACTTCCCTGGCGACGACGCCTTCGGGGCCCTGGCCCGTGGCGCCCGGCTGGTGGACGCGGCGGGCGCGTTGCTGGGCGGCGAGGTGTACCACTACCACTCCAAGATCACCGCCAAGCGACCCGGTGGTGGGGGCACGTGGGTGTGGCATCAGGACTACGGCTACTGGTACGGCAACGGGTGTCTGCTGCCCGACATGCTCACCGTGGCCATCCCCCTCGATCCGATGTCGGCGGCCAACGGCTGCCTCCAAGTGCTCACCGGTTCCCACCGCATGGGTCGCATCGACCACGGCCCCGTCGGCGCCCAGACCGGTGCCGATCCGGCTCGGGTGCAGGCGGCGCGCGGCCGCTTCCCGCAGACCCCGTTCGAGGGCGAGCCCGGCGACGTCATGTTCTTCCACGCCAACACCCTGCACACCTCGGCACCGAACCTCTCCGGGTCGCCCCGCACCCTGCTGCTGGTGGCGTTCAACACGCGCGCCAACGACCCGGTGCGTGAGCACCACCATCCCTGTTACACGCCGCTCGAGGTGCTGGCCGACGACGAGCTGTTGGGTCGGGCCGGGCGCGTCGAGGGCGACCGGCGGGTCTTCCTGATCGAGGGTTCGGACGCCGTGGTCCCGCGGGGTGCCACCCGCTGACCGATGACGTCGGCGTCGGGCCGACAGCGGCTGCTGCCCGAGGCGGGAGCTGGGCGGAACTGGGCCGGTGCAAAGAAATGATAGTGGCGACCATTCGGCCAGTCATAGTTGTAAAGAGCGCCATGAACGGCCGGGTCGGCCCCCGATCGCCCGGCGGCCCCTGCCGGGGAGGGTCTGAGCGACGGGTAACTCCCGCGGTGCGTACCCCCACTCACGGCGCCCTTGTCAAGCCCGACGTTAGTTCTACGACCCTGGCGTAAAAAGGGATCGACAGCGGTCATCTGGCCGCGCCATGTAGGTAAACGGACGGGTCCTACGACAGGGGGCCTACGACCCATAGCGGCTGGCACGGTAGGTGTCGTGGGTCTGCACTCTAGAAACAACCGGCCTCGGCGACGAGAGTCTGCGTCAAGCGTGCTCACTCGGGCGGGCACCGTAAATGAAAAGGATGTGCCGCGATGTCGCATCGCTCCGACGACCTCGATGGGCGTGCTGGCAGGTGGCTACGAGCACGAACGCGGCTCCAACGGGCGCTCGGACGGCTCCGGAAGCGCCGGGTGGCCATCCCGACCATCGCCACCATGGTGCCCGTTGCGGTGGTCGCCCTGTCCCTCGCGATCGCGGCGTCCAACTCGTCGAACGCTGTGACGGCGCCGGTGGGCCAGGGCTTCACCGTGACGACCGGTGACCTCGGGTTCATCCTGAAGCAGATCGCGATCGCCGAGCGCCACACGCGGGCGCTCGAGGGCGACCGTCTGGCGGCGCCGCAGCCGAACCCGAACCCGGCGGCCGATCCGACGTACTGCCTCGCCATGATCGGCACGGCCCCTGACCAGGTGCCCGACCCGATCACGTCCTACGGCCTGCGGACCACCGACGGTTCCTGCAACAACCTGACCAAGGTGCTGGACCTGACGAACCAGAACAGCAGCGCGCCCAGCCCCACGTTCGTCAACCACCCGACGTTCGGGTCAGCCGACCAGCCCTTCCCGCGCCTCACGTCACCCGTCTTCCGCGCCGCCGACGCCGATCCCACCGGTGCGGCCACGAGCTACGCGCAGAAGACGGCGAACAACGTCGTGTTCGACGCCCAGCCCCGCACGATCTCCAACCTCATCGCGGACCAGACGTCCACGAACCCGGCCGCGGTGGCCGCCGCCGGGTTCCCGGTACGCGCCCAGGCCGGTGCGCCGTCCATCGTGCCGTGCCAGACCGACAGCGCCGGTGCGGACCTGCAGCCGCTGACCCCGGCCGGCTGCGTGCCGGCGCACAAGACGCTCTTCATCGCCAACGTCACCACCGACGTCGGCCTGTCGCCGCCCTACAACAGCCTCTTCACGTTCTTCGGTCAGTTCTTCGATCATGGCGTGGACCAGACGGTGAAGTCGGGCGGCGCGGTGATCGTTCCCCTGCGCACGGACGACCCGCTCGTGACCCTCGGCCCCGACGGTGTGGCCAAGACCGGTGACGAGGTGCCCCCGAACCTTGCGTTCATGGTGCTGTCCCGCGCCCAGAACCAGCCCGGACCCGACGGCGTCCTGGGCACCGCCGACGACGTGCAGAACGCGAACAACACCGACACGCCCTGGGTCGATCAGTCGCAGACGTACACGTCGCACTCGTCGCACCAGGTGTTCCTGCGTGAGTACGTCGACGATCCGACGACGGGAGCCCCGGTGGCCACCGGCCGCCTGCTCGGCGGCCTGCCGGCGGGCGCCACCTACGCCGGCTCGCCCGACGGCACCACCGGCGAGTCGACGTGGGCCGCCACCAAGCTGCAGGCGGCCGGGGAGCTCGGCCTGAAGCTGAAGGACACCGATGTCGCCAACGTGCCGATGCTCCTCACCGATCCGTACGGCAACTTCGTGCCCGGCCCGGCGCGCCGCCTGCCGCAGTACGTCACCAAGCACGGCCTCGTGGAGGGTGACCGCGCCAACCCCGTGCCCGTGCCGGCCGACGCCGTGTCCTTCGACACGCCCTTCCTCACCGACATCGCCCACAACGCGGACCCCGGCTCGGTGGGCCCGTGCTCCACGACCGGCAACGCCAAGGGCTGCCTCGAGCCCGACGCCGACACGACGCCGTCGGCCGACTTCGCCCGCCAGCCGAAGGGCACCTACGACGACGAGATGCTGAACGCCCACTTCGCCTGCGGCGACGGTCGCTGCAACGAGAACATCGCGTTGTCGACGATCCACCAGATCTTCCACTCCGAGCACAACCGGCTCGCCAAGGAGCTCGACCAGGCCACGATCCCGAGCGACAAGGCGCTGTTCGACGCCTTCCACGCGACGAACTGCGCGGTCGGCTGCGCGACCAACAACCCCAGCCTGTCCACGACGTTCACCTACGGCCAGCGCCTGTTCCAGGCGGCTCGCTTCGTGACCGAGATGGAGTACCAGCACTCGGTGTTCGAGGAGTTCGCCCGCAAGGTCCAGCCGGCGGTGCGCCCGTTCCACGTGTACTCGCCCGACATCAACCCGGCCGTCACGGCCGAGTTCGCCCACGCCGTCTACCGCTTCGGTCACTCCATGCTCGACGACGACGTGGCCCGCACGAGCACCGTCGGCGCCACCGCCGCCGACCCGCTCGGGACGAAGGTGGACAACTCGCTCCCGCTGCTCGGCGCCTTCCTGAACCCACCGTCGTTCTTCGACAACAAGGTGGACCCCACGCACCCGGTCTACACGCCCGAGGAGGCGGCCGGGGCCATCGTGATGGGATCGTCCGATCAGGTCGGCAACGAGATCGACGAGTTCACCACCGACGTGCTGCGCAACAACCTGCTCGGCCTGCCCCTGGACCTGCCGACCCTGAACCTGACCCGGGCCCGCAGCGAAGGCATCCCCCCGTTGAACGACGTGCGCCGGCAGATCCACAACGCCACCAACGACGCCCAGCTGGCGCCGTACACGAGCTGGTCCGACTTCGGCCGCCACCTGCGGCACCCCAGTTCGCTGATCAACTTCATCGCCGCCTACGGGACGCACCCGAGCATGCGTGACTCCGGTCCCGACGGCGTCCTCGGCACGGTCGACGACGTGACCACGGTGGCGGCCAAGCGTGCTGCGGCCCGAGCCATGGTGGCGCCGTCGCCCACCGACGTGCAGCCGGCCGATGCCATCCAGTTCATGTTCAGCACCGGTGCGTGGGCGAGTGCATCCGGCGGCGTCACCACTACGGGCGTCGACGCCGTCGACCTGTGGATCGGTGGCCTGGCCGAGGTGACCAACCTCAACGGTGGCCTGCTCGGCTCCACGTTCAACTACGTGTTCCAGACCCAGCTCGAGAAGCTGCAGGATGGCGACCGCTTCTACTACCTCGCCCGCCTGCCGGGCCTGAACCTGCGCACCCAGCTCGAGGGGAACTCCTTCGCCGAGCTCATCCAGCGCAACACCAGCAACACGCACAGCCTGAAGGCCGACGCCTTCGCCACGGCGGACTGCCGGTTCGAACTGGCCAGACTCGACGGCACCGCCGCCGGGTTCAACGCCCACGGCCCGACCGTGGCCGACGACCCGGCGACCCAGTGCAACGAGACCAAGCTGCTCGACCGCACGCCCGACGGCACCATCGAGTACCAGACGACCAACACCGTGAACCCACCCGGCATCAACAGCCAGTCGGTGTACAACGGCACGCCCGGCGCCGACCGCATCACCGGCGGCATCGACAACGACACGTTCTGGGGCGGTGACGGCAACGACGTCATCGAGGGCGCCGGCGGCGACGACGTGGTACTGGGCGGCGACGGCAACGACATCATCACCGACTCCGACGGCGCCGACGTGCTCAAGGGCGGTCCGGGCAACGACGCCATCGACGCCGGCCCCGGCAACGACATCGTGCTCGGCGGTGACGGCAACGACGTCCTCAACGGCGGCGCCAACGACAACGAGACGTTCGGCGGGCCGGGCAACGACTTCATCATCGCCGGCCAGGGCGCCGACACGGTGTTCGGCGGCGGAGGCGACGACTGGATCGAGGGCGGCACGGGCCAGGACCTCCTCCAGGGCGACAACGGCGCGCCGTTCTTCGACGATCCGGGTGAGCCCGCACCGGGCAACGACATCTTCATCGGCCAGCCCGGTGAGAACGACTACGACGCCGAGGGTGGCGACGACCTGATGGCGCAGAACCCGGCCATCGACCGCAACGCCGGCGCCGCCGGTTTCGACTGGGCCTTCCACCAGTACGACACGGTCCCGGCCGACGACGACATGATGATCAACCAGATGCTCATCGGCGTGCCGCTGCAGCTCGTGGTCAACCGCGACCGTTGGCAGGAGACCGAGGCCGACAGCGGTGACAAGTTCCCCGACGTGATCCGCGGCATGACGAACGAGGCGGTCGTGGGCGGAGCCGGGTTCACCGGCTGCGACGCCCTCGACCAGGCCGGCGTCGACCGCATCACCGGCCTGAACCGCTACATCACCCGCTTCCCCACGCCGCTCAGCGCCGTGGTGGCCAAGTCGGCCATGAAGGCGTGCCCGCTCACCGGTGTGTTCCCGAACGGGGCCCAGACGGCGAACGGTGTGGTCCCTGGCGTGTGGGCGGAGGGTGACATCCTGATGGGCGGCGGCGCCAGCGACGTGCTCGAGGGGCGGGGCAACGACGACATCATCGACGGTGACCACACCCTGCACGTGGCCATCAGCGTGCGCACCAACCCCGCCGACCCGGCCACCGAGATCGGTCGCACCGACCTCATCGAGAACATCGCCACCAAGGGCACGTTCGGTCCCGGAACCGCGGGCATGACGCTCCAGGCGGCCGTGTTCGCCGGCCTCGTCGACCCGGGCAACCTGGTGGCCGTGCGCGAGATCGTGGCGCAGGACGGCTCGCCCGTCGGTGCCACGCCCGCCACCCACACCGTCGGTGACTGCGGACCCGTCAGCCCCACCACGTTGATGGTCGATCTCACGACGACGAAGAACTGCGACACGGCCGTGTTCGACGGACCGCCGACGAACTACGTCGTCACGCAGAACACCGACGGCAGCGTGACGGTCCGCGATCTCACCTCGCTCGTGAAAAAGGACCCCCTCGCCGCCGGCCTGCCCAAGGGTGACGGCACCGACACGCTGTGGAACATCGAGAACATGCGGTTCTGCACGGTGACCGACGTGGTGAGCCACAAGTGCCTCGCCTACCTCGACCGGCCGGTGCCCGGCGCCAGCCCGGCGCCCACCATCTCGGTGACGACGGCGCTGAACTTCGGGCTGCAGCCCGTGGGCGTCATGTCGCCCACGAAGGTGGCCACCGTGGTCAACGGCGGGACGGCACCCCTGGTGGTCAGCTCGGTGACGGTCACCGGGCCCGACACCAGCTCGTTCGCCCTGGCCGACGCCTGCACGAACCAGCCGGTCGCACCGGGCCAGGCGTGCGCCATCGGCGTGGGCTTCGACCCGATCTCGATCGACATGAAGTCGGCCACGATCCTGGTGAGCTCCAACGCCTCCCCGGCGGCGTCCACCGTGTTCCTGAGCGGTACCGGCGGCGCCCCGGTCATCACGGTCCCGACGACCACGCTCGGCTTCACCCCGCAGGTGATCAAGACCACGTCAGCGCCGCAGGTCGTCACCGTCACGAACGACGGCAGCGTCCCGCTGACCGTGCAGGGCGCCACGGTGACCGGTTCGGACTTCGCGGCGACCTCCACCTGTACGACGGTGGCTCCGTCGGCTACGTGTGCGATCACCGTCACCTTCGCCCCTACCACGGTGGGAACGAAGACGGGCACGCTGACCATCACGTCGAACGACCCGACGAGGCCGACGGTGACCGTGGCGCTCAGCGGTACCGCCGTGGTGCCGCCGACGGTGGGGCTGACGCCGTCGAGCCTGGTGTTCGCCGCCCAGAACCTCGGCACGGCCGCCTCGGCCCCCCAGAGCCTGGTGCTCTCGAACATCGCGAAAGGGCCGGTCACGGTGACGGGCACGTCGCTCAGCGGTGACGTGAGCCAGTTCGCGGTCAGCGTGCCGGCGACCTGCATGCGCACACGAGCGGCCGGGTTGGCGTTCTGCACCATCACCGCTCGCTTCAGTCCGACGGTGGCCGGCGGCGCCGGGACCAAGGTGGTCACCGTCACCGTGACCACCACGACCGGGTCGGTGACGACGACGCTCACGGGCGTGGGCGTGGCCGTCGCCACCGTGTCCACGCCGGCGACCCTCAACCTCGGTCGCCATCCGCTGAACAGCACCACCACCACGACCCTCACGGTCACCAACACCGGCTCGGGCCCGCTGACCGTCTTCTCGGCGGCCACCACGGGCTCGACCGCCTACCTCGTCGACATGGGCACGTGCTGGTCGGACGTGGCGCCGGGCGCCACGTGCCAGCTCGTCGTCACCTTCCAACCGACGAAGGCGGGCAATCCGATCACGGACACGCTCACCATCACGAGCAACGCCACGAACGCCACCTGGACGGTGAAGCTGACCGGGCGGGCACCGTGAGGTCCCGGTGACCGATGGCGGTGGTGGGAGTCGATCCCGCCACCACCATCGTCGTGTCTGGGGCCGCTGCGGGATGCCCGTGGGTGTGCGTCGCGGCCCTCACACGATGGCGTCGGGGGCGACGTCGGCGGCACGGTCGTAGACCTCGACGCGGTCGCGGCCGTTGTCCTTGGCCTGGTACAGCGCCTTGTCGGCCCGCCGCACCAGCTCCTCGACCGGCATGCCCGCGCTCCAGCGGGCGACTCCGGCGGAGAACGTGGGCGACACCGGCGACGACACCCGGGCGTGGAGCGTGCCGCGGATGCGCTCGATGGTTCCGACGGCGTCGAGCACCGACGCCTCGAGCAGGAACGCGAACTCCTCGCCACCCCAGCGGGCCAGTGCCCGGGCGTCGGTCAGGTGGTGCAGCGCGCACGACACGAGGTGCCGCAGGATCTGGTCACCGGTGGCGTGACCGAAGCGGTCGTTGGCCGCTTTGAAGTGGTCGAGGTCGAGCAGCACGAACACGTAGCGGTCGCGGTCGTGGGGCGCCAGCCGCTCGAGCTGCTCCATCAGGAAGCGCCGGTTGTAGGCGCCGGTCAGGTGGTCGCGCTCGGCCAGCTCCCGCACGCGCTGGTTCACGACGCGCAGGCGGGCGTTGGCGTCGAGGGCGGCGGCCCGTTCGACCCGGAGGCCGTACGACAGCTCGTCGGCGTGCAGTCGGGCGGCGATGGTGGTGCGGGTCTGCCCGTTCAGCCACTTGGCCTGCAGGGTGAACATGAGCACGACCATCAGGTAGGAGGGCAGTGCCTCGCGCAGCACCGGGTTCCCGATGGCGAACAGGCTGGCCCCGTTGAGCACCGTGAGGCCGGTGGCGACCGCCAGGTAGGTCGGCAGGTTGGCGGCGAACACGGCCGAGGCCACGGCGATGACGCCGATGGGTGGCACGATGCGGGCGATCGAGTCGGCCGGTCCGGCGACGTCCACCAGGAAGGGGGCGAACCCCCAGACCGCGCCGGTCAGGAAGCCGGCGCCGGCGAACCCGCGGCGCAGGCGCGGCGGGACCTCGGCGTGCGAGAGCGCGGCCACCGCCACGGCCAGCCCGGCGGTGGTGGCCCCGACCGACGCCAGCCACCACACCACCGCGGCCAGGGGCCGACCGGCCCGGGCGATGCTCACCGTCATCACCAGCGGCCCGAACAGGAGCAGGAGCCGCATCTTCCACACGGTGGAGATCATCTGGCGGAACAGCAGGGCTTCGACCGCGCGCCGGCGATCGTTCGCACTGGTCGGGTCCGAACCGCCGTTCACCCCTCCATTATCGACGCTCCTCACCACCCTGGCCGCAAACGGTGGCCGAAACGGTCGCTGGGTCACCTGCTCGGGCCGATCGTGGCGGGGTCGGGTCGGGCCGTCAGGCCCAGGCGATGCGGCCGAGCTCGACCGGCGAGGCCATGCCCGGATGGGCCGGCAGCACCCGCACGGTGAAGCCGTAGCGACCGGTGTTGCCACAGTCGAAGGAGCCGTCGTAGCGGTAGGCGCCGTCGGGGCCACGGTCACCACAGGTGAGGCTGACGGTGGTGGGCTCTACCAGCTCCTCGCCGGCACCGACGCGACCGTGCACCAGCTGCACCTCGACGTCGGCCGGGCTGAGCGAGCCGAGCTGCACCCAGGCGACGACCTGGCGGTTGGTGCCCAGCTCGGCCGTGGTCGACTCCGCCTGCACGCCCGTGACGCGCACGTCGCCCCACGTGGAGCGGACCCGCTGGGTCCACGCCGTGAGCTCCTTGGCGCCCTTGTAGTCGTTGCCGCTGACGGCGTCGGCGCCGGCGGCGGCCGGCTCGTACAGGGTCTCGGTGTACTCACGGACCATGCGGCTGGCGGTCACGAACGGGCCGAGCGTGGCGAAGTTGTGCTTCACCCGGCCGAGCCAGCGGCGCGGCACGGGGCCGTCTTCGCGGCCGTAGAACAGGGGCACGATCTGCTGTTCGAGCAGATCGAACAGGCTGGCCGCCTCGTGGGCGTCGCGGCGGGCCAGGTCGGTTTCGTCCTCGAGCGACGAGATGGCCCAACCGTTGGTGCCGTCGAAGCACTCGTCCCACCAGCCGTCGAGGATCGAGCAGTTGAGCGCGCCGTTCAGGGCCGCCTTCATGCCCGACGTGCCGCACGCCTCCTGGGGGCGGCGGGGCGTGTTCAGCCACACGTCACACCCGTGGTAGAAGGCGCGGGCGACGGAGATGTCGTAGTCCTCGAGGAACACGAAGCGGTGGCGCACGCCGAGGTCGTTGGCGAAGCGCTGGATCTCCTGGATGAGGGCCTTGCCCAGGTCGTCGGCGGGGTGGGCCTTGCCGGCGAACACGAACTGCACGGGCCGGTCGGGCGCCAGCAGCAAGGCCCGCAGCCGGTCGGGCTGGCCGAGCAGGAGCGTGGCCCGCTTGTAGGTCGCGAAGCGGCGGGCGAAGCCGATGGTGAGCGCGGTGGGGTCGAGGACCTCGTCGCACCAGGCGACGTCGCTGCGGCTGGCACCGTGGGCCATGCGGCTGGCGGTCAGGCGCTTGCGCACGAAGGTGGCCAGGCGGTCGCGGCCCTGCTGGAGGGCCCGCCACAACTCGTCGTCGCGGACGTTGGTCACGCGGGCCCAGTCGGCGGCGCTGGCGTCGTCCCAGTCGGGCACGAGGGCCCGGCTGAGCAGGTCGTCGATCTCGGGTGAGGTCCAGGTGGACGCGTGGACGCCGTTGGTGACCGAGCCGATCGGCACCTCGTCGGCGGGGACATCGGGCCACAGGCCGCCGAACATGTGGCGGCTGACCTCGCCGTGAAGGGCGGCCACGCCGTTGGAGCGGGCGGCCAGGCGCAGGCCCATGACCGCCATGTTGAAGCGGGTCTCGTCGGGCTCGTCGGCCCGGCGACCCACGGCCATGAACTGATCGAACGTGATGCCACAGTCGGTGGCGAACGCGGTGAAGTAGCCGCGCAGCAGCTCTTCGGGGAACCGGTCGATGCCGGCGGGTACCGGGGTGTGGGTGGTGAACAGGCCACCGGCCCGCACGGCCTGGACCGCCTCGTCGAAGCTCAGGCCGGTCTTGGTGAGCTGGCGGATGCGCTCGAGGCCCAGGAACCCGGCGTGGCCCTCGTTGGTGTGGAACACCTGGGCGTCGATGCCGAGGGCCTGGAGGGCCCGCACGCCGCCGATGCCGAGGAGGATCTCCTGGCGCAGGCGATGCTCGGTGTCGCCGCCGTAGAGGCGGTCGGTGACGCCACGGCACGCAGGGCTGTTCTCCTCGACATCGGCGTCCATGAGGTAGAGCTCGGTGCGGCCCACGTCGGCCCGCCAGACCTGGGCGTGGCACGTCTCGCCGGCCAGGTCGACCGAGATGCGCACCCCGTCGCACAGGGTGAGGGCGAGGCCGTACGGATCGAGGGTCGGGAAGACCTCCTGCTGCCAGCCGTCGTGGGAGAGCGACTGGCGGAAGTACCCGCTGCGGTAGAAGAGCCCGACGCCGACGAGGGGCACGCCGAGGTCGGAGGCGGCCTTCAGATGGTCGCCGGCGAGCACGCCGAGGCCACCGGAGTACTGGGGCAGGGCTTCGGAGATGCCGAACTCGGGGCTGAAGTAGGCGACCTGGCGCAGGGGGCTGCCGTTGGCGCCGGAACCGCCACTGCCGCTCCCGCCCGAGGAGCGCAGCTGGAACCAGCGGGGGCGGGTCAGGTAGCGGTCGAGGTCGTCGGCACAGTCCCCCAGCTCGCGCAGGAAGCTCGGGTCGACCGAGAGGGCGTCGAGCCGATCGCGCTTGACCAGGCCGAGGAGACGGACCGGGTCGTGGCTGGTGGCGTCCCAGGCATCGGGGTCGACCCATCGGAACAACTCGCGGGTGCGCTCATCCCAGCTCCAGCGCAGGTTCATCGCCAGGCGCTCGAGGGGCGCGAGGGCCTCGGGGAGTCGGGGTCGGACGCTGAACGACCGCAGTGCCTTCATAGCCTGATTGCCTCCGTTCGGAGCCTCGAACCCTACCGGGAGACGTCGGCCGGCGCTGCTGAGTGACCTGCTTCTTGACGACCGGCGCGCCCGGGCACCCGGACTGCCCGAGGTTCCCTTGGTGAGGGGTCACTGGTGCCGATAGGGTTCTCATCCTCCTTCGGGGCCTCCCGCCCCGATGCGAACAACCCGATGACCACCCATCCTGACCTGGCGGAAGAACAGGCGTACGTCGAGCACGCGTACGAGTGTCTGGAGCGATCCAGAGCCGACGCGTGGCGGTTGCGCGACCTGACCGAGATCGGCCGTGGGGGCACCCACCAGGCCAGGTACGAGGCCGAGGTGTTCGAGGGGGCCATCAGCCAGCGACTGAGCCGGCTCGAGCTGGGCGATGCCGCCCTGGTGTTCGGCCGCATCGACCGCTACGGCGAGGGTGGGCTGGAGTCGTTCCACATCGGCCGGCTGGCCGTGGCCGACGAGGAGCGGGAGCCGGTCGTGGTCGACTGGCGGGCACCGGTCGCCGAGCCGTTCTACCGGGCCACCGGCCGCCATGCCATGGGCCTCGCCCGGCGCCGGCACTTCTCCGTCCGGGGCCGCCAGATCCTGGGCCTCGAAGACGAGCTGTTCGGCGAGGGCCATCTGGGCGTCGGCTCCGACGCGCCGGGCGAGGGGCTGCGGGGCTACTCCACGCTGCTCGCCGCGCTCGAGCGGGGGCGCACCGGCACCCTGGGTGACATCGTCGCGACGATCCAGGGGGAGCAGGACGAGATCATCCGCTCGCCCCAGGCCGGGGTGTTGGTGGTGCAGGGCGGCCCGGGCACGGGCAAGACCGTGGTGGCGCTGCACCGCGCCGCCTACCTGCTGTACACCCACCGGTTCCCACTCGAGGACCAGGGCGTGTTGGTCATCGGACCCAACCGACTCTTCCTGCGCTACATCGAGCAGGTGCTGCCCAGCCTGGGCGAGGCCGGGGTGGAGCAGGTGGTCATGGCCGACCTGGTGCCCGACGTGACCTTCGGTGCGGCCGACGCGCCGGCCACGGTGAAGGTGAAGGGCGATCCCCGCATGGCCGACGTGCTGGCCAAGGCGGTGCGTGACCGCCAGCGCCCGCTGAAGCAGGAACTGGTGGTGCCCTACGGACTGGGCAACCTGCGCCTGCGCCCCGAGGACACCGACCGGATCGTGCGCGACGCCCGTCGCCGCTACCGCCGTCACAACGGTGCCCGCCGGTTCGTGGAGGGCGAGGTGTTCGCCGCGCTGGCCGCGTCCAGCCGTGACGGATCGGCCACCACCGAGCAGGTGCGCGATCGCACGCGCCACACCGATGAGATCCGCACCGCGCTCGAGCGCATGTGGCCGTTGCTCACCCCGGCCGAGCTCCTGAACGACCTGTTCGGTTCGCGACCGCTGGTGAAGCTGGCCGGCGCCAAGAGGCTGAGCGAGGCCGAGTGCGTGGCGCTGCACCGCGAGCGGGCCCCCGACTCGCACGATCAGGTCTGGTCCGAGGCCGACGCGCCCCTGCTCGACGAGGCGCGCGAGCTGCTCGGACCCAAGCCGTCCAAGGCGCACCGCGTGCCGAACCGCAACCCTGACGGCTCGCTCATGCCGATCGACGACGAGATCCGCACGTACGGCCACATCGTGATCGACGAGGTCCAGGACCTGTCGCCCATGGCCTTGCGCATGGCCGCCCGCCGCAGCCTGAACGGCTCGATGACCGTGGTGGGCGACCTGGCTCAGGCCACCGGCGAGCATGCCCCGGTGTCGTGGGACGACGTGCTCGCCCACCTGCCCGACCGCAAGCCGCCGCGCCTGGCCGAGCTGACGGTGGGCTACCGCATCCCCGAGACCATCATGGAGCTGGCCGACCGCGTCGCCGCCCGGGCCGTGCCCGGCCTCACGCCGCCGCGGGCCGTGCGCATGGGCGAGCACCCGCCGGTGATCGTGGGCACCACGCCCGAGGGTCTGCCCGCCGCGGTGATCGACGAGGTGCGCCGGCTGCAGTCCGAACTGGGCGACGGTGTGGTCGCGGTGATCGCCCCCGACACGTTGGCCTCTGGCCTGTACGCCTCGCTGACCGAGGCGGGGCTCGAGGTCGGCCAGGCCACCCGCACCGGCCTGGATCAGCCGGTCACGCTCGTGCCGGTCAGCCTGGTGAAGGGCCTCGAGCTCGATGGTGTCGTGGTCGTGGAGCCGGCCCGCATCGTGAGCGAGCAGGCGCAGGGCCTGCGGGCGCTGTACGTGGCCCTCACGCGCTCGACCCGCGAGCTGAGCGTGGTGCACGCCGAGCCGTTGCCGTTCTGAGCCGTGCATCGCGTGCGAGCATGAACGCGTGACGACGGGCTGGCGCCGCTGGGCGTTGACGGGGGTGCGCTGGATCGTCACCCTTGCGCTGCTGGGTGGATTGCTCTACGGCACCCGTCAGCTGTTGGACACGGCCAAGCGGCGCGGTGAGGCCGAAGCGGCGGAGGACGTGGCCCGCTCGGGGCCGAGGGTGCGCGCCACGACCACCATCGTGGCCGCGACGTCGACCTCGTCGGGGTCGCCGGCGGCCGCGGCCAGTTCGGTGCCGCCGACCACGCCGCCGCCGCTGACCGGCGAACCCGAGCCGCTGCGGGTCGCCCGGATCGATGCGTCGGTGCTCGACGCCCCGCAGCCCGACAGCTGCGGCCGCACCGTGACCTACGATCCCGGGAACGCGGTGGACGGGAACCTGTCCACCGCCTGGCGGGTGGCCGGCGACGGCACCGGCGACACCCTGCAGCTGACCCTGGCCGCTCCGGCCCATCTGACCGAGGTGGGCCTGGTGCCCGGCTACGCCAAGATCGACCTCTGCTCCGGGTTCGACCGGTTCCCGCAGCTGCGCCGGATCACCGCGGTCACGTGGCGCTTCGACGGCGGTGTGACCGTGCAGCAGACCTTCAAGGACCGGGCCGAGGTGCAGTCGCTGCCGGTCGACGTGGTGAGCGCGACCATCGTGGTCGAGATCACCGGCGTCACCCCGGCGCCCCAGCTCGACGCCACGGCGATCAGCGAGGTCCGCCTCGTCGGCGTCCCCGGTGCCTGAGGGACGGGCGGGGCGCGAGCGGCTGGCGTGGCCGGGAGGCCTACCGTCCCCCGGTGACGGTGGCCGACTGACCGACCGCACCAGACCCGGCGATCTCAGCCCAGATGCGCGACGGCGAACGAGGCCGCCTCGTCGAGGGCGCGCTGCGCTTCGGGCATCTCCTGGTGGTAGTGCCACGTGTGCCACAGCCCGTCCCACACGTCGAGGGCGACGTCGACGCCGGCGACGCGCGCCCGACGGGCGAACCGCACCGCGCCGGGGAGCAGCGCTTCGCCCGCGGCGATCTGCACGAGGGTGGGCGCCAGACCGTCGAGCCGATCGCGCCCGGGCGACACCCGCGGGTCGGCGGCGTCGGCGCCCCCCACGTAGGCGCGGCTCAGCGCGTCGCCGCCCCCGTGGTCGAGGTGCGGGCACAGCAGCACCAGCGCGCGGGGTACCGGGCCCTCACCGTCGGTCAGCCGTCGGGCCGCCGCCAGCGCCAGACCACCGCCGGCCGAGTCGCCACCCAGCGCGAACGGGCGCGCCGCGCCCACGGCCCGGGCCACCGTGACGACGTCGTCGATCGCCGCCGGCCACGGGTGCTCGGGCGCCAGCCGGTAGTCGACCGACACGACGCGCACCCGCTCGCTCAGGCGACCGGTGAGGGGCATGGCCACATCGGCGCTGCCCAGCACGTAGCCCCCGCCGTGGGCGTACACGAAGGTGGGCCCGTCGGCGGGCCCGGCCACCAGGCACGCCACCCCGTCGACGACGACACGCCGGTGGCGGGGCGGATCGCTGTCGTCCTCGCCCCACGCCGCGTGCACGGCGGCACGCCACGCGACCACCGCGTCGTGGTCGCTCAGGTCGGGCACCGGTACGGGCAGGTGCAACGCGCCCGCCCGCGCGGCGCGGGCGGTGGCTTGTGGCGACAGGTGGCCGTCGCCGATGAAGTCGTCGGGCACGGTTCCATCGAAGCACCCGACCGCACGGGCGGCGCGCCGGGGCATGATGGCCGGCATGGACGAGCACAACTGGGCCGGCAACGTCACCTACGGCGCGGCACGCCGACACGCGCCCACGGGTGTCGACGAGCTGCAGCGCGTCGTCGCCGGTGCGAGCCGCGTGCGCGTCCTCGGCTCGCGGCACTCGTTCAACGACATCGCCGACACCGACGGCGATCTCGTGAGCCTCGCCGCGCTGCCGTTGCGCTTCGAGCTCGACCCCGACCCGGCGGCGCCCACCGTGACGGTGTCGGGGGGCACGCGCTACGGCGAGCTGGCGGTGGCCCTGCACGCCGCGGGGTACGCGCTCGGCAACCTGGCGTCGCTGCCGCACATCTCGGTGGCGGGGGCGTGCGCCACGGCCACGCACGGCTCTGGGGTCACCAACGCGAACCTGGCCGCCGCCCAGCGTGCCGTGGAGCTGGTGACGGCTGACGGTGAGCGCCGCACGGTCACGCGTGCCGACGCCGACTTCCCGGCGCTGGCCGTCGGCCTCGGGGCGTTCGGCGCCGTGATCGCGGTGACCCTCGCCGTGGAACGCACCTACAACGTGCGCCAGGTCGTGCACGAGCACCTGCCCCTGGCCGAGGCGCTGGCCCACTTCGACGAGATCATGGCCGGCGCGTACAGCGTGAGCCTGTTCACGACCTGGCGCACCGATGCCATCGACCAGGTGTGGTGCAAGCTGCGTGACGACGAGGAGGTCCCCGAACGATTCGGTGCGCGGCGCGCCGTGCGCGCACTGCATCCGGTCGCGTCGCTGTCGGCCGAACCGTGCACCGTGCAGCTCGCGGTGCCGGGACCGTGGCACGAACGACTACCCCACTTCCGGCTCGACTTCACGCCGAGCAGCGGTGACGAGCTGCAGTCGGAGCTGTTCGTCGACGCGGTGCACGGGCCCGACGCGCTGCGCACGCTCGCCGGTCTGGCCGACGTGCTGCGGCCCGTGGTGCAGGTGTCCGAGGTGCGCACCGTCGCGGCCGACGATCTGTGGCTCAGCCCGTGCTGCGGGCGGGACAGCGTGGCGTTCCACTTCACGTGGGTCCCGTCGTGGGAGGCCGTCGAACCCGTGCTGCGACGGTTGGAAGCGGCGTTGGCACCGTTCGGCGCGCGGCCCCACTGGGGCAAGCTGTCCACGATGGATGCGGCCACGCTGCACGCGCGCTACCCACGCCTGGCCGATGCCGCCCAGGCGATGCGCCGCTTCGACCCGCACGGCTGCTTCCGCAACGCGTTCCTCGATCGTGTGCTGGCGGTCTGAACGGATCGGTCCGCCCGGGGGAACGCCCACCGGGCCGGTGACACCGAACGTCTTGTACCGTCGACAGACGTGCCGCACGATGCCTCGCTCCCCATCCGCCGTCACGCGCTGTTCGACTTCGGTGGACCGCTGCTGCTGACGCCGTTCGAGCTCCACGCTCCGGCCGCGGCCGAGCTCGGGGTACCGGTCGACTCGCTGCCGCGCGGCCCGTTCGATCCCGATGGCGATGCCCGCTGGCGGGCGTGGCAGGCGGGCGAGATCACCGAGCGCCAGTACTGGGCCGAGCGGGCCGCACGGGTGGACCGTGACACGGTCGCCTACATGAAGGCGTTCTACGAGCCGTCGGGCGATCACCTGGTGCGCGCCGAGACCACAGCGTTGGTGATCGAGGTGCAGGCGGCCGGCTTCCGTGCCGGCGTGCTGACCAACGACCTGTCGGCGTTCCACCCGCCGTCGTGGCGCGACCCGATCACCGTGCTCGGCCAGGTCGATCCGTTGGTCGACCTGTCGCTCACCGGCCACTTGAAGCCCGACCCGCGCGCCTACGCCGCTGCCATCCACGCGATGGGCGTGCCGGCCGACGACATCGTGTTCCTCGACGACCAACGTGCCAACGTCGCCGGTGCGGCGACGGCCGGCCTCCACGGTGTGTTCTTCGACCCCACCGATGTGGCGGGTTCGGTCGCCCGCTTCCGCTCCGTGTTGGCGGGGGCATGACCAGTGGGTCGACGCGGTCGCTGCCGCGCTCACCGAAGGCGCAGCAAGTTCCAGCGCAGCCCGTTCCAGCGCAGCCCGTCCCAGGTGCCGCCCGGACCGCCACTGGCCGAGAACGGCTTGCCCGACCACGAGTCGGCCCACGTCGCGGTCTTCCAACCGTTGGTGCCGAACTTGTTGCCGGTCCACGTGTGGCCCATCCAGGCGCCGCCCTGCCAGCTCGTGCCGGCGGCGGCTGCGGCCGCCCAGGCCGTGCTCGACCAGGCGTTGCCCTGCACGTCGATCTCGGCGGTGAGCTCGACGCCGTCGAGCGCCAGCGTGGCGTCGGCGCGGTCGCTCTGGATGGGGGCCGTGCCCGTGGTGGCCAGGGCCCTGCGACCTCGACCGGCCCGAGGCGAGCGGCACGGCGCCGCGCTGCAGCATGCCCTTGATCTGCGCCGGAGTGGCGCCTGGGGAGCGCTGGGCGAGCTGGGCGGCCAGGCCGGCCACCACGGCGGCGGCCTGCGAGGTGCCACTGCCCCGCTCGAACGGATCGCCGGTGGCGCTCGGCGCCAGGCTGTCGATGACCGAGCCGGGTACGCGCAGGCCCTGCACGTCGACGGCGCGGTCCGGCGTGCCGCGATCGACGACGTCGGCCACCGACCAGTCGAGCGGTTTGGTCGAGCCGCGCAGGTCGGCGGCGCTCACGGCGACGACGTCGGGGTTGCGGGCGTCCGCGGCTGCGCCGACCTTGATGTTGACGACGCGGGCGCCGGGGGCGACACCGGTGTCGACGAGGGCGACGTCGACGCCCTCGCCGGCGTAGCCGCAGGCCCACAGATCGCGGGCGCCCGTCACCTCGGCGATCGCCTCGAGCGCACCGGTGTCGGTGGTCGTGGTGGACGCCGCGGTCGCCATCGGCTTGGCCGCCGAGGCCGGTGCCGCCGTCAACAGACCGGCGAGCAGGCCGGCCGTTGGCATCGTGCCCATCGCGTGGAGCCGGCGCCGTGCGCCCATCGAGCAGTTCCTCCCGTCATGGAGCGGTGTTGCTACCCAGGGAGGAATGGAGGGACCCGCTGCCTGGGGGCGACCTGGCCGCCTTCCAGGCCTGATCAAGAGGTGGCGGTGCGACCGTTCACCGTGAACGTCGGTGGGGCGGCCAGCCACTCGGTGAACGCCGCCTCCGGCATCGGCCGGGCAAAGTGGTAGCCCTGACCGAGCTGGCAGCCCAGTGCGTCGAGACGGTCGGCCTGGAACCCGTGCTCGATGCCCTCGGCCACGGTGAGCAGCCGCAGGGTGTGGCCGATCTGCACGATGGTCTCCACGAACGACGGCTGGTCCTCGTCGGTGCGGATCATGTCGTCGACGAACGGTTGGGCGATCTTCAGGATGTCGACCGGCAGCTGGTAGAGCTGACTCAGCGACGAGTACCCGGTACCGAAGTCGTCGAGGGCGATGCGCACGCCGAGCTCCTTCAACTTGCGCAGGCTGGTCACCGCCACCTCGGGATCGGTGATCATCAGTCCCTCGGTCACCTCGAACACGAGCTGCGACGGCGGCACGCGGTAGGTGTCGAGGGTACGCCGGATGTCACCGGGCAGCGCCGACTCCATCAGGTCGCGCGCCGACAGGTTCACCGACACGTACAGGGGCGAGCCGTCCGACGCAGTGGGCTCCACCGTGGTCAGGTAGCGACACACCTCGTCGAGCACGACGCGGCCGATGGCCATGATGGCGCCCGACTCCTCGGCGATCGGGATGAACGCGCCGGGCATCAGCAGCCCGAGCGTGGGGTGCTCCCAGCGCACCAGCGCCTCGGCACCCACGACGGTGCCGCGAGCGAGGTCGATGATGGGCTGGTAGTGCACGACGAACTCACGGTTGGTGATGGCCCGGTTCAGTTCGAACGTGAGGTTGTAGCGGTGCACCGCCGCCTCGTGCAGCGACGCTTCGAACATGGCCACGCAGTGCTTGCCCCGACCCTTGGCTGCGTACATCGCGGTATCGGCGTTGCGCAGCACCTCGGCGGTGGTCTGCCCCCGTGCGGCCACGGCCACGCCGATGCTGGCGTTCACCGGCACCGACCGGCCCACCAGTGACACCGGCGCGCTCACCGCCTCGAGCAGGACGTGGGCGACGTGGTGGGCGTCGTGCGCGTCGCTGGCCTCGCGCAGCACGACGGCGAACTCGTCACCGCCCAGGCGGGCGGCCAGGCCCCCGCGCGGCAGGGCATGACCGAGGCGACGGCCGAGGATCACGAGCAGATCGTCGCCGGCGGCGTGGCCCAGGCTGTCGTTCACCGTCTTGAAGTCGTCGAGGTCGATGAACAGCACCGCCACGGTGCTGCCGTCGGCGCTGGCGTTGGCCAGCGCCTCGGTCACGCTCTCGGTGAACAGCGTGCGGTTGGCCAGCCCGGTCAGGGCATCATGGGTGGCCTGGTGCGTGAGCTTGCGCTCGAGCTGGCGGAGCTGGTCGAGCGAGTGCTCGAGCCGGCCGTTCTCCAGGGCGACGGTCACGTTCGACGCCAGCGTCTCGAGCACGACGAGGTCTTCACGGTCGAAGCGGGCGACGTCGCCCAGCCGGTTGCCCACGATCATCACGCCGCAGGTGCGCCCGTCGTCGCGAAGGGGGGCGATGACGGCGTCGGTGAGGCCGCGTGCGATGAGGAACGGTCCGAGGGTTTCGTCGCCCAGCTCGTGGCCCACGTGCAGGGCGAGCGGTTCGTGCTCGAAGCGTTCCACGAGCGCCTGCAGATCGGAGCCGTCCAAGCGCAGGGTGCCGGCGGTCAGCCCGGCCGAGTCGGCCCGGGCGTGCAGGGCCTGCTCGTGCCCGCCGGGCACGTACACGAGCTCGGCGAAGCCGGCCCGGAACGCGGCGCGGGCGTGCGACAGCAGCTCGGTGAGGGCTGACTCGAGCTCGGGCGTCTGGTGGAGCAGCCGCGTGCTGTCGTGCAGGAACTCGAGCCCCTGATGGCGGCGGCGCTCGTTCACGTAGGCGTGGTTGGCGAGGTACAGCCCGATGGTGGGTACGAGCAGCAGCCACGCCTCGGACGGGTAGGCCGAGATCATGGCGACGGCGATGAGGCCGAGACTGGTCGAGATGAGCGCGGTGACCGCACCGAACACCAGTCCGGCGAGCAGCTGGCGATCGAACCAGCGCTGCTCCACGAGCGAGATCACCACGATCACGAACGTGGCGGACAGCACCGTCGCCGTCATGGCCGATGCGCCGGCGGCCAGCGTCGACCGCGACCCGAGCGTGCCCGAGTGGTGGGCGATGGCCCGGAACATCAGCACGGCGGCACCATCGGTGATGATGAACGACGCCACGTTGAACAGCAGCTTCACCGGCGGTTGCCGGCGATGAAAGGCCAGCACCAGCCCTCCGCCGATCACGTGGGCCAGCAGCAGCAGCGGCGTCGGCGCGAAGAACATCCCGAGCGTGAGCGGGATCTCGAACAGCGAGAAGGTGTGCGAGTTGCGGGTGAAGTGCAAGTGGACCGAGAGCACCTCAGTCGCGCCGAACAGCACCATCAGGCCGCCGAGCGCCATCCAATTGCTGTGCTCGCCGGCGTAGGCGCCGTCCCGATCGACGGTGGCCATGATCAGCGCAGCCAGGCCGGCCATGAGCCCGGTCAGCACGTACACCGGCAGCCACGACGAGATCGAGCGGGTCACGGACGAGGGCGCGACGGGGGATGCCGCACCACCGTCTTGTCGCTCGTTCACCGGTCACCTATCGGTAGAGCGCGCGCCGGCGTGAGTCGTCGCCCACCCTTGACGAGGGCTTGATGCGGGCGGTGATCAGTGGTCGGCGGCGACGCGTTCGGCCGTCATCGCGGTGGCCCGGTCGCTGTCGGTCGTCGGTGACCGGTGGACGATCCTGCTCCTGCGCGAGGCGTTGCTCGGCGTGCGTCGCTTCGACAAGGAGCCGTACCAGGAGCGTTCTCGAGCGCTTCGAGTACCGGCTCACCAGGAAGGGCCGCGACCTGTTCCCGGTCATCACGTCGCTGGTGACGTGGGGCGACCGGTGGAACCCGTCGCGCGCCATCGTCGATCGCGACGAGACCTGACGGGCTACAGGCTGTCGGCCAGCTGCGGCTTCTCGCGCAGCGAGCGCTTCAGCTCGGCCAGGCCCGGGAACGTGGCCACTTCCCACACGGCGTCCCACAACCGCAGCGCCTCCTCGCCGCGCGGCACGCGGCTGATGACGGGCCCGAAGAACGAGTGGCTGGTGCCGTCGCGGGCGAAGCTGATGATGGGCGTACCCACGTCCTTGCCGGTGCGGCCGAGCGCCTCGTCGGTCTCGGCCTGCAGCACCTCGTCCCAGCGGGCGTCGTTGGCGGCATCGAGGTAGCGGTCCTCGATGCCGACCGAGCGGAGGTAGTCGGGGAAGCCCGCTTCCCAGTGGTCCGTCATGTCGGTGCGGCGGCCCCGCACGTGGATGTCGCCACCGAACTGCGTGTAGAGCGCACCGATGCGGTCGCGGCCCTCGGCGTCACGCACGGCGGCGGCCACGCGCAGCAGCTTCTGCCCGGTGGTGTGGCCGGCGATGTAGCCGGGCGGGAAGTCGCGCTCGTAGTCCTTGCTGGCGTTCAGCAGCTTCAGGCTGATGAAGCGCCAATCGACCTTCAGGTTGCGCTGCCCGGCCACTTCGGCGACCCAACGCGAGGTGAGCCACGCCCACGGGCACACCGGATCCCAAAAGAACTCGACGTCGTAGTGATCGCTCACGGATGTCCTCTCGTGTAGCCGCCCCGTGCCGCATGGTACGTCCGCCGTTGGGACCGTCCGCCATCGGCGCGTGGCAGCATGCGGCATGCTCGTCGTGGGACTCACCGGAGGGATCGGGGTCGGCAAGACCACTGTGGCGCGGCTGCTCGCCGGCCATGGGGCGATCGTGGTCGACTGTGACGGCCTGGGCCGACGGGTGGTGGAGCCCGGTGGCCGCGCCTACGAGGCAGTGCTGGCTCACTTCGGTGACCACCTGCGCATGGCCGACGGCACGATCGACCGGCCGAGTCTGGCCGCCATCGTGTTCAACAGCCCCGCCGCCCTGGCCCAGCTGAACGCCGTCACCCATCCGGCCATCGACGCCGAGATCGCCGCCGCCATCAAGGCGGCGCCCACCGGCGCCATCGTCGTGCTCGACATGGCGGTGCTGGTCGAGTCGAACCTGGGCGAGGGTCAGTACGACATCGTGCTGGTAGTGGAGGCGCCGGTCGAGGTGCGCCTCGACCGGTTGGAGGGCCGGGGTCTTCCCCGTGAGCAGGCCCGGGCCCGCATGGCCAGCCAGGCCACCGACGAGCAGCGTCGGGCCAAAGGCGACCTGTTCGTCACCAACGCCGACAGCGAGGCCGAGTTGGCCGTGGCGGTCGAAGCCGTGTGGGGCGACCTGCGGGCGCGGGCTGCGGCTCGCTGACGTTCAGGCGTCGGTGACGTCGGCGACGAGCAGGCGATGGTCGGTGCCGGCCGTCGGCACGACCTCGAGGCGCGTCTCGCGCAGCCCGCTGTTGACGAGGATGTAGTCGCTGCAGTTGCGGTTCGAGGTGGGCCGGTCGCACTTCGTCAGGTCGGCCGCGGTGGTGAAGCCGGCGTCGAGCAGGCGACGGATCTCGACGAACTGGTCGGGTCGTCGCGCCGGGTACGCCGGCGGGTCGCCCTGCATCGGGTTCAGGTCGCCGGCCAGGATCGTGGTCTTCACCGCGCTCCAGCGGTCGAGGATCAGTGCGATCTCGGCCAGGCGCCGGTCGAGCGCCGTGCTGTCGTTGCGGTGCTGCAGGTGGGTGGCGACCAACTGCACCGTGCGGCCACCGCCGCGGTCGAGCAGCACGCGGGTCACGGTGCGCCCCTGGGAGCCGGGGGCCACGGGCAGGCTCACGACCTCGTGCTGCAGCACCGGGAACCGCGAGAGCACGACGTTGCCGAACGATGAGCTGGCGGCGCCGGCCCACACGTAGGGAAGGTCGAGCCGGCGCGACAACCACGAAGCCAGGTCGAGCTGGCCGCTCAGCGGCCAGCCCCGGCCGACCTCGTTGAGCACCACGATGTCGACCGGCTCTTGCGCCTCGATGGCGTCGGCCAGCGCTTGCGGGTCCAACTGGCCGTCGTCGTTCACGGCCTGGTGCACGTTCCACTGCACGACGCGCATGGATGCCGCAGTGGTGGCCGCCGCAGTGGGGGCGCCCGCGCTGCTCAGGCCGATCAGGCCGGCGAGCACCAGCGAACCGATCACGTAGGCGCCGAGCGGACGGGGCAACGGGCGGCGTTGGCTCGGCAGCGGTGGCGGCGCCCCCAGCGGCTGGCGCAACGACAGTGCGGCCGTGCCGCCGGTCAGCGCGGTGAGCACCTGGTTCGACACGGGCAGCTTGGCGTCGTAGTGCAACTGGTAGAGCAGCGTCACCACGATGGGGAACACCCAGCCGACGCTCGTGCCGAGCGTCGTCGTGGCGCGGTGGGCCGAGCGAGGCAAGGCCGACGCGCCGCGGGCCAGCACGATGCCCGTCTCGGCCTGGGCCAGCACGAGCAGGATGATCACCGCGGCACCGGTGGTGGCGGGCAGCAGGGCACCGGCGGCGGCCAGCACCACCGCACCCCCACCCACCACGAACGTGTCGGGCGCGCCGATGAGGCGGTTGGCCACGATGCCCGCGCCGAGGCCGAGCAGCGCGATCGTCACCGCGGCCGGGAACGACAACCCGGTCGACGCGGCCAGGTAGCCCGGGTTGGCGAGGAACAGCAGTTGCAGGCCGAGCACGGCACCCACCGCCGGCCCGCCGACCGGCACCACGAGCGCCTCGTCGCCCACGGTCGTCAGCACGGCGCGAGTCGACGCACCGAGGGCGATGGCCATGGCCAGGCCGACCACGATGGCGACGCTGCCGCGTTGCCACGCCGGGTCCCACGTGGCGAAGGCACCGGTGAGGGCGGCGTCGACGATGAAGCCGACGAACAGTCCGAAGGCGCGCGTGCGCGGCGGCGCGGTGGTGACGGTGGTGAGCAGCCACGTGAGGGCCACGAACGCGAGCACGGTGCCCACCGCGGGCACGGCCAGCGGCACCGTCGGCCAGCACTGCACCACGGCCCGCCACAGGGCGAGCAGCCCGAGGGCGCCGGCCAGCGCCCGGCGCCGCCCGAGCACACCGACCAGCAGCGGTGCCAGCACCGCCACCGCGGCCACGGCGAGCACCACGATGGTGGTCGTGGCGGTACCCGAGCGCTCCTTCAGCCCGTAGACGTTCGGGAACAGCAGGCGCAGCGCAGTGAGCCCCGTGGTGGTGGTGAGCGCGATGGCCGCGATCAGCGGACCGCTCGATGGTGTCGTCTGGGTGGGGTCCGGCGGGTGGGGTTCGACGAGCATCATGGCAGCCCCTCGGACGCTACCTCTCAGCCGGCGGCGCAGGCACCCGTGCTCACGCGTTCGGTGCGGGTGACCGCGGCCGTGAGCTTCGGGCGCACCTCGCTGATGGCGAGCGCGTAGCCGACACCGGTGGTGCTCACCGACCGGGCGAACACGACCCCACCGAGGGTGCCGTCGGCCAGCACGAACGGCCCGCCCGAGCTGCCGGGGCGGACGTCGGCCTGCAGCTCCTCGACCTGGCGGGTCACCAGGCCGTTGCCGTAGATGTCGCGGCCCACCGCGGCGAACACCGCCCGCACCGCGGCGGGCAGCACCGTGAAGTCGCCGCCACCGGGGAAGCCGAGGGCGGCGCCGGTATCGCCGCGCTTCGGGTCGTCGGGTGCCAGTGCGATGGCGGGCCGATCGAGACCGGGCACGCGCAGCACCGCAAGGTCGAGGTCGGGGTCGAACAACACAGGAGTGGCCGCTCGCTTGGTGCCGTTGTCGTTCACGCTCGGCACCCGGATGCCGGCGATCACGTGGGCGTTGGTGATCACCAGCTCGGCGCCGACCACCACGCCCGACCCGTCGATGATGCCACCGCAGCCGCGGCTCTCGAACTTCACGGTGGAGGCGGTGCCGCTGGCCTCGGCGGCGGCCACCGCGGTGCTGCCGGGCGTGTCGACCGCCGGCGCCGGCCCGGGCTCGAGCCCGGCGAACACCCGGGGGAACCCGAGCGGGTCGATGAGGCGGCCGATGCGGGCCGTCACCGAAGGCACCGGAGGCAGCAGGTCGTCGAGCGTGGTGAGGATCTTCGAGTCCTGGATGGCCCGACTGAACCCGCTCTGCGAACCGGCGATCGAGGTGAGGCCGATCCACAGCAGGGCCATGGTGGCCACCATGGTCACCAGCGCGCCGAGGGTGGCGTCGAGCGGGCCCAGGTGGGCTTTGTTGAGCGCCTGGCCCAACAGCGCGCCCAGGTAGTGCCCGCCGGCCGCGGCCAGCGAGGCCAGCGCGGCCACGGTGAACGTGGTCAGCAGCAGCTTGGTGGTGGCCGAGTCGGCCAGGCCGGCCACGTGGGGCGCGAGAGCGGCACCGATGAACAGGCCGAGCCACAGGCCGAGGATGGCCCCGACCTGCAGCGCCAGACCGCGCACCGCGCCCCACACGGCGGTGCTCAGGACGGCCACGACGATGGCGAAGTCGAGCAGGGTCACGAGGGTGCTGGTGCTGCGGGCCGCCGGGTCATCGGATGTGCACCCTATGGGGCGCCGGTCGATTCAGGCGGTCGGCTCGTCGTCGCCGTCGAGCAGGCGGCTGGCGTGGTCGTAGGTGAGGTAGTTCCACGACCAGTTCACCAGCACGTTCACGCGGTTGCGGAAACCCATCAGGTACAGGATGTGCAGCGCCAGCCACGACGCCCATCCGATGGGCCCCGACAGGCGGATCCCGAACGGCAGTTGGGCCACGGCGGCGTGGCGGCCGATGGTGGCCATGGTGCCCTTGTCCCGGTAGCGGAACACCTTGCCCTGCTTGCCCGCCAGCGCGCAGCAGATGGTGCGCCCGGCGTGGCGGCCGCCCTGGATCGCCACCTGGGCGACCTGGGGGAGCGGCTGGCCCTTCTTGTCGAGCGACGCGCCGATGTCGCCGACCACGAAGATGTCGGGGTGGGTCGGCACGCGCAGCCGATCGTCGACCACGATGCGCCCGCCGCGCCCGAGCGGCAGCCCCGATGCGGCGGCCAGCGGCCCGGCTTTCACGCCGGCGGCCCAGATGATGGTGCCCGCCTCCAGGCGGCGCTCGTCGGCCAGCACCACCGCGCCGGGGTCGATCGACTGCACACCCGTGCCCAGCGCCAGCACCACACCCATGCGCTCGAGGCCGCGGGCCGCCTTGGCCGACAGCTTCGGGGCGAAGGTGCCGAGCACGCGATCGGTGGCTTCCACGAGGGTGATGCGAGATCCGTCCACAGGCAGGGTGGGGAAGTCGCGCGTGAGCACCCGGCTGAGCAGCTCCTGCAGGCCCCCGGCCAGCTCCACGCCGGTAGGCCCGCCGCCCACGATGGCGATGGCCAGCGCGCCGGGCGGCAGCGGGCGCCCGGCGGCCACGTCGGCCGCCGCGGTCTCGAAGCGGCGCAGCACGTGGGAGCGGATGCGCCCCGCGTCGCGGAGGGACTTCAGGCCGAGGGTGTAGGTGTCCCCGCCGGGCACGCCGAAGGTGTTGGTGACCGCGCCGGCGGCCAGCACGAGCCGGTCGTAGGTGATCGTGGCGCCGTCGGCCAGGGTGACGGTGCGCACGCAGGGGTCGAGCGCGCTCACGCGCCCGAGGCGGAAGGTGACGTTGCCGAGCTTCCGCACGATGCCGCGGGTGGGGTAGGCGATGTCGTCGGCGTCGAGGCCGGCGATGGCCACCTGGTAGAGCAGCGGCTGGAACAGGTGGAAGTTGTTGGCGTCCACCAGGGTGACGTCCACCGGCGCCCGCCGTAGCGCCTTCGCCGCGTTCAACCCGCCGAACCCGGAACCCACGATCACCACATGCGGCCGGTCTCCCATGCGTATGAGCCTACGGCGCGGTCCTCATGGCCGACTCGGTGGGGGCGTCGTGGGCGGTAGCGGAACCGTGGTCACCGGTGTGCCTGCTCGCTCGACGGCCAGGAGCTCTACACCGCGGCCCGAGAGACGCAGGCCGCGGGCGCCGAGCGCGATGTCGGACGGCGCACCCAACAGCTTGCCGATCGCCTGCTCCGCCTCGGTCTGCGCTGGTGGGCAACCGATCAGGGTCGAACCGAACTCGGTGACCCGGAGTTGGCCGGCGTCGATCGCCGCGCTGCCGCCCATGCCGTTGCAACCGATCGTCGCGCCGACGCGATCGGTTGACGGGAACGAGAAGGCAGCCATAGGGCTGATCGCCAACACGGTGTCGCCTTCGATCAAACTCGTGATGGTGAACGTGTGCCCGGCCAGCTGCTGCATCGTGACGGGAGAGAAATCCTGTGCGGGTCGGTCGGTCGCCGTTGGGGGCCCGGGCGTTACCGACGTGGTCGACGCCGCCATCGCCCACAGCTCCACGCCGCCAGACACGAGTCGCAACGTCGTGCCGACCAGGCTGATGGTCGGCCGAGCCGTGAGCAGCGTTGACACCAACGCTTCGCGTTCGGCGGCGTCACCGGTGCACGCCACCGTGCTGCTCCCGAACTCGTCGATGACGAGCGTGTCGCCCTCGATGTGCACCGTCCCGCCAATGTCGTTGCAGCCGACGTTCGCGATGAGGTGTTCGCTGTCGGGGAACGTGATCTGTGCGACCGGCGTAAGGGTGAGGGCCAGCTCGCGTCCGGGCGTCTTCAGCACGGTGATGCCGAAGGTGCGAGCGGCGAGTTCTGGCATGGTGATCCCCACCGACGTGGTGCGGCGGGCGAACACGAGCGTCCCACCGGCCGTCGACAGGGTTAGCCGCTCGGCGCCGGCGTCGATCTTCGGACCGCCCGTCACGAGCGCGACTACGCGGTCCTGGAAGGCGCGCGTGGTCGCGTCGTCGCAGCGGCCCTCGATGCCGGTCGGCGTCTCGTCGAGCACGAGCCGTCCGTCGCGCACGTGCACACCGCGACCGACGAGGGTGGAGCACACGCTGATCGAGAACGTGCCCGCCGAGGAGTTGATGGCGAGCACCACGGCGGGTGCCTCATCAGGCAGACCTCCAGTCGTCCGCCAGATCCCGTCGATCGCCTTGGCGCTGTCATCGGTGGACGACGGCGGGGCGGTGGCATCGTCGGTCACCGTCCCGACCTCGTTCACGTTCGTCGCCGCGCCGCCGTCGCCGGCGCCCCCACCACGATGGCGCGCCGCCACGGCCAGGCCGCCCACGGCCAGCACCACGGCGGCCGCGGCCGACGTGGCCAGGAGCCGGCGGGGGCGGGGCGCCCGACTCACCGCGGTGTCCACGGTGAGTTCGTCGTCGGTCGGGAGCGCGTCAGTGGCCGGCGTCACCGGCGAGGTCGTCGCCGCGGCGAACACGGCGCCTTTCATGCGGGCGAGCGCATCGGGGTCGGGGGTGGCGGCCTCGGGGCGGGCGAGGCGGACGAGGTCGAGCTCATCCATGAAGGTCCTCCTCGGGGAGGTCGTCGAGGTGGTCGGCCAGGCGCTGGCGCAGTAGCCGGCAGGCCCGGTGCAGGCGTGACCGCACCGTGCCGAGGGGGATGTCGAGGGCGGCGGCGACCTGCTCGTAGCTCAGGTCCTCCCAGGCGATCAGCAGCACCACGTCACGGTCGCCGGGTTCCAGGGCCGCCAGGGCCGCGCCCACCTGGGGCGAGGCGGGCAGGGCCGGCTCGGCCGCGGTGGCACCGTCGGCGCCCAGACGCCCGAGGGCGCGCAGGCGGCGCTCCTCGGCGCGGCCGTGGTGGCGCACCACGTTGGTGGCGATGCCGAACAGCCACGGGCGCACGTCGCCCCGGGCGTGGTCGAACGCGGCCCGCCGCTCGAAGGCGATGCGGAACGTCTCGGCGGTGGCGTCGTCGGCCCGGTCGGCGCCCACGCGGCGGCTCACGTAGGCGTGCACCACCCGGGCGTGGCGGTCGAACAGCTCACCGAAGGCCGCCGGCTCGTGCAGGGACGCCGTCACGATGGCAGCGTCCGAACGGGTCATCACCCCCAGTCTTGCCCGCACGGACCCGAAAGGTTCACGCCGGTCTGGCGCTGGGTCGTTCGGGAACGCTCGGGTGCTCCCGAACGACCCAGCACGCGGGGACGATCAAGCGCTGGGACGCGGCGGGCCGCCAGGGTGCTCCCGAACGACCCAACGCCCGGGACGGCGGAGCCGTTCGGGTCGGAGGACCACTCGGACGGCTCAGACGAGGAGCTCGAAGTCGATGTCGAGCCGCTGGTAGGTGACGGTGGCCCGACGGTCGAGGCTCAGCAGGCGCAGCGATCGTGACCCGGCGGCGGCGGCCACGAGCCCGTCGTACACGGCACCGCCCGAGATGCCGACCTCCACCAACGTGCGCAGCAGGCGGTCGGTCTCGGCGGCGCTCAGCACGATGGACCGCTTGGGGAACCAGCTCTCGAGGTAGCTGAGGACCTGCGACCCGTGGACGCGGTAGGGCTCGGGCAAGCGGGTGAGCACCGACATCGCCTCGAACGCCGCGTGTCCCCCGAGCAGCGTGCACCGTTCGAGTGCGGCGCGGGCGACGTCATGGTGCTCGTGCCACGTGGAGAAGGCGGCCACGAGCACGCTCGTGTCGCAGGTGGTCACCGCCGGCTCGCCTCCAGGACGGCGCGGACCTCGTCGGTGGTCAGTACGGGGAGCTCACCGTCGGCGACGCACACCAGGCCCCGACCCCGCCGTACCAGCCGCTTCTCCACCGCAGCCGGCTCGATCACGATGCGGCCCTCCTCCAGGTAGACGACGACCCGTCCGCCGTTGGCGAGCCCGAGCGCTTCCCGGACCGCTTTGGGAATCACCACGCGCCCGGCATTGTCGATGGTGGTATCCATGGCAGAAGACTACCAATGCGCCTACCAGTGGCGTCGGCACGTTCGCATCGGGTCGTTCGGGACCGCTCGGGTGTTCCGGGGCGACCCGACGTCGAGGCCAGCGCGAGCGAAGGGACGCCGCGGGACGCTGGGATGTTCCCGAACGACCCAACACGCGCCGGGCCACCGCCGCGGGCGGCGGCGAGCGTCAGGCCAGGCGGAGGGGGAGCTCGTTCAGGCCGCGGCCGAGGATGGTGGCGCCGTAGGTCAGGTCGGCCTCGGCCACGGCCAGCTGCACGTCGGGCAGGCGCGCGACGAGGGTGCCGATGGCGACCTGGGTCTCGAGCCGGGCCAGTGGCGCACCGACGCAGTAGTGCAGGCCGTACCCGAAGCCGAGGTGGGCCTGGGCGTTGGGGCGCTCCAGCCACAGCCGGTCGGGATCGGGGAACACGAGCGGGTCGCGGTTCGCCCCGGCGACCAGCAGGAACACGGTGTGCCCGGGCTCCATCGCGTGCCCGTGACGGCTGTGGGCCTCGCCGACGACGCGCACCATCACCTTGGTGGAACCGTCGTAGCGGTGCAGCTCCCCCACCGCCGACACGATTGCCGTGGGGTTGTCGTGCAGCCACGCGAGCTCGTCGGGGTGGCGCAGCAGCGAGTGGGTGGCGTTGCCGATCAGGTTGGCGGTGGTCTCGTGGCCGCCGAACAGCAGCAGCGTGAGCGCGCCCACCAGCTCGCTGGCGGTGAGCCCGCCGTCGTCACCGTCGGCCATGGCGATGAGCGCCGACACCAGGTTGTCGGCCGGGTGGGCGCGGTAGTGGTCGATGAGCCCGCCGAAGTACTCGGCGAAGTGGGCGGTGCCGGCGGCGGCGCGCGCGGCCTGCTCGTTGCGGTTCGACGCGCCGAACACGATGGCGGCCAGTTCGCTGCTCCACGTCTTGAACTGCTCGCGGTCCTCGGGCGGCACCCCGAGCAGTTCGGCGATCACGATGGCCGGCAGCGGGAACGCCAGCGCCTGCACCAGGTCGACGGCTTCGCCGTCGCGCAGGCGGGCCTCGAGGTCGTCGACCAGCTCGTGCACCAGCGCGGCGACCTTGGGCCGCAGCTCCTCCACCGACTTCGGGGTGAACGTGCGCCGCACCGGTTCGCGCAAGCGTTCGTGGCCGGGCGGGTCGTGGAACACCATCCAGCCGCGCAGCAGGTCGAACGTGGGCCCGAGCGCAGCGCGGTGGGCGGGCGACAGGCGCCGCTCCAACGGCGTCAACCGGTCCGACGACAAGCGCAGGTCGCGGAACCCGTGGTGAACTTCGGCGTGGGTGGTGAGGATCCACGCTCGGTGCTCGGGGCTCCACACCAACGGCCCGGCCGCCCGTAGCTCGCCGAACACTGCGTACGGGTCGGCGACCGACTCGGCCGCCAGCAGGTCGGTGATCATGCGCGCTCCAGGATGGTGATGGCGCAGGCGAACTCTTCCAGCCCGACCATGCCGCCCCCGTTCTGGGCGAGGGCCAACCGGGCGTCGGGAACCTGGCGGGCGCCGGCCTCGCCCCGCAGCTGCATGGTGAGCTCGTGGATCATCGACAGCCCCGTCGCGCCGACCGGATGGCCCTTCGACACCAGCCCACCGGAGGTGTTCGTGGGGATGGAACCACCGGGCCCGCGCTCGCCCGCGGCCACGAACGGGCACCCTGGCCGAGGGCGCAGAACCCGAGCTGCTCGAGCTGATGGATCTCGCAGAAGCTGGTGGCGTCGTGCGTGCCGACGATCCAGACGTCCCCCATCGGCACATTCTCGCGCGAGTCGTTTCCACGAACCGGACTCTCGTGCACACGTACCGGGCGTGTCGTACTCCGGAGCCGACCCCGACCTGCTCGCCGCCTATGCGGCCCAATCCCTGAACGCGGCCGAAGCCCTCGGCCCGGTGGAGTCGCGGCTCCACGAGCTCGAGGCCACGCTGCCCCGCGCGGTGCCCCACGCACCGAAGATCCACGATCTGGTCGACCGGTTCGTGCGGCTCGAACGGCGCACGCGCGCCCTCGGTGAACGCGTGGGCGTGTTCGGTACGAAGCTGCGTGCCGCGCTCGGCGGTCCGTCGGGCCGGGCGCCCCTGGCCATGCACGGGTTGCTCTTTCCGAACCGGCCCGATTCGCCGCCGCGCCCCGTCGGCTGGGACACGTGGCCCGCGGCGGCCCGCACCGCCTACCTGAAGTCGGTCGACCCGGCCATCACCAGCATCCGCACGACGAACCCCTACGCGGTCGGTCGCATCGCCGGGGTGGCCGGCAAGAGCCTCGTGAACGCGCTGGCCGGCTCGGCCGACGGCATCACCAACACGGTCACGTTCGGCCTGGCCCCCGACATCGGCCCGGCCTTCACCGCGGGTGACACGGCCTTGGCCTACCGCATCGGTCGGGTGGGCGGCACGGTGGCCACCGGCGTGGCCGCGCCCGAGGCGGTGGGTGAGCTGGCGCCCGTGCTCGGCGAGCAGACGGCCGAGGGGTTCGTGGCCCGGCGTGGTGTCGACATGGTGCTCGGTGCCGCCACCGACGCCAGCCTCAACCCCCATCACTCGGCCGACTCCATGTTCGAGGCTGGCGCGCTGGGTGTCTCGGTCGGCGGTGTGCTCGAAGGGGCCGGTCAGGCGTACGCCGCGTGGAGGATCGGCCAGACGGAGCCCACCGTCATCGCCCACGGCTTCGACTCGGTCGAGCAGTGGCAGCAGTTCTCCGACCAGCTCCATGCCACGTTCGCCGAGGCCGGCTACCCCGACGCGCAGGCCGCCATGCAGGGCAGCGCCGCGTTGGGCCACAGCCCCCACAAGGGCTGGGCGTTCGACGGCGGGCCGAAGCAGAGCGACTTCGACATCGCCGTTGCGTCCGAGCAGCTCGTCGCCGACGTGACCGCCGCGGGACTCAAACCGCGCAGCGGCGGCATGCGAACGCCACCGCTCAACCGCAAGGCGCTCGACGCCGTGGGCCTGGCCGATGCCGCTCGCCAGCTGAGCGAGACCGCAGGTCGACCGGTGAACTTCATGGCCTACCGTTCCTTCGTGGACGCCATCGGGCACAAGCCCTCCATCCCCCTTCCCAAGAAGTAGGTGCACATGGCGTACAACCTGTTTGCGGTCATCGGTCGGGCTCACGACGTGGCCGGGCTCGACCATCCCCAGTTGCTTGGCCGCGTCGATCTCGTCGAGGGCTATGCCCTTCGTCCCCTCGACGTCGACTGGCTCGAGGAGGAATCCGAGGTGCACCCGCGCCAGTTCGACGATGTCGTGACGCTCATCGGCGATGCCATGATCGCCGCGTCGGCCGGGCACCCCATCGCCTACGTCGCCATCGAGACCTTCGGCGGTTCGCTCGAGGTGAACGGCGCCGCGGTGTGGTCCGAGGGCGCGATCGTGCACCGCGATCTCGTGGAAGGCGAGACGGCCGAGGGCCGTACCGTGCTGCCGTGCGAGGAAGCCCTCGCCCTCATCGGGGTCGTCGCCATGGCGGGCCACGATGCGTTCGACACGCTCGGGCTGGGTCGGTATCGCTCCACCGAGGAATGGCGCTAGGACGGCCCGGTCGTGGTTCGCTCAGCGCGTGCGAGACGGTGGAGCAGAACGGCCACTGAGGTACGGCACGAACCGGGGCGTGTGGGCGGCGTACGACACGTACTCGGCGTAGCGGGCCACGAGCAGGCGCTCCTCGAATCGGGCCTTCACGGTGAACAGCGCGAACAGGGCCAGCAGCGCGGCCACCTTCCACCCGCTGGCCGACCACACGACCTCGCCCGCCGCGGCCAGCAACAGCCCGGCGTAGATGGGGTGGCGCACGAAGCGGTACAGACCGCTCGTGTGCAGCGTGGACGATGCCGTCGGCGTGGGCAGCGGGGTCAGGCTGGCGCCCAGACCACCGGCGCCGGCCAGGGCGGCCAGCACGCCGGCCACGATCAGCAGCAGACCGATGGCCTCGACGGTGTCGCGGCGGGGCCACCACCCGCCGGGCGGGGCGATCACCAGCACGGCCAGCAGGATCACCTGCATGGCCACCATGGCGACGCCGCGGCGTCGGTCATGGGCGATCGTTCCCGGCTCGGCCATTCCCCCATCCTCACCCATCCTGTGCCCGGGGGACGGTCGCTACGCCGGAACTTGGGGTTAGATTCGCATTGCCATCGCCAACGACGTCGGTGGCAGATGGGGTGACCATGTCCATCGAGACCACGTCCGTCCCCGGCGGCGTGCCGATGCCGTTGCCGGATGAAGCCGCGCTCGACGGTTTGTCCGAGCACAACCCCGTGTTCGCCCGTTTCGACGTGACGAGCAGGACCACACCGCATCTGCGGGTCGCCGTGCTGCACCGCCCGGCCACGCTTTCCACGCTCGTGCCGTTGATCGAGCGGCTGGGGCTCGAGGTGCTCGACGAGCAGTCGATCACCCTGCGGCGCGCCGACGGTGCCAGCGTCTGGTGGCACGATCTGGGCGTACGGCATCCGCAGACGAGCGCGCTGGCGTCGGCCACCACCCGCGCCGAGGCCGAGCACGTGCTCGAGTCGTTGTGGCGCGGCGAGGTCGAGGCCGACGGCTTCAACCGGCTCGTCCTCAGCGCCGGTCTGCGCCGCCGTCATGTCGAGGTGCTGCGGGCCTACGCCCGCTACCAGCGCCAGGTGGGCACCACCTACAGCCAGGGCTACCTGGAGGACACGCTGGTGCGCCACGCCGACCTGGCCCAGCGCCTGGTCGACCTGTTCGAGGTGCGCTTCGATCCGGCCAACGAGCGCGACCGCAATGAGCGCACCGGTGAGGTCACCGCCGAGATCCTGACCGCGCTCGACGCCGTGGCCAGCTTGGACGAGGACCGCATCCTGCGCGCCTTCCTTGCGCTGGTGCACGCCACGGTGCGCACGAACGCGTACCGTCGCCGAGACGACGGTCGCGTCGGCGCCGGTGCGCTGGCGTTCAAGCTCGATCCGTCGAAGGTGCCCGATCTACCGCTACCCCGACCGGCGGCCGAGATCTGGGTGAGCTCGTCACGGGTGGAGGGCGTGCACCTGCGCGGTGGTCGCGTCGCCCGCGGCGGTCTGCGTTGGAGCGATCGCAAGGAGGACTTCCGCACCGAGGTGCTCGGCCTCATGAAGGCTCAGATGGTGAAGAACGCCGTCATCGTGCCCACCGGGGCCAAGGGCGGCTTCATCGTGCGCCGCTACGAGGCGATGGCGGCCGATCCCGACGCGCAGCGCGCCGAGGTCGTGGTCGCCTACCGCATCTTCGTGGGTGCGCTGCTCGACGTGACCGACAACGTGGTGGGCGACCACGTCGTGCCGCCGCCCGACGTGGTGCGCCACGACGGCGACGATCCGTACCTGGTGGTGGCGGCCGACAAGGGCACGGCCACCTTTTCCGACATCGCCAACGACATCGCCGTGGGCTACGGGTTCTGGTTGGGCGACGCGTTCGCGTCGGGTGGGCGCACCGGCTACGACCACAAGGTGCTCGGCATCACCGCCCGGGGCGCGTGGGAGAGCGTGCGCCGCCACTTCCGAACGCTCGGTCGTGACGCCGATCGCGATGCGCTCACGGTGGTGGGCATCGGCGACATGTCGGGCGACGTGTTCGGCAACGGCATGCTCATGTCGCCCCACGTGCAGGTGGTGGCGGCGTTCGACCACCGTCACGTCTTCGTCGACCCGAACCCCGATCCGGCCCGGTCGTTCGCCGAGCGGAGCCGTCTGTTCGCGCTGCCTCGTTCGTCGTGGGCCGACTACGACGCGTCGCTCATCTCCGCCGGCGGCGGCGTGTTCCCCCGTTCGGCCAAGACGGTGCCCCTGTCGAAGGAGGTGCGCGAGCGCCTCGGCATCAGCGCGACCGCGCTGGCGCCGACCGAGCTGATCTCGGCGATCCTGTGCGCGCCGGTCGACCTGCTGTGGAACGGCGGCATCGGCACCTACGTGAAGGCGTCGGTGGAGCACCACAGCGAGGTCGGCGACCGCGCCAACGACGGCCTGCGCGTGAACGGTGAGCAGCTGCGGTGTGCGGTGGTGGCCGAGGGCGGGAACCTCGGCTTCACCCAGCGGGGCCGCATCGAAGCGGCGCTGCAGGGCGTGCTCGTCAACACCGATGCCATCGACAACTCGGCCGGCGTCGACTGCTCCGACCACGAGGTGAACCTGAAGATCCTGCTCGACGGCGAGGTCGCCGTCGGCCGGCTCGAGGTGAGCGAGCGCAACGCCCTGCTCGCCTCGGTGGCCGACGACGTGAGCGAACTGGTGCTGAACGACAACCGCAACCAGAACCTCGAGTTGGCCATGGCCCGGGCCCGCGCCGCCGAGCGGGTGGAGCTGCACGCGCGCTACCTGCGCCAGCTCGAGGCCGAGGGGCTCATCAACCGCGAGCTCGAGCAACTGCCCAACACCAAGACGATCGGTGAGCGCCAGTTGGCCGGGCTCGGCCTCACCACGCCCGAGTTCTCGGTGCTGCTGGCCTACACGAAGACCACGAACATCCACGAGCTGCTCGAGAGCGATCTGCCCGACGACCCCTACGTGCAGCCGACGTTGGCCGAGTACTTCCCGGCTCCGTTCCGCGAGCGGTTCGGTGACGTGATGGGTCGACACCGGCTGCGGCGCGAGATCATCGCCACCTCGCTCATCAACGAGATGGTGAACCGCAACGGCATCACCTTCGACCACCGCCTCACGGAAGAGACCGGCGCGTCGGTGGCCGACTCGGTGCGGGCCTGGCTGGTGAGCCGCGACGTGTTCGAGATGCGGCGCTGGTGGGAGGCCATCGACGCTCTGCCGTCCACGCTCGACGCCGCCACCCAGCTCGAGCTCTACCTGCACCTGCGGCGACTGGTCGATCGGGGCGCGCTGTGGCTGCTGCGCCACCGGCGCTCCTCGTTCGACCTCGCCGGTGCCGTCGCCGAGCTCGGGCTGGGCATCGCCCGGGTGGCGGGCCGCCTCGACGAGCTCATGGCCGGTTCGGTGGCCCGTGACGTGCGGGTGGCCACGCAGCGCTACGTCGAGCAGGGTCTGGACGCCGAGATGGCGCGCCATGCCGCTTCGTGGAGCCGGCTGCACGTGGCCCTCGACGTCGTCGAGCTGGCGGCGGGGCGCGGCCGTACGCCCGAGGACACCGCCACCGCCTACTGGCTGGTGTTCGAGCAGCTCGGGGTGGACTGGCTGTGGGACGCGGTGAGCGCCCTGCCCCGCCAGACCCGCTGGCAGAACCAGGCCCGCAGCGCGTTGCGTGACGACCTGCAGCTGGCGCTGCGCAGCCTGACCGACGAGGTCCTGCGGGCCGGCGACCGCTATGACGCCCCCAACGTGCTCATGATCACCTGGGCCGAGGCCGACCGCCGCGCTATCGAGCGCACGGCCCGGGTGCTGTCCGACGTCCGCACCGCCGGCGTGATCGATGTCACCACCCTCACGGTCGCCGTGCGCCAGCTACGGAACCTGGTGGCCATCTCGGCGGTCTAGCAGCGTGGTGCTGATCGTCTCCGCCGTCGCCCGTCCGGAACCCTCGCGCACCGGCTGGCTAGCCTGAGGTCGATGTCGTCCCGACCGTTCCGCGTGCGCTTCGCGCCTTCACCCACCGGCTACTTCCACGTGGGTGGTGCCCGGACCGCGCTGTACAACTGGATCCTCGCCCAGCAGCACCACGGCACCTTCGTGCTGCGGGTGGAGGACACCGACGAGGCGCGCAACCGCCCCGAGTGGACCGACGGCATCATCAGCGCGCTGGAGTGGATCGGCGTCGCCCGCGGCACCTACGAGGGGCCTCACTTCCAGAGCGAGTACGCCGCCAGCCACATCGACGCCGCCGGCAAGCTGTATGCCGACGGCAACGCCTACTACTGCGACTGCACGCAAGAGGTCGTCCGCCAGCGGGTGGGCCCCAACAAGGGCTACGACGGGTTCTGCCGCCAGCGGGGCCTGGGCCCGGCCGAGGGCCGGCCGATGCGCTTCAAGGTGCCCCGGCCGGGCCGCACCACGGTGGTCGATCTCATCCGCGGTGAGCCGGTGTTCGACCACGACACCATCGAGGACTTCGTCCTGCTGCGCGGCAACGGCACCGTCATGTTCCTGCTGGCCAACGTGGTCGACGACATGGCCATGAACATCAGTCACGTCATCCGCGCCGAGGAGCACCTGCCCAACACGCCCAAGCAGCAGCTGCTCTGGCTCTCGTTGGGCGCCGAGCCGCCCATCTGGGCCCACGTGCCGCTGCTGGTGAACGAGAAGCGCCAGAAGCTGTCGAAGCGCCGCGACCCGGTGGCCATGGAGATGTACCGGGACGAGGGGTACCTGGCCGAGGCCATGAAGAACTACCTCATGCTGCTGGGCTGGAACCCGCCGGGCGATGCCGAGATCGTGCCGTGGTCGCTCATCGAGCTGTCGTTCAAGCTGGAAGACGTGAACTCGTCACCGGCGTTCTTCGACGTGAGGAAGCTGCGGGCCTTCAACGGCGAGTACATCCGCGCCCTCACCGTCGAGCAGTTCACCGAGGCGTGTCAGCCGTGGCTCACCGGGGCCAAGGCGCTCTGGCCGGTCGAGTGGTTCGACCCGGCGGCATGGGCCACCATGGCCCCACTGGTGCAGACCCGGGTCGAGGTCCTGGGCGACGTGCCCGGCATGGTCGACTTCATCTTCGGTGAGCCGGTGGTCGACCCCGCCGCGTGGGCCAAGGCCACGGCCGCCCCGGCCCCGGCCCTGCTCGACGACGTCATCGACACCTACGAAGCGATCCCGTCGTGGACGGCCGACGCGCTCAAGAGCGAGCTCGAGGTCATCGGCACCCGGCACGGGCTCAAGCTGGGCAAAGCCCAGGCGCCCGTGCGGGTGGCCGTCACCGGCCGTAGCGTGGGGCCGCCCCTCTTCGAATCGCTCGAGGTGCTCGGGCACGACCGCACGCTGGCCCGGCTCCGGGCGGCCCGGGTGCAGCTCTGACCCGCGTCGTCGACCCCACGCCCACCGGCGAGGTCCCGGTGGTGCCGGCCGATGGTGCCGCCGCGCCCCGGTCGCGCCGGCGTCGGTGGCTGCGCTGGATCGTGCGGGGGGTGCTGGCGCTGGCCGCCCTGGCCGTCGTGTACGTGGGGACGGTGTTCGTCGAGGTGTGGTGGTTCGGGCGCCACGACCAGGCCCGCCCGGTGGACGCCATCGTGGTGATGGGGGCCGCCCAGTACGACGGCACGGCCTCACCGGTGCTGCAGGCCCGGCTCGACCACGCCCTGGCCCTGTACGAGCGGGGCCTGGCGCCGCTGGTGGTGGTCACCGGGGGCAAGCTGCCGGCCGACCGGTTCACCGAGGCGGCCACCGCGTCGCGCTACCTGCGCGACCGGGGCGTGCCGGCCGAGGCGATCCTGCGCGACGACCAGGGCCGCACGTCGTGGCAGGAGCTGCAGGCGGTGGCGGCGGTGCTGACGGGTCGGGGCCTGAAGCGGGTGCTGGTCGTGTCCGACCCGTACCACCAGCGCCGGGTCATCGGCATGGCCCGCGACCTGGGTCTGTCGGCGTGGTCGTCGCCCACCCGCACCAGCCCTGAGGGGTTCGGTCATCTGGCGCCCCACTACGCCCAGGAGGCCGTGGGCGTGGCGGCCGCCCACGTGATCGGCTTCCGCCACCTGGTCTGGATCGATCCGGGCTGAACCGGTGTGCAGACCGGCCCCGAGGCCCGGTAGAGTCTTCGGCGCCCGATGGGGAGTGGTGTAACTGGCAACACAGCAGGTTCTGGTCCTGTTATTCAGGGTTCGATTCCTTGCTCCCCAGCTCTGTCCCGGCCGGTCGTCATGCCGACGACCGGCCGGTTCGCGTCCGGGTCAGGTGGGGGTGCCGGCGGCCCGATCGACCGGCCAACCCGGTTGGACCGGCGGGGGGCCGCTGCTAGTCTTCCGTCCCGCTACTTGGCCCCATCGTCTAGTGGCCTAGGACACCACCCTCTCAAGGTGGCGGCACGGGTTCGAATCCCGTTGGGGCTGCCAAGAAAGTCCAGGTCACAGGCCTGGCGAGGCGCTCGGAACGGCGGCATCGAGGCCCGTTACACCCGGTTTCCACCCTGGGGTGACGGCCCGTCCGAGGGGGTCGCGACGTACGGTTTCGACCATCCCGCGGGGGAGGGTCGGATGAAGGGCACCATCCGCGTTCGCGTGAACAAGGACGGCTCCACGAGCTACGTGTGTCAGGTGAAGCTCGGCCGCGATCCGGGCACCGGGAAAGAGCGCGTGCTGACCGGTACGGCACGCTCGGAACGGGCGGCGCAGAAGCTGCTGCACACCCTCGTGGCCAAGGCCGAGGATCGCTCGAAGCACGCCAGCGACGCCATCGTCGCGACGGTCATCGAGCAGTGGCTGGCCACGGGCGGCCCGGCCGGCGAGGCGACCCGCCAGGTGTACGCCGGCTACATCCGGCTGCACATCCTGCCGGCGCTCGGCGATGTTCCGCTGCGCAAGCTCGGCGTGGCCGATCTGGAGCGTTGGTACGCCGCGCTGCGCGACAAGGGGCTCGCGCCGGCGTCCATCCGCAAGGCCCACACCATCGTCCGCGCCGCCCTGGCCCAGGCCGTGCGGTGGGGGTGGACGCCGATGAACGTGGCCGCCATGGCACGGCCACCGCTCGTCCCCAAGGCCGTGGTCGCGACGCCCAAGCCCGACTCGGTGCGCCGAATGCTGTCGACGGCCCGGGAGCACGACCCGGACCTGGCCGTGTACCTGCACCTGGCCGCCGTCACCGGCGAGCCGCCCGGCGGCGGACTCACGACGTTCCTTCCGTCAGGACCGCTGCGGATCCCGGCACAGTCCTTCCGACGCGACCCGGCACCCGGATCACGAACTGCCACAGAAATCGGCTGTTCCTCCACGGTGATGCAAGGTGTCCTCCGATACGGGAAGGTCGGGCACGACCCTCGGCGCCGCGCCACCTCAGACGCCGATACCGCAGCGATTCGGCTACCTCGAGGGCCGCACCCGCACCGAGGCGGCGATCCGTGGGCGAGCCGAACGTACCGGCGACGCCCGCATCGCCGTCGACGGTCCGACCGACGTCGGGACGTTCGCCGCCGAGCACCGTGACGCACTGCGGCCGTCGGCGTCCAACGGGTGCCGGTGGGTCACCGGCCGGCGCCTCCGTCGTGGGGCATGCGGGGGCGCGCCTGGCCGGGTGGCGGCCGCTCGGCCAGGGTGAGACGGACGAGCGATCCGTCGGCCCGTCGCAGGGCAGGTGGGGCCTCGCCGTCGGGGATGGGTAGCACGCCGGCGCGGCCGAGGATGGTGGCTCCGACTTCGGCGGCCTGCACGGCGAGCTCGGCGAGGGGTCGGTGGCGGTGGCGGCGCACGCCGAGGTCGACCTGGGCGACCGAGCCGATCCCTGCGCTACGGGCGATGTCGACGAGCAGGCCGACCTCGACGCCCCAGCCGGTGACGAACGGGATCTGTTCCACGACGGCGCGGCGCACGGCCATCTCACCACCGAGCGGCTGGGCCAGCGCGGCGAGGTCGGGGAAGTACAACGACAGCAAGGGCCGGGCCATCAGTTCCGTGGTGCGTCCGCCGCCGCCGGCGTCGGTGGGGCGGGCGTAGTCGGCTTTGACGATCGCCACGTCGGGTTCGAGGAGCAGCGGCAGCACGAGCCGGACGATCCAGTCCGGCGAGAACGAGGTCAGGTCGGCGTCGCACCACACGATGATGTCGGCTTCGGTGGCCACGACGCTGGCCCACAGCACGTTGCCCTTGCCCCGGCCGGGTCGTTCGCCCACGCACGCAGTGACCGCGTCGACGGGGAGCACGCGCGCTCCCGCGACAGCCGCGACCGCGGCGGTGGCGTCGCTGGAGCTGTCGTCCAGGACCACGAGCTCGTCCACGAGGGGCACGGCATCGACGAGCGCCGTGCGGATCTGCGTCACCAGCGCGCCGATGGTCGTCTCCTCGTTACGGCACGGGATGCACACGGCGATGCGCTGGCTGCCCTTGTCGCACAGTGCTCGTTCGGCGGTCCAGGTGGGATCGGGATGGAACGTGCGCACCCCGCTCACGACCCGTCCCCCTGCTCGGCCGGCCGGTAGGTTCCCCGCCTGTGCCAACCTTCGAGACGTTCCTGTATGGCGTGGTGAACGCGTCGCCCGACTCCCTGAACGCCGACTCCATCGCCACCACACCCGACGCCGCCATGGCCCGCGCCCGGGCGTTGCTGGCGGCCGGGTGCCGCGGGATCGATCTGGGTGGGCAGGGCTCCACCGATGCGGCCGAGGTGGTCGATTGGACGGTGGAGTGGGGCCGCCTGCAAGACATCGTGCCAGCGCTCGGTGGGCTCGGGGTGCCCGTGTCGGTCGACACGTGGCGGCCCGAGGTGGCTCGCCGGGCGCTGAGCAACGGGGCCACCGTTCTGAACGCGGCCGACGGGATGCAGCTCGACGAGATGTGGCCCGTGGCGGCCGAGATGGCCTTGTCGGTGGTGTTGCCGTTCCTGAACGGCCCCGACCCCCGCCAGCTGCGCCACCACGAAGGTGGCGCCGACCCGGTGGACGTGATGATCGAGTGGTTCGAGGCGCGTCTGGTCGTCGCCGATCGCTTCGGGCTCCGTTCCCGGATGGTCCTCGACCCCGGCACCGGGTTCGCGCCGCCGGCGTGGCCGTGGGAGCAGCGCTACGTGTTCCAGAAGCACGTGTACTCCAACCTCGACAGGCTGCGCCGTTTCGGCCTGCCGATCTACATCGCGCTGCCCTGGAAGGAGACCGCCCAACACGACGAGCTCCTCGAGATCGTGATCGGTCAGCGCGTCGACTACGGCCGCTGTCACTACCCGGCCAAGGTCGTCGCCACTGCCCGTTCGCTCGGTTTCACCTGAGGGGCCCGCTCGGTCCGCCCATCGACAGGCACCCATCGTCAGGCCAGCGGCCCGACCGGCCACACCCCGCCCGCCGGCAACGTGGCATCCCATCCGCCTGGGCAGCGTTCGGGCGCGACCTCGGCGAGCGGAGCGAGCACGAACCGACGGTCGGCGTAGGAAGGGTGGGGCACGGTCAGCTCGGTGCTCGACAGCGTGACATCGTCGTAGAACAGGATGTCGACATCGAGCGTGCGGGGTCCCCATCGCACCTCGCGTACTCGGCCGGCCAACCGCTCGACGCGCTGGACGCGCCGCAGCAGCGCGTACGGGTCGAGGTCGGTGCGCACGGCGACGACCATGTTGAGGTAGGGCCCCTGGTGCTCTGGTCCTCCCACCGGATCGGTCTCCCACACCTGCGACCGGCGAACCGGCGCCAGCTCGCGCACGGCCAGCGCCAGGTTCGCCTCTCGATCGCCCAGGTTCGATCCGAGGGCCAGGATCGCCTCGTGGGTGCCGGCGTCATGGCTGACCATCCGCCGACGGCGCACGTACACGGCGGTGTGGGCGACATCGTGGGGAACCGGCGGGCGCGGCTTGCGCACCGTCAGCTCGACCTCCCGTACGAGGGGGAAACCCAGCGCGACCTCGCACAGCCGGTGGGCGAACCGTTCGAGCAGGACGTGGGAGTCACCGGCCACCTTGGCGAACGCATCGAGCACCTCGCCGTAGTGCACGGTGGCGTTCAGGTCGTCGGTCTCGCCCGCTTCCTCGAGGTCGACGAAGAGCGCGGCGTCGACCTCGATCGGCTGGGGTGCGAGCTGCTCGAAGTCGAGTGCACCGATCACGGTCATCGTGCGCCAGCTGTTCAGTTCGATGCGGTCCATGAACCGATCCATCCTTCGAGTGCAGGCCGACAGCGACGGTCGGTGGGCAGCGACGCCGGGTGTACGACGTTGCGACAGCTTGCGTCTGAAGGTAGCAGCCGCCGTTCGAGGCGCTCGGACCGTGGTCGCCGGCGCCGACGCCGACGCCGCGAAGACGGTGCCGTCGCCGCCGACTGAGCCGAGGCCCGGCGATGACGACCCGCCCCACGTGGAGGTTCCCGCCGGGGCTCACGGATCGGGCGGCTCGATCGTCTATCCGGCGAGGCCCGGTCGGCGGGGCCTGAACTCCGGAGGAGCGCCCTGGCGTACAAGGTCGTCGAACCCGAGGTCCTGTACTTCGGGACCCTTGTCCTGCTCGTGAGCACGCGGAACCCCGATGACACCGCCAACCTGGCGCCGATGTCGTCGGCAATGGTGGCTGGGCACGTCGTGCGTCCTCGGCTTCGGGGCCCGGTCGCAGACCCCCATGAACGTCGAGCGCACCGGTGAGTGCGTGCTCAACCTCCCGTCGCCTGCCCTGGCCGCCGCGGTCGACGCCATCGCCCTCTACACGGGCTCCGAGGAGGTGCCGCCCCACAAGCTCGCTCGCGGCTACGCCTGCGAGCCCCACGAGTTCGAGCGGGCCGGCGTCACCCCGGTCGCGTCGGAACTCGTTTCCGTGCCGCGCGTCGGTCGGGTCGGGGGCGCGGCGACGAACACACCGGCCAGGTCCATGACGAGGTGGGCGGACGTCTGGGTGAACACGTCGAGGTCACCGCCAGGGCCCAGAGGCACGACCGCGGTGTCAGCGACGATGCGGTCAGGACCGTCGCTGTTGAGGCTCGACCACGCGCCCGTCTCGGACGATCCGGCCGGGAGCACGTGGGCGTTACCCGGGGCCGCTCGCCTCGGTCTGGCTGCTGGCGCGTGTGTCGAGCACGCGCCGCCGCGTGACCGGTACGAAAACCGAGGCCGGTAGCGCGCCATGGTCGGGGCACTCGAACGAACGGACCAACTGGGCGGTTGGGTCCGGCCAGGGAGGGAGACCGACACCGGCGATGAGCCGGTAGCCAGGCGCGCCGCGCAGCAGCGCCGACGTCGTGGCGTGGGCGCAGACACTGTCGGCCCGATCGCTACAGTGACGCCGCCGCTCCGGCCCCTGCTACTGATCGACGGAGAACGCCCGTGAGCAACGACCGCACCTGGTTCGGAGACTCGACGCTCGAGGAGCGCTTCCCGACCTGGACGCGGGGGAACGCGGCCGACGTGTTCCCGGAGCCATTCAGTCCGCTGGCCCAGAGCCTCGTGCTGCGCCAGGGCATGTGCCGGGGACTGCGCGACGGCTACATCGCCATCGGCGCTCTCGACTACGACGAGTTCGTCGACCCCGAGCTCCCCGACCTGTTCAAGATCTTCGGCGGGTACCCGTACAACCCGCTGACGATGACCAGGGTCCTCGGTGCCCGCATGCCGGGCGCCTCGCCCGAGATGATCGACAAGGCGTTCTTCGACGAGCGCGCCGAGGTGCCGCCCTACGAGCACCAGTCGTGGCATGACTCGGCCGTCCACGAGGCCCGCCTCGGTGCCTCCATGGGCTGGGCCATGTCGACCGACGCGCTGCCCGAGCTCGACGCCGACAAGGAGCTGACCCGGGGCCTGCGCGAGCAGCGCCCGAACCTCGCCGCCCTCACCGACGCCGCCCTCGTCGCCCGGGCCCGATCGATGGTGCCCTACGTGCAGCAGACGTTCGAGAACGCCATGCGGGTCTCCTCGCTGTCCGCCCTCGGCCCCGGCGCCCTGGGCGCCATCTGCGAGGGCCTGGGCGACCCCACGTGGTCGATCCGGTTGCTCGCCGGCATCGCGGTCGACTCGGCCGCACCCGCCCACGCCATGTGGGAGCTCGGCCGGCTCGCTCGCCAGTCGCCCGTCGTCACCGCGGCGTTCGCCGCCGGCCCCGATCACGTGGTCGACGAACTGCGGGCTTCCGCCGATCCGGCGGCGGCCGACTTCCTGGCCCGCTTCGAGCAGTTCCTGTTCGACCACGGTTCACGGGCCCAGAACGAGTACGACCTGCGTTCGGCCTCGTGGGAGGTCCGGCCCCGCATCGCCCTCGCGGCGATCGACCTGATGCGCCAGTCCGACGACTCGCAGTCGCCCTTCGCCCGCAACGCCGCATCGGTGGCCGAGCGTGATCGCCTGCTGGCCGAGATCCGGGCGAAGATCGCCGGCGACGCCGAGACCGCCGGCATGTTCGAGGCGGCGCTGCAGTCGGCCCAGCTGTTCCTGGCCGGGCGGGAACGGGCCAAGACCAACGTGGTGCGGGTCATCAACGAGATGCGGATGGCCCTGCGTGAGTACGGCCGCCGCTTCGTCGAACAGGGGGTGATCGACGAGGTCGAGCACATCTTCATGCTGACCGACGCCGAGCTCGACCAGATCCGCTTCGCACCCGACCAGTTCCGGTCCGTCATCGCCGACCGGTGGGCGCAGTACCGCACGCTGTTCGACTACGAGCCGGTGTTCGTCGTGAACGGCCGCGTGCCCGCGTTGGCGGAGATGACGCGGCGTAGCGACAAGCGCGTCGACAAGGCCGTCTCCGGCACGGTGCTGCGTGGCTCGGCCGGTTCGGGCGGCGTGGCCACGGGCCGGGCCCGGGTGATCCTGGACGCCGCTGATCCGGCCGGCCTCGAACCGGGTGACGTGCTCATCGCGCCGCAGACCGATCCGTCGTGGGTGCCGCTGTTCGTGCCCGCCGCGGCCGTGGTGGTGAACGTGGGCGCCATGGGCAGCCACGCCATGATCGTGTCGCGCGAGCTCGGCATCCCCTGCGTGGCGTCGGTCGCCGACGCCACCGACACGATCCCCGACGGCGCCACCGTCACCGTCGACGGCAACGCCGGCACCGTCACCATCCACTGACCGCGGGCACGCCGGGACCGGCCCGCGACCGGGCCGGTCCGTAGGATCGCCCGCGTGACCGTCGAACCGTTCTTCGTGCCCACCGAGCGCGGGCTGGTGCCCGGCCCGAAGGCCGTGGGCCCGTGGGCCACCGACATGCTCCACGGCCGCTTGCTCGCCGGCCTGGCGGCCTGGGCCATCGAGCGCGACCACGGCATGGATGGCTTCGTGCCCACGCGCCTCACCGTCGACATGTTCCGCAACCCGCCGATGGAACCGGCCGAGGTCGCCACCACCACGGTGCGCTCCGGCGGCCGCGTGCGGGTCGTGGAGGCCGTGGTGCGCATGGACGGGCGCGACGTGGCCAAGGCCAGCGCGCTGTTCCTGCGCACCGGCGAGGAACCGACCGACGACGTCGTGGCCGTATCGCCGCCATGGGATGCGCCGGCGGTCGACACCCTGCTCGACGGTCTCGACCCCGACGCGTCCTTCGACGTGCTCGCCCCGCCCGACCGGGGCTTCGGTTCGTCGGGCACCCGGCAGGTGTGGGTCCGCGATCAGCGGGCGCTGGTGGCCGGTGTCGCGGTCACGCCCTTCGTGCGGGCCGCGCTCGTGGCCGACATCGCCAGCCCGCTGGCCAACTTCGGCGCGGCCGGCCTCGACTACATCAACGCCGACCTGACCCTGCACCTCGGCCGCCTGCCCGAGGGCGAGTGGATCGGCGCCGAGACGTCGCACCGCGTGGCCGCCGACGGCGCGTCGCTGGCGGTGTGCACGCTGCACGACCAGCGTGGCCCGGTGGGCGCCAGCACGGTATGCGCGGTGCGCACCACGCGCATGGTGCCGGTGGGCTCGTCGTGACACCACCGATCCCGGACACGATGACCGGTGTGGTGCTGACCGGGTTCGGGGGGCCGGAGATGCTGGTGTACCGGGACGATCTCCGCACGCCGCGCCTCGGACCGGGCGAGGTGCTCATCGAGGTGGCGGCGGCCGGTGTGAACAACACCGACATCAACACCCGCATCGGCTGGTACGCCAAGACCGTCACCACACCCACCGCCGCAGGCGTGACCGACGACGTCGCCGCCGAAGACGGGTGGGCCGGTACGCCGTTCGTCTTCCCCCGAATCCAAGGCGCCGATGCGTGTGGTCGCATCGTCGGTGTCGGCTCGGGCGTGGACGCACACCGACTTGGCGAGCGCGTGATCGTGGTGACCATGCAGCAGGACCCCGCCGGCGCACCCTTCACCACGGTGACCCTGGGTTCGGAGATGGACGGCTCTTTCGCCCAGTACCTGGTGGCCCGCTCGAGCGAGACGCGCGTCGTGTCGTGCGACTGGACCGACGTGGAGCTGGCATCCATCCCCTGCGCGTACTCGACGGCCGAGAACATGCTCGGCCGCGCCGGCGTGCAGCGCGACGAGCGCGTCCTGATCACCGGCGCGTCCGGCGGTGTCGGCTCCGCCGCGGTGCAACTGGCCAAGCGTCGGGGCGCCGTCGTGGTGGCCGTGGCCGCCGCGACCAAGGCCGACACCATCCGGGCGATCGGCGCCGACGAGGTCGTCGGCCGCGACGACGACCTCATGGTCCGGATCGGTGCCGGCGCGGTGGACGTGGTGGTCGATGTCGTCGCCGGCCCGCGGTGGGGCGGGCTGCTCACCGTGCTCCGCCGCGGCGGCCGGTACGTGACGTCGGGCGCCATCGCCGGACCGATCGTCGAGCTCGACCTGCGGACCCTGTACCTGAACGACCTCACGCTCCTCGGCGCCACGTATCAGGAGCCGTCGGTGTTCGACGATCTGGTCGGCTACATCGAGCGGGGCGAGATCCGCCCGCTCGTGCACGCGACCTATCCGCTGCGCCAGATCGCCCGCGCCCAGGCCGACTTCCTCACCAAGGGCTACGTCGGCAAGCTCGTGCTCGTGCCGCCGTCGCGCTGACCGCTGACCGCGCCGCGTGACGATCGGTTCGTTTCGCGACAAGCGCCGGTCAAGGCCCTGTCATCGCCGACAAGACAACGACAAGTGCGCTGGAGCAGAGCCGGGAGTCCGCCGAGAGATGGGGGAGTCCATCCGCGGAGGTCTTCGTGCGTTCACCCATCTCCATCCGACGGCGAGCAGCGTGCGCCGTCGGCGCGCTCTCGATCGGGGCCACCGGCGCACTGGCGCTCGTCGGTGCACCCGCGGCCAGCGCGGCGACCACGCCGACCCCTGTCTATCCGGTCAGCCTGCAGCCCTCGCCGGTGGCTGCGGTGGCCTCGGCCGCCCGCCCCGCGTCGATCGCCGTGGCCGCGGCAGCGACGCCGCTGCCCGCCAGCGTCGACCTGACGCCGTGGGCGGTGCCAGCCGGTGATCAGGGTCAGATCGGGTCGTGCGCGTCGTGGACCGTCGGCTACACGATCAGCGGTTGGTACGCCAAGAAGCAGGGCCAGCTCGGCCATCCGTACGCGCCGCTGTTCCTGTACACGCAGCAGACCAACGGCCAGGGCGGCGGAGCGTGGGGCACCACGTTCTACGGCAACCTGTCGACCGAGATGAACGGTGGCGTCGACACGCTGGCCGACTTCACGCAGGGCAACTACAACCCGAACACAGTGCCCACCCCGGCCGAGAAGGCGAACGCGCAGAAGTACAAGATCACGAGTTGGTCGACGCTCTACTACTCGCAGAGCCAGTCGGCGGTGCAGGGCCAGACCGCCATCAAGACCGCCTTGTCGCAGAACAAGCCGGTCGCGCTGGGCATGGACGTCTTCTACAACTTCTTCGGCGTACGGGCGGCCAGCGACCACTACGACGCCATCTCCGGCGCGTTCATGGGCCGTCACGCCGTGGCCGTGCTCGCCTACGACAGCTACGGCGTGAAGATCGAGAACTCGTGGGGCGCCGGCTGGGGCAACCAGGGCTTCGCCTGGCTCTCGTGGGGCTTCCTCGCCGCCCACACCAGCGAGGCCTACTCGGTCGACGGGTTCACCGCCCCGCAGATGGGTACCGCACCGGCGATCACGACGCTGAGCGCGTCGAGCGGCCCGTGGACGGGCGGTGGCACCGTCACGGTGCAGGGCGCCGATCTCACCGGTGCCACTGTCGCCTTCGGCGCCAACGCGTCGCCCGCGGTGACCGTGGCCGCTGACGGCAAGAGCCTCACCGCGCTGGTGCCCATGGCCGCCACCGGCAAGGTCGCCGTGGCGGTCACCACGCCGGCGGGCGGCACCAGCAACGCCCTCGACTACACCTACGTCGCCGCCACGCCGACCCTCACCGCGGTGTCGTCGGCGTTCGGTCCCAACAGCGGTGGCAACACCGTCACCGTCACGGGCACGAACCTGTTCAAGTTCGGGACCACGGCACACAGCGTGCTGTTCGGCACCGTGCCGTCGGCCAAGGTGACGGTGGCCGCTGACGGCAGGAGCCTCACCGCGGTGGTGCCCGCCGGTGCGGTCGGCACGGTGGACGTGAAGGTCGTGAACTACGGCGGCACCAGCAACACCCTGTCCTACGTCTATCGCTGGGCGGTCACGCCGATCAACACGGGGTGGACGACGAACGCCACCGTGGCACCCGGCAACGTGGTGGTGTCGGGCTGGGCCCGACTGCCCAACGGCACCAACCTGGCGGGTCTCGGCGTGGTGCTGCAGTCGCGGACCAAGGGCTCGACCGGTACGTTCACCAACGTGGCCACGTCGGTCACCGCGGCCAACGGCTCGGTCGGCTTCGCCCGGGGCATCACGGTGTCGACCGAGTACCGGATCACGCTCCCGGGCGACGTGTCGTCGACCGGTGTGGTCATCACGGTGCAGGCCCTGCCGGCGGTCACCGCCGTCAGCGCGACGAGCGGCCCGAGGGCCGGTGGCCAGACCATCGTCGTCACGGGCACGTCGCTGACGGGTGCCACGGTGACCCTGGGCGGCGTGGCCGCCCCGGCGGTGGTCGTGAACGCCAACGGAACCTCCGTCACGTTCAAGACGCCGGCCCACGTCGCCGGCACGGTCGACCTGGTGGTGAAGACCGCGGTCGGCTCGATCAACATCGTGCGCTACACGTACATGAACTGATCGATCCGTTCGTTCGGTGATCGCCCCCGATGGCGGTCGGTCGCCGCCCGGCCGCCATCGTCGCGCGGCCCCGGCGGCGCCTGAGCCGCATAGTCTCCCCTCGTGCGAACAGGAGGACGCCCGCGGGGCGTGGTGGTGTTCATGGTCGCCGTGCTGGCCGGCGCGGCGTGCTCCTCGGTCTCGGCCAACAGCGGTGCGGCGAGTCTCATCGGCACGACGGCCCTGGCCACGCCGTTGTCGGTCCCGAGCACCACGACGGTCCCGGCGAGCACGATCGCGACGCTGGCGCCCACGACGACCACCACGGCGGCACCGACTACCACGACGACCCTGGCGACGACCGCCACGACCGCGGCGCCGACCACGACGATGGCCATGCCGACCACCACCGCACCGCCGGGCCCGACCGTGCCGGTCGTGCTCGACGAGGACGTCGCCGCCCTGCCCGATGGGAACGGTGCCCGCATCGCCGTCGTCGTGGACGACGCCGGCGGCGTCGAGGGATCGTTGGCCGACTACCTCGCGCTGCCGATGCCGGTGACCATCTCTGTCATCCCGTTCTTCGACCACGCCACTGCGCAGGCGGAACGGTCGCACGCCGCCGGCAAGGAGGTGCTGCTGCACCTGCCACTGTCGAACCGCGAGGGCCACGGCGACGGGGTGAGCCGCCTGGTGGGCACCGAGAGGCCCGAGGCGATCGACGCCTTCGTGCAATCGGCGGTCGCACTCGTGCCGTACGCCGTAGGGGCGAACAACCACGAGGGCTCCTTCGGCTCGACCCTGCCCGGGCTCATGCGCCCGCTGGTGGCGTCGTTGCAGCGGCGTGGTCTGTTCTTCCTGGACAGCGTCACCACGCAGAAGAGCGTCGGCTACGCCGTCGAGGGCGAGCTGGGCATGGATCGTCGCGTGAACAACCAGTTCCTCGACCACGACACCACCGACGAGAACTCGCGCGCCGCGCTGCTGCACCTGGCGCTGCTCGCGTCCAAGAGCGGTACCGGCATCGGCATCTGCCACGTGTACCACCCGTTCGCTCTGCACGCCCTGCAGACGATCGGTGCGCAGTTGCAGGCCAAGGGCTACGTGTTCGTGCCCGTGTCGCAGGTGACCAATCATCTGCAGGGCGGCCTCGACGTGGGCATGAAGGCCACCATCCCAGCCGGCTGAGCCGCGGCGCTCCCTCGCTCAGCTCGCGACCACGCGTCGGTACAACCGCCGACCGGCCACAACGAGGGCCCCTGCAGACCACCGCCGAGCAAGGGCGACCGGTGCGCACCGCGCCACAGCACGTGCAGCAGCCCGTCGTCGGTCCAGGCCGCGAGGGGCCGGTCGGCCAACCGGGCGCGGCGCGTCGGCGGGGTCGTGCTCGGCGAGCACGCGCACCGCGCCGATGTCAGGGCACGGACCGTCGAGCGCGGCCCGGGCTCGCTCGCGGTTCTCGTCGGCGAAGGCCGCATGCTCGGTGAACGTGGGCGTGCGCCGCTCATCGATCGCAGGGATCAGCTGCCCGTACTCCTCGTACCACGAACGGAAGTCGCTCACCTCGACACCCCCGAGCCGCCACGCGCCCATGATCAGTCTTGCAGCCGGCGACGGGGGCGTTCGTCACCCAGGCGACCGGCGGGCTGGCAGACTGCGCTACGACTGCTTTCGTAGATTTCTCGATCCGTCGCGACAAAAGTGTGGGTGGTCGTTCGTTGAGACGCCATGGACGCGAACGAAGCGCCGATCCCGGCTGACGTCGCCAGCGCGTCCGGGTTCGCCGCGTTCTACGACGCGCACGCGTCGGTCGTGTTCGGGTACCTGTTGCGGCTGTGCGGCGGCGATAGCCGCCAGGCCGAGGAGATCGCCCAGCAGGCGTGGTTCGAACTGGTCGATCAACTGGCGTCCGGTCATGTCGAACGGGCACGGGTCGCCTGGCTGTTGACCGTGGCCCGCTCGCGCTACCTCGACGGTTGGCGCCGCGAGCGGCGGGTCGCTCGGTCGCTGCGGGTGGCGTGGACGAACCCCGATCCGGTGGACCCCTGGGAGCCCGACCGCACCGACGTGCTCGAGCACCTGGCCGGGCTCGAGGCCGACCAACGCATCGTGCTGGTGCTGCGCTACATCGACGGCCTGGCGGTACCGGAGATCGCCGAGCAGATCGGCCGGACGACGGCGGCGACCTACTCGTTGCTGGCTCGGGGACGACGGGAACTCCGGGCCCGACTCGAAGGGGGGCGCGATGTCTGACCGCTTCGACGACCTCGCCGTCCCCATGGATCCGGCCGCCTTCGCACGCACGCGGCAGGCCGCTCTCGCCCGCCTGGAAGCGGCCACCGCGGGCCGCGCCCCCGGTACGACCGATCCGGTCACCGTCGT